>NZ_DAMDFR010000009.1:0-99950 GCF_032103445.1 Stenotrophomonas sp.
GCCGGAAGTGCGCGCGGCGGCCGACGGTCACGAGACCAGCACAGCGCCGATGCCGGCGCTGAGCGCGCAGGAAGCCACGGCACGTCACGCCGCCGACGCCGCCACCAGCGAAGCCGCGCAGATCCGTGGCGAAACCCAGACGGCGACCCAGCGCAGTGTGCAGCACGTACAGCAGGCGCAGAAGACGCAGGAAATGCTGGCCCAGCGCGCCCGTGGCGAATCCCGTGTGGAGTACAGCTTCAACAGCTGGGGCGCAGGGCACGCCGTGGTCGCACGTCAGCAGGGCGGTCACTGGACCCTGCAGCCGTCCTCGACTCGCGTAAGCCAGGCCTTGGGCAGCAGCACAGCTCCCGACGGCGTGCAGATCCGCCTGACCGGTGAAGGGAAGGGCGTGGACGCCGCGCTCGAGACCGATCCGGATGGCCGTCGCCGCCAGCAGCAGGAGCAGGACACCCCATGAGCGCCCGCCACTGGCCCTTCGCCACCTTGACCGAGGCCGACGTGGCGCAGGCCCGGGTCGCGGCCGAGGGTGCGCGCCTGGGGCTGCGCTTCGAGTGGAGCATGCCGCCGGAACAGGGCGCGATGCTGCGCTTCGACGTCAGCGGCCCCTTCGGTGCACTGCAGGTGGCGGTTGCCGCTGACGACTGGTGCCCGCAGATGCTGCCGGCACTGGAGGGCCTGGCGTGGTCGGAGCTTGTTGATCGCGACACGCTGACGCGCTGGCTGCCCGATGCGCGCCTGCTCGATTTTGCCGATCCGGTGTTGGCCGGCAGCCAGGTGACCCTGCGCGAGGTGGTTCCCGCCAGCGCGATGGCCCGCACCCGGCAGCCGCAGCCCCGCGTGATCACCGGGCAGGGCCCGGCCTGGATCGAGCAGGCCGACGTGGCACCGCATCTGCGTGCCACCGATACCGCCCTGGACCTGTGCGTGCCGGTGGAGCTGGAAGTCGCGCGCCTGACCTTGCCTTTGCCGCGGCTGCGCAGCTTGTCCCCGGGCAGCGTGCTGCTGCTGGAGCAGTTCCAGCCCATCGCGCGCCATCGCGCGCAGCGCCTTTACACCTTCGACTTCACTTTGGAGACCGTTTCCGTGAATACCCCCTTCGATTTTGACGAAGACGACACCGACACTGTCGGCTTCGATCCGCTGCCCGCCGCCAGCGCACCTGCGGCCCTCCCGCCCGGCCTGGACGTGGCACGCCTGCCTGTGACGGTAGAGGTGGTGCTGTGCCAGTTGCAGCAGCGCGTCGGCGACCTGGCCGCGCTGCAGCCGGGTACCGTCTTCAACCTGCCGCCCGACGCCTGGACCCAGCTGCAGCTGCGGGTCAATGGCCAGACCGTCGCCCGTGGCGAGCTGGTGCAGGTGGGTGAACAGCTTGGCGTGCAACTGCATCAGGCTCCCGTACTGTCATGAGCTTCGTCAACAACGACATCTCGCTGATTGCGGTGATGTCCATGGCGGCGCTGCTGCCGTTCATCATTGCCGCCGGCACGTGCTACCTGAAGTTCTCGGTGGTGTTCGTGCTGCTGCGCAATGGGCTGGGCCTGCAGCAGGTGCCGTCCAACATGGTGCTCAACGCACTGGCGCTGATGCTGGCGTTCTATGTCATGCAGCCCATCGTGCAGAACATGTACGAAGCCTACCTGGCGCTGGAGGCCCCGCTGAACTCGGTCGCCGCGGTGATCGCGTTCCTCGACTCCAGCCTGGACGGCTACAAGGTCTACCTGGCCACGTACTCCGATCCGGAGCTGCTGGAGTTCTTCGAGCGTGCCCGACAGGCCGAACCCGGCCAGCCGCTGCCCGCGCTGGAGCCGCACGAGCGTTCGCTGTTCGCGCTGATGCCCACCTATGCCCTGAGCGAGCTGAAGGATGCCTTCCGCATCGGCTTCTATCTGTACCTGCCGTTCGTGGTGATCGACCTGGTGGTGTCCAGCGTGCTGCTGTCGCTGGGCATGATGATGATGAGCCCGGTGACCATCTCCGCGCCGATCAAGCTGATCCTGTTCGTGGCGATGGATGGCTGGAGCCTGCTGTCGCAGGGTCTGGTCCGCCAGTACCTCGACGTGCCGATGTAGCGCCATGGACGCAATCATGTTCATGGGCAACAAAAGCCTGCTGCTGATTCTGCTGCTGTCGGCCGCGCCGGTGGCGGTGGCGACCATCGTCGGTCTGGCCATCGGTCTGTTCCAGACCGTGACCCAGCTGCAGGAGCAGACCCTTCCCTACGGTGCCAAGCTGCTGGCGGTTATTGCCTGCCTGCTGCTGCTGATGTCGTGGATGAGCGCGCGCATGCTCGACTTCGCCCGGCTGGCCCTGCAGACCGCGCTGACCGGGTAAACCATGCAGTTGTCGCCTCTCGACGCCGAGCTGGTCGCGCTCAGTCGCGACCACCTGCTGCCGCTGGTGCTGGGCATGGCCCGCATCGGCGCATGCCTGGTCTGGGTGCCGTACCTGGCCCCCGGCGTCATGCCGGCCAAGATGACCCGCACCGTGGTCACGGTGATGGTACTGATCGGCCTGTGGCCGGCCACCGTCGGCACCGCCACCGGCATGCCACAGGACATGCTGTCGATGGGCGGCGTGCTGCTGCGCGAAGTGCTGATCGGCACCGCCATCGGCATCGTGGTGGCGCTGCCGTTCCACATCTTCCACGGCATGGGCGCGATCGTCGACAACCAGCGCGGTGCCGGTGTGGGCGCGATGCTCGACCCGGTCAGCGGCATGGAAGCCACCGAACTGGCCAACCTGCTGCAGCTGATGAGCGTGGTGGTGTTCATGGCTACCGGCGGCATGATCGCGTTGCTGGAAGTCATCCAGGACAGCTACGCATTGGTGCCAATGGGCGGACCGATGTCGCTGAACCTCGGCAACCTGCAGGACTTCGCCGGCACGCTGTTGGCCGGGGCCGTGCGCATGGCGCTGCCCGTGCTGCTGCTGCTGTTCCTGGTCGAGATTCTGCTCGGCACGCTCTCGCGCTTCGCGCAACAGCTGAATCCGTTCTCGATCTCGCTGGCGGTGAAGTCGCTGATCGCCTTCATTGCGCTGTTCCTCTACCTCATGCCCACCATTGCCCGTCAGGTGCCGCTGATCCGCGACAGCACCGACGCGCTGAAGCTGCTGCTGCCGGCCGCCCAATGAAGACCGAAAAGCCGACACCACACCGACTTCTCAAAGAGTCGAAGAAGGGCAAAAGCTACGTCAGCCGTGACCTCGCCGGAGCCGCGGTGCTGGTCGCCGGCCTGGTCGCGCTGGCCACGGCAACCTCGGCCGGTCACCTGCATGCCTTCTACCGGGGCATGGCCGAGCGCGGCTTCGCGCTCACCCCGGCCGAGGCCGCGCACCAGGCCACCATGGCATTCCTGTGGATGGCAGTACCGGTGGGCGTGGCCGCGATCATTGCCGCCGTTCTGATTTCCCTCATTCAAAGCAAGGGCGTGATTGCCGCTGAGGCGGTGCGAATCGACCTGGCTCGTGTGAATCCCATTTCCGGTTTCAAGAATCTTTTCTCGTTGAAGACGGTGAAGGGCGCAGTGACGGCCGTGCTCTATCTGCTGGCTGGCACCGTGTTCGCATTTCTGGCGTGGCAGATCTTCGCACCTACCTTGTTTGGCCAGGTGCTGCTGCCCGACAAGGCCGCCGGCGCGCTCTGGCACAGCGTCACCTGGAAAAGCAGCGCCCTGCTGCTCGGCGTGCTGTCGCCCATCATCTTCGGCGCCGCGTTTGTCGAGTACCGGCTGTACATCCGCGAAATGCGCATGGACAAGAGCGAGGTCAAGCAGGAGCACAAAGACCACAACGGCAATCCGGAAATCAAGCAGAAGCGCCGCCAGATCAACGAAGAGCTGTCCGGCCAGGTGCAGGCCGACGTGGCGGGTTCAACGATGATCCTTGCCAACCCCACGCACATTGCGGTGGGCATCTTCCTGCATCCGGACTACCCGGGCCTGCAGTTCGTCTCCGTACGCGAACGCGGCAACCGCGCTCGCAAGGTCATCAAGCTGGCAGAGAAGCTCGGCGTGCCCGTCGTGCGCGACATCTCGCTGGCACGCGGCATCTACTTCAGCACCAAGCGCTACCAGTTCGCCCCCAGCCGCTTCGCCGAACCGATCCTGCGCATCCTCGACTGGCTGCTCGACATCGAGCGCCAGAAGGCCGGCCAACAGCTGCCTGACGACACACCAGATGAGTGAAACACGAAAGCCCCCTCTTGCCCCCAACGCCACACTGTGCTTGTCCTGCAGTACCGGTGGCACCCAACCCAGGTAACAACCGAATGACCTCCACTGCCCCCGAAAACACTGCTGGATCCGACGCCGACCAGGCCATGCTGGATGAGATGGCCCAGGTTCTGATGGAAGGTGCCCAACAAGGTGCCGCCCTGAAAGACCTCAAGGGTGTCAGTGACGACATGCTGGAAAGCGTTTATGCGTACGCGCATCGCTTCTACACCGATGGCCGGCTGGACGAGGCGGAAACCTTCTTCCGTTTCCTCTACCTGTACGACTTCTACAACGGTGACTACGCCCTCGGGCTGGCCGCCGTGCTGCAGATGAAGAAGCAGTACGCCAAAGCCATCGACATGTACGCACTGGCGTATGCCCTGCTCAAGCGCGACGAGCGCCCCATGCTGCATGTCGGCCAGTGCCATCTGGCCATGGGCAAGCTGCAACTGGCGCGCGACTGCTTTGAGACGGTCCAGAAGCGTTCGGATGATGCTGCATTGGTGAACAAGGCCAACGCCTATCTGCAGGCCATGGCCAGCACCAGCAGTGAACCCCCCGAACACACCCAGGAAACCTGATTCCCCATGAATTTCTCCGCCGCTATTGGTGCAACGCCGTACGCCTTCACCGGCGCTACAAGCAAGTCTTCCGAGCAGTCCGCGAAAAGCGCAGCTGGCTTCGGCGCAGCGTCCATGCAGCAGATCCAGGCGATCGACGAGCAGGTCGTCGCCCAGCTGGCAAAGGCCGCTACCGAACAGGCCAGCGAGGCTCACACAACCAAGCCTCAGGATCCGGGCAAACCGGAACTGCGTCAGGCCGACATGCGGCACCTGACGCGTGCCGCGCAGGCACGCAGCCCTGGCACTCCGGGTCAGCCGCAGGCACCGATGACGCCGGAAGCGGCGCTGCTGATGTTCAGCATGATGCTGGGCGACACCCTCAACGAAGAGAACAGCCGAAAGCTGGCCTCGCAGCTGGAACTGGTCAAGCAGCGGCTGGCTGCGCATGCCGCCACCGCCGAGGAACTCTCGGAAGCCATCCGTCTGGCCCAGGCCGTGGTCGATGCCGCGCAGAGCGAAGTGGGCCTGGCCGAGGGTGAGCTGAGCGCTGCCTTGCAGGCCTTGAAGGACGCCCAGGCGGAAGTGGCGCGTCTGGAGCGGGCGCTGGAACAGGCCCCGCCGGAAGAACAGGAAGCGCTGCGCGCCCAGCTGGAGGCGGCCAAGGGCAAGGTGGCCGCTCAGCAGGGTGCGGTGGATGCCCTGCACGCAAAGCTCAACGAGGTGCTGAATACGCTCAATAACGCGCTGAAGGATCTGGAAGACTTCAAGCAGCAGGCCGACAAGCTGGACCCAAGCCGCAGCATCAGCGCACGCGGCGATGAGGGCGCGCGCACCAACCAGAGTGAGCTCGAGTTCCTGCTGGCCATGCTGCAGAAGCTGATTGGCGACGCCAACCTGAAAAAGTTCGCGAAGGACACCGAGTTCGTCCAGGCCATGCTGAAGGCGCGCGAAGCGGAGAACATGCGCCGCTCCGAAGAGTACCAGCGCGAGCTGGAAAAGGCCGAACAGGCCCAGAAGAAGATGGGCTGCATCGGCAAGATCGTCGGCTGGGTGATCACCGTGGTTGCTGTCGTGGCCGCGCCGTTCACCGGCGGTGCCAGCATGGCACTGGCCGGCATCGGTCTGGCGTTGGCCATCGGCCAGGAGTTCGGCTTCGATCCGCTGGGCAAGGTGCTCGAGCCGATCATGAAGCTGGTGATGAAGCTGGTCCAGGAAGTGGCCAAGGTCGTAAGCAGCGCCCTGAAGGCGCTGGGCGTGCCGGACAACATCGTTGACAAGATCAAGGATGTGGTGGCGCTGATCGCCGTTGCCGCCATGGTTGTGGCCATTGCCTTCATCAGCAAGAAGGCCGCCAGCACCACCGCCGTGCAGGCCATCACCAAGGCCGTGACCAAGGCCGTCACCGAGGCCATCAGCAAGGCGTTGCCGGCCATGGTCAAGGCGGCCGCGCACACCGTGAAGAGCACCGTCGACGACGTCGCTGCGTCGCTGAGCAAGACCGTCTCCAAGGTGGTGGGCAGTGATGCCGACACGTTGGCCGTACGCGCCGGTCAGGCCACCAAGGCCATGCATGTCATGCAGTTCGGCAAAGAGCTCGCGATGGGCGCGGGCAACATTGTCATCGCCGACATGTATGTCGACGCCGCCAAGCTGCAGGCCGAACTGGAAGAAGGCATGGCCGACTCGGCCATCTTCCGCGACCTGATCCAGATGATCCTGGACTACTACCTGCAGACCAACACGCTGATCGCAGCGCTGTTCCAGGAAATGACCGAAGTGCGCGCCATCCAGGATGAAACCGCGTCGCACATCACCTCACGGATCGGCGCCGTCGCCTGATCTGCATCGACCAAACTTCCAGGATTACCAACATGACCACCGGAATTACAGCACCCAACGCGCCTCAGCACATTCAATCGGGCCTGCCGGGCGAAATCAAAAGCCGCGCAGATGCGCCGATCAAAGTTGAAGAGATGAGCACGGCGCAGGTCGCCAACCTGAGCCATGCGGTGGCGGAGCGGCTTATCGCGGAGGGCAGAACCGCCGGCGGCGAACGGGTCGACCTGCGTGCCCCCACCATCCCCCTGGGCGAGGCCGCCACGTTGCTGCGCGGCATCATTTCCAAGCTGCCGGCGATGCTGGCCGGCCTGGTGCCGATCGATCCCATCAAGACCGAACCGGGCACCGAACTGCGGCTGACCGAGGCGGCTGCGGTCAATGCCGTCCGCACGGATGCTGCCGGGCAGCCGGACGCCACCTTCGCCGAGCCGGCTACGGGCGGGGACGTCGAAGCCGCCGACCGTCTTGCCAATCTGGGCGCGTGGATCAAGGGCAATCCCTTCGCCAACCTGCTGACCTTCCTGCGCCAGTTGCTGCTGGAGTTCGAAGCGATGGACCGCCGCAACAACTCGCAGATGATCATCCTGAATCGTGAGATGACCATTCGTGCCGGTGAGCTGGGCGTGGAAAAGGCAAAGCAGAATGTCGTTGCCACCGCACTGGCGGCCGGCGTGACCGCCGCCGTCGGCGGAGCTGCAGTCCACCAGTCGTTCAAGTCGACCAAGATCCAGACCGACTCGAACGTCAAGCACCTGAACAACGCGAATCGAACCGCCGTCGATTCAAGCAGGACCAGTCACGCTGCCCGGTCCAATCCGCTGCCTTCGGCTGATCATCGCGGGGCGCGCAATCTGGACGGCTCAGCGGTCAAGCAGTCAGGAGGCGACGCACGCCCTGCGGCGGACCTGCAGGACGACATGACGTCGTACACGTCTGCAATGAAGCAGACGAGCCGGCAAGTGGCATCGGAACGGGATCCGGACATCCTGCAGTCGGCTCACGCCTATCGCATGGCCCAGTCGCAGATTCCGGCATCGAACGCGATGTTCCTGAACACGATCTCCTCCTCCGCGGGCGGCGTGGCCAATGCCGGCATGCAGATCGAAGTGGAGCAGACCGAGGCTGAGCGCCTGCTTATCCAGAGCGTGGCCGAGACCTTCAAGCGCGTTGCAGACGCACACCAGGACCAGCAGGTGAAGAACCGCGAGATGCGCGAGGCCACCGGGCAGCTGCTGGAGACGCTGATGAATCTCGCCGCCAGCACCAGCAGCCACGTCATCTCCAAGTCCTGAGGAACCGCATATGACCACGTCCATACCTCCCCCGTCACTACGGGTCGACGCCCGCCATGGGTTGGTGCGTGCGCCGGTGGCCGAGCAGAAGGCCACCGAGTTGCCGCCCATCGACCCGGCCACCACCGCCAAGCTGGGGCAGGCCCAGGTGTTTCTGGACAACGTCCGCCAGGCCTGGGCCAGGCAGTCGCAGGCCGCCGTGCGCTACACCGCACAGTTGGCAGCGTCGCAGCGCTTTGTTCAGGCCACCGCCGCCCAGCTGGGCTTGCCGGTGGCACCGTCCACGGTGGTGCCGCATCCGTCCGAGGTCATCGCCCATCCTGAGGTGCTGGAAGAGCTGAAAAAGCACCGCGAGCGCGAATCGCGGCTGGCCGAGGCGCTGGGCGACGCCATTGACGGTACCCAGCGGCCCACGAATGAGCTGCTGCGCGCCCTGGGCTTCCTGGACCTCGGCCCCACACGCGAGGAGCGTCCGGACCAGGGCGAAGCACCGCCCATCAACCCGGAGGCCTTGGACGCCAGTGGCCTGATCTGGAACTCGCATGCCGAGTTCTACGAACAGATCGGCCTGCTGCTGGCGGCGCTGAAGCAGAACTGGCTCAGCAAGTACCAGGATGCCATGAAGACCTTCCTCAAGTTCCATGAGGAATTTCAGGACATCCTCGAACTGCTGAAGGTGGAGGGCAGCGGAGACAAGGGCGACGTGAACTTCTACGCCAATGATGCAGCTTCACAGTTGGATTCGCTCATGTTGCGGTACGGCAGGGACGACCATGCACTTGCCACGTTCTCCACGCAGGCAGAGGCCCAGGCCTTCATCGACAACCTCGGCTTGCCCGGCATGAAACCCGTCCCAAGCAGCCAAGGCGGCTGGGCGGTAAAGATCAACACGAAGGCCGTAGCGGACCTGCACAAGAGTCTCCCTGAAAACGAGTATGACAAGCATGGAAACGAGATTCCCTCCAAGTGGGATAGCGCGAAGTACAACGCGTGGGTATCCAATAAGGATGGCAACGTCGAACAGATCAAGCACATCAGCAAGGTGCTGGGTGAAAAGCTGAGTGAGACCACCCAGCAGTTCGACAACATCGTCAAGATTCTCAGTTCCACCATCGACAAAATCACAGACGCCGACATGAGCTTCGTCAACGGCCTCTGATCCCGTCTCAACCCACCGTGCCACCCCGGCAGTACCGCAGGGGTGGCACACATTTCCGATCACGCTGCGATTCCATTGCGCGGCACCGGACAACGCCGAGCCCCCCACATGAGCATTTCGATTCAACCCACCGCGCTGGTCAGTCCGCGCCACGCCATTGCCCACGCCGTCGCAGCGTCGCAACTGGCTCCCGAGTTACCCCCTGTCGACGCCGCCACCTGCGCCCGGTTGAGCCAGGCCCAGGTCTTCCTGGACAACGCCCATCACGCTTGGAGCCGGCAAGCGCAGGCCGTGCAGCGCTATACCGCGCAACTGGCAGCATCGCTGCAGTTCGGCCATGCGGTCGGCGCACACCTGGGGCTGCAGGATGCCGCATCCACATTGGCACCGCACCACGCCGAGGTCCTGCTGCACCCCGACATCATAGAGGAGCTGAAGAAGCACCGCGAGCGCGAGTCGCGTCTGGCCGCGGCGCTGGGCGACGCTATCGACGAATCCCGACGTCCCATGCACGACCTGCTGCGTGTGCTGGGTTTCCTGGATTTCGGCCACACCCGCGAAGAGCGACCGGCGGAATCCACTGATCCGATCATCAATCCGGCGGACAAGGACGCCAGTGGCCTGATCTGGAACTCGCATTCCGAGTTCTACGAACAGATCGGCCTGCTGCTGGCGGCGCTCAAGGAGAACTGGCTCAGCAAGTACCAGGACGCGATGAAGACGTTCCTGGAGTTCTATGAGGAGTTCCAGGACATCCTGGAGAAGCTGAAGATCTCAGGGTCTGGCGACAAAGGCGACGTTGCCATCTACGCCAAGGCGGTCAAGGACGGGTTGACCAAGCTCATGCAGAAGTACGGCATGGATGACAAAGCGCTCGCATCTTTCTCCAGCGAAGCTCAAGCCCAAGCCTTCGTTGAAAACATGGGGCTGCCCGGCCTCAAGGCGACACCGGGTCCGGATGGGACGTACGTTGTAAAAATTGATCTAAGTGCAGTGGAGGCAATTCGCGACAGTCTACCAACCAATCCGACGTTTCCAAATCCTGGTGGCGACCCTATTGAATTTCCGGTCACCTGGGACAGCGCCAAGTACAACGCCTGGGTGTCCAACAAGGATGGCAACGTCGAGCAGATCAAGCACATGAGCAAGGTGCTGGGCGAGAAGCTGAGTGAAACCACTCAACAATTCGACAATATTGTAAAGATTCTCAGCTCCACCATCGACAAAATCAACGACGCCGATATGACGTTCGTCAACGGCCTTTGATCGGGGTCGCCGATCCTCTCATTGAAAATCAGCTTGTTACCAGGATTGAGGAGTACCCATGCCGCTAAACATTTCATCCCCCGGCGCTCACCCGGCACAGTATGTCCCCTTCAGCGCTACCAAGGTAGTCAGGGGGATCTCGCTGTCGAGTATTCGAAACGAGAAGCAGGATCCGTTCCGTTGTGGCATGTCCCGTGTCACGGGTGCTCATCACCGGGACGCGCTTGGCACTGCGATGAGCAAGTTTCAGGATGTCATGAGCCAGGCGACCGGTCTCTCTTCGCGTGATAAGGCGTGCATCCAGCAGACCCTGGGCTGGATGAACTCTGCAGGCGCTGGCGGCATCGGGAACATCGTTCTGCGACGTCTCGCGGCGCTGGGCGCGTCTCATGCTGCAGTGGCCGATCTGCTCAAAGGCACTCCCGGGGACACAAATCTTGTGGCGCTTGAGAAGAAGGTTTCCAGGATGATCGTCGACCTGGGGGTGGCTATCGGGAAGTGCCCTGCGCCTCCGCAGGGGACGGCCCTGACTAGTCGTGAGTCCGTTGTTAGCGATCGGGTTGCCGCAGCCGATGAATGTGTGCAGTCCTGCGTGTCGAGCATTGGTGGGCAGAAGATCATGGAGGTCATCGGCAGGGTGATCCTCCCCCAGCCGATCATGAACGCCCTGGTTGAGAAACGACAGGATCTGGTTGCCAAAATGTCTGCAGAGGATCCTGCGTCCACTGATCTCACGCAGATGGTGAACGCCAAGGCATTGTGGGCTCTTCAGAACGTGGTCAACACCGAACTGGATACCTCAGATCCCCAGGCGGCGGTAACCGCCATCATCGAAGTGCTGAAGATTCCGGAGTACCTGGTCGAAGGTGATCCCGGAAAAGAGGGGGCGCAACCCAGCAACGAGAAGGGCGTTTCGGACCTGCCGCCGCGCCTGCGCGAGCTTGCAGGCGATGGCAGAAACGTTGCCGGCAACTACAACGACTTCGGCAGCATGGGTAACAAGTCGACAGTGGACGGCGCGAACGCAGCGCAGTTGGCTGAACTCGAGGTCGAGAAGCACCGCATCACCATTGAAGGCATGCTGTCGGCGTTCAAGCTGGGGCTGGAAGGAAGCAGTCGCTGTGGTCACCTCATCACCGGCATCCACAACCCCTGCGGCAACGTCCGTCACTTTGCCCATGAACCGCTCCAGGCAAAGACCACGGGCAATATCGATATCCAGACGGACCCGGAGGAGAACGACCAGCGGAACGGCAACAGCGTGAACTTCGAGTTCCGCCAAGGTGTGGGCAACATGCCAGATGGCAATGACCAGGGACCGGGCCCGCTCCAGCCGCAGCCAGATCCGGCCAACGCCGAAGCCGATGCGGATGCCTATACCCTCGTAGAGGGGGATGCGCTCGTCGGTGATGACGAAGCCATCGACAACATGGTCATCCAGAACTCTGCGGTTCGAGTGAACTCGCAGGATGACAACGCCCGTTCGCCGGACCCTGAAGTTCTCGGAGTAGAGCAGAACCCGGTCGGTGATGACGACGATGTTTCGATTGACACTGACACGCTGGTGAAAAGATTTGAGGCGCTGCGGTCGAACGGCTTCGACAATGAAGATGCCCGCGAGCGGATCGAGACTGAGAGGCTTCGCCAGTCAGATCCCCCGTTGACGTACGTCACGGAGACTGTCAATCCGTCCGTACAGTCACTGGACGCAATCAAGAATCAGAATCCACCGCTGGCCAAGGTGCTGGAGGATGACGCGCAGCTGCAGAAGGAGAACACGTCTCGGGTGGACCACGGGGCGCGTATCCGTACAGAAACCATCACCACCAGCGAAGACAACGGTGCGGCCAAGGACGCTGCCGCAAAGCTGTTCAAGCCTGTCAATGTGAAGGAGGAACTCAAGGTCTATTTCGACGGATTGTCGGTTCATCCTATGATTCGCGAATTGGTCTTGCACGCGCCACGTCGTGTGGTGCAGGGTTACCAGGAGAGCGTGGACGCGGCCGGGCGCAGAGAAATCAAGCCGGTCGTCCAGGATGCTTCCCGCTTCGCCCTGAACTTCGGTGCTCACGTGATGCCGAGTGATCTGGTCAATTTCAAGAAGGAACAAGGAATCATCAAAGAAGCGGCGTCCCCCGTTTCGCTGCCTTCCGTGGAGAGCCCTGAAGATGAGTATCTGCAGTTCAAGCGTGTGATTAATGCACGCGACGCTGCCTATGCTGAAGGTGCGGGGCTCGGTGCACTCAATATCCGTGACGAGTTGAAAAGGATCAACGCCGGGCTCAAGCAGCCCCTCGCACCTCAGAAGACCTTCGGTCGTGCGTTTGAGCGCGCGGACAGTTGGGCCGAGGCTGTGTCCAAGGCGGTCAAGCCGATTACCGGTGATGCCGAAGCGCGGGACCAAGTGACGGTGACGCAGAACAGAATGGCGGCCGTTGGACGGTGGGTCCAGTCACAGTCGCCGCAGATGGACCCGGTGGAGCCGAAAGCTGACGTCAAACGCCCCATCCAACCCCTCATCCAACCTGCGCCCCGCATTGAGGCTTCGCAGGCGGGCATTCGCGACATGTTGAGCAACTTGCTGACGACCCACGTGCAACGCGGTCCGTCGCCCGTCGATCTGTTCAACGGTAATGCAGCACGCGGCGAGAAGGCCGCAGCCTCGCATGGCACGCCGAATGGTCAGGCCGCAAAGTTCGTTCGCTCTGATTCAGCGCTGAACAGCGTCGGCTCCAGCGCGGCCCCCAGCGAAGCGAGTGATGATGATTCGGTGAGATGGGATCAAGGCACTCCCGATCAACTGATGGACGAGTACTCCATGCAGCTGGACCAGATGCCCCATTTCGTCCCGAACCCGGAGCCGTTGCAGGAGAAGCCGCCGATCGTCCTCGATGAGCGTGCCGACATGCCCATTTTCAGCGCCGGGCTGACCCGGGAGCAGAACCTGAGGATGATGCAGTGACCATGCGCTTCACCCTGCACGACCTGCGCCACTGCTTGGCCGACCATCTGGAACGTGACCTCGCCGAGATCGGCGAGCAAGCACGCCTGGTCGAAGACCTGGGCATCGACTCGCTGGCCATGCATGCCCTGCTGATCGAGATTGAAGAGCTGGGCGGGCACATCCCCGAGCCGGAGTCGCTGGAACGCGTCTGCACCGTGGCCGAGTTGTACGCCGCGGTCGTGGCCGACACCGTGCCGTGAAGCGTCACTGGTGTTGGGGGGGCGTGGTGGCCTTAGCCGCCGCGGCTCCGCTCCAGGCCCGTGTGTACGCCACGCTGGGGCCTGATGGGCAACTGCAGGTGTCGCAGACACCCACAGCCGGTGCCACCGCATTCGACCCGCACCGCCCTGTGGCGGTGCGGGCGTCTGTGCGTGGGAAACTGGCCGTGCCTGAGTTGGGAGTGCGTCGTGCACACTCCGCAGCGGCGGCGCGCTGGACTTCTCTCATTGACCAGGTGGCTGCCGAGCACGCGGTCGACGCGCATCTGCTGCATGCCATCGTCACCGTCGAGTCCGCCTACAACGCCACGGCCCGCTCCCATGCGGGCGCACTCGGCCTGATGCAGGTCATTCCCGCCACCGGCAAACGCTTCGGGGCCAGCAACCTGCTCGATCCGCTGCAGAACCTGCGTGCCGGCACCGCCTACCTGGTCTGGCTGAACAAACGCTTCAACGGCAACCTGGACCTCATGCTGGCCGCGTACAACGCCGGCGAGGGCGCGGTGCAGCGCCATGGCAACCGGATTCCGCCCTATGCGGAAACCCGTCAGTACGTGGCAAAGGTCACGGCCCTGTACAACGCGCGCCGCAACTGACGCGGCGCGTGGCTGCACCTGGACGGTGCAGCACGTCGAACGATGCAGTTGACATCGTCCTTCGAAATCACTTTGAAACTTTTTTTGTACGTTGCCCCGCGCGCAGCTGTCAGTCTGCGCGCCGTGGCAGCCGATGCGCTGCATTGGCTCCTCCCTTGACCTTCACTCCGGATTTCGCATGCCTCGTATTCACAAGTTGAAACTGCTCTCTGGTCAGCTCGACGGCGTTGAATTCACGCTGCTGCCGGGCGATACCGTTTTTCACGTCGGCTCGGCGCGCACCTTCCACGAGAGCAATCTGGCCCCCACGTTGGCCAATGCCGACAACATTTTCTACATCCCCGGCGACCACCTGCCGGCCTCGTTCCGCATCCGCTGCGGCGATATCGGGCTCAGCCTGGAAGTGCGCGAAGGCGACAACATCTGCTGGATGGCGCAGGAACTGCCGATCAACGAGGTGGTGCATGTAGCCGGTCTGGCCATGGCGGTCCGGGCCGAGCATGAAACGTGGTCTGAGGCGGTACTCAACCATCGTCTGCCGGTGCCATCGCCGTACGACGCCTTCGACGACGCGGTGCCCGTTGCGATGGTCAATCGCACGCCGCCGGCAATGTGGGCCATGCTGGTGCTGCTGGCAGCCTTGCTGAGCGCCTCCGCGTGGTGGCTGTATGACCGCCAGCGCCCGGCTACCCAGGTACGCAACCTGGAGCGCGTGCTGGCTCATTCGCCCTACGACTACAACGTCGTGCCGGACAAGCATGGCCGCATCCATGCCTTTGGCGACACCGCCGAAGCCATGTCCTGGGGCCAGCGCGCCAGTGAGCGTGCCGGCCGCCATCACGACATCTACCACGTGCGTCACCTGGAAATCGCCCGTATCGGCACCTTCCTCGACAGCGCTGGGGTGGAGTATGCGGTGATCCGTCTGCGCACGCCGGAAGTGCCGGAGGTGGTCATCACCTCCATTGGCCCGGAAGACGCTGAGCGTCGCAAGCGCGTTGCCGCGATGCTGGCTCCGCATCTGCCTTACGCCAAACGCATTGATGTGCGCACCGTCACAGACGTGCAGCTGATCAATCTGGCCCGCAACGGCCTGCGTGCACGCGGCATCAGCACCCGTTTGGGCACCCAGGGCGCGCGCACCAGCATCACCAATGACAGCTTCCTGGACGACGCGGCGCTGCACAGCATGGCGCGTTACCGCGACGAGTACGTGCAGGAATGGGGCGCACGCCGCGTGCATATCAATATCCGTTTGTGGGACGACCTGCTCAAGGGTCGCTCCTATCAGTACTCCGACGATCAGCTGCTCTCCGTTGGTGAGGGTCGTTGGGAGTTTTCTACCGCAGGCAGCAGATGACCTAACGACCCTTTGGAGATATGAAATGACTGTACCGACTACAAAGCCTGGGTTTAATGACCCCGAGATTCCTGAAGATCCGAATCGCTGGAAGGGCTGGCTGAGCGAGCACAGCCAGAACTTTGATGATGGTGTGAAGCAGCTTAAGAAGGAGTTGGATGAGGCCTACAAGGCGATCTCCGGCGACAAGGAGGCCGGCGAGGACGGTGACCCGACCAACCCGCAGCTGCTGGCGAACTACCAGACCAAGCTGTCCGAGTACACCACCTTCCGCTCGCTGCAGTCGAACTCGGCCAAGAGCCTGGCCGACATGCAGAAGCAGAACGCCCGAAACCTGGGCTGATGCACCCGGCAGGCCGGTGCCTTGTGCCCGGCCTGCCGTTTCCACGCGCCATTACCCGCAGGAGTCCCCACCATGCTGCAAGTTACCCATATTGCCACGGGCATCGGCACGGCCGAAGGCGCAGACGGTGCTGCCGTTTCGCTGTCCGACCGCATGACCCACGCCCTGGCCAACAGCTACGTCACCTCGGGTGAACAACTGTCCATGATCCAGGCCGCCAGCAATGACCCGTATACCGCCAGCAACCCGGCGCACCTGTTCGCGCTGCAGACCGCACTGGCTGATTACACCAAGCGCATGACCGTGGCCGCCGGCCTGGCCAACCACATGAACAAGACCTTCGAGACGCTGCTCAAGTCATGAACACGCCGTTGTTTGCCGGCACCTTCCGCAGGGCGCGGTGGGTGCTGTTGGCACTGTTGGCCGTGCTGGTATTGACCGGCTGTGCCCGCAAGCCCCTGTTGGAAGGCCTGGACGAACGCCAGGCCAATGAAGTGATTGCCGTGCTGCTGCGCCATAACATCAGTGCGGAGAAGATGAATGTCGGCAAGGGCGGCTTCCAGGTACAGGTGGCCGCGCGCGACCTGCCCGAATCCATCGAGCTGATGCAGCGCAACGACCTGCCATCTGCTCCTCGCAGCCAGGTGGCCACGTCGTTCCCGGCCGATTCGCTGGTCAGCACGCCGCTGGGCGAGCGCGCACGTCTGATCTCCGCCGTGGAACAGCGGCTGGAAGAGTCGCTGCAGCTCATCGATGGCGTGCAGTCCACCCGCGTGCACCTGAACTACGACGCCAGCATCGGTGGCGAGAACCGACGCACCGACAAGCGCCGCATGCATGTCGCCGCCGTGGTCGCGCATGCCCCCGGTGTGGACGAAGAGGTGCTGATGCAGTCGATCAAGCGCTTCCTGCGCAACACGTTCGACGGCATCGATTACGACAATGTCTCGGTCATCCTGACCGAGGTGGAAGGCCCGCGCACCCTGGCGGTGACCGCCGCCACCGAACGCGGCATGTCCGGTCTGGTGCTGGGGTTGTTCGCGGTGCTCGGCGTGGCTCTGGTGCTGGGTGGCTGGGTGCTGGTGCGCACCGTGCCTGCCGTGGCCGGCCGCATGCGCAAGCTGTGGCAGCGCCTTCGTCAGCGCGCCCCGGCGCCGGTGAGGAGTCGCTGGCGTGGGGCCTGACCTGCTGCGGCTGGTCTATGCCCCGGCCAGTTACTACCGGCCGTGGCGCAGTGTGTACGCCACAGCCACTCCGGCCCAGCAGCGCTGGCTGAATGCCACGCTGATCCGTGAGCGGAATCTGCCGATGCCGTCGGCACGTGCGTCAGCCAATACGCTGCTGGCGCGTCGCATGATCGCGGTCTGGGAACACTTGCCGGATGTGGCGGTGCTGATTGGCGCGGCGCGACTGCGCGACTGGGTATCCGCGCAGCGCGGTGGTGCCGCATTGCCGCTGCCGGTGCAGGCGTTCATGCGGTCGGGCTATTCGCGCTACGACACCGCGGAGCGCCCGGCACGTCTGCTGGAAGATGACCCCGACGCGCTGCTGCGCTGGGGCGCGGCCGAAGTGCGTGCGCTGTCGCCCCTGTTGCCGACCTGGCTGGCCCCCCGGCTGGCGTTGCCGCTGCACACCGTAAGCGGTGACATGCCGCATCGCGACGTGGTGCCCGATGTGGATCTTTTCTGGAGTGCGATGAGCTATGTTGAAAAGCTTTCCTGAGCAGGCCTTGAACTTCGCCGTGGGCGGCGTGATTGCGCCCAGCGCGCTGGAACAGGCCGCGCGGGCCGACCAGCTGCTGGCGGTCGCGCGTCGCCGTGCCGCGCAGACGCTGGATGGCGTTCCCGCGCAGGTGGCTGAGGCCACCACCCAGGCCCATCGAGAGGGCTTCCACAAAGGCTACGCCGACGCGCTGACCCAGGTGGTGCCCCTGCTGCATGCCACCCTGGCCGACGCCCAGACCCTGCGCGAGTACGTGCTGGGGCAGATGCGGACCGTGATCACTGCCAGTCTGGATGTTGAGTCGATCGACGCGCAACTGGTGATACAGCGCTGCGAGCAGGCCTTGGCGGGCGGCGAAACCGCACTGCGGCTGCACGTGCCGGCGCAGATGGAAACGCTGCGAGACGCGCTGCAGGGCGAACTTTCCCAGCGCGTGCCTGCACTGCCTTTGCAGGTGCTGGCCGGGCAGGGCGAGTTGCCGGTGCTGAGCATCGGCCCGCTGGTCTACGAACTGGATGCAGCCGGGTCGATCACCCGTGCGGTGGAAGCCAGTGTCGACGCCGAAGCGCTGGAAGCCGGTGCGCGTGAGCGTGCGGCGGCGTATCTGGCCGCATTGAATGCCCGATTGAAACCCTTGCCTTTCCCTGATGCAACGACTGGAGTACCCACGTGATGCTGGACAAACTGGGCGGCATGACGCCGTCAGCCATTCCTGAAACCATTTACGCCGACCCGACCTCGCTGGCGCAGCGTATGCGCGCGGCGATGGGCGAGGAGGGCCGTCGGCCTGACTTCGGCGACCTGGTGCCGGAGATCCAACCGATCTATGAGCACCCGACGGTCAAGCCGGACCCGATTCCGGTGGAGGAAATCATCGCCGACATGTGCCGGCGCTGGTTTGAAAGCGACTTCCTGCAGGCCATGCTGCTGGGCGACCCGGATGAGAAGCTGGGCGTGAAGCCGGAGCCGTACGCCTGACATGTAGAGCCGGGCTTGCCCGGCTGCTTTTCACCGGATTCGTCCGCAGCCGCTTCGTAGAGCCGGGCTTGCCCGGCTGCTTTTCATCGGATTTCGCCCGCAGCCGGGCAAGCCCGGCTCTACGACACTACGGCGTGGCCGGCACCGCCATCCACCGCTTGATTTTCGCATCCAGAATATCCAGCGGCATCGACCCATCGCGCAGCACTTCCGCATGGAACTTGCGCGGATCAAACCCCGCCCCCTGCGCACTCTGCACAGCGTCACGCAGCTCCAGCATCTTCAGCTCGCCAAGACCATTGGCCAGCGTCTGCCCCGGCAGCGCCATGAACCGTTCTACCTCGGCCGCGGCATCTTCCGCCGGCATGTCTGCCGTCTTCACCAGATAATCCACCGCCTGCTTCTTGCTCCAACCCTGCGCATGCACGCCGGTCTCCGCCACCATGCGCGCACTGCGGGTCAACGCAGCCTGCAGGTACGCCACCTTGGCGTACGGGTCCTCATACACACCCAGCGCATCCCCCAGCGATTCCGCATACAGTCCCCAGCCTTCCACGAACGCCACATCACCACCCAGGCGACGGAAGCGCGGCAGCTTGTCCAGTTCCTGCTGCAGCCCCAGCTGCACATGGTGGCCCGGCACTGCTTCATGAAGGTACTGCATCGGTGCCGCCCAGCTGCGTCGGGTCGGCAGGCCGCCGGTGTTCACATACAGCGTGCCGGGGCGCATACCGTCCGGCAGCGGCGGCTGGTAGCTCACCGCCGCGGCACTGCCGATGCGGTCCGGCTCAACTGCGCGAATGTCCAGCTTGGCCTTGGGCAGCGTGTCCAGCTGCGTCGGCAGACGCGCTGCCACCTGCTGCTGCAGCTGGGTGTAGCGGCCCAGCAGGGCCTGCGGGGTGGCGAACTGGAAGTCGCGGTCGCTGCGCATGTTGCGCAGCACCTTCTGCTGCGAACCGCGAATGCGGTTTTCTTTCAGCACCTTGCTGATCTGGTCCTGCAGCGCGGCCACGCGCTGCTCGCCCTGCTGGTGAATCTGCTGTGGCGTAAGTGTGCTTGCCGTGGTCTGCACGATGTTCTGGGCGTACCAGGCTTGCCCGTTGGGCAGTGCCGACAGCCCATCGGTGCTGCGGGCGGCCGGCAGGTACTCGGTTGCGATGAAACCACGCAGAGCGCGGTACGCCGGCATGATCCGGAACTCGATCATGCGCTTGTACTCGGCACTGATGCGGTTCTTGTCCGCCTCGGAGAAGTCATCAGGCAGGTTGCGCACCGGGGCCCAGAAGATGCTTTCCTCTGCGGTGGGCTTGATCACCGCATCCAGCTGCGGCAGCACCTTTTCCATCAGGTCGCGGGGCTGCACCACGCCTGCCTTCATGCCCTCGCGCATGTTGGCGATGGCCTGGTCGAACAGCGGCGGAATGCCCAGCGAGCGGCGCGACCAGGCGTCGTAGTCGGCCACCGTGTTGAACGGCTGTGCCCCCGAGCCGGAGCCCAGAATGGCCATGATGCTGCCGAGGTTGTAGTACTGGCTGATCGGCATCTGCCACGACGGGTATTTTTCGGCTGCCAGCGACATCTGCGCGTCGCGAACGAAGATCTGGTAGCTCAGCAGATCCTGGCCGGTCAGGCCCTGCGGGCCGATCTTCTCGACCTTGCCCAGCCATTCGGTGGTGAAGTCGTGCGACTGCTGGCGCCACGCGGCGGACAGGATATTGGGCAACTGGTCGTTGTGGCTGCCGTCGCCCTGGAAGGTGGCCTGCAGCGGATTCAGCCGCATCGAGGCGTCCCAGTATTCGTCGTACACCCGGTTCAGCTGGTCGGCCGTGGTCAGCTGGCGCACCAGCGGCTTGCGTGCCGGCGCGGCCGGGCGCGCGCGGGGTTTGGCCTTGGGCTTGGCGGCCGGGCGCGTCTGCGCGGCGGTCGGGCGGTTGGCCTTCTTCTTGGCGGCTTCAGCCGGCGGCGCGGCGCTGAAGATCAGCGCGGCAGCGATGGCGAGCGCCAGAGCGCGGGCGGGGTGGGGCATGGAACACTTCCGTAAATCCTATACAGATCCGGGAGCTTGCCTGATTCCCCCCGATGCAGCCACCACGTCGTTCAGTTTCGGTAGCGCCGGCCGTTGGCCGGCTCACGGACCGTTTGGGCCGGCCAACGGCCGGCGCTACCAGGTCAGCGGTCGCCAGCGCGGGTAAACGGCACGCTCTCCGGGGCCACCGCGCCGCCAGAGATGATGAAACTCATGGCCTGGTCCACGGTCCAGTCGGTCGGGGTCAGCAGCTCCACCGGCACGATTTCCAGGTAACCCGAGGTTGGGTTGGGGGTGGTTGGCACATACACCGCCGCCAGCTCGCGGCCGCTGCCCTGTTCCTTGATCACCCGCGTGACCAGGCCGACCGACTTCATGTCACGGTGGGGGAAATCGATCAGCACCACGCGCTGGGTGGTGCCCGGCTCGGTCTGCAGCATGTCCAGCAGTTTCTTGGCGCTTTCATAGATGATGCTGGCCAGCGGAATGCGCTTGATCACCGCGCCGAACCAGCGCAGCAGGCGCTGGCCGATCACCCGGCGGCTGAGCACGCCCACGCTCAGAATGACCAGCAGGGTCGCACCCAGGCCGATCACGTTCTGCACCCATTCCACCTTGACCCAGCCCAGGTAATGCGGGAACGAGCCGGCAATCTGTTCAGAGAACGGCACCACCAGCGGGCTGCTGATGCCTGAAAGCAGCACGAACACGAATTTGACCACCACCCAGGTCAGCCAGATCGGCAGCAGGGTGAGCAGGCCGGTCAGGAACAGACGCTGCAGGGAGGGGCGCGGAACCAGGTGGGGGGCTTCGATCGACATCGGCGCATTGTATGCCGTCTGCGTGCCGCACCGACCGGTCCGGCATCAACCGCGACGGAACAAACTGGATCGGAATCACCCGTAGAGCCACGCCCTGCGTGACTTCGCGATGCCCGACCCAGCCGCAGCCACGCAGGGCGTGGCTCTACGGGGCGGTTTTGCGCGCCTCCGGCTTCAACCGCAGGTAAACCTGCTTGCGCACCCGCGCCACCACCTCACCCTGCGCATCCACAACGTCATTGCTGAACCAATGCAGATGCTTGTCCCCATCCGCCGTCTCCGCCCGCAGCCCGTCCAGCAGCGCATCGTCCAACCGGAACTCCGCCACCACTGTCCCCCGACCGGGCTTCACGAACTCGATCTCACCCGCCCGGTCCCAAACGTAATAGTTCCGCCCCAGGTTCTGCATCACCGTCAGCATCCAGAACGGATCGGTCATGGCAAACAGGCTGCCCCCGAAGTGCGTGCCCACGTAGTTGCGGTTCCACGGGCGCATGCGCAGTTCCACGCGAACGTAGCGGTAGTCATCGCTGACGTGGGTGACATGGATGCCGGCAAACAGGAACGGCGGCCACAGATTGATGCCATGGCGGAACAGGCTGGCCTTCATGAGGTAGGCGAAGGTAGGGGAGACCCGGAAAGCCTACCATTCGCTTGCGTATGGTTCAAAGCGTGGGCCGATGAAAAGAGGGCGCGTGCCCCGGTCAGGAGGTGATCCCTTGTAGGGACGCGCCATGCGCGTCCCCGTGGACTTGGAAATCCAGGCAACCAATTGAGTCAGGCGATCATTCGATGTAGCACTGGATGTCGTCGGCTTTCCGTTCGCAGCGGAACATCACCCTCCACGTTGGAAGCTCGCCGTGCACAGGAACGGAGGCCCATGCAGCGCGCTCAATGAAGGCATTTCCTAGAACGTTCACGTGATCATTAATGGAGAACCGGCGGCCCCCTTCAGTAGGCGCAAAGTCGATGCGAGTCTGCTGAATCGGCCCGCTTGCAAACGAGGAGATGTGGTGCCAGCGACGCGATGCGCGGTCGAACTGAAAATTGGAATACAAAATGTCATTCCAGACCATGTCTCGTCCGAAGTGGAGCCCGGCATACAGCGACAATGGCGTATGCAGTTCATGCTCGAACTTCAACAGCCGCCCGCCGGTCGTGGAAGTGTCGAGAAAGTTGAATTCGGGGGTAGTCATCAGAAAGCGGTGAACCGTCTCCCGCGCGATGCCATGCTTCGGGTGCAGCGCGGAGAGGTGATGTCCCCACAGCAGTTGGGTGGACCGACCGTGGTCGGTATCAGGAGCAAGCAATTCGACGTTCTCCAGCTGTCCGAGCATTATCCCCAATGAAGGATCCATCAGCGCCATGAAGCCCTGGTACTGACGCTCGAGCCAGTCTTCGACGGGGAACGGCGTCGCGATCAGGTTGCCACCCGTATGTGCTACCTCGAACCCGGCGATGCTCAAGTCACTGTAGTCATACACATAATGCCGCCCAACCCCCTGCGCCAGCGCCACATCCTCCATTTCCGCCGGCGTGCAGTAGTAGCACTTGTAGGCAATGGGATCTTCTTCGTTCGCCATCGCCTGCATCGGTAGTGCGGCCAGCATCATCCAGAACAGCTTTTTCATCGTATTGCTCCATGTGATCCGCTGTGTGCGGAGTGCGCAGTGGAGCAAAGCAGGGTGATGGGGCGGTATCGGAATTGTCCTAAGTGGGGTGTGGTGGTGTTGGGGGCGGTGTTAGGTGGGGGTTTTTGATGGGGTGGGGCGGGTTTCTTCGGTTGGGTGCGCGTCGTTAATGAGCCGATCGGGCGTTATCGGTCGTCGTCTTTCGACCGACGCTACCAATAGCCAGCCCCAATGACGGGTTCCAACAGCCGGTTCGATCGATCATGGGTATCCCGTGCATCGCACGGGACCGCGTCAGTAATCGACGATGTCCGTCGCGTAGCCGTCCTGGCCGGCGGCACGGGCACGCTGCAGGGCGGCTTCTGCGCCCTGCATGATGGCCTTGGGCGTGCTGCTGGCGTCAGGAACGCGCACATATACGCCTACCGATACCGTCACCGGCGTGGTCTGCCCGAGCTGTATCGGAACGTTCAATCCACGCACCCGCGCAATCAGATCTTCCACCACCTGCAGGGTGCCGTCGCCGTTGGTTTCCGGCAGCAGCAGCGCGAAGCGGTCGGTGCCGAGGCGCGCGCTGATGTCGTGCGGGCGGCGTGCGTGTGCGGTCAGCTGCGAGGCGATGGCGCGCAGCGCGGCGTTGCCGGCGTTCAGTCCGTGCAGGTCCACCAGTGCGTTGAAGTGATCCAGCTCGATCAGCACCACGCTCAGCGGGCGCTGCAGGCGCTGCGCGGCACTGTGCTCCTCTTCGAGGTGGTGATCGAAGCGGCGGCGCGTGCCCAGTTGGGTCACCGGGTCGATATGGATGAAGCGTCGCCAGTGCAGCGCGCACCAGCCCAGCCACGCCGCCAGCACCGCGCCCATGCTGACAGCCAGGGCCATGGGCGCAAACCACACATAGCCCAGGCGCAGCAGCAGGAAGCTGCCGAGCAGCACCGACGGAATTGCAATGAGTGCGACAAGGCGGGCGCGAGGCAGGGTCAGCAGCAGGCCGAACAAGGCCGCCAGCAAACCGCTCAACAGGGTCTGCACCCACACCGGCGTCAGCCGGATCACCTTGTCATCCAGCAGCATGGCAGCCACATTGGCCTGGTACTCGCTGCCGCTGAGGCCGCGCACCGGGGCGCTGGGGGTGAGCAGCAGCGGCGCTTCGGCGGGGGTGGTCACGCCCACCATTGCCAGGCGGCCACGCAGCACGGTGCGGTCGACGCGGCCCTCCAGTACATCCACGTAGGACACCTGTGGGAAGGTGCGCGCCGGGCCGGCAAAGCGCACCCGCACCAGATGGTTGCGTCGCCATTGCCAGGGGGATGCGTTGTCCGGGCCGGGATCCAGTCGCCCGGGCAGCAACCCGCGGCGGGCGGCCAGTGCCGCACCCAGCGCAGGCCAATGCGGTGAACCGACGCCGGCAGTGAGGTACAGGCTGCGGCTGATGCCGTCCGGATCGACCTCGACGTCACTGTGCCCCAGCGTGGTCGCGTTGGCCGCGATCATGGGAATCGGCAGCAGCTCCTCGGAAACGCCGGGCCGTTGGGTCGGCAGGGCGACCACCGGCAGCACCACCTGCCCGTGGCGACGGATCGCGGCGGACAGCTCGGCGTCCTGGCTGGCATCGGGGTCAGGGTCGGACAGCAGCAGGTCCATCGCCACGCGGGTGCTGCCGGCCTCGGTCAGGCGATCCAGCAACTGCGCATGGGTGGCGCGCGGCCAAGGCAACGGGCCCAGCTTTTTCACGCTGGCGGCGTCAATGGCAATGATCAGCAGGCGCGGATCGGGTGCGTAGCTCCAATGGCCGACCCAGCGGTCGTACAGGGCTTCATCCGGCTTCCACAGCACCTGGCCATGGCTGAGTGCGGCGGCCAGCAGGCCAACCAGCACCGCCAGGGCGATGCGCCGGGACCACGACAACGGGTGCGGCAAGCGACGTGAACTCACAATCATCTGAGCCCTGATGCACGGGGCCTGGTTCGCGACCCCCATGGTCTGAACCGCACCTCCCCCCGGTGGGTCGGGGTGGCTGGCACCCCGCGCCGGCATTATGACCCGGTTGCCGGGCGGGTAAGGGGGCGGACGCCGTTTCCGGCCCGGTTCAGAACAGCAGCGCGGCCATCCGGCGGCGGTAGGTGCCGACCAGAGCAGGGTCGTCGATCACCTTGAACGCATCCACCAGCAGCTTGCGCGGCAGGCCGTCGCTGAAATTGCGGTCGCGTTCGAGCAGGGCAATGAACTGCTCCAGCGCGGCTTCATCCTGGCCGCCCAGCAGCAACTGCACGCCGCGCAGGTGGCGGGCCTGCAGGTCGTCGCCATTGGCTGCAATGCGGGCGTCCAGTGCGTCGGGCGACGGCGCATCCTGCAATGCGCTGGCGAAATCGAGGCGGGCGCGGGCGCGTACAGCACGTTCGTCGGTGGACAGATTGGCCGGCAGGGCGTCGATCAGGGCGCGGGCTTCGGTGGTGCCGCCGGTCTGCAGCAGGGCCAACGCCAGGTCCAGCTTCAGGGCTTCGTTGTCCGGTTCGGCGGCGATGCTGGCGCGCAGCACGTCCACCTGGGCCTGCGGGTCCAGCGGTTCGGGCTCGGCTGTGGCCTCATCGGCGGCCTCGGCCGGGGTGATGCCGTGCTGGGTCAGGAATTCGCGCAGCTGGCCTTCCGGCAATGCGCCGGGGAAGCCATCGACCAGCTGGCCGCCCTTGACCAGGAACACGGTCGGCACCGAGCGGATCTGGAAGGCGGCGGCAATCTGCTGCTCCTTGTCCACGTCCACCTTGGCCAGCTGGAAGGCCCCGTTGTACTCGGCGGCCAGCTTTTCCAGGATCGGCCCCAGCGTCTTGCAGGGTTCGCACCAGGTCGCCCAGAAGTCGACCAGCACCGGGGTCTGCAGCGACTTCTGCAGGACCTCGGCCTCGAAGGTGGCGGTGGTGGCTTCAAAGACGTGGGTCACTTCGCTCATGGCAGGCAGTTCAACCGGTAAAGATGTCCCCAGTTTATGGTGACGCGAATGGCCCTGCGCAACCCCGGCCATTGCCGTCATGCCCGGCTATAGGCGTGCGCGCCCGGGTGTCAGACAATGGGCGCATGCAGACACTTCAACGTTTTGACCCTTGGCTGGGCGCGCTGGGCGCGGGCCTGTTCATCCTGGCAGTGATCGGCTTCGGTGCCGCGTTGCCGGGCTACCTGCCGCTGGGCCATCCGGTGGCGCTGCTGGGGGCGCTGGGCGTCCCGCATGCGCTGGCCTTCAATGTGCTGGGCTTTGTGCTGCCGGGGTTGATCGCGGTGGCGGTGGCGCTGCGGCTGCTGGCGCGGGTGCCGCGTACGGCACCGTGGTCGTTGCGGGTCGGCGGGCAGATGCTGTTGCTGTCGGGGTTGGCCTTCGCGGCCATGGGCCTTTTGCCGTTGGACGCCAGTGATATTGAAAGCCGGGCCAGCCAGTATCACGCCAGCGCGTGGATGGTGTGGGTGCTGGCGTTCGTGCCCGGGGCGGTGCTGTCGGGCTTGGGCGAGCGCGGCTTGTCCGGCGGGCGGCGGTTGGTGGTGGTGCATCTGGCGGCCGGGGTGGCCACCGGGCTGGGGGCGCTGGTGCTGCAGATGGTGATGCCGGCCCCGCTGGCGCAGCGGCTGGCCTTTGTGGCCTGGGCGGTGTGGTTGGCGGTGGTGCTGCCGGTGGCCCGACGGTAACGCCGGGCTTGCCCGGGTGTTCGGGCGATTGGGATGTTCGGGCGGTCCAGATGTAGAGCCGGGCTTGCCCGGCTGCCGTTGGCGGTGCGCGAAAAGCAGCCGGGCAAGCCCGGCTCTACGGGGCGTCACGGATCGGTGTGGTGACTTTGCGCGCTTCGGGTTCGGTGCGTTGGCCTTCGCTCTTCACAAATCCTTGATATATCAACAGCATGACGCCGTCGCCCGTGTCGTTTCCGGCACCGATTGGAGCGCTTTGCCGCACTGCGGTACCCTGTGCCGCTTTGCCGCCGCACACGCGTTTCCATGACCAGCGTCGAACCCAACGTTTACGACCCGCAGCAGGTTGAATCCGCCGCCCAGAAGTTCTGGGACGCCACCCGCGCCTTCGAGGTGAACGAGTCTTCGGACAAGCCGAAGTACTACTGCCTCTCGATGCTGCCGTACCCGTCCGGTGCGCTGCACATGGGCCACGTGCGCAACTACACGATTGGTGACGTGATCAGCCGCTACAAGCGCATGACCGGTCACAACGTGCTGCAGCCGATGGGTTGGGACGCCTTCGGCCTGCCGGCCGAGAACGCGGCGATCAAGAACAAGACCGCACCGGCCAAGTGGACCTACGCCAACATCGAGCACATGCGTGGCCAGTTCAAGGCCATGGGCTATGCGATCGACTGGTCGCGCGAGTTCGCCACCTGCACGCCGGACTACTACGTGCACGAACAGCGCATGTTCACCCGGCTGATGCGCAAGGGCCTGGCCTACCGCCGCAATGCAGTGGTGAACTGGGACCCGATCGACCAGACCGTGCTGGCCAACGAACAGGTCATTGACGGCCGCGGCTGGCGCTCCGGCGCACTGGTGGAAAAGCGCGAGATTCCGCAGTGGTTCCTGCGCATCACTGACTACGCCCAGGAACTGCTCGACGGCCTGGACGACCTGCCGGGCTGGCCGGACTCGGTCAAGACCATGCAGCGCAACTGGATCGGCCGCTCCGAAGGGCTGGAAATCCAGTTCGACGTGCGCGATGTCGACGGCAGCGCGCTGGATCCGCTGCGCGTGTTCACCACCCGTCCGGATACCGTGATGGGCGTGACCTTTGTCTCCATTGCCGGCGAACACCCGCTGGCGCTGCACGCGGCCAAGTCGAATCCGGCGCTGGCGGCGCTGCTGGCTGAAATGAAGCAGGGCGGCGTGTCCGAAGCCGAACTGGAAACCCAGGAAAAGCGCGGCATGGACACCGGCCTGCGCGCGGTGCACCCGGTCACTGGCGACACCGTGCCGGTGTGGGTGGCCAACTTCGTGCTGATGGGCTATGGCACCGGTGCGGTCATGGCCGTGCCCGGCCACGACCAGCGCGACAACGAATTCGCCAACAAGTACAACCTGCCTATCCGCCAGGTCATTGCGCTGAAGAGCCCGCGCAAGGATGAAGGCGAGTACGACGGCAGCCGCTGGCAGGACTGGTACGGCGACAAGAGCCGCGAGACCGAACTGGTCAACTCGGCCGAATTCGACGGCCTGGACTTCCAGGGCGCGTTTGAAGCACTGGCCGAGCGTTTCGAACGCAAGGGCCAGGGCCAGCGCCGCGTGAACTACCGTCTGCGCGACTGGGGCGTGAGCCGCCAGCGTTACTGGGGCTGCCCGATTCCGGTGATCTACTGCCCGAAGTGCGGCGCGCTGCCGGTGCCGGAAGAACAGCTGCCGGTGGTCCTGCCGGAAGACGTCAATTTCGTCGGTACCGGTTCGCCGATCAAGGCGGATCCGGAATGGCGCAAGACCACCTGCCCGGACTGCGGCGGCGCAGCCGAGCGTGAAACCGACACCTTCGACACCTTCATGGAGTCCAGCTGGTACTACGCGCGCTACACCTCGCCGGGTGCCCGTGATGCGGTGGACAAGCGCGGCAATTACTGGCTGCCGGTGGATCAGTACATCGGCGGCATCGAACACGCGATCCTGCACCTGATGTACTTCCGTTTCTTCCACAAGCTGCTGCGTGATGCGCGCATGGTGGACAGCAACGAGCCGGCGCAGAACCTGCTGTGCCAGGGTATGGTCATTGCCGATACGTACTTCCGCCAGAACGAAGACGGCTCCAAGGACTGGATCAACCCGGCCGACGTTGATGTGCAGCGCGACGAGCGCGGCCGCATCACCGGTGCCACGCTGATCGCCGATGGCCAGCCGGTGCAGATCGGCGGCACCGAGAAGATGTCCAAGTCGAAGAACAACGGCGTGGATCCGCAGGCCATGGTGAGCAAGTACGGTGCCGACACCGTGCGTCTGTTCTCGATGTTCGCGGCGCCGCCGGAGCAGTCGCTGGAGTGGAACGAAGCCGGCGTGGACGGCATGGCGCGCTTCCTGCGCCGTCTGTGGGCGCAGGTCCACAAGCACGCCGCCGACGGCACCGTGCCGGCACTGGACGTGGCCGCGCTCAATGCCGAACAGAAGGCGCTGCGCCGCAAGACCCATGAAACCATCGGCAAGGTCAGCGACGACTACGGCCGCCGCCACAGCTTCAACACCGCCATTGCGGCGGTGATGGAGCTGATGAACGCGCTGGCCAAGTTCGACGACAGCTCCGAACAGGGCAGGGCAGTGCGCCAGGAGGCCCTGCAGGCCACCGTGCTGCTGCTCAACCCGATTACCCCGCATGCCAGCCACGCGCTGTGGCAGGTGCTGGGCAAGGGCGAGTCGCTGCTGGAAGACCAGCGTTTCCCGCAGGCCGATGAGGCCGCGCTGGTGCGCGACGCGGTCACCCTGGCGGTGCAGGTCAATGGCAAGCTGCGTGGGACCATCGAAGTCGCGGCTGACGCCCCGCGTGACCAGATCGAGGCACTGGGCGTGGCCGAGCCGAATGCGGCAAAGTTCCTGGAAGGCCTGACCGTGCGCAAGATCATCATCGTGCCGGGCAAGATCGTGAACATCGTGGCGGGGTGATGGCTGGATCGCCCGATGGCCTGATGGGCGGCTTCGGCCGGGTCTAAACGCCGGTGGCGGCACCGGCGCGTGTGTGGCGCTTGCGTTGGACGCTTGCGCCGCGCTGCGCGCGGTTGCCACGCATGGCGTGGCACTACGGAATTTATACGTGCACAGGACGATCTCAAGCCTTGTTCACGCGGGCTCGGGCAATCTGGGCGATGAATTCCCTGTTGCCGCGCTCGCCCGCCTCAATCAGACTGTGCCCATGATCCGACTCCTGCTTGCCCTTGTCCTCACCGTTGCCCTGGCCGGGTGCGGTTTCCATCTGCGCAACAAGCTGATGCTGCCGGCCGACACCGCCGCAGTGCGGGTGGTCTCCACCGCGCCGTACAGCGAACTGGCCAAGCTGCTGCGTCGCGGCCTGCTGGCGTCGGGTGCGGAACTGGCCGATGAGGACAGCAAGGGGCCGGCGGCACAGCTGCAGGTGTTGTCTGAGCGCTGGGGCGACCTGCCCATCGCCATCGACGCCCAGGGCCGTGCCCAGGAGTACAGCCTGCGTTATGCGGTGATTTTCGTGTTCCGCCGCGAGGATGGCAGCGACCTGGTGCCTCAGCAGGTGATTGAACTGTCGCGCGACTACGTGTCGCCGCCGACCGACGCCACCGGTACCACCACCGAGCGTGAGATCCTGGCCGACGAACTGCGCCGCGAAATGTCCGCGTCGATCATGCGTCGCATCGACAGCGTGGTGCGCAAGGAACTGGAGCGCGGTCGCGCGCCCAGCCCGACCGCACCGGCCGTGCAGCCGGCGGCACCGGCCAGCCCGGTCATTCCGCCGCAGGGCTCCTGAGCCGGCCTCGGCTCTGCTCCGCATGGAACTGCGCCCGGAACAACTTGCCAGCCAACCGGCCAGCCAGCCGCTGGCCCCGGTTTATCTGATTGCCGGCCCGGAAACCCTGCGCGTGCTGGAAGCGGCCGATGCGATCAGGGCCCGGGCCCGCGCCGATGGCGTCAACGAACGCGAAGTGTTCGATGCCGACGGCCGTGACTTCGACTGGAACCAGCTCGACGGCACCTTCAACGCGCCCAGCCTGTTCAGTGCGCGCCGTCTGGTCGAAGTGCGCCTGCCCAGCGGCAAGCCGGGCAAGGAAGGCAGCGAAGTGATCAGCCAGTTCTGCGCCAACCCCGCGCCGGACGTGATTCTGCTGATCACCTGCAACGAATGGAGCAAGGCGCACCAGACCAAGTGGACCGAAGCGGTCAGCCGGGTCGGGGTGCTGTCGGTGGCCTGGGCGATAAAACCGCACGAGCTGCCCGAATGGATCGAGCGCCGCCTGCGCCAGAAGGGGCTGCGTGCCGATCCGGCCGCAGTGCAACGCCTGGCCGAGCGGGTCGAGGGCAATCTGCTCGCCGCCGCGCAGGAGATCGACAAGCTGGCGCTGCTGGCCGAAGGCCAGAGCCTGGATGTGAACACCATGGAATCGCTGGTGGCCGACGCCGCCCGCTATGACGTGTTCCGTCTGCTGGAAGCGACCTTCTCCGGCCAGCCGGCCGCAGTGCTGCGCATGCTCGCCGGCCTGCGCGGTGAAGGCGAGGCCGTGGCCGCGCTGATGCCGATGGTGATCCGTGAAATGTTGTCGACCGCCGGGCTTGCCCGCGTGCAGGCACGGGGCGGCAACCTCGCCGCGGAAATGAAAAGCCGCGGCATCTGGGAGGCCCGGCAGGCCCCGTTCAAGCGTGCGCTGCAGCGCCACCCCGAGCCCAAGCGCTGGGAGCGGTTCGTGGCCGAAGCGGGGTTGGTGGACCGTATGGCCAAGGGTCGTGCCGACGGCGACCCGTGGCTGGGGCTGGAGCGGCTGCTGGTGGCGGTGGCCGAGGCCCGTGCGGTGCGTCTGCTGGCCCGTGCCTGATGCCGCTGCGCATCCTCTACGGCGGCACCTTCGACCCGGTGCACCTGGGCCATCTGGCGATTGCGCGTGCCGCCCGCGACCAGTTGCAGGTCGCCGTGCGTCTGCTGCCCGCCGCTGACCCGCCGCATCGCAGCCCGCCAGGGGCCAATGCCGAACAGCGCGCCCACATGCTGGAACTGGCCATCGGCGACGAGCCGGGGCTGCTGGTGGACCGGCGCGAGATCGAACGCGCGCAGCAGCACCCGGGTGTGCCGTCGTACACCGTGGACACCCTGCGTGAGTTGCGCGCTGAACTGGGGCCCCTTCAGCCGATGGCGTGGCTGGTCGGCGCGGACAGTCTGCGCAGTCTGAACCAGTGGCATGAATGGCGGGAGCTGTTCAAACTTTGTCATTTCATCGTGGCCGAACGCATGGGCAGCCCGATGCAGGCGGGGCTGGCTCCGGACCTCGGAGTGATGTTGCACGGACGCGAGGTCACTGATGAGCGTCCGCTGCTTTCCACGCCGGGCGGCCGCATCCTGCGTCTGCGCGCACCTCTGCGCAGCGAATCTGCCACCGCGGTGCGTGAACAGATCGCCCAGAACGGCCCATGGCGCAACCTGCTGCCTGAACCCGTTGCCGACTACATCGCCGACCACGGCCTGTACGGTGCCAGCGCGGCGTGAATACGTTCAGGCCCAAGGCCCCGTATAATCGCGCCAACACTTTTTGAGTTTCCTGCTTTGAGCGACCAGACCCAGCCTCAGACCATCAAGGTCGAACTGCCCCATCCCGCGCCGTCCACCCAGCAGCTGTTGGAATGCGTACGCGCGGCGACCGAAGAGCTGAAGGCCAAGGATGTCGTTGAAATCAACGTCATCGGCAAGTCCAGCGTCGCCGATTACATGGTGATCGCCTCGGGCACCTCCAGCCGCCACGTCAAGTCGATTGCCGACGAAGTGGTCAAGTTCGCCAAGCAGGCCGGCAACATGCCGCTGGGTGTGGAAGGCGAGCGCGAGGCCGAGTGGGTGCTGGTCGATCTGGGCGATGTCATTGTCCACGTGATGCTGCCGCGCGTGCGCGAGTTCTACGCGCTGGAGCGTCTGTGGACGGTCGGCGACCAGCCGCCGAGCCTGCTCGATGAAGACGGCCAGAACGACGAAGACGACGGTTACGCCGCCCGCTGACTTGTAGCCGGGCTTGCCCGGCTGGCCATGCCATGAAAGCACGATTGATCGCCACCGGTGAACGCGCCCCGTCCTGGGTGGCGCAGGGCTTTGCCGAGTACCAGAAGCGACTCTCGCACTGGCTGCCATTCGAACTGGTGGAAATCGAACCGGGGCTGCGCGGCAAAGGCCGCGACCCGCGTCGCGCCACCGAGGACGAAGGCAAGCGGGTCATTGCCGCATTGCCCAAGAATGCCTACGTGGTGGCATTGGATGTTCCGGGCCGCCAGCTCAGTTCCGAGCAGCTGGCACAGCGCCTGGAGCACTGGCGCAGCCAGGGCCGCGATCTGGCATTCCTGATCGGTGGCCCGGAAGGGCACTCGCCCGAGGTATCGGCGCTGGCCGATGAAAAGTGGTCGATCGGTCCGCTGACCCTGCCGCACATGCTGGTGCGGCTGGTGGTGGCCGAGCAGCTGTATCGTGCGGCGGCGATGCTGGCCAATCATCCGTATCACCGCGCCTGACAGCATGGGCGCATCACAGGGGTTACATCCTGTGAAAAACCCGGTTACAATGCGCACCCCGCCCGAATAGCTCAGCCGGTTAGAGCACTTGACTGTTAATCAGGGGGTCGTTGGTTCGAGTCCAACTTCGGGCGCCAAGTTTCAGAGCCTCGCAGCGATGCGAGGCTTTTTTTTGTCCGCGAAGCAGCCACGCAGGGCGTGGCTCTACGGGTGACAAAAAGCCCGGGCATTGCCCGGGCTTTCTGGTTTACATCACGTAACCCGCATCAGTTGAAGGTGTACTTCGCGCCCACCGTGAAGTAGCGGCCAATCGCGCCGCTGAAGTGCAGCGGGTTGTAGTTGACGCCGCCGTAGGTGGTCGGGTCGAGCGGTGCGATGCGATCAAACACGTTCTGCACCGAGGCGTTGAGCTCAAACGCGTCGTTGATGTTCCAGCGACCGGACAGGTCGAAGGTGGTGAACGAGGAGATCTTCTCCACCGGCGTGCCGTCGGCATAGAAGGCGAGGTATTCGCCGCCGCGGTGGTCCTTGTTCTCCAGGCTGGAGATGTAGTTGACCACGCCGCTCACGCTCCACGGGCCCTGCTTCCAGGTGGTGCCGAAGTTGACGCGGTCTTCCGGCGTGCCGATGCAGTTGGTGACATCGCAGTTGCCGTGGGTGCCTACGTAATCCACCGTTTCGCCGCCCTCGGTGCGCTCGAACTTGAGCACGTGGCTCCACTGCAGATCCATCTCCAGCTGACCCGGGCCGATGTCGAAGGTCTGGCGGATATCGGTGTCGATACCGCGCACCCGCGACGAGTTGGCATTCACGTAAGCGGTGTTCACCGCCAGGATGCTGCCGGTACCCGGGACACCGTTGATCAGGTCGATGTCACGCAGCACGTCGCCGTCGGCGATCGCCTGGGCGGTGCTGCCCTGGGCGATTTCGTTGGTGCGCTTGATCTGCCAGGCATCCACCGTCAGCGAGGTGCTGGAGGTCGGCTGCAGCACGATGCCCACCGAGTAGCTCTTGGACTCCTCGGGCTTCAGGTCCGGGTTCGGGCTGGTGATGATCGCCACCGGGCGTGCGCCGCAGTTGGTAGTGGTCGGGTCGGCGGCGCAGCGCACCGGGTCGCGTGCGGTGGAGAACGCTGCCAGGCCGCCGTCGCCGTTCTCGGCCGGGTTCGGTGCACGGAAGCCTTCCGCATAGGTGGCACGCAGCGCGATCCAGTCCACCGGGTTCCACTTCACGCCCAGCTTCGGCGTGGCCTTGCCTTCACCGCTCTCGTACTTGTCGTAACGGACCGCGCCCGTGAGTTCGAGCTGCTCCAGCACCGGCGCGGACAGTTCCACGTAACCGGCGTATACGTTCTGGGTGCCGTCGTAGGCCGAATAGCCCAGACCAATGATGTCGCCGATGTCCGTGTAGGTCTGCGGACGCAGGCTGTTGCTGGTCTTTCGCCATTCGGTGCCCATGGCCAGGCCCAGCGGGCCACCTTGCAGGTCGGCCAGGCTGCGCGACACGGTGAAGTCGAACATGTCCAGGCTGGAGCTGGCGCGGGCGTTGATGGTCGGGGAGATGTAGTCGTACAGCGCCTGCGAGTTCTCGCCGGCGTTATCGCCGACGCGCCATACGCCGCCCGGGCAGGCGGTGTTGCCCAATGCGCACTGCACGGCGCTGTAACGCAGGAAGCCGGTGCGCACGTTGTCGAGCTCGGTACCCGAATGCAGGTAGGCCGTGTCGTAGCTCCATTCGCCCCAATTGCCCTTGACGCCCACCAGGAAGCGGTTGAACTCATTGGTGTTGGTGGTCACGCGCGGGCCGACGTCCCAGGCCGAGTAGCGCAGGCGCGATTCCTGGCCGGGAATCGGATTGTCCGGATGGTCGGGGGCGAGTACCACCGCACCCGGGCCGCTGCTGGCGTTCACCGGACCGCCCGGATAACCCCAACTGCCGGACACGCCCGACGGCGTATTGCTGAAGACGGTTTCCTTCTTGGAGTAGCCGATTTCGGTGTAGACCTCGCCGCCCTCGCCGAATGCGAAGCTGGCGCGACCGAACACGTTGACGTATTCCTCCTTCGGGCTCAGGTCGCGGTAAAGCTGCGCCGGATTCCACAGGCAGCCGTCCTGGGCAATCGAGGCATCGGTCTGTCCGGGAATGGTGGTCAGGCCCTGGCAGCCGGGCAGCGGGACCAGGAAGGCCGGATTTTCATCGGTCACGTTGCGGTCGTCGAACACCGAACCGTTCGGGCCGGCACCGCCACTGGTGCCGCCACTGAGGTACGCACCGCCGATGAACTGCGAGTCGGCGGCGGAAATACCCCAGCGACGCAGGTCGCCGGTGCCGATCCACTTGCGGTTCTTGCGGTCGCTGATCTTGATCGCGTCGGTCTTGCCGACGTCCAGGCTCATGAAGGCGTTCCAGCCGTCTTCCACCAGGTTGCCGGTACCGAGGGTGAGCGTGGCCTTCTTGGCGTCGCCGTCACCGTCTTCGGACATGCCGTAGGAGCCGCGCAGGATGCCGCCTTCGAAGTCGCTGCGCAGGATGATGTTGACCACGCCCGCAATTGCATCCGAGCCGTAGATCGCCGATGCGCCGTCCTTCAGCACTTCCACGCGCTCCACGGCGTCGAGCGGAATGGTGCTGAGGTCGGTGAACACTTTCTGGCCGTCATCGGCCAGACCGTAGGTCGCCATGCGGCGGCCGTTCAACAGCACCAGGGTGGACCCGGCACCCAGGCCGCGCAGCGAGATGCCCGCGCCGCCGCCGGCAAAGCCGTTGCCGAAGGTCTTGGGAATGGAGCCTGCGCCGTCGGAGGTCAGCGTCTGCAGGTATTCGGCCACCGTGGTCTTGCCGGTGCGGTCGATTTCCTGGCGCGTCACCACCTGCACGGGCGAGGGGGTTTCGGTGTTGGTACGGGGGATGTTGGAGCCGGTGACCGTGATGCGGTCCAGATTGGTGGCCTGATCCTGGGCCATGGCCGTCGAGGACGCCAGGGCACCGCTCAGGAGGAGCAGGCCGCCGGTAAGCGCGACGGATACGGAGTGAGCCAGATTGTTGCGGCGGCCGAAGGTGGGCCGTTGGATCGGGTGTTTCACAGTTTCTCTCCTGACTGGGAAAACCATCGAAGTCGGTGGATCGCACTGAGGGGCAGTGTCGACCGCGCAAATCTATGTTTCCCACAGGTGACGCAACCGTGAAAAATTGCTTAATTGGCGACGCTTCCTGACCTGTGTCACAAAGCCGGGGCGCGCTGCTTGCGCGCCCCGGTCCTTACCTTGTACGGACACGCGCTGCCTGTCTCATTTGTTCAGTCGGGCAGCGAGAAGGTAACCGGCACCAGTCCTTCCGCGACCACCGTCTGCCCGTTCACCTGGGCCGGTACGAAGCGCCAGTGACGCAGGATCTGTTGGCGTGCGGCGGTGTCCAGCGCCCGCGACCCACTGCTGCGCTCGATCACCACGCTGGAGGCCTTGCCGTCGGCCTCCACCCGCACCCGCAGCACCACGGTGCCTTGTTCGTTGCCGCGGATGGCGGCGATCGGGTAGGTCGGCGGCGGCGCGGTGCGGTATTGCAGTTGCACGCCGGTCGGCATGGCCGGGGCCGGATCGGCTGGAGCCAGCGTCGGGGCCTGGGTGTCCGCGGCGGGCAGTGGCGGTACCGCCAGCGCGTCGCTGGCATCGGCGGTGGGCGGCGGCAGCGGAGCCACGCGCGGCACCGGGTTGGCCGTGGCCGGGGTGATCGGCTTGGGCTGTTCCTTCTGGATGATCACCGGCGGCGGCAGCGGTGGTTCGGGTTGCGCTTCAAAGAAGGTCACCGGCGTGCGTTCGCGCGGTAGCGGGGCGGCCACATAGGTGGCGGGGATCAGCAGCAGCAGGAAGGCCAGCGCGTGCACCGCGATGGCGGTACTCCAGCCGAGCACGCGTGAGGCTTCAATCTGCAGGGGTACAACGCGGGGATGGGTCCGGACCATGCTCGACTCTCCTTGCCAGGTGTGCGGGAACATCAACGTTGCGGCGCGACCACGCGGGGCCGCGCAATGACAGGAATACTGGAGTGGCGCGCCCGCCGGAAGGCAGGGGTGGCAGCCACGTTTGGCTGCCAGTCAGTCTTTCCGGTAGCAGCGGACCGTTGGTCCGCTGACCCCTTACCGGCCCAGGTCGAACACCACGTCCAGGTTCACCGACACGCTCGACTCACCCGGCGACACCGGCGTCGAGATGTCGGCCGCCATCGGGGCCGCGGCCGCGCGCATCATCACCGGGCGGAAATTGCCGCCACCGCTTTCCGAGATGCTCACAATCCGGCGCACCCGCAGCCCCAGCGCCTTGGCGTAGGTTTCCGCGCGTGCCTGGGCCTTCTTCAGCGCGGCCAGGCGGGCTTCGTCATACACCGGCTCGGGCTGGTCGATCTCGAACTGCGGCCCGTTGATCTGGTTCGCGCCCTGCGCGGCCAGTGCATCCAGCACCTTGCCCAGCTTGGCGATGTCACGCACCTTCAGGCTGACCGTGTTGCTGGCCTGGTAGCCGGTGATCTTCGGGGCCTCGTTCTCGGCGTAGCGGTACTGCGGGCTGAGGTTGACCCCGCTGGTCTGGACATCGCGCTCGACAATGCCGGCGGCCTTGATCGCGGCCAGCACCTTGGTCATCTGTTCGGCGTTCTGGCGCATCGCGGTGTTGCCGTCGGTGGCCTGGGTGACCACGCCGGCCGACAGGGTGGCGACGTCGGGCACGCGCTTGGCTTCGGCGTTGGCCGACACGTTGAGCAGGGTGCCGTCGATCGGGGCGGCAATGGCCGGGGCAGTCTGGGCGTGGGCGGTCATGGTGGCTCCCAGGGCAAGGGACAGGGCGAGCAGCAGCGGGGACAGGGTCAAGCGGCGCATGAACATCTCCTTGTGAAGGCGTTGAGGTTGGTGTCGGGGCGATGAACGCGTGGTGAGGCTGAGCGGGGTTGATGTGGATTCTGTCCGGTTGTGCGCGATTCAGACAGCGGCCGCAGGTTATCCTTCCGCGATGCTTTATCTCGCCTCCCGTTCGCCTCGACGAACCGAATTGTTGTCCCGACTGGACCGGCCGTTCCGCGCGCTGGATCTGGACGTGCCTGAAGTCCGTGCCCCCGGGGAAACCGCCCTGGACTATGTGCAGCGCGTGGCCGCCGACAAGGCCCGGGCCGGTCTGGCCCAGGTCGCTGCCGACCCCGATGCAGTGGTGCTGGGCTCGGACACCGAAGTGATCCTGGACGGGGAGGTGTTCGGCAAGCCGGTTGATGCCGCCGATGCCGCCGCCATGCTGCGCCGGTTGTCCGGTCGGACCCACCAGGTCGCCACTGCCGTCGCCGTGGTCGCCGCCGACCGCCAGCAGAGCGTGCTGGTGGTGTCGGAGGTCACCTTCATGGAGTGGAGCGAGGCCGCCATTGCCCGCTATGTGGCCAGTGGCGAGCCGATGGGCAAGGCCGGGGCCTACGCCATCCAGGGTGGGGCCGAGCGATTCATCCGCCATCTGGCGGGAAGCTATTCGGGTGTGATGGGATTGCCCCTGCAACAGACCGAACAAGTGTTGTTGGCGTTCGAGCCGAAGGGAGTCGCCCATGTCTGAGGAAATCCTGGTCAACGTCACGCCGCGCGAAACCCGCGTGGCGGTCATCGAAAACGGCATGCTGCAGGAACTGCACATCGAGCGCGGCTGGCGTCGCGGGGTGGTGGGCAACATCTACAAGGGCAAGGTGCAGCGGGTGATGCCGGGCATGCAGGCCGCCTTCGTCGAGGTCGGGCTGGAGCGCGCCGCGTTCCTGCACGCCAATGACGTGGTGCGTCCCGCGCCGGTGGCCAGCGGCGACACCGAAGGCACCACGCTGCCGCCGCCATCGTCGGTGCCGATCGTGGAACTGCTGCGTGACGGCCAGGACATCGTGGTGCAGGTGGTGAAAGACCCGATCGGCACCAAGGGCGCGCGCCTGACCACCCAGATCAGCATTCCCTCGCGCTACATGGTGCTGCTGCCGCAATCCAAGGTGGTGGGGGTGTCGGCGCGGATCGAGGACGAGGCCGAACGCGCGCGCCTGAAGACCCTGGTCACCGAACTGTCGGCCCAGCACGGCGGCTACGGCTACATCGTGCGTACCAATGCCGAAGGCCAGCCGGCCGAGGCCATTGCCGAAGACATCGCCTACCTGTCGCGGGTGTGGAACGTGGTCGAGCGGCGCGGACGCGAAGCGGCACCGTGCAGCGTGATCTATGAAGACCTGAGCCTGCCGTTGCGCTCGGTCCGTGACCTGATCCGCAAGGACGTGGACAAGGTGAAGGTGGATTCCAAGGAAACCTTCGCCCAGCTGCAGGCCTTCGTGGCCAAGTACATGCCGGTGCTGGCTGAAAAGCTGGAGCTGTACAGTGGTGATCGTCCGATCTTCGACATGTTCGGGGTGGAGGACGAAATCGGACGCGCGCTGGACAAACAGGTCCCGCTCAAATCCGGCGGTTATCTGGTCATCGACCAGACCGAAGCGATGACCACCATCGACGTCAACACCGGGTCGTTCCTGGGCCAGCGCAACCTGGAAGAAACCGTGTTCCGCACCAACCTGGAAGCGGCGCAGGCGGTGGCACGCCAGCTGCGGCTGCGCAACCTGGGCGGCATCATCATCATCGACTTCATCGACATGGATGACGCCGAGCACCGTCGCCAGGTGCTGCGCACGCTGGAAAAGGCGCTGGCACGTGACCATGCCAAGACCACGGTGTACGACTTCTCGCCGCTGGGCCTGGTCGAAATGACCCGCAAGCGTACCGTGGAGAGCCTGGAACGACAGCTCTCGGAAACCTGCCCGCAGTGCAGTGGTCGCGGCAGCATCAAGACCACCGAAACGGTCACCTACGAGATCTTCCGCGAGATCACCCGCGCGGTGCGCCAGTTTGACGCCGCGCGCCTGCTGGTGATCGCCTCCACCAAGGTGGTGGCGCGCATCACCGACGAGGAATCGGCCGCGGTGGCCGAGCTGGAGGAATTCCTCGGCAAGTCGATCCGGTTCCAGGCTGACGAGCAGTACCTGCAGGAGCAGTTCGATGTCGTGCTGCTCTGATCTTCATGCACAGGCACGCCGTGGCGTGCCGGCGGGTCGATGACCACGCCGCTGCGACTGCGGCTGCGAAGGATCCGCCGCCATGTTGTCTATGCCCTGGCCATCGTGCTGGTGGGCGTGGCCGTGCTGGTCGGCACGGTCAGCCAGCTGCTGCCCCTGGCCGAGCGGCATCCCGACAAGGTGGCCGCGTGGCTGAGCGCGCGTGCCGGCCAGCCGGTGCGTTTCGACCACCTCGATACCCGCTGGACCCGGCGCGGTCCGCTGCTGGCGCTGCAGGGGCTGCGCATCGGTGAAGGGCAGGGCCTGCGCATCGGTGAAGCCGAAGTGCTGGTGTCGATGTATGCCGGCCTGCTGCCGGGCCAATCGCTGACCGAGCTGCGCCTTCGCGGCCTGGCACTGGAACTGCAGCGCGCCGATGACGGCCGCTGGTCGGTGCAGGGCCTGCCGCAATCGGGCAAGGGCGACCCCTTGGAGTCGTTGCGCCGACTGGGCGAACTGCAGGTGATTGGCGGACGGCTGACCGTGGATGCGCCGTCGCTCAAACTGCACACCGAATTGCCGCGCATCGATCTGCGCCTGCGCGTGAACGGCCAGCGCCTGCGCGTAGGTGCGCGTGCCTGGGCCGATGAAAAGACGCAACCGCTGACCGCGGTGCTCGACTTCGAGCGCAGACGCGGCGACGGCCAGGTGTGGCTGGGCGCGGACCCGGCCGACTTCAGCGCGTGGTCGTCGCTGCTGCAGTTTGGCGGTGCCCGCCTGCAAAAGGGCACCGGCGAGTTCAACGCCTGGGTGGACGTGCGCGATTCGCGACTGGTGATGGTGACCACCGATGCCGATCTGCACGATGTGCAGTTGCAGGGGGCACCGCTGGCCGACGGCAAGCGCCCGCAGATGACCCTGCAGAACCTCGAGCTGCGTGCACGCTGGCGCTGGGTCAAGGGCGGCTGGCGCGCGGACGCTTCGCGCCTGCGTATCGGCATGGACGGCAACGAGCAAGCCCTGGACGGGCTGCTGGTGGCCGGCGGCGAGCATCTGGCCCTGGCCGGTGACAACATCGACGCCAGCGCGCTGCTGCGCGGCCTGGCATTGACTGACCGGGTTGACCCGGGCCTGCGCAGCTGGCTGCATGCGGCCGTACCGCAGGTTCGCATGACCCGGGTCCGTTTCAGTGGTGAGCGCGGCGGGGCACTGCGGTTTGAAGGCGACCTGGAGGACATCCGCTTCGCTGCGGCCGGGCACGCGCCGGGTCTGAGTGGCGTCGGCGGGCACTTCCAGGGCGACGCCGATGGCTTCCGCCTGGACCTGCAGCCCAGCCGCGTGATGCAGTTCGACTGGCCGTCCGGGTTCGGCGTGCGTCACGACGTGCATCTGGCCGGCAGTGTGGTGGGCTGGCGCGACGAGGCCGGCGGCTGGCGGATCGGCACCCCGGCACTGCGCGTGCAGGGCACCGACTACGCCGCCGACGTGCGCGGCGGGGTCTGGTTCCAGGGCAACGGCACGCGCCCGTGGCTGGAGCTGGCAGCCAAGCTGGATGACGTGCCGATGACCGCGGCCAAGCGTTTCTGGATCCATTCCAAGATGAGCAAGGGGGCCACCGACTGGCTCGACGCGGCGCTGGTATCGGGGCACGTGCGCGGCGGCATCGGGCTGGTCACCGGCGACTTGGAAGACTGGCCGTTCGATCAGAACAACGGTCGCTTCGAGGCCACCGGGCATATCGACAACGGCAACATCCGCTTCCAGCACGACTGGCCGACCATGAACAAGGTCGATGCCGATATCGCCTTCATCGGCCCGGGCTTCGAGCTGCACGGGCGCGGTGATCTGGCCGGTGTGGCGGTGAACCACTTTGATGCCGGCATTGCCGACTTCGGACAGACCGATCTGTATGTGAAGGCGAATACGCGCAGCGATGCCAGCACGTTGCTGGCGATGCTCAAGCAGAGCCCGCTGCAGAAGACCTACGGCGATTCGCTCAACGCGCTGACCGCCAAGGGCCCGGCGGTGGTCGACTTCGACCTGCTGCAGCCGCTGCACCACGATGCCGGCCCTGGCCATCTGCAGGGAACGGTCGAGCTGGCCGGAGCCACGCTCAGCGACAAGCGCTTCGATCTCACCTTCGACAACATGCATGGCAAGGCCAGCTACAGCAATGACGGCTTCGGTGCCGAGCAGCTGGCCGTGCGTCACCTGGGCCAGGACGGCCAGCTGAGCCTGCGCGCGGGCGGTTTCGTGAAGGATCCGGCGCAGGCGTTTGAATCCGAACTCAGCGCATCGCTTGATGCCGGGTTGCTGCTGGACCGCGCGCCCGAGCTGAGCTGGATCAAGCCTTACATCGAAGGCACCTCGCGCTGGACCATCGGGGTCACCCTGCCCAAGGTGGCGGCGGGGGCAAAGATCGAGCCGCCGACCCTGCTGACCCTGCATTCGGATCTGGTCGGCACGCGCCTGGACCTGCCGGCTCCACTCGACAAACCCGCACCGGTGTCACTGCCGACCGCGGTGACCGCGCAGTTGCCGATGGGGGCAGGGCGGGTCGATGTCGCCTTCGGACAGCGTCTGGCGCTGGCGGCGCGTACCCACAACAACCAGACCGGCGTGCAGGTCACCCTGGGCAGCGACCGCGTGGATCGCGATCCGCCGGCCAGTGGGCTGGCGGTGAACGGACGCAGCGGCTCGCTGGATGCGCTGGAATGGATCGCGCTGGCGCGCTCACCTGACGGTGGTGGTGACGACCCGATGCCGCTGCGGCACGTGGACGTGCAGGTCGGGCAGTTGCTGTTGGCTGGCGGCGTGTTCGAACAGACCCGCCTGCAGTTGCGGCCGACGCCCGCCAGCATTGAAGTGCGCATGGACGGCCCCTCATTGGCGGGCGATCTGAGCGTGCCCAATGCCGACGGGGCTCCCATTGTCGGAAAGCTGGAGCGCGTGCACTGGAAGTCCCTGCCAACTCCGGTCAAGCGCCCGGACGACGGGGCCGCCATCGTGCTGCCCGATGACGCCACGCTGCCGGCCCGCGTGCAGGCCAGCGCCAATGACACCAATCCGGCGAAGATTCCGCCGCTGTCGCTGGATATCAACGACCTGCAGTTCGGCAAGGCCAAGCTCGGCCAGGCGGTGCTGCGCACGCATCCGTTCGGCAACGGGCTCAGCGTGGACCAGCTGCAGTTCCGTGCGCCCAAGCAGCAGATCGACATCCAGGGCCGCTGGCTGGGCATGGGCGCAACCGCGAACACCCAGATGCAGGTCCAGGTGCAAAGCGAAGATCTGGGTGGACTGATGCAGAACCTGGACTACGGCGGCCAGCTGCGTGGCGGCGACGGCACGCTGCGCCTGGAGGCCGGCTGGCCCGGCGGACCGTCCGACTTCGCGCTGGGCGAGCTGGAAGGGCAGTTGCAGGTGCATGCGCGCAATGGCCAGCTGCTGGAACTGGAACCCGGTGCGGGGCGCGTGCTTGGTCTGCTCAGCGTGGCCCAGCTGCCGCGCCGGCTGATGTTTGATTTCCGCGACTTCTTCTCCAAGGGCTTTGCCTTCAACCAGGTCGAGGGCACGCTGGCCTTTGCCGACGGCATGGCCACCACCGACAAGGTGCTGATCGAAGGCCCGGCGGCCAATATCAGCATTCGCGGGCAGACCGACCTGCGCCGTCAGCAGTTCGACCAGACCATCGATGTCAATCCGCGCGCCGGCAATCTGCTGACCGTGGTCGGTGCGGTCGCCGGCGGTCCGGTGGGCGCGGCGGTGGGCGCGGCAGCCAACGCCGTGCTGTCCAAGCCATTGGGCGAGATCGGGGCCAAGACCTACCGGGTCACCGGGCCGTGGGCCGAGCCCAAGGTCGAGGTGATCGACCGTGACGATGCGCCGCCTCTGCCGCCGGTGCCGGCCGCTGCGCCGGCAAAACCGTGAACATTCCTTTCTGTGCTGCTTGCGATAGCGGCCCCTGCCCATAGATCAGGACCATGACCGACAACGCACTGACACTTGCCCAGGATCGACTGCTGCTGCCCGCCGGGCTGGACGCGACAGGCCTGGAACGCACCTTCGGGACCCTGCTGGGCCCGGGTATCGATTTCGGCGACCTGTATTTCCAGCACGCCCGGCGCGAAAGCTGGAGCGTGGAAGACGGCATCGTCAAGGATGGTGCCCACTCCATCGAGCAGGGCGTGGGCGTGCGCGCCATTGCCGGTGAGAAGACCGGCTTCGCCTACTCCGACGACATCCACGGCGACGCCCTGCTGGCGGCGGCACACTCGGCCCGCGCCATCTCCCGTGAGGGTGGGGCGCAGCCGGCCCGGGCCCTGGCCCGGGGCAATGCGCGCGCGCTGTACCCGGCGCTGGACCCGATTGACGGCATGGGCAATGAAGCCAAGGTCGAGGTGCTCAAGCGCCTGGACCGCTACCTGCGTGCGGCCGACCCGCGCGTGCAGCAGGTGATGGTCAGCCTGTCCGGCGGCGTCGACACCGTGCTGATCGCCCGCAGTGACGGCGTGCTGGCCGGCGACATCCGCCCGCTGGTGCGGCTGAACGTGCAGGTGATCGTGGAACAGAACGGTCGCCGTGAGTCCGGTTATTCCGGTGGCGGTGGGCGTTACAGCTATGCCGAACTGTTCGCCGACGGTCGCCCCGAGGCCTTCGCCCGTGAAGCGCTGCGCCAGGCGCTGGTGAATCTCGAGGCCATTCCGGCCCCGGCCGGGGTGATGAGCGTGGTGCTGGGGCCGGGTTGGCCCGGCGTGCTGCTGCACGAGGCGGTTGGCCATGGTCTGGAAGGTGACTTCAATCGCAAGGGCACCAGCGTCTATGCCGGCCGCATCGGCGAGCGCGTGGCCGCGCCGGGCGTGACCATTGTCGACGACGGCACCCTCGAGGGCCGCCGCGGTTCACTGAACGTGGATGACGAAGGCCATCCCACCCAGTGCACCACCCTGATCGAAGACGGCATCCTGGTCGGCTACATGCAGGATTCGCTCAACGCGCGCCTGATGGGCGTGGCTCCCACCGGCAACGGCCGGCGTGAGTCGTTCGCGCACCTGACCATGCCGCGCATGACCAACACCTACATGCGCGCCGGCCAGCATGACCCGCAGGAGATGATCCGCTCGGTCAAGCGCGGGCTGTACGCCGTCAATTTCGGCGGTGGCCAGGTCGACATCACCAGCGGCAAATACGTGTTCTCGGCCACCGAGGCCTACCTGATCGAGGACGGCAAGGTCACCGCGCCGGTGAAGGGCGCGACCCTGATCGGCAACGGGCCGGAAACCATGCAGAAGGTGCGCATGATCGGCAACGACCTGGCCCTGGACGAAGGCGTCGGCATCTGCGGCAAGGACGGGCAGAGCGTGCCGGTGGGCGTGGGTCAGCCGTCACTGTTGATCGACGGCCTGACCGTGGGCGGTACCCAGGCCTGAGCCCGGGCATGCGCTCAGTCTTCGACGCTGTCGTCGCCGTCTTCGTCTTCGGACGGGGCGGCGTTGGCCGCGTCCAGGCCCAGCGCGGCCGGCAGCATCAGCCCGCGCAGCACCTGGTAGATTTCGCGAAACGCACGCGGCGGCTTGTTCTTGGCTTTTTCCGCCTGGGCGTTACGCACCAGCGTGCGCAGCTGCTGGCGGTCGGCCTGCGGGTATTCGTCCAGCAGCGCGGCCAGCGCGGTGTCGCCGTTGCTGAGCAGGCGCTCGCGCCAGTCTTCCACCCGGTGCAGCATGGCCACTTCCCGGCGCGAGGTTTCGCTGTTGGCGTCCAGCGCGTCGCGGATGGCATCCAGGGTGGATTCTTCTTCGCGACGCATGTGCTTGGCCAGGTAGGCCAGCTGGCGCTTGTGCGCGATATGCGCGGTAATGCGCTTGCACTCGGCGATGTGCGGCAGCAGGTCTTCGGGCACCGGCACGCGGGCCAGCTGGGCCGGGGTCAGCGAGACCAGCTTCTCGCCCAGCGCAAGCACGTCCAGCGCGTCACGGCGCTTCTGCTTGCGGCTGCTGTCATGAAATTCACCGGTCTCTTCGTCGCGTCCGCGCATCGTTCTTCTTCCACATCCAATACTGTGCCCCGCGTTGCGCCGGGCACTCACCTGCACAGGATAAAGCATTGAACGTGATCTCCCCTGAAGCCCTGACCGCCGACGACAGCCTGTCGCGTCTGGAACACCTGGCCGACCTGTCCCAGCAGCTGCTGGAACGGGCCCGTGCGCTGGGGGCCAGCCAGGCCGAAGTGGCCTGCAGCGAAGAGCGCGGCCTGGACGTGAATGTGCGCCTGGGCGAGGTGGAAACGGTGGAATCCACCCGTGACCGGGGCATCGCCGTCACCGTCTACTTCGGCCAGCGCAAGGGCAGTGCCAGCACCGCCGACCTGCAGCCGGCCAGTCTGGAAGCCACGGTGGCCCAGGCCTGCGCGATTGCCCGCCACACCGAGGACGATGCCGCCGCCGGGCTGGCCGACGCGGCGTTGATGGCGCGCGAGTTCCCGGACCTGGACGGATGGCACCCGTGGGCGCTGCAGGCCGACCAGGCCGTGGACCTGGCCCTGGCCTGTGAAGCGGCCGGGCGCGCCGCCGACAGCCGGATCAGCAATTCCGACGGTGCCTCGGCATCCACCGCCACCAGCCTGTCGGTGTATGCCAACTCGCACGGCTTCATCGGCCGCGACCGCAGCAGCCATCATTCGATCGGCTGCGCGCTGATCGCGGGGCAGGGTGATGGCATGCAGCGTGACGGCTGGTACAGCAGCGCGCTGGCCCGGGAAGACCTGCAGGATGCGGCTGCGATCGGCCGTCGTGCCGCCGAGCGCACCGTGGCGCGGCTGCAGCCACGTTCGATGGCTACCGCACAGATGCCGGTGCTGTACGCGCCGGAGGTGTCACGTTCGCTGATCGGCAGCCTGCTGGGTGCGGTGTCGGGCGGCGCGCTGTATCGCCGCGCCAGCTTCCTGCTGGACAGCGTGGGCACGCAGATCTTCCCGGACTGGTTCGCCATCGACGAGCGCCCGCTGCTGCGCCGGGGCCTGCGCTCCAGCGCCTTCGATGGTGACGGTGTGGCCACGCGCAACTCGGCGCTGGTCGCCGATGGCGTGCTGCAGCGCTATGTGCTGGGGGCTTACTCGGCCCGCAAGCTGGGCCTGCAGACCACCGGCAATGCCGGCGGCGTGTACAACCTGCAGGTGAAGCCGAGCGTGGACGCCGGTCTGCAGGAACTGGCCCGGCAGATGGGCGAAGGCCTGCTGGTGACCGAGCTGATGGGGCAGGGGGTGAACCCGGTGACCGGCGATTACTCGCGGGGCGCAGGCGGCTTCCGGGTCGAGAACGGGGAGATCCAGTACCCGGTGGACGGCATCACCATCGCCGGCAATCTCAAGGACATGTTCACCCGGATCGAGGCGGTGGGTAGCGACGTCGACCCGCGCTCGCATATCCACGTCGGGTCGATCCTGGTGGGACGGATGACCGTGGCGGGTAACGACTGACGTTTTCAAGCGTAACTGACGTTTTCAACGATTGACGTAATCCTTGACGTATCCTATTGGCGCTGCCTGGGCAGGCGGGGAGCCTGCCACGCACCACCCAATACACTGAACAAGGAGTTTCACGTGAGCGACTTTGAAAACGTTACCGCCCCGCCGCCGCCGCCGGTCACCGACGGTCCGGTGCCGAGCGACCAGCGCACCATGGCGCTGGCCGCGCACCTGCTGGGCATCTTCACCTGGTTCATCGGCGCGCTGATCATCTGGCTGATCAACAAGGACGACCCGACCAAGGCCTTCGTCACCGACCAGGCCAAGGAAGCGCTGAACTTCCAGATCACCATCACCATCGCCATGGTCATCTGCTTCATCCTGATGATCGTCATCATCGGCGGCCTGCTGGCTCCGATCGTCGGCATCCTGAGCTTGGTGTTCTCGATCATTGCCGCAGTGAAGGCCAACAACGGCGAGCTGTACCGCTACCCGTTCGCGCTGCGCCTGATCAAGTAATCAGCGCGCTGCAACGATATCAAAAACGCCCGGGATTCCCGGGCGTTTTTGTCTGTGCGTACGATTGCACGATCTACGTAGAGCCGGGCTTGCCCGGCTGCTGTTGGATTTGTGCGAACAGCCGATGGTCATCGGTTTCCGTGTTTTGTCGTGCCGGGGTGGGTTTGCGGGACACGCCGTGAATACGTCCGTGTAGGCTCGTCAAAAACATCCATGTTTTTGACGGTCCCGCAAACCCACCCCGGCACGCCTCAGACAGATTGTCGGTGGCCGTGGGAAATGCCAAATCAACGGCGGTGTCGATCCGTGGTCATGCGTTACCGATTGTTGGGGATTTCACGGCGATCGTCTGTCGACCGATCCCACCGGAGCCGCGAAAGGGTTTTGATTTTCGATGGCCACCTACCCACTGTCGATGGCGGGTCGGGATGGGCTGGAGGGGGCATGAGCCGCATGGATGCGGCGACTGAGCCTACACGGACGTACTTGCGGCGTCCCCCGGAACGCCCGTCCCGATCCGCCAAACCAGGGATTCCGTGACCACCGGCTTTTCGCGCGAATCCAACAGCAGCCGGGCAAGCCCGGCTCTACGAATCACAGCTGGTCAGTGATCCCGCTCTACCGCCAAGCGACCGAGTGCCCGCAGTGCGTCGGCGCGTTCGTCGTAGCCGGCCAGGCTGTCGTGCATGCGCTGGCTCAGCGTGGCCAGTTCAGCCTTGGCACCGTCCATGCCCAGCAAGGCCGGGAAGGTGGACTTGGCCTGTGCCTGGTCCTTGCCCGCAGTCTTGCCCAGCTGCTCGGAGCTGGCTTCCACGTCCAGGATGTCATCACGCACCTGGAAGGCCAGGCCCAGCGCGCTGGCGAAATCGTCCAGCTGGTTGAGGTCAGTCTGCGGTGCGTCGCCACACAGTGCGCCCATGCGTACCGCCGCACGAATCAAAGCGCCGGTCTTCAGCGCGTGCATGTGCTGCAGGTCCGCCAGCGGCTGCAGGCGGCCGGTGGCGTCGATATCCAGCGCCTGGCCGCCACACATGCCTGCCGCGCCCGACGCATGCGTCAGTGCCTGCAGGCAGTGCACCCGCAGCAGCGCGGGCAGCGGTGCATCGGCCAGCAGACCGAACGCACGGGTCTGCAGTGCGTCCCCGGCCAGGATCGCGGTCGCTTCATCGAAGGCAATGTGCACCGTCGGTCGACCGCGACGCAGTGCGTCGTCGTCCATCGCCGGCAGGTCGTCGTGCACCAGCGAGTACGCGTGGATCAGTTCCACCGCCATCGCCGGCGCATCCATCGCATGTTCGTCCGCACCGAATATCTGGCCGGCGGCGTACACCAGCAGTGGTCGCATGCGCTTGCCGCCGCCCAGAACCGCGTAACGCATCGCCCGGTGCAGCCCTTGCGGGGCGGCTTCAGGCGAGGGCAGGCTGGCGTCGAGCTGGCTTTCAATCCGGTCGCGCCAGCGCGCGAACGTCAGCTCAGCCGTCATGGCCGGGCGGGTCGAATGGTTCGGCCGTTTCCGGGCGGGCCGGGTCGCTGAGCAGGCGCACGCGCAGCTCAGCCTGCTCCAGCGCCTGCTGGCACTGGCGGTACAGGCCCACGCCACGTTCGTAGGCGCTGAGCGACTGTTCCAGGCTCATGTCGCCGGTTTCCATCTTCTCCACCAGTAGCTCCAGTTCTTCCAGCGACTGCTCGAAGTGGGCCACGGGGGAGGCGTCAGTAGGGGACTTCTTGGGCATGGCGCAAGTGTGATGCGCCAACCCGGTGGGGTCAATTCACGCGACGCCCGGTGTCCATTGCAGGCGGGCGCCGTGTTCATCCAGCCAGTGCTGCAGCGGCGCGGCAATCACCCGGTCACCTGCGGCCAGCAGGGTTTCGCCGTCATACAACAATGGCAGCTGACGGCGCTGCCACGGCGGCAGCCCGCTGTGCTGAAGCAGGTCTTTCAGCGCATGCGAATGGCGGCGACCCGGCAACTGGATGCGCTCACCGCCGCGCCGCGCGCTCACCTGCACCGGCGTGGCCAATCGGTCGCGACCCACCAGTGCCAGTTCACCGCCGTCTGGCAAGGCCAACGGGCTGCGGCCCTCCCAATGCACGCTCCAGTCCAGCGGCAGCGCCAGTGCGGCGGAAAGCAGGTGCAGCTGGTTACGCCAACGGCGGATACGTACCCCCTGCCAGGCGAACTGCGCGTCGGCATCATGTGCCGCCGGCAGCAGTTCACGTTCGATCGCCTTGATGCCCGCCGCCGGCAATGGCGGCTGCCCGCAGCTGCGCACCCACTGCCGCAGCAGGCGTGCGCGGCGCTCGCGCGGCTGCCGCGACAGGCGGCTGCAGTCGAGCACTCCGGGCGAAATCACACAGCGCCGAAGTGCCTCGTGGTCGGCCACGTCCAGCAGGCGCTGCGACTGGGCCGCCAGTTCGGCGCTGCGCGCGAAACTTGCGTCGGCCTGCGGCCAGCGCTGCGCCAGCAACGGCATCACATGCAGACGCAGGAAGTTGCGGTCGGCTGCATCGCTGGCGTTGCTGGGGTCCTCGATCCAGTGCAGGTCGTTGGCCAGCGCGTAGTCGCGCAGGTCCGTGCGCGGAATCTGCAGCAGCGGACGCCACAGAGACCCGGCAGCGAAAGGCCCGTGGGCACGCATCGCGGCCAGCCCATCCACGCCGGAGCCACGCAGGGCGCGCAGCAGGAAGGTCTCCGCCTGGTCATCGCGATGATGGGCCAGAGCCAGGTGTTCGTGTTCGCGCAGCACCTGGGCGAACGCTTCGCGGCGTGCGCTACGTGCGGCCGCTTCCAGCCCGTTGCCGCTGTCGCGTGGCACCTGCACCCGGATCACCTGGAGGGGGAGTTCCATTTCGGCGCAGATCGCCTCGCAGTGCGTAGCCCAGGCATCGGCTGCGTCCTGCAGCCCGTGGTGCACGTGCACGGCACGCAGGCCCGCGGCACGCTGCGCCGGCGACTGCGCCAGCCAGTGCAGCAGCACGGTGGAATCCAGCCCACCGCTGAAGCCGACCAGCACCGGGGTCGGCAGATCGGGCGGCGGGGGCAGGGGGGAGGTCATCCAGGCAGTATCGGCGGTCGCGGGGACCGCCGCCATCAGAGAATGTGTAGAGCCACGCCCTGCGTGGCTGAACGTACGTCGGGGACCGCGAAGCCACGCAGGGCGTGGCTCTACGGGCGCCCCGGGCAACCAGAGGCCGTCAGTCGGCCTTGCGCTCGAACGCCTTGCCGTCGGGCAGCTCGACCGGCACGCCCTGGGCGTCGCAGGTGCCGGCATCGCACAGGCGCTGGCGCAGGCGCGGGGTGGCCTGCACGATCATGTGGTAGATCGTGTTCTGCTCCAGCGTGCCGCGGATGGCCTGGCTGCCCGGGCCGCGGGCCCAGATGCCCACGTCTTCGCCGCCATGGCTTTCGCTCTTCATCGGCACCAGCGCTTCCTGCATGTAATCCGGGTGCTCGGTGTCGACGTGGGTCAGGTCCGGGCGGCCCTTGACCGGGTCGAAGCTGCTCGGGCCGTGCGGGTAGGTCTTCGGCCCGGCCGGCTGCTGGTTGGTCTGGCCGGTGAAGCCCGGGCCGTTGGCGTAGCTGAGCGTGGTGTAGGGCAGGCCGGTGCCGTCACGGGCCAGGTCCAGCGCGCCTGCGCCGTCTTCGCCGCCCTTGTCCTTCACCTTGCCCAGGATCGGGTTGCCGCGCGCCGGGTAGCCGACGAAGTTCAGCGTGTGCGAATGGTCGGCGGTGACGATGATCAGGGTGTCCTGGTCGGAGCTGGCTTCCACCGCCGCACGCACCGCGTCGGACATCGCCACGGTATCGCTCAGGGCGCGGTAAGCGTTGCCGCTGTGGTTGGCGTGGTCAATGCGCGCGCCTTCCACCATCAGCACATAGCCTTCGCTGTGACGGGACAGATTGGCAATCGCCGCACGGGTCAGGTCGGCCAGGCTGGGCTCGCCGGACGGATCGTCCTTGCGCTCGATGTCGTAGCGCATGTGGTCCGGCTCGAACAGGCCCAACAGAGCCGGCGCATTGGCCGCGGCCTTCAGCTGCTCGGCATTCCACACATACGCGCCCTGCGGGTGGGCCTGCTTCCATTCGTTGACCAGGCTGCGCCCGTCCAGGCGCAGGCCGACCTTGTCGTCGTACTCCGGATCGGTTTCTTCGACGGTGGTGAACTGCGCACGACCGCCGCCCAGGGCCACCAGCGGGCCGCGCCCGTAGCGCGAGGTCGACAGCAACTGCTGGGCGATGTCCTGGCAACCGGCGGCCTTGGCAGCCTCGGTCAGGTCGGTGTCGTTCTCCCAGTTACGCTCCGGCGAATGCGCATAGGTTGCGGCCGGGGTGGCATGGGTCAGGCGCGCGGTGGACACGATCCCGGTAGCCATACCGGCGCTGTCGGCCAGCTGCAGCCAGGTCAGCAGTCCCTTGTTCAGGCTGTCGGCGCAGTCACTGCGGGTGCCCGCGCTGACCCCGATCGCGCCCATGTGGGTCTTCACGCCGGTGGTGATCGCGGTCATGGTCCCGGCAGAATCGGGCGTCTGTGAATCGGTGTTGTAGGTCTTGCTGAACGCAGTGGCCGGGAAGCGCTCCCACGACAGCAGGTTTTCCTCGCCCGAACTGCCCTTGCGCTGGCCCTCGAAGATGCGCGCCGCCGCCACCGTGGTCAGGCTCATGCCGTCCCCCAGGAACAGGATCACGTTCTTCGCCTTGCCGCCCATGGCCCCGTGGCTGGCCGCCTGGGCTGCGCCGTTGCGATACCACCACTGCGGGGTTTCACCCGCGGGATGGGCGACGGTGGGTACCTGCACCTGTACGGCGGCAGTGGAGGCGGAGGAGGCGGGCGCGGTGCTGGCGCAGCCGGCCAGCAGGGTGGTGGCCAGGGCGGCGACCAGGGGCGTGAAGCGGGACATGAACGCAGTCATCTCGATGTGAAACGGGCGTTCATTATGCAGAACCCAGAAAGGCACGCCGATGACACGCTGATTCCCCCTGCGGTACCTCGTTCCCGGGGGCGGGTTCAGCTACTGTGACGGGCTGTATCACTCTCCCTGGAATGCTCATGACGCTGGTCTCTGCCTGGCTGCGGATCCCGTTCTGGCAGCGCGTCCTTGGCGGCTTCGTGCTGGGTGCGCTGGCCGGCTGGCTGCTCGGCCCGGCCGCTGAAACTTGGTTTGGTCCGCTCGGCGACCTGTACGTCACTCTGATCAAGATGATCGCGGTGCCGCTGGTGTTCTTCGCGGTCATCAACGCGATCTCCTCGCTGCACGGCCAGAAGTCAGTGGCGGCGCTCGGCGGACGTACCTTCCTGTGGTTCATCATCACCGCCGCGCTGGCGGTGTGCGTGGGCCTGGCCGTGGGCACCATCATGCAGCCCGGTACCGGCAACCTCAGCCTGAGCATGGACCACGGCTACACGCCGCGCGAAGTGCCCAGCGTGGTCAAGGTGATCATGGACGTGGTGCCGTCCAACGTGTTCTACGCGCTGAGCGGCATCGGCACCCGGGTCAACGCAGCGGGCGAAACCGTGCTGGCGGCCGGTCGCGGTTCGATCCTGCCGGTGATCTTCTTCGCCGGCCTGGTTGGCTTTGCGATGGTCAAGCTGGGCGACAAGGTGGCCGAGGCGCGCAAGCTGACCGGGCAGATGAGCGAGATCATGATCCAGATCACGCGCTTCGTGCTGGAAGTGACGCCGCTGGGCACCTTCGGCCTGATCGCCGGGTTGGTTGGCAGCTATGGGTTTGAAAAGCTGCTGCCGCTGGGCAACTTCGTGCTGGCGCTGTACATCGCCTGTGCGCTGCACATCGTGGTGGTGTATGGCAGCCTGCTGCTGGCCCACGGTCTGAACCCGCTGAAGTTCTTCCGCGGCGCATCGCCGGGCATGCAGGTCGCCTTTGTCAGTTCGTCCAGCTTTGCGGCGATGCCGGTGGCGATGCGCTCGATCACCCACAACCTGGGGGTGAACAAGGACTATGCCTCGTTCGCGGTGCCGCTGGGTGCCAGCATCAAGATGGATGGCTGCGGTGCGATCTATCCGGCGCTGTGCGCGGTGTTCATTGCCCAGTACACCGGCGTGCCACTCACCCCCGAGCAGTATGTGGTGGTGCTGATCGCCTCGGTACTGGGCAGCTTCGGCACCGCCGGCGTGCCAGGCACGGCGGTGGTGATGGCCACGGTGGTGCTCAGCGCGGCCAACCTGCCGCTGGAAACCATCGGCTATCTGTATGCCATCGACCGCATTCTCGACATGATGCGTACCCTGACCAACGTGACCGGGCAGATGCTGGTGCCGGTGCTGGTGGCGAAGGAAACCGGGCTGCTGGACCAGCAGGTCTACAACAACCCGGTCACCAATGTCGGGGTGGATGAAGACCCCACCGCGCCACAGTCCGGCACCTGACTGCGCGCTGTAAAGGGTGTATCACCGGGTGTAACAGCGGTGATACACCCCGCGTTGAACCGCTGTTATCAAGGCGTTAGCGCTTTGCGCCTACGCGTTCAGTCAATGTGAACGCACGCCAACGTGTAACACCTGCGTTGCGTTGAACGGCCCGGGCATACGCTCAGGCCCTGCTGTTTCGGGCTTTCCAGACTTGGCACGAATGCTGCTCTACCTCTCCCGCATGGTTTCGGGAGATCGCGATGGACAGCGTTGCCGTACACAGCAGAACCGCACGAACCGCCACCTGGCTGCTGGCCCTGGTGGTCATGTTGCCCGCCGCAGTGCAGGCCTCCGGTGCCCGCACCGGGGTCAAGTCGCAGCCGGGTGAGATCGTCCTGCTGCGCGATGTCTCCACACGCATTGCCTACCGCCCTGCGCCGCCGGGCGTGGCGCTGATCGCCGATCCGTCCCCCAATCGTGAAGTCTCCGCGGCGCTGGGAACGTCCAGCGGCATGGATGAACTGGGCGACGAGGATTTTGCCTCGATGGGTTCCAACACCGGCATGGGCACGGCGGGGCATTCGCAGACCACGGTGGAGCGGGTGACCGGCGGCACGGTCAACGCCACGTTGGGCAGGATAACCGGAGACGGGGTGCTGTCCGGTAGCGGGCTGACCAAGACCATGAGCACCCCGATGAGCGCGGTGGGCAATGCCACGCGCGGCATCGGCGACACGGTGCGTGGCGCGCTGTCGCAGTTCCCGATGGGCACCGGGCAACCCGCAGGTGGGCCCGGCAAATGAATCGTTTCCTGTTCTGCATGGGTGTGGCTGCACTGCTGCCACTGTCTGCCGTCGCGCAGCAGGCGGACGACTACACCGCCATGCTCGGCTACCTCAACCACAGCCGCATCGACGGCAACACCCTGCGCAATGCGGACGGCGCGATCACCGTGAACATGGTGTCCGGCGACCTCAACCAGCAGGCCAATCTGCTGGGCATGGCCAGCGGTGAAACTTCAGCCATCAACATCAGTGCGCGGCAGCGCCAGGCGGGCAACCGGGTCACCGGTTCCGGTCCGCTGGATGCCAGCGCCAGCATCGGCGGTCAGGCTCTGAACGGAGCTACCGGCGTTGCCATGATCAATCAGGCCAGCGGCATCGGTAACGCGACGCTCAACGTCGTGACCACCACGCTGGCGCAACAGGGCATACGCGAGTCCGACGACGAGGCCCTCGCGGCTTCGGGGGCACTCGCGTCAGCAGGGGGGCAGGACCTCGCCAACAGCCGCAAAGCGGCTGGTACCCGCAGCGTCGCCGTGGAGGACACGGCATTGCGGGGCTTTGACGGCGTGCTGCAACTCAATCAGATCGCGGGTTCTGGAAATGTCACCGCCAACCAGCTTGGCATCTCGGTGCAGTCCACCCCGTGAGTTGCTTCACCCACCCGATAGTCCGTGATGAGAGAGAGGGCACCATGAATACCACCATGAAAAGGACCGTACTGGCGCTGGCCATCGCCGTTGCTTCTGCGTCGGTAGCCGCAAATCCCCGCCACAATGGACCGGATATCGATACTGAAATCGATACCCACATCGATACTGACATCCATACCGATATCGACACCAACATCGATACCGATATTGATACCGATATCGATACCAACATCGATACCAACATCCGCAACGACTGGGATTCGCGGACCCGCATCCGCAACAGCAGCACCACCAATACCAGCAGCAACACCAGCACCGATACTCGCACGGTGAACCACACCCGCGACGTACGGGTCAACGAGAACGTCGAGAAGCACAGCAACATCCAGGCCGACGAGCGCAAGGAAAAGAACAACCACGGCGTGGACGTGAACCTCGAATCCGACCTGCAGGTCGGCGCCGACGTTCAGTTCCGTGGCCGTCCGACCGTGTCGGGTGACCTGGAAGTCGATTCGGCGGCGATCGCCATCATCGACAACCGCCAGTCGATCACCAACAACGAAGGCGACAACGAACTGCTCGAGAACAACTCGTCGATCAGCGAGAACGTTGCCCAGGGTGCTTCCGGCAACCTCGGCTTCAACACCGCCGCCGGCGACAACAACGCGCAGGACAACGCGGCTGCGCTGTCCGCTGCAGATGCCTCGTTCACCTTCGGCATGTCCGATGCCCAGGTCTATGTGAACCAGTACGGTTCCGGCAACCAGACCTGGAACGATGGCGTGGTGAACAACTCCAGCCTCAGCGGCAATGCCTTCCGCAACGCCACCGGCAACATCGGCGTGAACAGCGCGGCCGGCAACAACAACGGGCAGAAGAACGCGCTGGCCGCTTCGGTGTCCACCGCCCGCATGGCCACGGCGAGCATCAGCTCCAACCAGGTCTCCACGGGTAACAGCGTGTCCAACGAAGGCTACGTCAAGCGCATGCAGGACACCACCGAAGTCACCCTGCGGGGTACGGTGCGTGGTGGCACTGCCGCGATCGGCGTCGGCGGCTACAAGGGTGAAGGCAACGCCTACCAGTCGTCCAACTTCTATGCGGACAGCTGGGAAGGTGAGCGTCACACCGGTGGCGACTCGACCGGTCATATCGACTATGACAACCAGTCGCAGGGTGCGGTGCAGAACCCGAACAAGCCGGGCGTCGGCGGTCTGGGCTTCGACACCGAAGAAGAGGGCGTGCTGGCCTTCGGCGAAGTCGGCTATGCCGACCTGCGTGCGAGCCTGAGCGGCACCGTGCAGAGCACCCGGTGGGTGGTCGAGCGCGCAGAGAACAACTCGTCGCTGTCCGGCGATACGTTCCGCGGTGCCAGCGGCAACATCGGTGTGAACGTCGCAGCCGGCACCGGCAACCTGCAGGCCAACAGCCTGGCACTGGCCGTGGCCCAGCCCTCGACCGGCACCCCGGGTGGCGGTGGCGGCGAATAAGTCTGTCCGTTTTCGCAAGCAACACGCGTTGAGCGCAACAAACCCGGTCATCCGCCAATGGCCGGGCTCCCCGGGAGCCCCTGTTCCATCCTCCCCCTTTGGGGCAGGGGCTCCTTCCTTTTCCTGGAGCCACGCCGATGTCGATCTGCCGTCTGCTCTGTGTGCTGCTGCTGATGCTGCCGATGAACCGGCTGCACGCCGGCGACGTCGCCTTCAGCGGCGTGCTGCCCAATGGCGGCCTGTTCACCCAGCAGGTTGAGAGCATGCAGGAGCGGAAATTCCGCAACCTGGTGCGGCAGCACACCGACTACAGCTGCGGCGCGGCCGCCCTGGCCACCATCCTGCGTTATGCCTACAACCTGGAGGCAAACGAGGCGACGGTGATCGAGGGCATGATGGGCGTCTCCGACCCGGAGCTGGTGCAACAGCGTGGCTTCTCGCTGCTGGACATCAAGCGTTATGTTGAATCGTTGGGCATGCGCGGGCGCGGCTACCGCGTCAATGAGGAGCGCCTGCGCTCGCTGCGCGTGCCTGGACTGGTGTTGATGGATGTACGCGGTTTCCGCCACTTCGTGGTGCTCAAGCAGGTCCGTGGCGACGTGGTGGACCTGGCAGATCCCATTCTGGGCAACCGCAGCATTCCCGTCGAAGAATTTCTGCAGTCATGGCCGTCCCGCGCCGTGTTCATCGTGATCGGTAGCGATTTCAATCGCAACACGGTGTTGCTGCAGCCTGGCGAACGCCCCAGTGCGCGTTCGCTGTACGCCCGGCAGGGGCCGATCACCGAAGCGGAACTGGTGGACTTCGGCTTTACCCACGCCGACCTGCTTTAGGAGGCATCATGAACATCACCCCATGGACGCGAAGTGCGGTACTGCTGGCCCTGCTGGGTATGGCACCGGCCTATGCCGCTGACGCCCCGGCCAATGACGGGCAACGCAAGGCCGGCAAGGGCCTGAGTGAGATTCCCGATCCCGAACTGAGCCTGATGCGCGGCCGCTACACAGTCAACGGCAACAATGTGGCCTGGTTCGGCGTCACCATGATCTCGCAGTGGCAGGCGGGCAAACAGTCAGCCGAGAGCGCGCTGACCCTGGGCATGGATTTCACCCACAACACGACCGTGCCCAAAGTCAGTTTCACGCCCAGTGTCACCGTGACCGCCGCCGATGCACCGATGCCGGAGACACCCGGCCGTAGTGTGGAATCGGCAGGGCTGCAGAATGTCGCCGGGGTCACCCAGGCCATCCAGGTCGCCGGTGACAACAACGTGGCCAGCAACAGCACCCAGCTCACCGTGCGCGAAGGCAGCGCACCGCAGGAGCCGGCCGCTGCTCCGGCCCCTGCTGCTACCGCACAGCACGGCGGCGTCAGTGCCGTTGCGCAGATGGAGGGCAACAACGCCCAGGTGCAGTTGCAGATGGAAGGCGTCGGTTCGGTCCAGCAATGGATCCGCAATGGCAGCGTCGGTCAGACCATCGCGCTGAGCAGTGACGGCCAGGCCGTGACCAACCGCATGCAGATCGAACTGGTGCGGCAGACCCTGGCGAGCAATGCGCCGTTGAGCCAGAACGTGGCACAGGCCATGAACTTGGTCCGCGGCATTGGCATGGGACCCGGCCAGTAAGCGGCCGGGTGGGGGGCTTTACCACAACCGTGGATCAAGGCAATGCACACTTATCGGATGACTCCGCTGGCGCTGGCGGCGCTGGCTTTGATCGCCTCGGCCGGCGTACAGGCGCAGACCGCGCCCGCCGACGAGGCGGATATCAAGGCACTGGCCCAGCAGCTTGAAACGCTGAAGGCCAACTACGCGCAGGAAGTGCGCCGGTTGCGCGAACTGGACATGCAGGTGCAGGCGATGCAGGCGCGCCTGGCGGGCAAGACCGGGCCGGCAGCGGGTGCTGCGGCAACGCCGCCTCCCGTGGTCGCGGCCGCCACAACACCGCCCAGTGGCGACGGCTACGCCAGCAGTGCGGCCGAGGCGCAACAGGCGCAGCAGGCCTCCAAGCGCAGCGTGGATGACGTGAAGCAGCAGACCGCTACGCTGTTCACCCGCCGATTCACCGTGGAGAACAGCCTCAGCTACTCGCGTTATGACCGCAAGCAGATCAGTCTGAATGGTTTCCTTGCGCTGGACGCGATCTTCCTCGGCAACATCGCCATTGAAAACGTCGAGTCGGACACGCTGACCTACAACCTGGCCATGCGTTGGGGCGTGACACCGAGCATGACCCTGAATCTGGATGTGCCTTACCTCGCGCGCAAGACGGTGTTCCAGAAGGGCGGCGCCGGCGGATCCGCCGCCGCGATCGCGCAGGAGGAAACCAGCGGCCATGGCATTGGTGATATCAGCCTGAGCGGCAACTGGCGACTGAACCAGGAGAAGGGACGCTGGCCCGAGACCGTGCTCAACGTCGGTGTCACTGCGCCCACGGGTCAGGAGCCGTACGGCGTTGACTGGAAGGTGCTTGAGCGCGACGAAGATGACTTCATCCGCTTTGCGGTGCCCGGCGACCAGGCCACCGGCAACGGCGTGTGGCAGGCCAGTCTCGGTCTGTCGGCGGTGAAGACCGCCGATCCCGCCATCCTGTTTGCCAACATCGGCTACATCCATTCCTTCGAAGGCAGCTTCGATGACCTGGATGGCAATCCGGACACGGTGAATCCCGGCGATGTGAAGCTGGGTGGTTCAATCTACTTCGGTGCCGGTGTGGCGTTCGCGTTCAACGAGCGTACAAGTCTCAGCATGTCGTTCAGCGACAAGCTCAGCCGGCGTGCGTCGACGCGTTACAAGGGCGGTCAATGGGTGAAAGTGATCGGCAGTGATGCGAATGCGGCCACGCTGAATCTTGGCATCACCTATGCGCTGAATCGCAACACCACGTTGGTGAGCCAGCTGGGTATCGGGCTGACTCCGGATGCGCCGGACTTTACCTTGGCCTTCAGGATTCCGTACATGCTTTGAGGTGAAGCCTCAAAGCATGTACGGGGCTCCTCATCGTTTCGGGATCATGCGTTACCGGATGTTGGTAGTTTCCGAGTCGTCGTCTGTCGACCGACGCTACCAACACCAACACCAGCACGCAGCCCCGGTAGCGTCGGTCGACAGACGACGTCCGTGAAATGGCCATCATCCGGTAACGCATGACAACGGATCGGCACCGCCGTTGTTTTTGATCGCAGTTGGCCGCCGATGGCCTATCGATGGCGGGTCGGATTGGGCGGGAGGGGGCGTGAGCCGCATGGATGCGGCGATCGAGGCTACATGGACGTACTTGCGCCGTCCCCCGGAACGCCCATCCCGATCCGCCAAACCAGGGAACAAACGAGCGCCGGTTGTTCGCCCAAATCCAACAGCAGCCGGGCAACGCCCGGCGATACGGAAATCGTGCAATCCAAAGCTGTCAGCGCAATTCCGGCAATGCCAGCTGGTGCTTGCGGCACAGGCGGTAGACGGTTACGCGGGAGACCTGCATGGTGCGGGCGCAGGCGGTGATGTTGAAGTCATTCTGGCGCAAGGCGCGCAGCAAGGCGTCGCGCTCTGCGGCCTGGCGTACATCGTGCAGCAGACGTTGTGGCACCTCGATGCCTTCCGGAGAAAGCTCCAGGTCGGCCACCGTGATCAGCTCGGCTTCGCTCACGATCGCCGCACGCTGCACCCGGTTCAACAGTTCGCGCACGTTCCCTGGCCAACGGAACTGCTGCATGGCCTGCAATGCTTCGCTGCTGAAGCCGCGCGCACGGGTGACGTGGCGCTGGCGGAAGCTGGCCAGGAAGTGCTCGGCCAACAACGTGATGTCGCTGCCGCGGTCGCGCAGCGCCGGCAAGGGCAGCCGGAGCACGTTCAAGCGATAGAACAGATCGCGGCGGAACTGTCCCCGTTCCACCGCCTGCTCCAGGTCCACGTGCGTGGCCGCAATCACCCGCACGTCCACCGCCAGTGGCTGGTTGCTGCCCACCCGCTCGATCGTGCCCTCCTGCAGCACCCGTAGCAGATTGGTCTGTGCGTCCAGGGGCAGGTCGCCGATCTCGTCCAGGAACACCGTGCCGCCACTGGCCGTTTCGAACAGACCCAGCCGGCGATTGGCCGCCCCGGTAAAGGCACCCCGCTCGTGACCAAACAGTTCCGACTGCACCAGCGCCGCCGGAATCGCCCCGCAGTTCACCGCCAGGAACGGCCGCGCGTGGCGCGACGACAACGCATGCAGCGCGTGCGCTGCCAGCTCCTTGCCGGTGCCTGTCTCGCCGGTGATCAACACCGGCAGTTCCACCGGTGCGAATTTTCGGAGCGCCGCACGGGTGACCTGCAGCGCCTGGCTTTCGCCAATCAGTGCCTGCGCCCCGGATGGCGGCTGTAGATGCTGTTCATCGCCCAGCTCCTGCAGCCGATGGACCAGGCGCGAAACATCCAGCGGTGCGCTGAAGGTTTCCGTGCAGCAGGCCAGCAATGGCTGCCACTGCGGATGCACCGCCGCCGCGCCCGCAGGCAGGATGGCCAGCACGCGCAGGTGCCGGTGCTGGTCCAGCACCGCCTGCAGATGGGGAAGGTGAGGGGGAGCCACGCTGCGCAGGTCCAGCAGCCCGACCACCAGGTCGTTGCCGCGCATGCCGATGGCCACGGCACCATCGGTGGCCACGCCGCGGACCTGCCAGCCTGCGGCTGCCAGCGCCGTGCGCTCTGCTGCCAGGGGTTGCCCAAACCAGATCACACACCGGGCCGGAATTTCAGGGACTGCCGCCATGCGTCACCTTCACGGAAAGGTATCCGGGCGGAGTCTCCTGCTCAGCGCTGCCCGGCGTGCCGCCCCACGCCGGGTACCCTTGCCTCGCCATGGGGGCGGGCTGGGTTGTGAAAAGAACAACGCGCGTTCCAGACGGCAACGGCCATCATGGCGGCCACGAAAAAGGCCGCTGCGAAGCAGCGGCCTTCAGGATTCAGGTAGGCGCGGGGCCGGTCAGAGTTCGACGCGGCGTGCCTGCATGAACTTGCCACCCCAGTAACCGGTGATCAGGCTGTCCACGCGGACGTCCTTGCCGGTGCTCGGGGCGTGCAGGAAGCGGCCTTCGCCCACGTAGATGCCAACATGGTCGACCCGGCCCTTGCGACCGAAGAACACCAGGTCACCTGCGGCGAGCGCATTACGGTCGTTGATCAGCTGCGCTTCGCCATCACGGGCCATTTCACGCGAGACGCGCGGCAACTCGATGCCCAGTGCGGTGCGGAACACATAGCTGACCAAACCGCTGCAGTCGAAACCGCTGTCCGGCGAGGTGCCGCCCCAGCGGTACGGAGTGCCCAGCAGGGTCATCGCACGGCGGAGCAGGGACTGGACCTTGCCGTTCTCGGCCGGGTCGGCGGCCACGATGGTGCCGTTGGAGGCATCGTAGTTGGCCAGCAGGCGGCTGAGGTCGCCGGCGACCATCGCCGAGCGGTCCATCAGCGGAATCGTGTCATTGGCAGCGAGGTGCGGCAGCAGCGCGGCAAGCGTGGCACTGGCGGCAGCATCGGTCCTGCTGCGGGCCGGCGCTTCAGCCTTGGGCTTGGCAGCAACACTGATTTCGGCGGCCGGGGTGGCTGCCACAACCGCTTCGGGAGCGGCCGTCGGTGCCGTCTGGGCCCAGGCCGGAAGGCTGGCCAGGCAGAGGGCGAAAGCGAGAAGAGCGGGGCGGGCGATGCGCCGTGGGGTGGCGGTCTGGCCTTGGCACGTCAGGTCGGCTGTCGTCACGCGGCGGTCACTGAATAAAAACGATGGGTGATGATGCCGTGGAAAGCGTGTGATTAGGTACAAATTTCGTTAAATTTTCGTTTAACGACGGGTGATGTGCGTCACAGTTTCGTACCTTCGCCGAGTTCAGCTTAGTGCAGAACCCGTTTCGCGCCGGTGTAATGGTCCTTCCAGTAGCTCCCACCCAGCGAGTCCAGACGCACGGTTCCCCCCGTGCTCGGAGCGTGCACGAAGCGACCCTCACCGACGTAGATGCCCACGTGGAAGACATTGCCGCGGTTGCCGAAGAACACCAGATCGCCGGCCGCCAGTCGCTTGGGGTCGATCTTCGGGCCCTGTACCGCCGCCAGGTCACGCGACGTACGCGGCAGCTTCAGGTCGACCATCTCCCGGTAGACGTAGGTGACCAGTCCGCTGCAATCGAACCCGGATTCGGGGGTGTTGCCACCGTAACGGTAAGGGGTTCCGACCAGGCCGATGGCGCGCATCAGCACCGCATTGGCGGCCTGCGGGTTGTTCGGGGTCACCACCGGCCAGGTCTGTGACGCGGCGGCGGGCGGAGCGGGGCGGGTGGTTTTACCGCCACCACAGGCGGCCAGCAGGGCCAGTACGGCGATCAGCGCCAGCTGGGCTGGCAGGCGGGTCAAGCGCGAAACTGGCGTCAGCAGCATGATGTCCGGATAATGCGCGGCCTTGGAAGTCGCCATGATGGCGGCGTAACCGGCGGGCGACAACCCGTCCCACCCGTCTGCCCCGGCAGCCCCAGCACAAGAGTTCCGTATGAAGATCGCAAAAGACAGTGTCGTCCGCTTCCATTACACCGTGGCCGAGCAGGGCCAGGACCCGATCGAAAGCTCGAAGGACCGTGAGCCGCTGGCGATCCTGATCGGCCATGGCAACATCATTCCGGGCCTGGAAAACGCCATGATGGACCAGGAAGCCGGTGCCAGCTTCGAAGTCGACGTCAAGGCCGCTGATGCCTATGGCGAGCGCCGCGAAGGCCTGACCCAGCGCGTGCCGAAGAAGCACTTCGGCAATGCCAAGCTGGCCCCGGGCCAGCAGGTGGTGCTGCAGACCAACTTCGGCCCGCGTGCGGTCACCGTTGAGAAGGTCGGCATGAGCGTGGTCGACGTCGACCTGAACCACCCGATGGCCGGCAAGGACCTGCACTTCTCGGTGGAGATCGTGGACGTGCGCGAAGCCCAGGCTGAAGAGCTGGAGCACGGTCACGTGCACGGCGACGGCGGTCACCAGCACTGAATAATGTAGAGCCGGGCTTGCCCGGCTGCTTGTCGGGTGCCGGGCAAGCCCGGCACTACGGTGCGTTTGCCGGGCATGGCCCGGCACTACACCCCGATCCTCGAGTGCCCTGTGAACCCAGTCGCTTCTTCCCTGCAGCCAGTGACCGGCAGCGACCGCATCGAGGTCATCGACATCCTGCGCGGGGTGGCCCTGCTGGGCATCCTGTTGATGAACATGGAGGCGCTGAGCGGTCCGCTGGACCTCGCCTTCACCGGTATCGATCCGCACTGGCAGGGCGCTGACCGCTGGGCGGATGCGCTGATCTATGTCCTGGTGCAGGGCAAATTTTTCACCCTGTTCTCGCTGCTGTTCGGCGCCGGCTTTGCAATCATGGCGCAGCGCGCTGAAGCGGCGCGGCGCGATTTCACCCCCTTCTACCTGCGGCGCAGCGCCGGTCTGCTGCTGATCGGGCTGTGCCACGCCCTGCTGGTGTGGTCCGGTGACATTCTGGTGCTGTATGCGCTGATGTCGCTGCCTTTACTCGCATTCCGGGAGGCACCGCCGCGCTGGCTGCCGGCCATGGGCGTTCACACCTATCTGTTCGCCTCCGTGTTGATGGTCGGCATGGGCCTGCTGGTCGGCATCGCTGCCCAGGCGGACAGCGCCATGGCCGATGCCGCCGCCGCCGGGCAACGCGCGATCGAGCTGCAGCGGCAGGCCTATGCACACGGCAGTTGGACCGACGCCGTGCTGCAGCGGGCGCACGACCTGCAGGTCAATCTGGGCGGCATGCTGGTCGTGGGGCCGGAGGTGCTGGGCATGTTCCTGATCGGGGCCGGTTTCGCCCGCAGCGGCGCGCTCACAACCCCTGAACTTCATCCGCGCCTCTATCGCTGCCTGCGCTGGGGCGCATGGCCGGCCGGGCTGGTGCTGATGATCATCAGCGCGTGCTGGGTGCCCTACGTCGCCCCGGGGACGTTCACCCCGGCCAGCGGATTCGCTTACGCGCTGTCATCGGTGGCCTCACTGCTGATGTGCCTGGGCTACCTGGGCTGGATCGTGCACGCTCGCGCGCACCTGCGGGTGCTGGCACCGATGGGACGCATGGCGCTGACCCAATACATCCTGCAGTCGCTGGTCGGCACCTGGGTCTTCTACGGTTATGGGCTGGGCGCGTTCGAAAGCCTGCCGCGACTGTGGCAGATTCCCTTCGCACTGGTGCTGTTCGCGTTGCAGGTGCTGTTCGCACATGCATGGCTGCGGCACTTCCGCTTCGGCCCGCTGGAATGGTTGTGGCGTGCGATGACCTATGGGCGCTGGCCGCCGCTGCGTCGCACGCTTGGCACGCACTGATGCACATGCTCACGCCGGGCGTGCCCCGGAACATGGCATGCTGCCGGCGGCTTTTCCGGTGGGACGTTTTCAATGAGCATGCAATACGACTATGACCTGATCGTGCTGGGCGGTGGCTCCGGCGGGCTCGCCGCCGCGTTCCGCGCTGCCCAGCATGGTCGCCGCGTGGCGATGCTGGAACCGGGTGAACTCGGCGGTACCTGCGTCAACGTGGGCTGCGTGCCGAAGAAGGCCATGTGGCTGGCGGCTGATCTTTCCGGGCGTATCGGGCTGGCGGCGGCGCTGGGCTTCGACGTGCCCGCGCGACCCGCGCTGGATTGGAAAGAACTGGTGGTGCACCGGCAGGCCTACATCGCCAACATCCACACCAGTTACCTCAAGCGTCTGAATGACAACGGCGTGGTCCGCGTGCCGCGCAAAGGTCGCCTGGTCGACGCGCACACCGTGGAATGCAGCGACGGCATCCGCATCAGTGCTGAGCACATCCTCATCGCGACGGGCGCACACCCGCAGCGGCCGGACATTCCCGGTGCTGAACTGGGCAAGGTCTCCGACGACTTCTTCCATCTGTGCGATGCACCTGCGCAGGTGGCCATCATCGGCGGTGGTTACATCGCGGTGGAGCTGGCCGGCCTGTTGCAGGCGCTCGGCAGCCGGGTCACGCTGCTGGTACGCGGCGACCGCCTGCTGGAACGTTTCGACGCCGAACTGACGGCGCAGCTGGCGGACAATCTGTGTCACCAGGGCGTCAAGGTGCACTTCAACTATCGGCTGCGTGAGCTGCGCCGCGACGGCGATGCCGTGGTGGCGTACGGCCATGATGGCCCGACGGACGGGCACTTCGATGAAGTGTTCTTTGCCACGGGTCGGCGCGGCAACAGTGCCGGGCTGGGCGCGGAGGCGCTGGGCATCGTGGTCGGCGACAAGGGCGAGATCGAAGTGGATGCCTGGCAGACCACGGCGGTGCCCAGCGTGCACGCGGTGGGCGATATCGCCGGCAAGGTCGGGCTGACCCCGGTGGCGATTGCTGCTGCGCGCAAGCTGATGGACCGCCTGTTCGGCGGCCAACCGCATGCGAAAATGGATTACGAGAACGTGGCCAGCGTGGTGTTCTCGCACCCGGCATTGGGCGCGGTCGGGCTGACCGAAGAGGAGGCGCGTGCGCGCTTTGATGATGTGCGCGTGTACCGCAGCAACTTCCGCCCGATGCTGCAGGCCTTGGCCAACGGCAGCCAGCGCAGCCTGTTCAAACTGGTCTGCGCAGGCCCGGAAGAACGCGTGGTCGGTGTGCACCTGCTCGGCGAGGGCGCGGACGAAATCCTGCAGGGCTTCGCGGTGGCGGTGAAAATGGGCGCGACCAAATCCTGTTTCGATGACACGGTTGCGATACACCCGACGAGCGCTGAAGAAGTCGTGTTGATGCGATGACCCCGCTCGCTACTTCATCCCCGCGCATCGCCGCCTCCGGCATCGCCCTGGCGGCTATCGGCGCGATTACCGCGTCCGGCAAGGCGGTCATCGTCAAACTTGGCTACCGCCACGGCGTGGATGCGACCACGCTGCTGGCGCTGCGCATGTTGATGGCGTTTCCGCTGTTCGCGCTGCTGGCCGTGTGGTCGGCCCGTCGCGCCACCGCACTGTCCTGGGCCGACCGTGGCCGTGTGCTGTGGCTGGGTTTCACCGGTTATTACCTGTCCAGCCTGCTGGACTTCCAGGGCCTGCAGTACATCAGCGTCACCCTGGAGCGGCTGATCCTGTATCTCAATCCCACTCTGGTACTGCTGATCAGCTTGGTCCTGCTGAAGAAGAAGCCGGGCCGTTGGCAGCTGGCCGCGCTGGTGCTGAGCTACCTGGGCGTGCTGCTGGCCTTCGGCCATGACCTGCAGCTGGAGGGCGGGCGCATCCTGCTGGGCAGCGCGCTGGTGTTCGGCAGTGCGCTCAGTTATGCGTTGTACCTGTTCGGTAGCGGGCAAGTGGTCGCGCGCATCGGCGCGATCCGGCTGACCGCCTATGCCAGCTGTGTGGCCTGCGTGTTGTGCGTGCTGCATTTCGCCGTGCTGCATCCACTGCCGGCGCTGCTGCAGGCCCCGGTGCCGGTGTACTGGCTGTCGTTGATCAACGCCACGGTCTGCACGGTGCTGCCGGTGGCGGCGATCATGCTGGCGGTGAAGCGCATCGGCTCGTCGTTGGCCGCGCAGGTCGGTATGCTCGGCCCGGTATCCACCATCGTGATGAGTCTATGGCTGCTCGACGAACCCATGGGCCCCTGGCAGATTCTGGGGACGGCACTGGTGCTGGTCGGCGTACTGCTGGTCAGCCGCGCACGCGCGTGAAGCCCGCGGCTGGGGCTGAAGAAGATACGGCAGCCCAGGCCCGCGCGCGCATTCTGGCGGTGATCCGCGCCATTCCGCGCGGGCAGGTGATGGGCTACGGCCAGGTCGCAGCCAAGGCCGGACTGCCCGGGCGGGCACGGCTGACCGCGCGCGTGCTGGGCATGAATGACGACCCGGACCTGCCCTGGCATCGGGTACTGCGTTCGGACGGACGCATCGCCATGCCGGAGGGCTCGCGCGGCTGGCGCGAGCAGAACCAGCGGCTGCGCGCCGAAGGCGTGCTGATGGAGCGGGGGCGGGTCAAGCACATGCCCCGTGGCGGGGGTGATGACCTGGATGCGGCGGTGTGGGGGCCGGGTTGAGCGATTATGATGGGGGCGGTTCCAAAGGATGCCTCCATGTTTCCGCGACTGCCCACTGTCACCAAGGCCCTGCTGATCGCCAACGCGGTGCTGTTTCTGCTGCAGCAGCCGTTCCTGCTCGGCTACGGCACGTTCGAGCCGTTCATGCTGCAGCCGCTGCGCAGCTTCGACCCGTTCTCGCCCGGCGGTAACTTCCAGCCTTGGCAGCTGCTGACATACGGGTTCCTGCACGGCAACCTGATGCACCTGCTGTTCAACATGCTGGCGCTCTTCATGTTCGGTTCGCCGCTGGAACAGACCTGGGGCGAGAAGCGCTTTCTGATTTTCTACCTCGTGTGCGTGGCCGGTGCCGGCCTGTGCCAGTTGGCAGTCGGCGCGATGATGGTCGACCCGGCTCCGGTGCTGGGTGCCTCGGGTGGTGTGTTTGGTCTGTTGCTGGCGTACGGCATGCTGTTCCCGAACCAGCGGGTGATGCTGCTGTTCCCGCCGATTCCGATGAAGGCACGCACCTTTGTGATCGTGATCGGCCTGACCGAACTGGTGTTTGGCGCAACCAGCTGGCAGCCGGGCATCGCGCATTTCGCGCACCTGGGCGGCATGTTGTTCGGTTGGCTGTTGATCCGCTACTGGCGCGGGCAGCCGCCGTTCAAGCGGCGTCCGCCCGGGGGCGGGCCGCCGAAGCGGCCCAACCATCTGCGCAGCGTCAAGTGATGTGACCGCGTAACCCCATTCAAGGACGACCGCACCATTGAAAATTCTCATTCTGGGCGGTTACGGCGTGTTCGGCGGACGGCTGGCGCGCCTGTTGTCGGATCTGCATGGCCTGGAACTGCTGATCTGCGGGCGCAACCTGCCCGCCGCTCAGGCCTTCTGCGACAGCTACAGCGGCGCGCCGACGGTGCGCCCCTTGCGGCTGGACCGTGCCGAGGTGGCCGCCGCGCTGAAATCCGAGCAGCCTGCTCTGGTCATTGATGCCTCCGGCCCCTTCCAGGACTACGGCGCGCAAGGCTACCAGGTGGTGGAAGCCTGTATCGCCGCGCGTGTTCCCTATCTGGATTTCGCCGACGCCGCCGATTTCGTGTTCGGCATCGACCGCTATGACGCGCAGGCAAAGGCCGCCGGTATCTTCGTGCTCTCCGGGGTGAGCAGCTTCCCGGTGCTGACCGCTGCGGTGCTGCGCGAGATGGCTAAAGCCATGGACATACAGGTCGTCGACGGCGGCATTGCGCCTTCGCCGTATGCCGGCATTGGCCTGAACGTGATGCGTGCGGTTGTCGGATACGCCGGTTCGCCGGTGAAGCTGCGCCGCGGCGGCCGCCCGGGGCAGGGCATGGGGCTGGCCGAGAGCCGCCGCTTCACCGTCGCCGTGCCGGGCAAAGTACCGCTGCGCAACCTGCACTTCTCGCTGGTGGACGTACCCGACCTGCAGGTACTGCCGCCGGAACATCCGGCCATGACCGATATCTGGATGGGGGCCGGCCCGGTACCCGAGATCCTGCACCGCGTGCTCAATTTGCTGGCCAAGGCGCGTGCACGGTTCCGGCTGCCGTCGCTGGAGCCGTTGTCGCCGCTGTTCTACCGGGTGCTGAACCTGATGAAGTTCGGCGAGCATCGCGGCGGCATGTATGTCCGCGCACGCGGCCAGCATGCAGGTGCGCCGGTGGAACTGAGCTGGCACCTGCTGGCCGAGGGCGACGACGGTCCGTACATTCCGTCGATGGCCATCGAGGCGGTGATCCGCAAGCTGCTGCGCGGTGAGCGACCTGCCGATGGCGCGCGGGCGGCCACGCATGCGCTGGAGTTGGCTGATTACGAAGCCCTGTTCGCCGGCCGCTCGATCCACACCGGGTTCCGCCGCGAGCAGCCTGGGGCTGCGTTGTATCCGCAACTGCTGGGCACGGCGTTCGAGACGCTGCCACCGCAGGTGCAGGCACTGCATCGCGATGCGCAGCCGCGGCGCTGGAGTGGCCAGGCCGATATCCGGCGTGGGCGTGGGCTACTCGCGCGCGTCGTCGCCGCCGTGATCGGCTTCCCGAAGGCGGGCGAAGCGGTACCGGTGACGGTGTCGTTCGCGCCTGAGCGCGGTGGCGAACGCTGGACGCGCGACTTTGGCGGCCGCCGCTTTTCGTCGTGGCAGCGACGCGGCGAAGGCCGCAATGACTATCTGCTGGTGGAGCGTTTTGGGCTGATCGACGTGGCGATCGCACTGGTGGTGGAGGGTGACCGGCTGTGCCTGGTGTCGCGTCGCTGGTCGCTGCTGGGCGTGCCGCTGCCGACGTGCCTGTTGCCCAACGGCGCCACGTTTGAGACCGAGCGTGACGGGCAGTTTGTGTTTGATGTGGAGATTGCCGCGCCGCTGATCGGATTGATCGTCGGTTATCGCGGAAGATTGAACCCGGCGTAAAAAAGGGCACCCGAAGGTGCCCTTTTCCAAATCAACGCCAGATCTTGATCTGGTCGTTCTCCACCCGCTGCATCGGCTGGCCCGGTTTGCAGGTGAACGTTGCCCCGAACGCCGGCAGGTTGCTCAGCGGCCCATTGGTGCGCCAGCGACCCGGTGCGCGGATGTCGCCGGTCAGACGCTGTGCGGCCTCGTTCGGCGACAGCTGCTGCGGCCACAGCGCGGCCCAGGCGCGGAAGAAGCCCTGCTGCTGTGCCGGCTTGGCCTTCGGTTCCTGCGCCAGGTAGGCAGCCCAGGCCAGTTCGACGCCGGCGATGTCAGCCAGGTTCTCTTCCTGGGTCACCGCGCCATTGACCTTGGCCCCCTTCACGCCCGGGAAGTCATACGCGCTGTACTGCGCGGCCACGCGGCTGCCGAGCAGGGTCCAGGCGGTCTTGTCGGCCGGGGTCCACCAGCTGCGCAGTTCGCCCTTGGCATCAACCAGTGCGCCCTTGGCATCGACGGCGCGGTTCAGCTCGTGCGCCACCAGTGCACCAAAGCTGCCGAACTTGTCGGCGGCGTCGGCCTTGGCATTGAACACCGGGCCCTGCAGTGCGGCGGCGGTGACGATCAGACGGTTCTGGGCGATGTCATAGGCCAGCGACGGCTGCTGCGGCAGCACGTCCCAGCGGCGGTCGGCATTGCCCTTGCCAATGCGCTTCATTTCCTCGCGGTGGCGCCAGGTGGAGGCGATCAGCATGTTGCCGCCGAAGCTGCCACGGCCCATCGGCTGCACCGTGTAGTCGAGGTCGCGCAGCGGCGTGCCGATCTCGATCTTCAGCGCGGCCAGCTTGGCCTGCGCTTCGCTCTTGGCCTCGGCGCTCAGCCAGCTGCTGTTCTTGACCGCGTCGATCTGCACTTCGCGCACCTTGTCGACGATCCAGGCGGCCTGACGACGATCTTCGGCCGACAGGTGGCGGGCAGCATATTCACGACCGACCATCGGACCGGCGGCGACGTTGATGGCGTTGAGCACCTGTTCCCAGCGCGCCGGGGCCAGGGTTTCGCCACGGATCACGCGGCCACGGAATTCAAACTCGGCATCGCGGTAGGCCTTGGACAGGTACGGGGCCATCGCATCACCCACGCGCCAGCGCAGGTAGGCCTTCCACTGGTCCGGCTTGATCCGGGTGACCATGCCGTCCAGCGCCTTGAACAGGTTCGGGTCGGCCAGCGACACCAGGTCGTCGTTCACGCCCTGCACCTTCAGGAACGCATCCAGCTGCAGGTTCTTGTAGCGGCTGTTGAGGTCCTTGGTGGAGATCGGCGCGTAGTTGTTGAACGGGTTGTTGATCCCGGCCAGCGACTGCGCGTTGCGTGCCAGCTCGGTTTCCAGCGCGATCACCGCCTGTGCTTCGGCATCCAGCTTGGCGGCCGGGGTGCCGGTCAGGGCCAGGATCTGCTTCACATAGTTGCGGTAGCGCCCCATCAGCGCGACCGTGTCGGCGTCGGTGCGGGTGTAGAAGGCCGGGTCCGGAAGACCCATGCCACCCTGCATGAAGTAGCCGATATGGCGGTCGAGCGCCTTCAGGTCGACGTCCGGGGCGAAGTTGAAGGCCACCGGAATGCCGACCTGATGCAGCGCGGCGATCGAGGCCGGCACGTCCTTGGCCTTCTTGATCGCATTGATGCGGGTCAGCAGCGGGGCGATCGGGTTGGAACCGTCGGCTTCCACGGCCGCTTCGTCCAGGCCGCTGGCCCAGAAATCACCCAGCAGCTTCTGGGTGTTGCCCTGCGGCGACTTCATCGCCGCGTCCAGCAGTTCACGCTGCTGCAGGCGGGTGCGGTCGGCCAGCTGGCCCAGCGCGGTGGTCGCGCCGGTCTGCGGCACCGGGTTGGCCTTCAGCCAGCCGGCGTTGGTGGCGTCGTAGAAGTCGGTGCACTGCGCGCTGGCGGCCGGGGTACGGGCGGCCTTCTTCTTCGGCGCGGCGGAGGCATCGGTGATCACCAGGGACGCCAGCCCCAGACCCAGGGCAATGGCAAGCGGACGAAGGTTGGGCATGCGAAACAAATCCGGTCGGATTGAAGACCGCAGAACTATACCAAGCCCGCATGAAAACACCGCATGCCGCACAAACAAAGGCCCGGGAATCCCGGGCCTTTGTATTCATACAGACCTGAAAGCGCTTACCAGATCACAACCTGCTGGTCGCCAGCCCGCGCCATCGGGGCACCGGGCTTGCACTCGAAGGCCGCGGCGAAGGCCGGCAGGTTCGACGGCGCACCCATCGCGCGGAACTGCGCCGGGGCGTGCGGGTCAGTGGCCAGGCGGACCTTGGCGTTTTCCGGGGTGTACTTGGTACGCCACACGGTCGCCCAGTTGAAGAAGAAGCGCTGGTCACGGCTGAAGCCGTCGACCTTCGGGTCTTCCTTGCCGGCCGATGCCTTCTGCAGTGCGTCGTAGGCGGTAGCGAGGCCGCCCAGGTCAGCGATGTTCTCGCCCAGGGTCAGCTTGCCGTTGACCGCCTGGTCGCCCACCTTGTAACCATCGAACTGCTTGACCAGCTTGCCGGTCAGGCCGCTGAAGTTCTTGGTATCGGCGTCGGTCCACCAGTTCTCGAAGTTGCCGGTCGGCCCGAAGCGGCTGCCCTGGTCGTCGTAACCGTGGGTCATTTCGTGGCCGATCACCGCACCGATGCCGCCGTAGTTCAGCGCGTCGTCGGCCTTCGGGTCGAAGAACGGCGGCTGCAGGATGGCGGCCGGGAACACGATCTCGTTCTGCAGCGGGTTGTAGTAGGCGTTGACGGTCTGCGGGGTCATGCCCCACTCGGTCTTGTCGACCGGCTTGCCGATCTTGGACAGGGCGAACTTGTAGTTGAACTCGTTGGCCGCACGCACGTTGGCGAAGTAGCTGTCACGGCTGGTGCTCAGGCCGCTCCAGTCGCGCCACTTGTCCGGGTAGCCGATCTTCGGGGTGAAGGTTTCCCACTTGGCAATCGCCTTGGCCTTGGTTTCGTCGCTCATCCAGGTCAGGCCCTGGATGCGCTCCTTGAGCGAGGCGGCCAGGTTCTTGACCAGCTCTTCCATCTTGGCTTTGGATTCGGGCGAGAAGGCGACCTTGACGTACAGCTGGCCGAAGGCTTCGCCGGCGTCGTTTTCAATGGTGCCCAGCACGCGCTTCCAGCGCGGCTTCTGTTCCTTCTGGCCGTTCAGGGTCTTGCCGTAGAAGTTGTAGCTCTCATCCGCGAAGGCATCGGCCAGGTACGGCGAGGCGGCGTCGACGGTGTGGAAGCGCAGGTAGGAACGCCACACCGACGGGTCGGTGTCGCCCAGTGCCTTGCTCACTTCCTGGTGGAAGGTCGGAATGGCCAGCGAGAACTTCTCAGGTGCGGCAATGCCCTGGGCCTTGAAGAATTCGGTCCAGCTGAAGTTCGGGGTCAGCTTGTCGGCGTCGGCCACGCTGACCGGGTTGTAGTACAGCGACACATCGCGCGACAGCTGCTCGCTGGACTTGGAGGCCTTGGCCAGGCGGGTTTCAAACTTCACCACGTCTTCGGCCTGCTTGGCCGCATCGGCGGCAGCGACGCCCGACAGTTCCAGCACCTTGGCGACGTGGGCCTGGTAGGCCTTCAGCTTGTCGGCGTTCTTGGCTTCGGTGTAATAGGTGGTATCCGGCAGGCCCAGGCCGCCCTGGCTGGCGTAGGCGATGTTCTGCGAGGAATTCTTGAAGTCCGCTTCCGGACCGAAGCCGAACAGCACGTTCTGGCCCTTCGCCGCGCTGCTGCGCAGGTAGTTGGCGATGGCGTCCTTGTCCTGCAGGCCGTCGATGGCAGCCAGGTCGGCCTTGATCGGCTCGATGCCCTGCGCGTTGATCTTGGCGTCGTCCATGCCGGTGGCCCAGAAGTCGCCGACGATCTTTTCAATGCCGGTCGGGTTCTTCACCGCGGCGACCTGTTCGGCCAGCTGGTGCTGCACGGCGACCGAGCGCTCGTCCAGAATGGTGAACGCGCCCCAGCTGGTGCGGTCGCCCGGAATTTCATTGGCGGCCAGCCACTTGCTGTTGACGTAGTCACCGAACGCGGTGCAGGCGTCCAGGTTCTTGTCCAGGTCGGACGGATGGAAGGCGTTGTAGGCCGGCAGCTTGGCTTCGTCGAGCTTGAATGCGGTTTCCGCCGGCGCGGCCGTCGGCGTGGCGGTGGAGGCCGCGCTGTCCGTAGCCGGGGTGTCAGTCTTGCCGCAGCCGACCAGTGCGGCCGAAACGGCCAGGGTCAGCAGAACCATCTTGGGAGTGCGAGCGATCACGTGGTAGGCCTCCAGGCCGAAAGTGCGTGCATGGGTTGCTCCGTGCGGAGCGTGGGGCAGACGATACGCCGCTGGCCCGACCTGCAAGGGTGTCGAAGGTCATGGGCGAAGGCAAGCGGTGCTATGTGAACGCGCCGGGCGGGGCGACAGGCGCGGCCCGGGCGGTGTATACAGCCACAATGAGCAAAGCCACTACGGGTGTGTGGGACGCGGTCATCATCGGCGGCGGGCACAACGGTCTGGTCTGTGCGGCCTATCTGGCCCGGGCTGGAAAACGCGTATTGGTGCTTGAGCGCCGCAGCGTGGTCGGTGGCGCGGCGGTCACCGAGGAGTTCCACCCCGGTTTCCGCAATTCGGTCGCGTCTTATACGGTGTCGCTGCTGCAGCCCAAGGTGATCGCCGACCTGGACCTGGCCGCGCATGGGTTGCGGGTGGTGCCGCGCCGGATCAACAACTTCCTGCCGCTGGAGGGTGATTATCTGCTGGCGGGGCCTGGTTGCACCCAGGCAGAGGTCGCGCGTTTCTCCGCGCGTGATGCCGCCCGGCTGCCGTTGTTCGAGCAGCGCCTGGAGGCGTTTGCCGATGTGCTGCGGGATACCGCGCTGCAGGCACCGCCCAACGTGGGCGAGGGCAGTTGGCTGCGGCAGCTGCCCGCGCTGTGGCGAGCAGGGCAGCTCGGTCGCCGCCTGCACGGCCTGGAACCGGCGCTGCGGCAGGAGCTGCTGGACCTGTTCACCATCTCCGCCTCGGAGTACCTGGATCGCTGGTTTGAAAGTGAACCGATCAAGGCACTGTTCGGGTTCGACGGCATCGTCGGCAACTACGCCAGTCCGCATGCGCCGGGCACCGCCTATGTGCTGCTGCATCACGCCTTCGGCGAAAGCAACGGCGTGAAAGGGGCATGGGGTCACGCCATTGGCGGCATGGGCGCGATCACCCAGGCGATGGCGCGTGCGGCTGAGGCTGCGGGTGCGCAGATCCAGACGGATGCGGGCGTGCTGCGGGTGCTGGTGGAGCAGGGACGTGCGGTGGGAGTGGAAACCAAGGGCGGCGAGGTGATCCGTGCACGCGCGGTGGTCGCCAATGTAAATCCGAAGCTGCTTTACGAACAGTTGCTGGCACCCGAACAGGTTCCTGCGGCCACGCGCGAGCGCATGGCCAACTGGCGCTGCGCGTCCGGCACCTTCCGGATGAACGTCGCCCTGTCGGCGCTGCCGGATTTCACCGTGCTGCCAGGCGCTGGCGACCATCTCACCGCCGGCATCATCATTGCGCCCACGCTGGCGTACATGGATCGTGCGTACAGCGATGCACGCGAACATGGCTGGTCGTGTGCACCAATTGTGGAAATGCTGATTCCCAGCACGCTGGACGATTCGCTGGCTCCGCCCGGACAGCATGTCGCCAGCCTGTTCTGCCAGCACGTCGCACCGGTGCTGTCAGGCGGGCGCAGCTGGGACGATCATCGTGACGAGGTGGCGGACTTGATGATCGCCACGGTGGAGCAGCACGCACCCGGTTTCAGCCAGTTGGTGCTGGGACGGCAGGTGTTGAGCCCGCTGGATCTGGAACGCACGTTCGGACTGATCGGCGGCGACATTTTCCATGGCGCGCTCAGCCTCAACCAGCTGTTCAGTGCCCGGCCGATGCTGGGGCAGGCGGACTATCGCGGCGCGCTGCCGGGGTTGTATCTGTGCGGTTCGGGCACGCACCCAGGCGGCGGTGTCACCGGAGCCCCCGGGCATAACGCAGCGCGGGTGATCCTGGCCGATTGAGGCGGTGTGGACGCGCATGGCGCGTCCCTACGCGATGTATCCGGGGTCCCGCCGGGCGCGCGCCCGGCGAACAACGCCATCGTCCTGCGCACGTAACAATTCGTAGGTACCACGCCCTGCGTGGTACCCGCGCGCAGCGCGGCACAAGCATCCGAAGACCGATCATTGAACGTCTTCACGCCGTGGCCGGCGTTTAGAAATGATCGAAATCGTGTGTCAAATGTTCATGATGTCGGAACGAAAAGCAGCCACGCAGGGCGTGGCTTTACGCGGTGGCACGCGCGTAAGGCGTGCCACCGTCCCGGTTGATTACAACCCGCCGCCACCACACCCCTTGGTGAGGTAATCATCAATCAGCCTCAGCTGATCCCCCATGATCGCCCGTGTCCAGGCCGGCCCATGCGCGTAGTCGGCAATGGCGTGGTACTCCACTGGCTGGCCCGAACTCTTCGCTTTGGCCACAAACCACTCCGACTGTTCGATCGGCACAGTACGGTCGCGATCACCGTGATACACCATCAGCGGGATCTTCATCTCACCCGCCTTGTCCAGCGGATTCAGTCCATCTACGGTCTTCGCCTGAGCCTGGCGGAAGAACGGGTTGGTGTAGAACCGCGCCCAGATCTTCTTGATGTCCGACACACCGGCACCGGCAATAGCGCACTTGTACAGTCCATTCGGACGCACTGAAGCAGCGAACGCCGAATAGCCACCGTAAGAGAAACCGAACATGGCGATATGGCCGGGCTGGGCGATCTTCTGATCGATCATCCACTTGGCACCATCATCCTTGTCATCCTGCATCTTCTGGCCCCACTCGGCATCGCCGGCCATCCACAGCTTGCGGCTCCAGTCCGCCGAACCACGGAACTGTGGGCGCAGCACCGCCATGCAGCGCGAGGCCATCAGCGGCACCCACATGGAACCGTCGAAGTCCATGCCGTCACGACCCCACGGTCCACCATGCGGATGAACGACTGCCTTCCACGGGCCGGCACCGCAAAGCTCGGTGTTCGGGGTGGTCAGGAACGCTGGAATGTCCAGGCCGTCGCGGGCCTTGTAGTACACCAGCTTGGTGGTTCCCAGCGCAGCGGAGTCGATCTGCGGGTACGACTTGGCCAGCAGGCCGAGCTTGCCGTTGTTGAACAGGTAGTACTCCGGGGCTGTGGCGGGTCCGGAGACGGTCAGCAGGAAGGTCTTCATGTCCTTGCTGTAGTCGGTCACCCGCACTGACTTGCCGGCATCGGCTTGAGTCGTGGCGTGCTGCCCGGTAGCTGGATCGACCAGGGTCAGTTCACTGGCCTGGATACCCAGTGCCTGGCGCACGCCCTGCTGCAGCCCCTTGAGGGCAGGGTGGGTCCATTCAATCTCGTTCGCACGCGGCCCGCTGTAGCCCACGCCGAGCAGCGCGCCGAATGGAACCCCGTCGACGCCCTTGTAGCGATTGATATACACCGAGCCTGCATTGAAGAACTTGTGCTCGAACAGCACTTCCTTCTGCTTGCGGGCACTGATGTCGTATTCGTAGATGAGTGTCTTGTCGCGCCCGACGTTGCTCTGCACGAAGGCGATGTTAGGGTCATCGGCAAAGCCCACCACCTGGCTGATGTCGCGATCCTTCACGTAAGACCGGAAGTGCTCTTCCCAGGCGTTGGTGGCCGGGTTGCGGAACTCCGTGGAGATGTAGGCACCGGTGCCATCCACGTCCTGGCGCAGACGCGCACGCAGTTCACTGTTGAGGTCGGTCAGGTAGCCAGCGACGCGCTCCTCGGTCTTCTGGATACGCTGGGAAGTGAAGCTGCGCAGGTTGACCTTGTACACGTCGCCAGAATTGCTGCCACTGCCATTGACGACCAGAATGTGGTCCGGGTCGTTGGGCAGGGTGTCCAGCACGCTGGCATTGGACAGCGCCTGTTCCAGTTCCTCGTTGCGGCTGGTGGCGCGCGGCGGCGAAATGGGCTCCTTCCACTCCTTGCCTTCGATATCCGTGATCAGGAACTTGCTGATGAAGGTCTTGTTGAGTCGGTCAGTGCGCAGGTCATAGGGCTGCCACAGGGTGACGGCCAGCAGGCCGTCCTTGATGAACTGGACGCTCTGGAACTTCATGCGGCCCGCGCCGATCTGGGTCGGGGCCTTTTCCAGGGCGTTGGTGTCCCACACCACGATGACCCGTTCTTCGCCATTGGCACGCAGGCCGGCGATGTGTTTGCCGTCGGGAGAGAGTGAAAGGCTCGAAAGCGCAGGGAAGGCCGCCAGCTGCTCGATGGTGGGTACCGCAGGCTTGGCGTGGAGCAGGGGCGAAATGCCGGCCATTGCGGCCAGCAGCAGAATCCGTTTCATTGATCACCTGTTTGCATGGAGCGGACCAGAACCGGGTGCGCCGGTTCCAGAAACGAAACCGCCGCCCCGAAGGGCGGCGGCTCGCGAAACACTATCAGAACGAGTAGGTCACGTTGGCAAAGTAGCTGCGACCGAAGTAGTCATAGCCACTGTACAGCGGTGCATTGCCCACGGTGTTGTACACGCCCTGCGAGATGGTCGGCGGATCCTTGTCGGCGAGGTTGCGCACGCCGGCCGTGACCGACCACTTGTCGGCATCGTACTGGACCGAGAAAGCCTGCACGATGTAGTTCGGGGTGTACAGCTTGTAGGACGAGTCAGCCGGGTCGAACAGGCCCGGGTTGCGCTCCTCGTAGTAAGCGTAGCTGTCGGTTTCGTCGATCCAGTCCAGACCGTAGCGAACCTGCCAGTTCTTCCACTTGTAGGCCAGGTCCAGCGTGCCGGTGTTCTGCGGCGTACGGATCATGCCCACGGAGTCCACCTTCGGGTCTTCCGGGAACAGCTGGTCGGTCTGTTCCAGGTAATGGGTGACCTGGATGGTCGAGCGCAGTTCGCCCGGACCGATGTCCTTCACATAACGCAGGGTGAAGTCCAGGCCGCGCACCTTTTCGGTGGAGACGTTGATGAAGCCGTTGGTCACGGTCAGCGCGTTGGTGTCCGGGTTGCGCGAGATCAGACGGCAGACACCATTGCCGGCAGCGAAGTCGGCGGCCGAACTGTTGTAGCAGTTGGTCAGGATCGCCGCACCACCCGCATCACGCACGCCGTTTTCGATCTTGATGTCGAAGTAGTCGGCGGCGAAGGACAGGTCGCCGAAGCTGCCGAAGTCCGGCTGCAGCACCAGGCCGACGGTCTTGGCCTTGGAGGTTTCTGCTTCCAGACCGGTTTCTGCGCCACCCTGGGTGTACACGGTCACGCCACTGGTCTGGATGAAGTCCGGGTCGAAGCCCTGCGAGGCGCAGTTGATGTAGCGCATCGAGTTGGGCTGGGCTTCGCCGTAGCTGTCGCAGGGGTCAGCGGTCTGACCGAGGAAGCCGGTGGTGGCACCCTGGTACTGTTCGAACAGTGCCGGCGCGCGGTACGAGGTGCCGTAAGACGCACGGAACGACAGCCACTTCACCGGGGTCCACAGGCCGCCGATCTTGTAGGTCTGGTCGGAACCGTAGGACTTGTAGTCGGTGTAGCGGCCGGACAGGTTGACGGTCAGCTCTTCGGCGGCGGTGACGCCGGACAGCAGCGGCAGTTCCAGTTCGCCGTAGGCTTCGAACACCGAGTCGTCGCCCTTGGTCGGGGCCGAGGCGGTCAGGTTGAACAGGTCCTGGTCAATCGAGTACTGGGACGGCTTGTCGTTGATGCTGGCCTTGCGGTACTCAACACCGAACGCACCACCGGCCGAGCCATACGGCATGTCAAACAGCGGGCCGTTGACGTTGAAGTTGACCGTGGTTTCCTTGTAGAGCGTGTTGCCGGTGACCGGCACGAACACCCAGTTCTTCCAGTCCTGCGGCAGGCGGCCGCCGATGGTGGCGTTGTTCAGCGCCGGAGCCGCGATGCAGCCGTTGGAAGCGTCACGGCAGACGAAACCGCCCGCACCGTCGGAGACCACGTCCAGGCTCTGCGCCAGTCGGCTGGTCAGGAAGCTCTGGAAGGTGTAGTCAGCATCGCTGCGGGAATGCATGACGTTGAAGTCATAGTTCCATTCCGAGCCCAGGTGACCGCGCAGGCCGGCGTTGAAACGCAGGAAGTCGACGGTCTGCTTGCTCTCGTCGTTGCCGAAGCCAATGAAGGCGCGCACGCCCATCGGCTGACCATTGGTGAGGTTGGTGGCCGGACCGGCCACGCTGTCACGCAGGTTGGCCGGGATGAGCGGGTTGCCCACCGCGTAGTCCAGCGACAGCTGGCGGTAGCCGGTCTGGGTCGATTTGCGCTTGTTGCCCAGGAACTCGTAGTAGAGCTCGGCGTCGCCCATGACGCCGATGTCGAAGCCGCCCTGGAAGTACAGGGTGTGGGTCTTGGCCGGCGAGATCAGCGACTGGTTCAGCATCGCGTCGTCGAAGGTATCGCGGGTATAGCTGTCCACGCCCTCGTAGCCAACCAGCCCGGTGGTGATTGCCGAGTTCGGACGCCAGCGGTTGAAGCGGGTACCTGCGCCGCCCGGCGCGGCAACGCCGGTACGGGTGTTGGTGCCGATGGTGTTGATGGTGACGCCGCCGGCATCAAGCGTGTAGCACTTGGACTTGCCGGTCAGCGGGTCGATGAAGTCGCCGCTGCCCCAGTAGTCGCCCACTTCGATGTCGCGGTACTTGTCGGTGGCGCAACGGGTCCAATCGCGATCGCGCAGGGTCAGGTCGTTACGGGTGTAGTACTCGTACGAACCGGAGAAGTGCGAACGTTCACCGGTGCTGCCGAACACCAGCGAGTAACGGCGCTCGTCACCGCCGCCGCCGTCGGTCGCATTGTGCTGGGCTTCAATGGTGACGCCGTCAACCTTGTTCTTGGTGATGATGTTGATGACGCCGGCCACCGCGTCGGAACCGTAAATGGACGATGCACCGTCCTTCAGGATTTCCACACGGTCGACGATGGCGTTGGGTAGCACGTTGAGGTCGGTCGAACCGACTGCGCCACGCGCACCGGCCGGCGACACGCGACGGCCGTTCATCAGGATCAGGGTACGGGTCGGACCCAGGCCACGCAGGCCGAGGGTGTTGGCACCCGGGCCGCCGTCGGTCACGTAGCCGCCGTACGCATTGTTGATCTGTGACGAACCGGCAGTCACGGCGGTGCTCTGCAGTGCAGCGGTGGTCGAGTTGAAGCCGGAAAGTAACGTTTCTTCACGGGTCACCACCTGCACCGGCGACACCGAGTTGAAGGTGTCCTTGCTGATGCGCGAACCGGTGACGGTCACGGTGTCGAACGTCGTTGCTTCTTTGGCCTTGGCGGCCTCTTCAGCCGTCTGGGTCGAGGTGCTGTCCTGGGCGAACACGGGTGCCGAAGCGGCGAACACCATGGCGGTGGCCAGGGCGAAGCTCAGCGGGTTACGGCTGAGCGACTTGCGATTGATCATGAATGGATCCCCTTGGAACGAACGTTTGCGTAAAACACCGGCGACATCGACCAGCAGGCGTCTCCGTGTGCCCTCGGATCAGGTGTTGGCGTTGCTTTGCCCCCCCTGCATCACCAGCTTTACGAGCTGATGACTTGAAGTTAACACAGGCTTAACGCGGCCTGTCAACTGTTCATCAAGAAGTCATAAAGACAAGATTGGCAAGGGCAATCTTTCGTTCTCATTTGCCATGTAAGGCATTGATGTAACTACTTAAAACGATGGTTTCCATTGGAACGATCAAAATCCAAACTGTGACGTATGCACGCTTTCAGGGGTGGCCGGTCGCGCGCCTGTGCTGCGTTGCAGGCCGGAATTGACGCCCGGGACAGCCGTCGGACAATGCGGGACATCGCCGCGCAGAGCTGGGTGCCCGCGTGGCCGCTGAATGCGCAACTTGGATTGCCGCGTTCCACGCGCAACGGGTCGCTGGCGGCAGGGCCAGGGTGGGCGGCCCTGTATAGTGGCGGGCTTTCCCGTTCTGCTTTTCCGGAGTGCCCGCAGTGAGTGCCAGCCCCTCTCGACGTCCCCATGCCAGCCAGGTGCAGAAGGGTCTCAGCCCGCATCCGCGCGTCCGCAACGTGATCGCGGTGGGCTCGGGCAAGGGCGGGGTCGGCAAGTCGACCACGGCGGTGAATCTGGCGGTCGCCCTGGCCAAGCTGGGCGCGCGCGTGGGGCTGCTGGATGCCGACATCTACGGCCCCAGCGTGCCGACCATGCTGGGCCTGAGCGGTCGCCCGGAAAGCCCGGACAACAAGTCCATCGAACCGCTGCGCGCGTTCGGCGTGGAAACCATGTCGATCGGCTACCTGATCGAGGACGAAACCCCGATGATCTGGCGCGGTCCGATGGCGACTTCGGCCATGACCCAGTTCTTCAACGACACCCTGTGGGATGACCTGGACTACCTGCTGATCGACCTGCCGCCGGGCACCGGCGACATCCAGCTGACCCTGACCCAGAAGATCCCGCTGGCCGGCGCGGTCATCGTCACCACCCCGCAGGACATCGCCACGCTGGATGCGAAGAAGGCACTGAAGATGTTCGAGAAGGTCGAGGTGCCGGTGCTGGGCATCGTAGAGAACATGGCGGTGCACACCTGCAGCAACTGCGGCCAGGTCGAGCACCTGTTCGGTGACGGCGGTGGCCAGCGCATGGCCGCGCAGTACGGCGTGCCGCTGCTGGGTTCGCTGCCGCTGGACATCGGCATCCGCGAGCAGGGCGATGTGGGCACGCCGATCGTGGCCGCTGCGCCGGAATCGCCGGCGGCCAAGGCCTATCTGGCCGCTGCAGAGCGGCTGGTCGAGGAAATGGGCAAGCGCCCGCGCGCCAGCATTCCCATTTTGTCCCAGCTGCTCTGATCCGCTTAGAATTCTTGCCTTAACGCACCCAGGACCCCCCGATGAGCATCAAGAGTGACCGCTGGATCCGCCGCATGTCCGAACAGCACGGCATGATCGAGCCGTTCGAACCCGGCCAGGTCAAGCAGGCCAACGGCCAGCGCATCGTCAGCTACGGCACGTCCAGCTACGGCTATGACGTGCGCTGCTCGCGCGAGTTCAAGGTGTTCACCAACATCAACTCCACCATTGTCGACCCGAAGCATTTCGACAGCGGCAGCTTTGTCGACATTACCGCTGACGAATGCATCATTCCGCCGAACAGCTTCGCGCTGGCGCGCACCGTCGAGTATTTCCGCATTCCGCGCGACACCCTGGTGGTGTGCCTGGGCAAGAGTACCTATGCGCGCTGCGGGATCATCGTCAACGTGACCCCGCTGGAGCCGGAGTGGGAAGGGCACGTGACTTTGGAATTCAGCAACACCACGCCGCTGCCGGCGCGCATCTATGCCAACGAAGGCGTGGCGCAGATGCTGTTCTTCCAGGCCGCCCCGGATGACATCTGCGAAACCTCGTACAAGGACCGCGGTGGCAAGTACCAGGGCCAGACCGGCGTCACCCTGCCACGCACCTGATCGGCACCACGCAAAACAAAAATGCCGGCCCAGGGGCCGGCATTTTTCATGTCCGCGGGTTTACTTCCCGCGACCGAACAACATCGCCACCCCCACGGCCACCAGGCCCACCGGCCACCAGGTCAGGAACAGCCGGGACAGGTTCAACTGGGTCCAGCCCAGGTTGCTGGCCAGCATGAACAGGCCGATCAGGATCAACAGGATGGCAGCGACAAGATTGAAACGCATGGGATTCGGTCTGGACTCAGGGCTGGGGCGAATATCCTAGCCGTTCCTTCCAGTACGCGACACGTTCGGTCAGCACATCCGGGTCGAACCGGTGCGCCTGCCCATGGCCCCAGACCGGCGCGGGCCAGGCCGGGTCGCCCTGGTGGCGGCCGATCACATGGAAATGCAGCTGGCGCACGATGTTGCCGAGCGAGCCGATGTTGATCTTTTCGACCCCATCGGTGCCCTTGAGCGCTTTGCAGGCCCGGTTCAACTCGGTGCGCAGCTTGTCCTGCTGCTCGCCGTCCAGTTCGATCCACTCGGTGATATCCGCCAGGCGCGGTACCAGGATCAACCACGGGTACCGCTCATCATTCATCAACCGCACTTGCGACAACGGGCCTTCGTCTACCAGCACACTGTCGGTGGCCAGGCGGGAATCCAGTTCAAACTCGCTCATCCAAGATGCTCCGAAAAGAAGTCAAGGGTGCGTTGCAGCGCCAGGGCGGCGCTGTCTGGATCATACGCGTGTCCGACGCTCCGGTTGAAGGCATGGTCGGCCGGGTATACGTAGGTGGCCATCTGCGGCAGCTTCTCGCGGTGCGCCTGCACGGCCTCCGGCGGGATGCTCTTGTCCTGCGCGCCGAAGTGGAACATGACCGGTGCCTTGGGTGTCTCATCCAGGAACTGGACGTTGCGGGCACCGTAATAGCTGACCGAGGGCAGGCCCAGGCGCAACGCGGATAACAGCGCAATGCTGCCGCCCCAGCAATAGCCGACGGTACCAACCTTGCCCGCCGGTGCCAGCTTCGAGGCCGCCGCGCGGACGATCTCCAGCGCCTTCTCCACTCCGAGCGCATTGACCCGCTCCAGGCCCTGCTTCACCCCGTCCGGGTCGTAGGGCAGGGCGTCGGGATCGGCCTCCGGGCCATCGACCAGGTCGAAGAACGACGGGGCCAGCACCGCGTAGCCCTGCTCAGCAAATCCTTCGGCCACCTCGCGGATATGCGGGTTGGCTCCGAAAATCTCCTGGATGACCACCAGCCCCCCGCGCGGCTTGCCCTCCGGCAGCGCCTGCCAGGCCCGGACGGGACCGTAATGCGTATCCAGCGTGACCCACTCACCCATTGCCGTACTCCTGATGGTTCAGGTGTTCATTATCGGCGGTTGATCGGTTAGCAGGGTGTCAGCGGGCATGCGCGATCTGGCCGGAATCTTCGCTTTGCCTGTCATCCTGTTCATGGCTGCGCGTGCTGGGTCGGTATACTGGCCGCCTTTCAGGCCCCGGCCCCCAGGTCTGCCTGCCCTCCCGGCAGCGGCCCAGGCCCCCAGAGTCCCGCGATCCATGTCCCAGCTGAACCCCAAAGTCGGCTTCGTCAGCCTTGGCTGCCCGAAGGCCCTTGTCGATTCCGAGCGCATCCTCACCCAGTTGCGGGCCGAGGGCTACGACATCGTGCCGTCCTATGACTCGGCCGACGTGGTCGTGGTCAACACCTGTGGCTTCATTGATTCGGCCGTGACCGAGTCGCTGGACGCCATTGGCGAGGCGATGAACGAGAACGGCAAGGTGATCGTCACCGGCTGCCTGGGCAAGCGCCCCGAGGAAATCCGCAAGGCCTACCCGGACGTGCTGGCGGTGTCTGGCCCGCAGGACTACCAGAGCGTGATGGAGGCGGTGCACGCCGCGCTGCCGCCGAAGCATGACCCGTTCGTGGACCTGGTCCCGGATTACGGTATCAAGCTGACCCCGCGGCACTACGCCTACCTGAAGATTTCCGAAGGCTGTAACCACCATTGCAGCTTCTGCATCATTCCTTCGATGCGCGGTAAGCTGGTCTCGCGCCCGGTGGACGAGGTGCTGCGCGAAGCCGAGCGGCTGGTGCGCGGTGGCGTGAAGGAGCTGCTGGTGGTGTCGCAGGACACCTCGGCCTACGGCGTGGATGTGAAGTACGCCGAGCGGATGTGGCGTGACAAGGCCTATCAGACCCGGATGAAGTCGCTGTGCGAAGGCCTGTCCGAACTGGATGCCTGGACCCGCATGCACTACGTGTATCCGTACCCGCACGTGGACGACGTGGTGCCGCTGATGGCCGAGAATCGGATCCTGCCGTACCTGGACATTCCGTTCCAGCACGCCAGCCCGCGCATCCTGAAGCTGATGAAGCGGCCGGGTGCGGTCGACAAGACCCTAGAGCGCGTGCAGCGCTGGCGCCAGCTGTGCCCGGACATCACCGTGCGCTCGACCTTCATCGTCGGCTTCCCGGGTGAAACCGAGGCCGAGTTCGAAGAGCTGCTGTCGTTCCTGGATGAAGCGCAGCTGGACCGTGTCGGTGCCTTTGCCTACTCGCCGGTGACCGGTGCCACCGCCAACGATCTGCCCGGCGCGGTGCCGGACGAGGTCAAGCAGGAGCGCCTGGCCCGCTTCATGGCCCGTCAGGCGGAAATCTCCGCCGCGCGCCTGGAGGCCAAGATCGGTACCGTGCAGCAGTGCCTGGTCGATGCCATTGAAGACGGCATCGCCGTGGCGCGCTCCAAGGCCGACGCGCCGGAGATCGATGGTCTGGTGCATATCCAGAATGCCGATGACGCACGCCTGCAGGTGGGTCAGTTCGTCAACGTCGAGATCACCGAAAGTGACGAACACGATCTCTACGGCGACGCGCTGATCGAGGAAAGCCCGGCGCGCAAGCTGCTCGACCTCAAGGTGCTGTGACCACAGCAGCGGCCGATGCCGGTGGCGTGCGCCGCCGGTTCGTTGCGCCGCTGCGTGCAGAAGTGGCCGCGGCCACGTTTGACCACCCTTTGTTCGCGCAGATCGCCGATTTCCGGGATCTGCTGACAGGCTTTGAGTGGCCGTCTGTGTCTCAGCTGGATCAGCGACTGGCATTGGACGGCAAGCGCCTGGTCGAACAGACCGAGGCGCTGCTGGCGGACGGCCTGCATTACGAAACGCGCATTGCACTCGGTGCAGTTGCCACCCGTGCGGACAACTGGCACGACCTGTTCAATGCGTTGGTCTGGGCGCGCTATCCGGCGCTCAAGCGGGCGCTCAATGCGCAGCAGTGCCGGCATATGGAGGGGCAGGGCGGGCATCAGCGCAACCGCGCGCAGGCCGCGCTGACCCAGTTCGACGAAAGTGGCGTGGTGGTTCGTGTGACCGATCCCGCCTTGCTGCAGGCGTGGGATGTCCACGACTGGCACACGTTGTTTGTCACGCTGGCTGACGCGTGGCGCGACGGAAAGATCGCCATCGCCGCTGTGTTTGGTCATGCGCTGATGGAGCAGGCGCTGTTGCCGGAGCGATTGCTGGTGGGAAAGTGTCTGGTCGTGCAGGGGGATGAGGACGACCAGGCGGTGGCTGTAGTAGCGAAAGCCGTGGAGGATGGGCGCGTGCTGTGCGATCCGCTGGAGTTGAGGCCGTTGCCGTTGATGGGCGTTCCCGGATGGTGGGCGCGGCAGGATGCGGGGTTTTATGCGGATGCGGAGTATTTCCGGTCGTTGCGTGAGGGGCGGGAGTATCCCGGGGCGCTGCGAGGCCGCGCTGCGCGCGGTTGACACGCATGGCGTGTCACTACGGGTTCGAGCGACCAAGGGTCGTAGTGACACGCCATGCGTGTCATCGCGTCAACCGGTTACGCAGAATACTCCACCGCAAGAATCGCAAACCCGGTGCGACCGCTCGGTAGCTCCACCTCGAATTCATCGTCCACGCGCTTCTTCAACAGCGCCCGCGCCAGCGGCGAATCAATGCTGATCCAGCCGGCTCCGGCATCGGTTTCATCCGGCCCGACGATGCGATAGCGGCTGGTATCCCCGCTGTCGACGTTCTCCAGCTCCACCCAGGCCCCGAAGAACACCGCCTGCGGATCGGTCGGCACGGTATCCACCACCCGCAGCGACTCCAAGCGCTTGGTCAGGTAACGCACCCGTCGATCAATCTCGCCCAGCTGCTTCTTGCGATAGGTGTACTCGGCATTCTCCGAACGGTCGCCCTCGGCGGCGGCGGCGGCCAAGGCCTTTACCACTTCCGGCCGCTTCACCCGCCACAGCGCATCCAGCTCGCTCTTCAGGCGCTGATGCCCGTGCGCGGTGATCAGCGCCGTACTCTTCTCGCCGGGTGGACGCCAACGCGACATCAGCGCTTGCCACCGAAAATGCTGCCCAGAATGCCGCGCACGATTTGGTTGCCCAGCTTGGTGCCGACCGTGCGGGTGGTCTGCTTGGCCATGGTTTCGATCATGCCCTGGCGGCGCTTGGTGCCGAAGATCGCGTCCTTGATCGACTGTCCGAAGCCACCGTCCTGTGCGTCATCCTGCTCGCGCGTGCGCGCCTTGGGCGCGTCGGCCTGCTGCACGGCTTTCTCCGCGCGCTGGGCGAGCAGCTCGGCGGCCGACTCGCGGTTTACTCCCGTGTCATAGCGGGTACCCACCGGGCTGCCGGCACGCACCTGTGCACGCTCGGCTTCGGTGATCGCACCCATGCGGCAGCGCGGCGGCGCGATCCGGGTCTGCTGCACGGGAGAGGGAATACCCTTGTCCTGCAGGGTCGATACCAGCGCCTCACCGGTGCCCAGCTGCGACAGGGTCGCCACCACATCCAGTTTAGGATTCGGCACGAAGGTCTCTGCGGCGATCTTCACCGCCTTCTGGTCGCGCGGGGTGAACGCGCGCAGCGCGTGCTGCACCCGATTGCCAAGCTGGCCGAGGATGTTGGCGGGCACGTCATCCGGGAACTGCGAGCAGAAATACACGCCCACGCCCTTGGAGCGGATCAGCCGCACCACCTGCTCGATGCGCTGCACCAGCGCGGGCGGGGCGTCGTCGAACAGCAGGTGGGCCTCGTCGAAGATGAAGACCAGCTTCGGCTTCTCCAGGTCACCCACTTCCGGCAGCGTTTCAAACAGTTCCGACAGCAGCCACAGCAGGAAGGTGGAGTAAAGCCGCGGCTTCAGCACCAGCTGGTCGGCGGCCAGGATGCCGATCACCCCGCGCCCATCGTGGTTGACCCGCATCAGGTCGGCCAGCTCCAGCGCCGGCTCGCCGAAGAACGACTCGCCGCCGTCCTGCGACAGACGCAACAGGGCGCGCTGGATCGCCGCCACGGTCTGCGCGCTGACCAGTCCGTACTCGGTGGAGATGTCCTTGCGCTCATCGGCGACCAGGCCAAGCAGGGCACGCAGGTCATCCAGGTCGAGCAGCAGCAGGCCGCGGTCGTCGGCCAGCTTGAACACGATGTCCAGCACGCCGGCCTGGGTGTCGTTGAGTTCCAGGATGCGCGCCAGCGGGGTCGGGCCCATCTCGCTGACGGTGGTGCGCACCGGGTGGCCCAGCTTGCCGTACAGGTCCCAGAAGATTGCCGGGCTGCCGGCCGGGGCGTAGTCGCTCACCCCGATCTCCTGCGCGCGCTGCAGCAGCTTCTCGCCGCCGGCACCGGGCACGGCCAGGCCGGAGACATCGCCCTTCACATCGGCCAGGAACACCGGCACCCCGATCCGTGAAAAGCCTTCGGCGAGGGTCATCAGGGTGACCGTCTTGCCGGTGCCGGTGGCTCCGGCCACCAGCCCATGGCGGTTGCCCAGTGCGGGTTGCAGGGTAACGGCGATATCGTCGGTGACGCCTTTGCCAAGCAGGATCGGGTCCATGGTCAACTCGCTGTGGTCGGGCAGGTGAATGGGGAAATTCTAAACGCCGGAAGGGGGCTGGCGCGTGACCGGGTTGCCCCGATGCAAGCCGCGCGGCTACTCTGCCTGCTCATTCGTTCACAGTGCCAAAGATGCCCGTTCCTGTCCTGTTTGTCCGTGGTTGGCCGCTGCTGGCATTGGCTGCTCTGCTCACCGTTGCGCCGCAGGCGCAGGCCCAGCGCGTCTCCGCGCGCGACAAGGTCAAGATCGAGGCGCTCGAGCAGCGCATGAGCGCCGCCGAGAAGCGCTATGCCGACGCCCAGGTGCTGGTCGCCAACGCCGACCCCAAGGGTCGCAACGAAAGCGATGCGGCGCTGGAAGACATGGAGGACGTGGTCAGCGACTGCGTGGCGCAGAAGGGCTGCCAGGTGAGCAACCTGCTGACCACATACAAGCGTCTGCTGAAGAGCAACGCCGACGCCGGCAATGAGGAAGAACAGGAAATCGCCGGCAGCGGCCCGGCGCTGCTGGAGGCCGACCCCGACCACATCGGCCCGCTGGCCGCCGACGTGCCCGAGGCGGCCCGCGCCGCTGCGCTACTCAACGACAAGCGGCATGCCTTCGACAACATGGTGGAGTACAACCCCGCCGTGCAGGCCGGCATTCGCCGCTGGCTGACCGACATGCGCCCGGCGCTGCTGACCAGTTACGAGAACTACCAGAACCTGCGCTCGGTGATGTGGCCCGAATGGGAAAAGCGCGGCCTGCCCGAGGCCCTGCTGTTCGGCATCATGGCCAAGGAATCCAACGGCCGCGTGCACGCCAGCTCGCGCGCAGGTGCAGCGGGCCTGATGCAGTTCATGCCGGCCACCGGCCGCCGCTTCGGCCTGGGGCCGGACGGCACCGGGTTTGACACCCGCTTCGATGCGCGCAGTGCGGCCGAGGCCAGCGCCACCTATCTCAACGAGCGCATGCGCGAGCTCAACAACAGCGTCGAGCTGTCGCTGGCCGGCTACAACGGCGGTGAAGGCCGGTCCTTGCGCGTGTACCGGCAGAATCCGGGGCAGGGCTTCTGGGTGGACAGCGTGTACAACCAGTTCCCGGCCGAAACCAAGGACTACGTGCCGATGGTGATCGCCGCCGCCTGGATCTACCTGCACCCGCAGCAGTATGGGGTGGAGTTCCCGAAGATCAGTGCGCAGCCGGCTACCCTGCGCCTTGCCAAGTCCACCTCCATCTACGAACTGACCATCTGCCTGGGCAGCGCCGGCACCCGCGATGGCTACATGCGCGTGCTGCGCAACCTCAACCCGCGCTATGAGGCGGACGGCTGGATTCCGGCCGGCACGATCATCAACGCCACCACCCGCATCGCCGGCCTGTACAACCGCTACTGTGTGTCCGGCCCGCGCGCCGACCTGGCGCGCACTCTGATCACCGCCGACCTCAATGCCGCCATCGTGCGCCCGAATGCGGCCAGCTACACCGGCAACGTGGCGGTGGGCAGCGTGGTGCCGGTGGCCGGTGTGGAGGCCGCTGCGGCCGCCACTGCGCCTACCGCGCCGGTGGCCGTGGCCGCCAAGCCCAAGCCCAAGCCGGTGCGCAGCGTGAAGGTCGGCAAGGGCGACACCCTGGGCCGGATCTCGGACAAGTACAGCTGTGATCTGCGCGAACTGGCCCGGGCCAACGGGCTCAAGGCACCGGCGTATGCACTGCGGCAGGGGCAGTCCCTGAAACTGCAGGGATGCGGGAAGTAACCCGGAACCTGTTAGTCTCGCCGCCATTGAAGCGCTTTTTTAAGGAATGACGATGGATATCACCGCCATCAACGAGATGTTCGCCAACATCCGTGAGAACACGGATTGGGACCTGCAGGGCAACCTGGTCTGGGGCTATTTCTTCGTCAACACCACGCCGGAGCCCCTGCAGGGGCTGGCCGATGTGCTGGAGAAGGACGGCTACACCGTGGTCGAGCTGTTCGAGCCGGAGCTGGAAGAGGGCGAAGCGCCTTACCACGTGCTGCATGTGGAAAAGATCGAGATCCACACCGCCGAGTCGTTGGACAAGCGCAATCATGAGCTGCAGGCGCTGGCCGAAGCCAATGGCGTCGAGGATTACGACGGCATGGATGTCGGTCCGGTCGAGTTCGCGCACGGCGGCGGCGACGCCTGATTCCCGTAGAGCCACGCCCTGCGTGGCTGCGACCATGATCGACACCCCGTAGAGCCACGCCCTGCGTGGCTGCGACCGAATCTGACACCGCGAAGCCACGCAGGGCGTGGCTCTACGGCCCGTAACGATCAATGCGGGTGATTCACCCGCGCAACGTCGCCAAGGCCTCACCCAACCGCACCGCCTGTTCCGCGCCCAACCCCGGCGCAAACTCCGCCACCCCCGGCGGCAGCAGCACGATCACGGTCGACCCGTAATTGAACCGCGCCATCTCCGCAAAGCGCTCCAGGGTAATGCCCTTGCCGCGGTAGTCCTTGCGGGTAATCCGGTCGCCATAGGCGGGAATCTCTTCTCCGCTCCACACCGTTTCCACGCCAGACACCAGCAGCGCGCCCACCATCACCTGCACCATGGGCCCGAAGTCGGTGTCGAAGTGGCATACCAGGCGTTCGTTGCGGGCGAACAGCGCCGGCACCGTGTTCACGGCCGCCGGGCCCACGCTGAACAACCGCCCCGGCACATGCACGGTTTCGACCAGGGTGCCGGTCCACGGCATGTGCACACGGTGGTAGTCCTTCGGCGACAGATACACCGTGGCGAACAGACCATGCCGGAACACTTCGGCGGCTTCTGCGTCACCCAGCAGCTGCGCGGCGGTGAACGACTGTCCTTTGGCCTGGAAGATCACCCCGTCCTGGATCGGGCCCAGCTGGCTGATGCGGCCGTCGGCCGGCATCAGCAGGCTGCGCGGATTCGAATCGGCCACACGCGCGCCCGGCTTCAGCGCGCGGGTGAAGAACTGGTTGAAGGTCGGGTAGCTGCGCGGGTCCGGATTGGCCGCTTCGGCCAGGTTCACTCCGAATTTCGCGGTCACGGTGTCGATCAGCCAGCGCGAGATCTTCGGGTTGCTGGAATACGCCAGGCTCCGCGCCATGGACGACAGCAGGCGGTGCGGCAGGACGTAGGTCAGCTTCGTGGTCAGGCTCATGGTGCGGTTTTCTCGGTCAGCAGCTGCAGGTCGCGGGCAATGGCCTGCGCCTGGAAGGGCGGGCGGATCAGGCCGGCCAGCTTGCCGTCCGGGTCCAGGACGGCCAGGCTGGCCGAGTGCTCCAGGGTGTAGTCCTGGGGGTTTTCATCGAAATGCTTGCCTTCCACCTTCTGGAAGACGAAGCCCAGCGAGGTGGCGAAGCGTTCCAGCGAAGGCACGTCGGCGGTGGCGGCCAGGGTGTCCTTGTGGAAGGCGTGGGCGTACTCGCCCAGTCGCGCCGGGGTGTCGCGCTCGGGGTCCACGGAGATGAACACCACGCGCGGGCGTAGGCTTTCCGGCTGGCTCTCCCAGCTTTTCTGGGCCCGGGCCAGGTCGGCCAGGGTGGTCGGGCAGACGTCCGGGCAGAAGGTGAAGCCCAGGAACACCAGGGTCCAGTGGCCCTTCAGCTCACCGGGAATCAGCCGGGTGCCGTCGGACTGGCTCAGGTTGAAGTCCGGCAGCGGGCGCGGCTGCGGGTAGAAGGTGATGGTTTCGGTGGCGGGGTGGTTGGCCGCCGGCTTCGGTGCGAACACCTTCTGCGCCGTCACCAGGCCCAGCCCGGCGGCCAGCGCGATGATCAGGATGATGCCTGTGGTGCGGTTGAACATGGAGAACCCGTTCCCGGAGTGGCCCACCATCATAGGGGAGGGCTCCGGCCCCGCCCAGCCGTTTCGCCTGCAACGGATGCCGCCGCCCCGTCCAGCGCCTATAATCGGGGGCCAATTTGTCTGTTGCCTTGCCATGACTGCCGATACGGCCGCCGAACTCCACACGATCATCGACCTGATCCGCTACGGCACCAGCCGTTTCAACGCCGCCGGGCTGACCTTCGGGCACAGCTACGACAACGCTCTGGACGAGGCCACCCAGCTGGTCCTGCACAGCCTGCACCTGCCGCACGACCTCGGTCCGGCCTACGGCCAGGCCCGCGTCACCCGCGACGAGAAGCTGCAGGTGCTGGAGCTGTTCCAGCGCCGTATCGATGAACGCATTCCGGCCGCCTACCTGACCGGCGAAGCCTGGTTTGCGGGCCTGAGCTTCAAGAGCGACACCCGCGCGCTGGTGCCGCGCTCGCCGATCGCCGAGCTGATCGAGTCCGGTTTCGAACCGTGGCTGGCCGGTCGCGACGTGCATCGCGCGCTGGACCTGTGCACCGGTTCGGGCTGCATCGCGATTGCCATGGGTCACTACTACCCGAACTGGGAAGTGGACGGCGTCGACCTCAGCGATGACGCACTGTCGCTGGCCGAAGAGAACAAGGAACGCCTGCAGGCGCACAACGTGACCCTGCTCAAGTCGGACCTGTTCAACGGGCTCACCGGTCGCCACTACGACCTGATCGTCACCAATCCGCCGTACGTCACGAACGACGAAACCGACGCGCTGCCACAGGAATACTCCTACGAACCCGAAATGGGCCTGCGTGCCGGCGACGACGGCCTGGATCTGGTGCTGAAGATCCTGCGTGACGCGCCGCTGCACCTCAGCGAAGACGGCCTGCTGATCTGCGAAGTGGGCGAGTCCGAACAGCACCTGATCAAGCTGCTGCCGGAAGTGGACTTCGCCTGGGTGGAGTTCAAGGTCGGCCAGATGGGCATCTTCGCGGTTGAATGCCGCGAACTGATCGCCCACAGCGCCCGCATCACCGAACTGGCGGCGCAGCGGCCGTGAGTTCCAATACCTTCGGCAAGCTCCTGTCGGTCACCACCTTCGGCGAATCGCACGGTCCGGCGATCGGCTGCGTGGTCGATGGCTGCCCGCCGGGGCTGGAACTGAGCGCCGACGAATTCGCCCACGACCTGCAGCGGCGTGCCACCGGCAAGAGCCGGCACACCTCGGCGCGCCGCGAGGCCGATGAGGTCGAGATCCTCTCGGGCGTGTATGAAGGCCGCACCACCGGTACCCCGATTGCGCTGCTGATCCGCAACACCGACCAGCGCAGCAAGGATTACAGCAACATCGCCCAGCAGTTCCGTCCGGGCCATGCCGACTACAGCTACTGGCAGAAGTACGGCATCCGCGACCCGCGCGGCGGTGGTCGCTCGTCCGCGCGCGAAACCACCATGCGCGTGGCCGCTGGCGTCATCGCCAAGAAGTGGCTGGCGCAGCGGTACGGAGTTACCGTGCGCGGTTACCTGTCGCAGCTGGGCGACATCACCCCTACCGGCCATGACTGGTCGGCGGTGGAAGACAATCCGTTCTTCTGGCCGGTGGCCGAGCAGGTGCCGGCGCTGGAAAGCTACATGGATGCGCTGCGCAAATCCGGCGATTCGGTCGGCGCGCGCGTCAACGTGGTGGCCGACGGCGTGCCGCCGGGCTGGGGCGAACCCATCTACGGCAAGCTTGATGGTGAACTGGCCGCCGCGCTGATGAGCATCAACGCGGTCAAGGGCGTGGAAATTGGCGACGGTTTTGCCAGTGCCGCGCAGAAGGGCACCGAACACCGTGACCTGATCACCCCGGAAGGCTTCGCCAGCAATCACGCCGGCGGCATCCTCGGCGGCATCTCCACCGGCCAGCAGGTCACCGCGTCGATCGTGCTCAAGCCCACGTCCAGCCTGCGCCTGCCCGGCGCGACGGTGGACGCAACCGGTGCCGCCGTGGACGTCATCACCACCGGTCGTCACGACCCCTGTGTCGGCATCCGCGCGACCCCCATCGCCGAAGCGATGATGGCGCTGGTGCTGATGGACCAGGCGCTGCGTCACCGTGCCCAGTGTGGCGATGTCGGCGAGATCACCCCGCGCATTCCGGGACGCATCGATGGCTGACACGCGTCCAAAGGTCTGGGTCAGCCAGCCGCTGTTCGATGATGTCATCGAACAGCTCGGGCAGCATTTCGACCTGGCCGTGACCGACGCGGTAACGCGCTATACCCCCGACATGCTGGCCGACCAGCTGGCCCAGGTCGATGGCGCGCTGATCACCCTCAACGAACGCATTGGTGCCGCTGAAATTGCCGGTGCACCGCAGCTGCGCGCCATCGCCAACGTTGGCGTGGGCTACAACAATCTGGATATCGATGCGCTCAGCGCGGCCGGCATCCTCGCCAGCAACACCCCCGATGTCCTCACCGAAACCACGGCCGACCTCGGCTTTGCGCTGCTGATGGCAACCGCCCGGCGCGTTACCGAGGCTGAGCGCTGGCTGCGTGACGGGCAGTGGGGGCAGTGGTCGTTCCAGACCATGCTGGGTGCCGATATCCACGGCAGCACGCTGGGCATCCTCGGCATGGGGCGTATCGGCCAGGGCATCGCCCGCCGCGGCGCGCTCGGCTTTGGCATGCGCGTGCTGTACCACAACCGCTCGCGCCTGCCGGAGGCCACCGAGGCCGAGGTCGGCGCGCAGTATGTCGACCTCGACACCTTGCTGGCCGAAGTCGATCACCTGGTGCTGGTGCTGCCCTACAGCGCCAGCTCGCATCACATCATCAATGCTGCCGCGCTGGCGAAGATGAAGCCCACCGCCACCCTGGTGAACATCGCCCGTGGCGGCATCGTCGACGAGCTCGCCCTGGCCGACGCGCTGGCCCACGGCCGTCTTGCCGCCGCCGGTCTGGACGTGTTCGAAGGCGAGCCGACCGTGCGCCCGGAACTGCTGGCGCTGCACAACATCGTGCTGACCCCGCATATCGGCAGTGCCAGCCAGGCCACCCGCCGCGCCATGGTGCAGCTGGCGGTGGACAACCTGACCGCCGCGCTGGGGCAGGGCCCGAACGCGAATCATCCGCCGAGCGCGCTCAACGCCGACGCAGTGGCTGCCGTGAAAGCCGGCGGCGCTGTCGTGGGCGGCAAAAAAGACGACAAACGACTGGGAACCTCCGCGGCCAACACGTGAGGTTCCCCGAACCCAGCCCGCTGTGCGTTTTCCAATCCAAATAATGCGGTAGGTACCGACCGTTGGTCGGCACACCCAACACGGTAGGTGCCGACCGTTGGTCGGCACACCTTAATTTGAGGTTTTTCTCATGAGCAATGCAGATCGTCGTTTCCACGTCGCCGTCGTCGGTGCCACCGGTGCGGTGGGCGAAACCATGCTGTCCATCCTGGCCGAACGCAACTTCCCCATCGCCACCCTGAGCCTGCTCGCCTCGTCGCGCTCGGCCGGCGGTGAAATCGAGTTCCAGGGCCAGAAGATCAAGGTCCAGGATCTGGCTGAATTCGATCCGAAGGGCGTCGACATCGCGCTGTTCTCCGCAGGTGGCAGTGTCTCCAAGGAATACGGCCCGAAGTTTGCCGCCGCCGGTGCGGTGGTGATCGACAACTCCTCGGCCTTCCGTTACGACGACGACGTGCCGCTGGTGGTCTCTGAAGTCAATCCGGAACAGGTGGCCAACCGTCCGCGCGGCATCATCGCCAACCCGAACTGCTCGACCATGCAGATGCTGGTCGCGCTGGCCCCGCTGCACCGCCGTTACGGCATCGAGCGCATCAACGTCGCCACCTACCAGTCGGTGTCCGGCGGTGGCCGTTCGGCGCTGGAAGAGCTGGGCAAGCAGACCGGCCAGCTGCTCAGCTTCCAGGACATCGACCCGCAGCGCTTCCCGGTGCAGATCGCCTTCAACCTGATCCCGCACATCGACGACTTCCAGGACAACGGCTTCACCAAGGAAGAAATGAAGCTGGTCTGGGAAACCCGCAAGATCCTCGGCGACGACAGCATTCTGGTGAACCCCACCGCCGTGCGCGTGCCGGTGTTCTATGGCCACTCCGAAGCGGTGGCGATTGAAACCCGTGAGAAGGTCACGCCGGAGGCCGCGCGCGAACTGCTGGAACAGTCGCCGGGCGTGGAAGTGGTGGATCGCCGCGAAGCCGGTGGCTACCCGACCCCGGTCACGCACGCGTCGGGCACCGACGCGGTGTACGTCGGCCGCATCCGTGAAGACCTGTCGCATCCGCGCGGCCTGAACCTGTGGATCGTGTCGGACAACATCCGCAAGGGTGCCGCCTTGAACGCCGTGCAGCTGGCCGAGCTGGTCGCCGCCGAGCGTTGATGGTTTCGTACCACGCAGGGCGTGGTACCTACGACGGGTATGCCGTAGAGCCACGCCGTGCGTGGCTGGTCTCATCCGTACCGCGATTTGCGTTGCCGTAGAGCCACGCCCTGCGTGGCTGGAATCGTCCGGAATCGCTATATTGCCGGCATGAAGAAACGAGCTCCGGGCGCAAAGCGCCCGCTCAAGGTGGTTTCCACCCTGCTGCTGGCCCTGGCCAGCAGCTCGGCCATGGCCCTGGGCCTGGGCGACATCCGCGTGCTGTCCAAGCCCGGCCAGCCACTGCTGGCCGAAATCCCGATCATTTCCGCCGACCCGTCCGAACTGGAAAACCTGCGCGTGGCGCTGGCTTCGCCGGTCACCTTCGCCCGGGTCGGGCTGGACCGGCCCACCGGTCTGGTCAGCGAACTGCAGTTCGAACTCACCCGCAACACCCAGGGCCGCGCCGTGGTCCGGGTCAGCAGCCAGGCTCCGGTCACCACGCCGTCGCTGAACTTCCTGATCGAAGCCGACTGGGGGCAGGGGCGTCTGGTGCGCGAGTATTCCGCACTGGTCGATGCGCCCGACAGTGCGGTGGCCGTGGCCGAACCTGAAATCGTCGCGCCGGAAGGGGCGATGTCCAACGCCATCGTGCGCGAGCCCGAACCGGCACCGGCAGTGGCCGAGCCACTGGCCGCCGAATCGCAGCCGGCCGAAGCAATCCCGTCGCGTACCAGTCCGGTGCCAGCACGTAATGCTGCGCCCGCGCCAGCGCGTGCACCTGCTCCAGCGCGTCCCGCACCGGCTCCGGCCGTGGCAGCCGATGGCAGCATCACCGTGCAGCGCGGCCAGACCCTGTCGGAAATCGCCGGTGGCCTGGCCCGCGAACGCGGCCTCAGCCGTGACCAGGCAATGATCGCGCTGCTGCGCGCCAATCCCGAAGCCTTCATCCGTGGCAACGTGAACCTGCTCAAGCAGGGCGCGGTGCTGCGTACGGCCGATGCTGCATCAGCAACGCCGGTGGACGCGGCCGAAGCCGCTGCCATGGTGCGCGAGCACACCGCACAGTGGCGTCAGGCCCGTTCGGCCATACCACAACCTGCCGCCACGGGCGTGGCCAGCACGCCAGCCAGCACGCCAGCCAGCACAGCGGGCGCAGCAACGGCGGCCGCGCAGGCAAGCACCGGCGGGCGACTGGAAATCGCCCCCGCGGTGGCCGCCACCGACCACAACGCAGGGACTATCACCGGCACTGCTGCCGGCAGTGAGGGTGACATGCTGGGCAACGAACAACTGCAGCAGGCCAAGGAAGACGTGGCCACCCGCGATGCGGAGATCCAGGAGCTGCGCGGCCGCGTGGCCGAACTGGAGAAACTGCAGAAGCAGCAGGAAGCGCTGATCAGCATGAAGGACAGCGACCTCGCCGCGGCCCAGCAGCGACTGGCCGATGCGCCCGCCGCCCGCGAAGGCGGCGGTGGCGGCTGGTACTGGCTGGGGCTGGGCGTGCTGCTGGTGGTGGTGGCCGGTTGGGCGCTGGCG
>NZ_DAMDFR010000010.1:0-96548 GCF_032103445.1 Stenotrophomonas sp.
CGTTTGATCCCGAAATCGCCCTTGCATAGGCAGGGGCGAGACGGTATCTACGGGTGCGGCTACACGATTGTGGTAGTCGTGGGGTGAAGGGGGTGTGTCACCAGCGGTACAGCGGTAATGCATGGCCGACTTCGCAGGCCAGCCCGGCGGGGACCTCGACGAAGCCGTCGGTGGCGGCGAGGGTGGTGACGTCGGCGTTGCTGCGCGGGGGCAATGGTTGGGCCAATACCTCGCCGCCGGGCTCGCGCCGCAGGCGCACGGCCACGAACTGGGTCAGCACGTGCGCGGGGACGGCAGCGGCCAGCCGCACCTGCTCGCAGGCCACCACCGATACGCCCATGCCCGACAGCAACGCCGGGCGGACATAACGCGCCATGCACACCAGCGCCGAGTACGGATTACCCGGCAGCGCGAAGACCCGCTGCGCGTTGGGCCCTACGCCAAACCACATGGCGCGCCCAGGCTGCTGCGCCACGCCCTGGAAGACGCAGCGTACGCCCACGCTTTCCAGGGTGGTGGGCAGATAGTCGCGCTGTCCCAGCGTGACCCCACCGGACAGCACCAGCACGTCGTGGCTCTGCAGCAGGCGGGACAGGGTGGCTCCCAGCACATCCGGATCGTCCGACAACGGCTGCAAGGTGGGAAGGCCCAGACCTGCCTCCTGCAGCGCGGCCATCATGGCCAGGTCGCTGCAGCGCCTGATCCGCGCGGGGTGCAGCGGTGCGGCCACATCCAGCAGCGCATCGCCGGTGGTGACGATGGCCACGATGGGCAGCCGCACCGTTTTCACCGTTGCCACGCCGTTGGCCGCCAACACGGCCATCTGGGGTGGCCCGATGCGGACGCCGGCCTCCAGCACGACCGCGTCGGCGGGGCAGTCCGCGCCTTGGCGGTGGATGAACTGCCCGCGACTGGGGCTGGCGGCGGGAGCCAGACTGTAGCCCTGTGCATTGCGCACCAGATGCTCGATTGGAATCACGCAGTCGCAGCCTTCCGGCAGCAGCGCGCCGCTGGCGACTTCGATGCAGGTATCGGCTTCCCTGAGCGCCTGGCCATAGCCGCCGGCGGTCTGCGCACCGGCCACACGCAGCACGGCGGGCATCACCGGCAACCAGCGCGTGGCAATGCCGTCCATGGTGACGCGGTCGAACGGAGGGTGCGCGCGCTCGGCCATGACCTCGTCGGCCAGCACCCGGCCCACCGCTTCGGGCAGCGGCACCGATTCGTTGGTGCGAACACGGGGTTGTGCATGTACGGCGTGGGTGGCTTCATCCACGCTGATCAGTGACTGCATCGCCGATCACCCCCACCTTGGAGTGAGCCAGAGATACCTTGTGCGATGTGAGCGTGAGTTGATGAAACGGCCTTCACACGGCCGGAAAATACAACTCCACGCACGTTCCGTGACCGGGTTCACTGATGAGGCGGGTGAAGCCGTCCGACTGTGCGGTGAAGCCGAACACCTGGCTGAGGCCCAGTCCACTTCCTTTGCCGATGGGCTTGGTGGTGAAGAACGGTTCGAACACGCGTGCCTGCTGTTCTTTGGGAATGCCGGGGCCGTTATCGTGCACTGACAACCGCACGAAGGCCGTGGGGGGCTGCTCGGGCCGGGCCGGGTCCTGGGTGAACTGCAGGGCGGTGTGGATGCAGATGCGCCCGGCGTCGTTCATTGCATCGCGGCTGTTGCAGACCAGGTTCAACACGGCGGTTTCCAGCTGGGTGCGGTCCACGGCGCAGCAGGGCAGGTCGTCAGCCAGGTCCAGTTGCAGGGCGATGGCATCGCCGGCCGAACGCCGCAGCACGCCCTCGCATTCGCGCATCACCGCGCTCAGGTCCAGCCGCTCCGGGGCCAGGGCCTGGCCGCGGGCGAAGCTGAGCAGCTGCCGGGTGAGCAGGGCACCGCGCTCGGCCGCGCGCAGGGTGGTATCGACCAGCTTGGCCGACCCCTCGTCCTGCACCTTGGCCTCCAGCAGGTCCTGGCAGTTGATGATGACGGTGAGCAGGTTGTTGAAGTCATGGGCCATGCCCAGGGTGAACTTGCCGATGGCTTCCAGCTTCTGCGCCTGCAGCAGGTTGGCCTGCGCTTCCTGCAGGCGCTGCTGGGCCACATGCCGTTCGGTGACATCGCGGGTGACCTTGGCGTAGCCGATCAGCTCGCGGTCCACCCGGATCGGGTCGATCACCACGCTGGCGCGGAAGCACGAGCCGTCTTTGCGCATGCGCCAGCCTTCGCCGACGTAGCGGCCCTCGGTGGCGGCGGTGTGCAGGTTGCGCTCGGGAACCCCGGCCTCGATGTCTTCCGGCAGGTAGAAGCGGGCGAAGTTGGTGCCGATCACCTCGCGGTTGGTGTAGCCCTTGATGCGGCGGCCACCCGGATTCCAGGTGCGGATGACCCCTTCGGTATCCAGCATGTAGATGGCGTAATCCGTGACCGAGTTCAGCAGCAGTGAGAACTGCCGCGCTTCGTCGTTCAGCAGGTCGTTGGTGCGTTCTTCCAGCACGGTCTCGTCCTCCCCAGCCCCCTGATGCGGACAGTAGTGCACCGGGGTGGGGTAGGTCCACGAAAATTGCCGCCTGTTCAGGACATTTGCCGGATCCGCGTATCGATTGTGTGAGGGTTGCCTATTCAGGTTTCCGTAACTCCGGTAGCGCCGGCCGTTGGCCGGCCTTCTGTAGCGCTGAGCCGCACTACAACCTCCACGCGCCCATCAACGCTACCCGTTTCGAACCTAAATCCGTGCCGCTCGCAAACCCGCCGCACAATGGCCAACCCCAGTCCGTGACCGGCACTGTCTGCACCGCGCACAAACGGTTCCATCGTTGCGGCATCCACTCCATTTCCAACGTTGGCAAAGCGCAGCTTGTCATCGTCTACGACGATTGAAACCGTTCCAGCGGTTGCATGTGCGAACGCGTTGCCGACCAGATTGGAGACCACGATCTGCAGCGCAGTCGGGGCGACGTGGGCCTTTGCCGTTGCGGGCACCTGCAGGTCAACGTCGATATCGCGCCCCTCCAGCAGCATCGCGTGGTCGACAATAGCCCGCTCCAGCAGGGGAAGCAGGGCTACCTCTCGAGCGACTTCCCGCTCATGCTCCTCACGCGCCAGCATCAACAAAGTACTGACCGTGCGCTCCAGCTGCTGCGCCGACTGATGGATATACGCCAGCTGTTGGCCTACATCCGGAGCGATGTCCTTGCGTAGCGATATCCGTTCGCAGGCACTGCGGATCACCGCCAGCGGGGTGCGCAGCTCGTGGCTGGCGTCGCGGGTGAACTCCCGTTCCCGCGCCACAAAGTCCTCGATGCGATTCATGAGGCGCTGCAGCGTACGTGCCAGCGCTCCCACCTCATCATCGGGCAGGCGCTCTGCGAAGCCATGCGGCAGCTGGGCCGGTGTGGCGCGATCGACCAAGGTCGCCAGTTCGGTCAGGGGGGCGGTCATCCGTCGTGCCAGCCAGGCCCCGATCAGCAGCGCGAGCAGGACCACGGCCAGCCCGGACCAGCCGAGCCATTGCGCGATACCGCCACGCATCGGCCGCACGACCAGCTGCTGGCTGACCTCGGCGACCAGCCATGCCGGTGCAGGCGCGTCCAGGCGCAGCAGGTGATAGTGGCGCCCGTCGTCACCGGCGAACTCGCGCCGCCACGGCTCGGCGGCCAGGCGTGCGCCGAGGCCATCCGGCAGGGTGGTGGGACCCTGATGCACCTGCATGAAGGCGAGCGCCGGGGTGCGCCACTGCCCGGTCTGGGCATGATGGGTCTGCTGGGCATGGGCTTCCTGCTGCAGCAGGCCGCTGAACATCTGGTCTTCGACGAGATACACGAACACCACGGCGTAGAACCCGTACAGCGCCGCGACCAGCAGCGCGAACCCAGCGAAGGCCGCCATCAACCGGTGGCGCAGGCGGCGACGCGGTGAAAGGGAAGCGCTCATTGATCGGCTTCCAGCCGGAACCCGACCCCGTGCACCGTTTTCAGCAGGGGTACGGCAAACGGTTTGTCCATGACCTGGCGCAAGGTGTACAGGTGCGTTCGCAGCGGGTCGGACTCTGGAGGCTCCTCACCCCATAGACGCTCGACCAGCTCACTGCGGGTCAAGGTGCGTGGCCACGCCTCGGCCAGCACCAGCAGCAGCTGCAGGGCGGTTTGGGGCAATACCAGCGGCTTGCCCGCACGTTCGACGGCATGGGTGCGCCGGTCGATGCTGAGGCTGCCGACGCGCAGCACGTGCTGCGTGCCCAATCGATGGCGCTGGGACAGCGCCAGACAGCGGGCCACCAGCTCGGCCCCGGCAAAGGGCTTCACCAGATAGTCGTCGGCCCCGCTGCGGAACCCGGCTAGTGTGTCCTCCAGCGCATCCCGTGCGGTGAGCATCAGTACGGGAATGTGGCGGTCACTGCGGGCGCGCAACTGTTCGCACACCCGCAGACCGTCCAGCCCTGGCAGCCCGACGTCCAGCACCAGCACGTCAGGCGGACTGACCAGTGCCGCCTGCAGACCACTCAAACCGTCGGCGGCAAAGTCAGCCTGTATACCGTGCGTGGCCAGCAGCGGAGCCAGGTTGTCGCGCAGCACTTGGTTGTCTTCGATCACCAGTACACGCAGGGCAGGGCTTGCCATCGTTTTAGCCGTCAATCCGTTTCAGCAGGGTCACAGCCTGTTCCATGCCCGGCGAGGCGTCCAGTACCGTTTGGACCAGTGCGCGGGCCTTTTCACGGTTACCCAGACGCAGGTGGGCGTCGGCGATGCCGAGGGTCAACTGGGGCTCGGTCATGTACGGGGCGGCCAGTTCCATGGTCTGCAGCGCCGGGCGCAGCGCAGTCGCGTCGTCGCCGGCCGCTTTGGCCTGGTAGTAGCCCAGCATGCCGATCAGCTCCACATGGTGCGCGGCGGGATCGCGCTTGACGGCGGCCGCCGCACCCTTGAGATCGCCGCTGCGCAGCTGATGGACGACTGCCATGGCCCTTTCGTCACGTCCCGGCTGGCGCGCCACGGGGGTGCGGCCCAGAGCGCGCACGATGGCCTCGGCCACGCCTGGGGTCGAGTAGGGGTTCTGCCCTGTGACCAGACGACCGTCAGTGACCACATGCGGCATCATCAATGGGGCCTCGCTCCATTGGCCGCCACGTTCACGAAGCGCGTCTTCCAGCAGCCATGGAAACTCCTTCGCCCACTTCTTGCCGAACAGGGCTTCCTCTTCGTTGCTGAAGCCGGTCACCTTGCGCCCGGCCACCAGCGCGGTGCCGTCTGCCAGACGTACCGGAGCCAGCGCGGCCGGTCCGTGGCAGACCGCCGCGACCACCGCGCCGCGTTGCCATGCGTTGGCGATCAGTTCCTGCAGAGGGGCGTGGCGGGGAAGGTCGAACATGGCACCCTTGCCGCCTACGACGTACACCGCGGCGTAGTCGGCCGCCTGCAGGTCGGCGATCTTGCGGGTGTTGGCCAACTTGCCCATGGCGTCGTGGTCAGCCAGCAACTGGGCATTGAAGGGCTCTTTCGGGTTGTACTTGTCTGCCTCGACCGGTCCGCCCTGCGGGCTGGCGACCTCTACCGACAGTCCGTTGGCTTTGAAGATCAGCCAGGCTTGGGAGACCTCGTCGAATTCGTAGCCTGGGCGGGTCTTACCGGCGTCGCGGCCTTCGCCGCTGACGATCATCAGTACCGTATCGAGGGCAGGGGTGGACAGGGCGGAGAGCGGGACGACGGTCAGAACAACTGCCAGCAATATACGTAACATGGAAAGCGCCTCGGGTTGGAGTGCTCCGAGAATGCGCGTGAAACTTCAAGAAACCTTCAAGGCACCGGTAGCGCCGGCCGTTGGCCGGCGCTCGCACTGCCAGTCGCGGAGCAACGCCGCACCCGCAACATAATCTCGTCCCAGTACCTATGCACCACAATCATTGTTCGGGATACTCGCTGCTCTGGACGATCATGGGGTGCCACGGGGAGTAAGTGAAGATGAGGCGCTTTAAGCCACGAGACGTTGTTTCCATTCTAAAGTTGATTGACGTGAGCTACTTGGGAGATCGCGATTCGAATCGACCAGATGCGCTGGTTGACCAAGCGACCGCTGCAAACACGATTGCGCATGAGCTTAGTCACGCTAGAGACTATCTTCGGGGCGGAGCCCACAAGCCTCACGGGCGGGACGGGTCGCTGGATGATGGCTCTGTTTACGGATCGGGTAACAATCTGGAAGACTGGATTAGGGGGAATCGCTGAATCATGGACCACTCAGATTGGATTGGTGTGCCGGTGAATAGAATTGTGGAGTGGGAGCGCTCCTTTTCCGTGGAAGCGCCAGGTTTCTTGGTGCCTGTGCTATGTCCCGTCTGCGGTAAAGATGGGTTGCGGCACTACTATTCTCTCGGGCGTCGTGCGATGTCCGAAAGTAACGGAGTGAGGTATAAGGGCCGTGGCAGTGTATGGGAGTGGTGCTCTTGTTGCAGATCCTATTCTCACGCACAAGCGCTTGTGCCTGAGGCATGGTCTGAGGACCCCCTGCCGGTCGATCACACGCAGTTGACTCCTGTTCCTGATTCGCTCGACGTCGCTGTCTCGCGCGCCGTCTCCACAAAAGGTGTTCATGGGGCACCTTGAGCTGCGAAACCTGATTCCCATGCAACAATTCCAAGGGGTAGGAGACATGGTCGGTCCGGCGAGTTGGATCGTCGAGTTGGAGAACATCTTTGCTGGCGACATCGGTCAGGAGCCAATTGAAGAGGCGATGGACCAACTCGCGGGCGTTACTTCGGCAGACCTTGCTTATCATGAGAGGGTGATAGGTGCCCTGAATGCCGCGATTGACAGTGCTCGCTCCGGGAACGAGGAGGTGGTGTCTGTGATCAACAATGGAGGGGGGTACCTAGTTCAGGATGCTAAGACTGCGCACAGTCTTCTAACAGAGGTTCGTGATCTGTACATGGTTGAGTACAACAGGTGGACCAGCCAGGATGTCGGAGACAACTCAGACCCATAATCAATGGTAGCGAGAGAGGTGTCTGTGGCGAGCAAGCAGTACACGGATGAGTTCAAGGCCGGGCGGTCAAGCAGCTGACCGAAAGTGGCTTTGCGGTTGCGGAGGTTGCCAAGCGGCTCGGGGTCTCTTCCCATAGCCTGTACCAATGGCTCCGGAAGGCCAAAGTCGAGGCGCTGGCGGGAACGCCCGAGGGGGCGATGTTGCCATCGTCCAAGGATTCAGCCGAGGTCCGGCGTTTGAAGGCCGAGGTCAAGCGCCTATGCACAACAATCAGTATTGGGGATACTCGCTGCTCTGGAGGAGCATGGGGTGCCTCGGGTACTTGCAAGGGTGGTTTTCGAATCAGATTCGAGGGGTCGGTGGCGTGAAATTGGACCAGGCAAGTCCCATGAAGTTGATGTTCGTGGCTGTAGGCGTGGCCTTGACGGGATTCCTATCTTTTGCGTTGTTCTATGTTCGCCAGATTTTCTTCGTCCCACACGTCTGGACGACCGTGGGTAAGTTGGTGCTATGGCTGCTTGTGGTCGTCATGGTTCTGGTGCCTTTGGTTCTCCCTCGAGCAAAGGCAGCGTCCGCTCGTTCTTCGTTTGCAAAGAACGGGTTGCTGATTGTCATTGGAGCAGCTCTGATTGGATACTTTGTGAGTGTTGTTCTCTACTCCGCAGCTATCACGCTTAATTCGATTGGTTCTGAGCAAAGATTGCAGTGCTTCGTGTTGAACTCAGAGCATTCAAGCGCCGGTGTGGAGACTCACGCGATGAAGCGTGTCCGTCTTCTCGTTGAAGGCGACTCTGAAGCAATACCGAGATTGGTTTTCTACAAGCAAGCGGTTGTCGACCTCTCCACATTGCGGCGAGGCGACAAGTTCCTGCTTGATGTTGAAGATGGCTTGTTTGGATACACCGCCGTCGGAGGGGTTCGGCTTGGGGATGGATGCGGGCGATCAGCTGCCTCGGATGAAAATCTGCCGCACCATCACTGATACAAGTGAGATGCGCAGTTTGGTCATGAGTTCAGAGGTTGGTCGCGACGGGTGTATGTGCAGTGTCATCGGTGGAGGCGGGATCGTGAATTTTCGTCATGAGCGGTGGCCGAAGATTGTTGCGGTCTATGAGCTCGTTGCAAGCTGGATGACGGGCCGTACGCAGGAGGGCCGGGTGCTGAGTGCGTTTGGACTCCTCTTCTGGTGTTTGACGATGTTCTTTATGTGCGCGCTGTTTCTGGTTGACCACTGGGCGTTTCCGATTACGGATATGCTGCTGTCGATCTGGCCATATGACTCTGACAACGTCCGTAGTTTCAAGAGTCGCGGTGTTCCAATTGCGATAATCCCGATGATCCTTGCTTTGTGCATATGCACTCCAGTTCACTTCGGGAACTGGAGGAGTGTTGCTCGTCGGCGGGGCCGCCATCGTGATTTATGGAAGATAATGGTCGTGCTTTTTGGAGCTTTGCTCCTGGTTTCGGCTTCAGCCTACAGCGGGTTGGGTGCGTTGATCGCTTTGGTGGTGAACATCTTGTTGCTCAACTGGATGTCGATGAATGCAGCGCGCTGGATGCTCGAAGCGTCTTCCCGGCAGGAGGCCCAGCGGAGAGCCAAGCGTGGGAAGTAGAGGCTGGTTTCAACCGGGCATGGTCAGGAACATCAAGCCCGCTGACCCGTCGATCAGGGTCATGCGTTACCATGCCGATCATCGTTATCGGCAGTCGTCTGTCGACCGACTCTACCAATCGCCAGCATCCGTAGTCACGCGCCCTGCGCGTGATTCGTGAACCCCGGAAGTGACGCGCCATGCGCGTCAACCCCCAACCCATCAACGCGTTCGCGCCACCCGCTTCCGATACTCACCCACATTGTCACCGCGAATGCGCGTTTCCTGCGTCCCGTTATTGGTCGCCACTTTACGCTCGTCACCCGTCACCGGCTTTGCCTCCACCAAGGTCTCACGCTCAAACGCATGCGACTTGTCGGTGTTGCGGTAATACCGGTACAGCGCCCAGTACAACCCCGTAGCGGCCGCAGGACCCGCCGCCAACAACCAAAGACCACTATCGTCACTCATGCGCTGGCTACCAGTAGGGCAATGACAAGGGCTTCCACGATCGTGCCGGTGGTCAGCGCGGCCAGCAGCAGCTTCCACTGCTGCACCGGCACGCTGCCCATGGTTTCACCGGTACGGCCGTTGACCGCGATGTAATGCAGCATGCCGCCGTTGCGGCCGGGCTGGTGATACGAATACAGCCACACTGGCAGGTACATGGACACCCAGCGGGTGCCGTGCACTTCCAGTTGCTCCTGCTCCCAGCGCACGCCGCGGTTGAAGCGGCGCACCGAGCTGTGCACTTCCGAACGGGCGATGGACAGCAGCTGGTCTTCCAGCCGCGGCATCATCTTTTCCACGTCCAGGTCGCGCTTCTCCGATGAGAAGCCGAGCAGATAGGACGCGTTCCACTTCACCGCGTTCTTGGTGTCGAACGGCAGGATGGTGTTGATGATGTTGTTGGTGTTGACCTTGATGTCCATGTTGCCGCGCTGGGCGGAAGACTCCAGCGGCAGGTCGTCCACGGTGAAGTCGACCTGGCGGTCCACCTGGTACACGTCGGCGTCGTAGTAGGTCTTCTTCTTGTCGCCGCTGCCCACGGTGTATTCACGGGTCTGGATCTCGCCTTTGCCGCTGACCGCCGCGCTGACATTGCTGTCCACGATCATGTACGGCATGTACACGCCGACGACGTTTTCCGGGGTGAACTGGTCCTTGAACGCCTTCAAGGCGAACAACCGGCGCTTGTCGACAAACTGGCGGATGCGCGCAACCGCGTCGTCCTTGCTGATCCGGAAGGGCAGCACAGCATCGGGCACGGCGCCGTTGGACACCTGCTCGTTGACGCCGAATACGTGACGGCACCAGTGGCAGCGGGCGGTCATGCTGCTTTCGGTGTTGATGGTGACCTCGGCACCGCAGCCGGTGCACTTGAAGCTCATCAGGGCGGCGGTGCCCGCGTCGATGTTGCGCGCACCGCTGGCGATGTTCGTGCCGCGCAGCTGGTCCAGGCCGTCGCCCAGGCCAAACGCTTCTTCCACGCGGTCGCCATGCCACTGGTGACGGCAGTACTGGCAGACCAGCACATCGGTGCCGATCTTCAGTCGCACGTCGCTGGAACCGCACTTCGGGCAGCGGTTGACGCCGTCCTTCAGCTCGGCGGCCGAGGTGTCCAGCGCCTCGGGATCAGGCGCTTCGATCTCGGCCCGGATCGGGTCGGGCAGGGTGGCCGGGTCGAGCGGGAAGCTGCCGGGCAGGGGCGGGACATCGTGCGGCGAGCCGGGGCCGTCCAGCGTTGCCTTGGGCAACGGCGGCGGCACCGGCGGCAGCGGTGGCGGGGTGTTTCCTGGGTTGTTCATGACCGGGTCTGCGTCTTACAGGCCCAGCGCCTTGGCCTTGGCGGCGTCGTAATCGGCCTGGGTGATCAACCCGAGGTCGAGCATTTCCTTCGCCTTCTTCAGCTTGGCCACGGTGTCGTCGACTGGTGCGGCGGCCGGGGTGGCCGGCTGCTGCAGGTTGCCCACGCCCATCATGCCGCTGGCCATGCCGATGCCCATCAGGCCGGCCGCGCCGCCGTTCTCGCCGGCAGACTGGATGCCCTGGGCGACGCTCGCCTGCAGGTTGGAATTGCCACGGCTGCCGGCCAGCGCGTCGGCGCGCTGCACGGTCTTGAGCAGTTCGCGGGTGTTGGCGTCGTACTCGATGGAGACAATGGCGGTCTTGACGATGGCCAGGCCACGGTCGGACTTCCACTGATAACCGTGTTCCACCGCTGCCGACAGGCTCTGGGCAAAGCCCAGCGAGTCCTGCTGCAGCTTGGTGATGCGGTTGCCCTTGGCCGGGTCGTTGCTGTACAGGCTGAAGGCCGGGGCCAGCGAACTGACCACTTCATTGAACAGCTGGTTGGCGGCCGCATTGTCCATGTCGGTGAAGTCGAACACCTTGCCCGGCTGCAGGTAGGCCGCCGGCACGAAGTTCTTCACGAACAGGATGGGATCTTCAATCTTCAGCGTGTACGAGCCACGCGTGACCGCGCCGACCTGGGTGTTGAGGAAGGCGTCGTCCCAGTAGATCTCCGACTGGGTGCCGAAGCGGTTGTCGGGCAGTTCCTTCAGCGAAACGAAGAACGCCGCCTGCTGCGCGCCCGGCTGGCCGCCGAACTTGAAGCGCTCCCAGCTCTGCTTGATCAGCGGGGTGACGATGCCGTCGCCGGCGAATACCGACTGCGAATTGAGGTCATCCGAGCGCCATTCATAGCCGCCGGCTTCGGCGACGAAGGCGGTGATGGCACCGTCCTGCATCAGCAGCAGGCCGTAGCCTTCCGGCACGACGATCTTCGAGCCGTTGCTGATGATGTGGGAGGAGCCGCTGGTGTTGGAGCCGCGGCCGGCATTGGTGCCACGAGGCACGGCAGCGAACAGCGCGGCCGTGGACGGCAGCCCGTTGGGTACCGTGTAGAAGTCCTTCCACTGGTCGGCCAGAACACCGCCTACCGCACCCTTTACCGCCTGGATCAGACCCATGACCATTCCTTGTGATTGCTGGATGGCCGGACTATAGCAGGCAGGTGGGATGGGGGTGGGGCTCTGGGTTCCGGGACGCTTGGGGCAGTCGAGGGTAGAGTCGGTCGATAGACGACTGCCGTGGAGGGTGCAACGTTCTTTAACGCATGACCTTGAACGGAGGAAGATGCCGGCCTGCGGCCGGCATCCCGATTTCGCCCGATTGCAATGCGTTACCGGGCGTTGATGATTTCACGGCAGTCGTCTATCGACCGACTCTACCCGTCACACATCCCGGCGTATCAATATCAACCCGGCAAATTGCACTTCATCTTGCCGTCCACGTAATACGGCTTCGGCACGTCGGGGTTCTCGCTGGTCTTCTCGAACACCACCTCGAACGACTCGGCATCAGCAGTACCCTTGCGATCCGCGCAGGCATCCTGCAGTTTCTTCTTGACGGCGGTAATGCCCGCGTCACGATTGGCCCCTTCGGCGCTGTTGGTCAGGTTGACGGCCTCGGCGAAAGCCAGCGGGCTGGCACCCAGCAGGCAGGCGGCGAACAGGGCAACGTGCAGCTTCTTCATGCAATCTCCTTGTATGCCGGGCTCGACCCGGCCATTCCAAATGTAAAACCGGGCTCTTCCCCGATCATTCCCAACGTAGAGCCGGGCTTGCCCGGCTGCTCCTGACGGAACAATCAGCATAGGCAACCCGCGTTAAGACTTCGTGGCGTAATAACCGGACATGCTATCGTTCCTGAACGGATGCCACAGGAGAAGGGGCAATGCAGGACGAGCGCCAATCGGATGCCGCACCCATGGACAGCCCCTACAGCCCGCCCCAGGTGGAACTTCCCCAATCCCCCTCCATGCCACGCCTGCCGCCGTTGCTGCATCGGCTGATCTCCATTCTCATTGCGGCCTTCTGCTCGGTCCACTTCATGAGCATGTGGATCATGATCCTGCGTTCGCTTTCCGAGTGGGGGCTCGAGCTGATGCCGCCCAGCTACATCGCCAAGCTGATCGTGATGCCGCTGACGTTTGCATTGGCCGGCGTGTTTCTGGCATTCGGACGTCGCATTTCAGTATTGCTTTTTGCTGTCTACCTGGCGATGTACGCCATTCGCTTCGGTGCCGGAGGCGGTTACCACCTGCCGACGCTGGTACTGGCCATCGCATTCCTGGCGTACAGCGCCTGGCGCTGGAAGACCGGTGCTCTAACCGGCTGGCCGCAGCGTCGCCCAAGCTGAGTAGAAGTACCGGCACGCCCTGCGTAGTTCTGCGCAGGCAGGGTACGCAGAACAAGGCCAGTCTGTGGTGCATACCCACGCGCGGACTGGAGCGGCATCATGGCCTCGAAGAAGACCCCGGATTTCCCTGTTCATATTGATCGGAACCACCTCCCCGAGCCGGAGTGGAAGTTCCCGAACGCGGAGATCGGCCTGTATGCAAAGAACTCCAAGCCGGACTTTCCGCCGCTGAAGGAGGCCCCGTCCGGTGCCCCCAATATCCTGCTGGTACTTCTGGACGATGTCGGCTTCGGTTGGCCCAGTGCCTGCGGCGGGCTGGTGCGCATGCCCACCGCGGAAAGGGTGGCGGCAGAAGGGCTGTTCTACAACCAGTTCCACACCACCGCGCTGTGCTCACCCACGCGCGCCGCCATGCTGACCGGGCGCAACCATCATTCCGTAGCCAGCGGTGTGATCGCCGAGATGGCGACAGGTTATCCGGGCTACTGCGGCATCATTCCCAAAAGCTGCGCCACGTTCGCCGAACTGCTGAAGCAGGCCGGTTACACCTGCGGCTGGTTCGGCAAAAACCACAACGTGCCGGACAACCTGACCAGTGCAGCGGGGCCCTTCGACAACTGGCCCACCAACCAGGGCTTCGACCTGTTCTACGGCTTCATCAGCGGCGAAACCGATCAGTTCTTCCCGTCACTGCTGAAGAACACCGATCCCATTGAGCCGCCGGCACGACCGGAGGACGGCTACCAGCTCACCCGCGACCTGGCCGACCAGTGCATTGGCTGGATCCGCACCCAGAAGTCCATCGCGCCGGACCGCCCGTTCATGGCGTACTTCTCCACCGGTGCCGCGCACGCCCCGCACCAGCCGCCGCTGGATTGGCGTGGACGCAACGAAGGGCGTTTCGACATGGGCTGGGACGCGTACCGCGAGCAGGTGCACGCCGAACAGATCAAACGCGGCGTCATTCCCAAGGGCACCCAGCTGACCGAGCGCCCGGAACAGATTCCGTCCTGGGACAGCCAGCCGAAGGAACACCAGGCCCTGTTCGCGCGGCAGGCGGAGAATTATGCCGATTTCCTGGAACACGCGGACTTCGAAGCCGGCCGGGTGATCGATGCTATTGAAACACTGGGCGAGCTCGACAACACGCTCATCATCTACATCATCGGCGATAACGGCTCCAGCGGCGAAGGTTCGCTGGTGGGGACGCCGAACGAGATCATGAGCTTGAACGGGCGACAGCCCTCCATGGAGGAGTCCATTGCATTCAAGGATCGCTGGGGTCTGCCGGGCACCTCGCCGCACTATGCGGTGGGCTGGGCGTGGGCGGGTGACACCCCGTTCCAGTGGACCAAACAGGTGGCCTCGCACTTTGGCGGAACACGTAACGCCATGTTCGTATCCTGGCCAAAAGTGATCAAGGACAAGGGCAAGCAGCGCAGCCAGTTCCATCACTGCATCGACATCATGCCGACGTTGATGGAGGTGGTCGGCATCGCCGAGCCGCAGGTGGTGAACGGCTATGTGCAGAGGCCCATCGAGGGTGTCAGCTTCGCCTACACCTTCGAAAAGGGGGCGCAGAAAGCACCCAGTACGCGCACGAAACAGTACTTCGAGATGCTCGGCAACCGGGCCATGTATGCCAATGGGTGGATGGCCTGCTGCCGTCACGGCCGACTGCCGTGGGAGACATCGGGTTCCTTCAGCTTCGACGACGACAAGTGGGAGCTCTATCACATCGACAAGGACTTCAGCCAAGCGGTCGATCTGGCGGACAAGGAGCCGGTACGCCTGCGCCAGCTGCAGGACCTGTTCATGACCGAAGCATCGAAGTACAACGTGTTTCCGCTGGACGACAGCTTCTCCGAGCGCCTGGACGTCACCCTGCGCCCCAGTTACTTCTTCGGTCGCGAGGACGTCACCTTCTATCCCGGCATGACCCGCTTGCCGGAAGGCAGTGGACCCAAGCTGGTAGGTGTTCCATTTACCTTGACCGTGCCGGTCGAGGTGCCGAAGGGGGGCGGCGAAGGCGTGCTGTTCGCACTGGGTGGCGACGCGGCCGGTTTCTCGCTGTTCTTCTGGGAAGGCAAGCCGCGCTTCCATTACAACTTCTTTGCGATCAAACGCTACGACGCGGTCGCACCGAAAGCACTGGCGGCGGGCAAGCATACGATCGAGGTCACGTTCACGCCGACCACCACCACACCGGGTGGTCCGGCGGATGTGGTGCTGTCCATTGACGGCAAGAAAGTGGACAGCGTCCACATCGATGAGCAGATTCCCCAGCGCTGTGGCACCGAGTGCATGGACGTGGGCATGGATTGCGTGTCACCCGTGTGCGCCGATTACGATGAGAAGGGGCTGTTCCCGTACAACGGCACCATTGAGTCAGTCAACTTCAAATTCGGAAAGCATGCCCAACCCACCGGCATGGACCGATTGAAGGAAGCGACCCGGCTGGATTGACCGGTCACGCTATCATGCCTCCAGTTCTGTACTGGCTGGAGCCTGTTCGTGACCCAACCCATGCCCGTGGACCGCATCAGCCTGACCACGTTGCGGCTGTTTGTCGCCGTGGTCGAGGAAGGCTCGCTGTCCAAGGCCGCCGAGCGCGAATCCATCGCCACCTCGGCCGCCAGTCGGCGCTTGAATGATCTGGAAAGCGGCCTGGATGTGGTGCTGTTCACCCGCAACAGCCGCGGCATGCAGCTCACCCTGGCCGGCGAAAGCCTGCTGCAGCACGCGCGCCGGATGTTGCTGGCCGCCTCGGCGTTATCCAGTGAGCTGCTGGAGTACCGGCGCGGCATCCGTGGGCACATTCGCATGCTGGCCAATCTGTCGGCCATCGTGGCCTACCTGCCGGAAGCGCTGGAGGCTTTTTTCCTGGAACACCCGGACCTGCGCATTGAACTGGAAGAGCGACCCACGCCGGGTGTGGTGCGCGGTATCCAGGAAGGCTGGGCGGAAATCGGCGTGTGCTCCGGAGACAGCGAACTGGGTGACCTCGCTGTACTGCCGTTCCGTCGCGACCGGCTGGTGATGCTGATGCGCCCGGATCATCCGCTGGCGGGGCAGGGGCCGATCGCCTTCGCTGACACGCTGCCGTACGACCAGGTGGCGCTGCACGCCGAAAGCTCGATCTTCACCCGTTCGCAGATTGCCGCGCGTGACGCGGGGCGCTCGCTGCGGCGGCGTATCCACGTGCCGGGCTTCGATGCGATCTGCCGCACGGTGCAGGCGGGCCTGGGCATCGGGCTGGTACCGGAGCCGGTGTTCGAATTGTTCGGTCGCTCCATGAAACTGCACTTCGAGCCGCTGACCGATGCCTGGGCGGAAAGAGAGCTGAAACTGGTGTATCGCAACGGCCGCACCCTCTCCACGGCCGCACAGCAGCTGCTCGACCATCTTCGACCAAAGGATTAGGCGTTCGCCAAATGCGAACGCCATTTCGCGAATAAGGTCTGGCGCAACCGTGTGAAGGCTGGCTACCCTGCGCTGCATTGTCGCAGGAGGGAGTCAGGATGCCAGGTCCGTTGCAGGGCATTCGTGTTGTTGAATTCGGGACGCTGATTGCCGCGCCGTTCGCCGCGCGCCTGTTTGCCGAATTCGGAGCCGAAGTGATCAAGGTGGAGTCGCCGGAAGGGGGCGACCCACTGCGCAAATGGCGGAAGCTGCATGGCGACACCTCGCTGTGGTGGTCGCTGCAGGCGCGTAACAAGAAGTCCGTGGTGCTGGACCTGAAGTCCGCGGACGGGGCCGACGCGGCCCGCCAGCTGGCCGCCAGCGCCGACGTGGTGATCGAGAACTTCCGCCCCGGCGGCCTGGAAAAGCTGGGGCTGGGCTGGGACGCGCTGTCGGCGCTGAACCCGGACCTGATCATGGTGCGTATCTCGGGTTACGGCCAGACCGGCCCCTACCGCGACCGCCCCGGCTTCGGCGCGATTGGCGAAGCCATGGGCGGCATCCGTTACACCACCGGCGATCCGAGCACGCCACCGGCGCGCGTGGGCGTGAGCCTGGGCGATTCGCTGGCCTCGCTGCACGGGGTGATGGGTGCGCTGATGGCGCTGCTGCGGGTGAAAACCGGGCAGGGCGGTGGTCAGGTGGTGGACGTTTCTCTGGTCGAAAGCGTGTTCAACCTGATGGAAAGCCTGGTGCCCGAGTACGCGATGTTCGGCGAGGTGCGTGAGCGCACCGGCGGGGCGCTGCCGGGCATCAGCCCGTCCAATACCTACCCGACTGCCGACGGGGCGTTCGTGGTGATCGCCGGCAACAGCGACCCGATCTACCGGCGCCTGATGCGTGCGATCGGCCGCGATGACCTCGCCGACGATCCGACGCTGGCTACCAACCCGGGGCGCGTGGCGCGCAATGCCGAGCTGGATGCGGCCATCACCCACTGGACCAGTGGGCGCAACATCGATGCAGTGCTGGAAGCGCTGGATCTGGCCGATGTGCCGGCCGGGCGCATCTACTCCGCCGCCGACATCGTCGCCGATCCGCATTACCAGGCGCGCGGCATGTTGTTGAACACGACCTTGCCGGACGGGCAGCCGATCACGCTGCCGGGCATCGTGCCCACGCTTTCGGAGACGCCCGGCGAGATGCGCTGGACTGGACCGGCGCTGGGCGAACACACCGCACAGGTGCTTGCCGAACTGGGACTGGCCGCCGATGCCATTGCCCGGATCACGGCGAAGGAGAAGTAAACATGACCGCATCCCGTCCCTTGATCGTGCAGGAAGTCTGCCTGCGCGACGGCCTGCAGATCGAGCCGGTGTTCGTGCCAACTGCAGAGAAGATCCGCCTGGGCAATGCCTTTGGCGAGCTGGGCTTCGCACGTGTCGAGGTGAGCAGTTTCGTGTCGCCGAAGGCCGTACCGGCGCTGGCCGATGCCGCGGAGGTGTTCGCGGGCCTGCAGCGCGCCGCCGGCACGGTGTACGTGGCGCTGGTGCCGAACCTGAAAGGCGCGGAGCGTGCACTGGCAGCAGGTGCCGATGAGCTGAACTTGGTGATGTCGGCAGGTGAAACCCACAACCTGGCCAACATGCGCATGACGGCCGAACAGAGTTTCGCTGGCTTTGCGCAGATCGCCGCGCTCAACAACGGCACCAAGCTGCTCAACGGCACGGTGGCGACGGCTTTCGGCTGCCCGTTCGAAGGCACGCAGGCCCCGGCAAAGGTGCTGGACATCGTGCGCCGTTACCTGGACCTGGGCTGCACCGGCATCACCCTGGCCGACACCACCGGCATGGCCAACCCGCGCCAGGTGGCGCGGCTGGTCGAGAAGGCGCTGCAGCTGGTGGATGCCGGCGCTCTGACCCTGCATTTCCATGACACCCGTGGGCTGGGTCTGGCCAATGTGGTGGCGGCCTATGACGCCGGTGCTCAGCGTTTCGATGCCGCGCTGGGTGGGCTGGGTGGCTGCCCGTTCGCGCCAGGGGCGTCGGGCAACATCTGCACCGAAGACCTGGTGGCCATGTGCGAGGAAATGGGCATTCCCACCGGGTTGGATCTGCTCGGACTCATTGAGCTTTCGAAAACGCTGCCGGCACTGGTCGGCCACGAAACCTCCGGTCAGGTCGCCAAGGCCGGCCGGGTAGGCGACCTGCATCCGGCACCGCCGGGCCTGCGCGCCGCCTGATCATTCCGCACGCCGGCGCAGGCTGTGCCGGTGTGCGTTTCAACCAGCTTTGTATTCCTGGGAGGGAATCATGCACGAGTGGTTTGTGCTGGCGAACGCCATGTTCGCTATTTTGTTGATCGTTCTGCTGATCATCTATTTCAAGGTCAACCCGATGATCGCGCTGGTCGCCGGGCCGCTGTACCTGGGGCTCAGCTCCGGGCTGGGGTTTGCCGAAACCATCAAGGCGATCACCGAAGGCTTCGGCGAACTGATGGGCAAGATCGGCCTGCTGATCGGCTTCGGGGTGATGATCGGGGCGTTCCTGCACCGCATGGGGGCGTTCCAGCAGGTGGTGCGGCTGCTGGTGAAAACCTTCAAGCCCAGGCAGATGCCGTACGCGTTTGCGACCATCCTGACCTCGATCTTCCCGCCGATCTACACCGACGTGCTGCTGCTGATGTCGGCTCCGCTGGCCCGCGCCACGGCGCGTCGCATGGGCGGCGACGCGCTGCCGAAGATGGCCGCCGCCGTGGGCGTGGGCATCTACATGGCGCTGACCATGGTGGTGCCGGGTGTGGCCGCGCTGGCGTTGTCGGCGGTGCTGGACGTGGAGCTGGGCACCATGCTGCTGGTCGGCCTGGCAATTGCCATTCCCACCGTGTTCCTGACCCTGTGGGGCTTCCACTGGCTGCTGCATCGCGGGTTCTGGAAGCCGGAAACCGACGAGCTGCCGGAAGACGAACAGCCGGCGGTGATCGCCGCTGATGAAACCACGCAAGGCAACGCCGTACCGCTGAAGCTGTCGCTGCTGCCGATCATCGTGCCGATGCTGATGATCGCGCTGGGTGCGGTGGATCGCGTGATGGGCTGGGATGCGCCGGTGCTGGAAGCGATCGGCAACTCCACCTTTGCGTTGTTCTGTGGCCTGGCGTTGGCGTTCTTCATCGCCCGCTTCACCATTCCGGCGAAAGACCGCAGCGCTGCAGTGACCGATGCGTTCAAGGAAAGCGGCCAGATCCTGCTGCTGACCGGTGTAGCCGGCTCCTTGTCCGCCGTGGTGGCCACCACCGGCATGGGCGACATCCTGTCGGGCTACTTCACCGCCAACACCGCGGCACCGCTGCTGCTGGTGTGGCTGGTGGCAGCGATTCTGCACATCGCCATCGGCTCGGTGTCCGCCTCGGCGATCACCGCCGCCAGCCTGCTGGCACCGGCCCTGCATTCGCTGGACGTGCCGCCGGTGCTGGTGGCACTGGCCGCCGGCTCGGGTTCGCTGTTCCTGGTGCATGTGACCAGCAATACGTTCTGGCTGATGCAGACCACGATGGGCATGACCCTGCGTGGCACGTTGAAGACGCTGAGCCTGCCGCTGTCGATGGCCTCGGTGGTGTCGCTGGTTCTGATCCTCATCGCCAGCGCGATCTTCTAAGGAGTTGCAAGATGCGTAACCTTTCGATTTCCGTGCTGGCGGCCGCGTGCCTGGCCAGCGGCTCGGCGATGGCCGACGAAACGTCCGAAGGCTTCTTCAAGGGAGCCGAGGTCGATCTGACCGCCACCAATTTCTACTACAACCGTGATTTCCGCAGCGGCAGTGGCCAGGGCAAGCGCGAGGAATGGGCGCAGGGCCTGATGATCGATGCCCGCAGCGGCTATACCCCCGGCGTGGTCGGCTTCGGCCTGGATCTGCTTGGGCTGGGCGACCTGAAGCTGGACGGCAGCGATGCCGAAGTGGGCACCGGCATCCTGCCGTATGACGAAGACGGTGCGCGCACCACCTTCGGGCGCGTGGCGGTGACCGGTAAGGCCAAGGCCGGCCCGGCGGAGCTGCGCGTTGGCAGCCATATCACCTCTGACCTGACCTTGAAGTCCAACACGAGCCGCCTGCTGCCGCAGACCTTCGAAGGTGCGTCGCTGGGCGCGGCGTTCAAGAACGGCCTGGAGCTGGGTTACAAGCGTTTCGACCGCAGCTGGTATCGTGACGGTGTGGATCGCGTGCATCTGACCATCACCAACAAGGATCGTCGTTTCAGCGGCACCCCGGACTCGGATCACCTCGATCTGTTCACGGCTGGCTGGAAGGTCAACGACCAGTTGAAGCTTCGGATCGAGCACGCGGAACTGCAGGACATCTACCGCCAGCAAGTGGCATCGGTGGCGTATCGCCAGCCTCTGCCTGTCGGCCGGCTGGACACCGAGCTGCGCTATTACGTGTCCGATGACGTGGGCCAGGCGCTTGCGGGCGTGGTCGACAACCGTGCGGTCAACGCGCTGGTTGCTTGGAATGTCAACGGCCAGGAGTTCGCGGTGGCCTACCAGGACATGAGCGGCGACACCGCGATGCCGTTCGTGGGCGGCACCGACGGTAACGTGTTCAACTGGACCTTCATCAACGACTTCATGGAGCGCGACGAGCGCAGCTGGCAGGCGCGCTACCAGTTGGATGGCAAGCGCATCGGCATTCCGGGTCTGAAGTTCCTGGCGCGCTACGTGAAGGGTGACAATGCGCGCCCGAACACCTTTGCAGGTGAAGGACGCCAGTGGCAGCGCGATTTCGAGATCGGCTACACCTTCCAGAGTGAGGCGCTGAAGGACTTCTCGATTCGTTGGCGTAATGGGTTCTTCCGTTCGAATTATCAGCGTGATGCCGAGGAGAACCGCTTGATGCTGGTGTATTCCACGTCGCTTTGACGTGGGGGCCTGTGTTCGCGCTTGCGGCGCGCCTCCGGGCATTGGCTGCATTCCCGTAGAGCGGGGCTTGCCCCGCTGCCTTTCGCGATACCGCCCAAAGCAGCCGGGCAAGCCCGGCTCTACAACACCGTCGCGCCCCAGGCATGCGGGGGTGCGTCAACACGGTCGCGCCGCAGGCATGCGCGGGTGCGCGCATGTGTCAATGATTTGACACATGGAGTGGCAACAGCGGTTTATACTCGGGCTGTCTGTAGCAAATGGAAGTGACATGAACGACCCGACACGGAAGGAGGGCGCGTCCGTTGACGCGGCCGCGCGCAACGCCGCCGACGTAGCCTTCGATCCGACCTACACCTCCTCCAACTCCGAAATGCACGGCAAGGCCGGTCGCACTTCGGTCAGCGCCACGCCGGGCGACGGTGGCTTCAAGGTCACCCAGGAAGCGCGCCAACAGGGCGCTGGACCCGCCGGTGGTCCGTTCCGCGCCACCTCGCTGGGAGCGGGCGAAAGCAGTGCCGACGGCCGCGTGCATTACCAGCTCGAGCTGGAGACCGTGGCGGGCACCCGCCAGAAAGGCGGCATCGTTGAGACCACTCAAACCGAAGGACTGCGGGGCCGATATCGGGTCAGTCTGCCGGAAGGCGCTGGCACCGATCCGACGCGGATCAATCCGTTCGATCTGGAAACGCTCCCGAAAGGTGGCAGCGTCACACTCGATGCACAATCGTTCAGTGGCACCGCCATGGCCGGCACGTTCCGGAACATCGCCGCCGAACACAAACTGACCGAAGCCGAAGGCGCAAGCCTGCGCGTGGATCGACTGGACGATGGCCGCGTGCGCGTCACCACTGGCCCCAACCAGGCGGTGGAAGCGTTCAACGGAATAGGCTTTTCGGCCAAGGGCGTAACCGCGATCGCCGGTCGCCAGGACGCATTGGGCCAGTCCAGCGTGCGCACGGCAACGTTTGACCTCGCCGATGCGCAGGGTCAGGCCGCCTACCAGCAGTTCGTAGCCAACGGGTCGCTGGATGCGAAGACTCCTGGCATGGACGATGTCGCCACCGTCGAGCGTCTCGGCATGAGTTCGCAGACCCGCCTGAAGGTGGACGTGGGCACGGCCTTTGGCGTGGATCTGGCGGGCGCGCGCAACCGCGGCGACGTCACCCAGGTGCGGCGCGACGATGGCAGTTACACCGAACTGCGTAATGTGCGGTACGACGGCAACCTGCCGGTGACCCGGCTCAGCCAGTATGGTGCCGACGGTCAGGAGCTGCGCGACCAGCGCCGCTACGAGTTCACCTTCGACCTGCGCCAGCATGCGCAGGGTGATCAGGTCGCGGGCCTGCTCAACAGTGCGTTGACCGGCGACACCGGTGCACGTGGGCCGGTCAAGGCCGGTGAGCTCAACACGGTCAGCTTCAGCGAAGACCAGCTGCGCGCGATGATGGAGCGCACCCAGCAGATGGTGCAGGACAACCCGATGGCGGGTGAGCGTTGGCGCCTGCTGGCCGAGGACGGGCGCGGCGGGCTGCAGTCCGACGTGGATGCGTATGCTGCATCGCTGGCACGCAACCGGGGCAACTCGGAGTACGGCATGGCGGAACAGATGTTCCGGCTGGCCACGGCCGACAAGGACGCGGGTGTGCAGAAGATCGATGCCACGGTGGACGGCGCGCATCTGCGTAACCTGCCGCCGCCGTCACCGCTGCTCCCCGTGAATGATCCGCGGCAAAGCAACAGTGCCGATCATCCGCTTTGGCTGCAGAGTCATGGTGCGGTGTCCCGCCTGGATACCGCCATGGGTCGGCAACCGGATCAGAGCACCGAGCGGCTGGGCATGGCGCTGCTGGTGGCCGCGAAGGACAAGGGCATGTGCCGGATCGACGAGGCCGTGCTGAGCGAAGATGCGCGCTATGCGTTCGCAGTGCAGGGGCAGCCGCATGCGGCGGATCGGCAGATTGCGCGGACTGACACGGCACAGGCGGTAGCGACGCCGGTGGAGAAGCAGCTGGAGGCGCTGGAAGGCGTGAATCAGCGACGTGCAGACAGTGCGCAGACCCAGCAGCAGGACGCGCAGGTGCAGGAACAGGCTGTGTCGCGGTCAATGGGCCGCTGACGCTTTCCGTGCTGACGCGCATGGCGCGTCACTACCGGTGGTGACGCAGAAGGGGTCGCGCGAGCGACCCCTTCTGCTGTCAGGTCAGCGCACGCGGTCCAGGAACTGGCGGTGGCGTTCGTACTGGTCCAGCACGTCGTGGATCAGCTGCACCTGGGTCCAGCCCATCACGTCGTAGTCCTGTCCACCCTCACGCAGGTACACCTCGGCGCGGTAGTACTGGGTGCCTTCCTTCACCGGTCGGCGCGGGTCCTGCAGGGCAAAGGTCGGCGCTGCGTAGGGCTGCGGGCGCACGGAGTAGAAGAAATCCATCTCCTCGCCGTGGCCGACCTGCAGCCAGGCGCGTCCGTCCTCGCCGTGGGTGACCTGCACCGGCAGGTCCTGCTTGCGGAGTTCACTTGCCACGTCTTCCAGCGCCGGCATCACCTTCTGCTGGATGAACCCGGTGACCTCGATTCTGAGCGGATTGTGCGCCAGCAGCTTCAGGCGTGCCTTCCAGTCTTCGCTGGTACCCGGCAGGATGCGGGCGTCGCGCAGAATCGAGCGCTTGGTCGCGTCAAGATGCATGGCCTTCAGCAGGCCCCAGCACATCAGGATCATCACCACGGTGAAGGGCAGGGCACTTGCAATGGTGGCCGCCTGCAATGACTCCAGTCCGCCAGCGATCAGCAGGGCAATGGCCAGTGCGCCGACCAGCAGGGCCCAGAAAATGCGCTGCCAGAGCGGAGATTCCTCTTCGCCCTTCGAGGTGAGCATGTCGATCACCAGTGCGCCCGAGTCGGCCGAGGTGATGAAGAACAATGCAACCAATACCACCGCCAACGACGATGTCAGCATGGTAAGCGGCAGATGTTCCAGGAACTCGAACAAGGCAATCGAGCTGTCAGTGGACACCGCCTGCACCAGTTCCTGGAGTCCGTCTGCCCTGACCATGTGCAATGCGGTATTGCCATAGATGGTCATCCACAGGAAGGTGAAGCCCAGTGGCACCAGCAGCACGCCCACTACAAACTCACGCACGGTACGCCCGCGCGAAATGCGCGCGATGAACATGCCCACAAACGGCGACCAGGCAATCCACCAGCCCCAGTAGAACAGGGTCCAGCCACCCAGCCAACCGTTGGGTTCATAGGCATACAGATTGAAGGTCATCGAGAACAGCTGTGACACATACATGCCGGTGTTCTGCACCAGCGCCTGCATCAGATGCGCGGTGGGGCCACAGACCAGCACGAATGCCAGCAGCGCGGCTGCCAGAATCATGTTCAGTTCCGACAGCCTGCGCACGCCGCTGTCGAGCCCCGCTACCACCGAGCCGGTGGCGACCAGGGTGATCGCGATGATGAGGCCGACCTGCACCAGCGTGCTGACCTCCCAGCCGAACAGGTAGTTCAGGCCGGCATTGATCTGCATGACGCCCAGGCCGAGCGAGGTGGCCAGGCCGAAGATGGTGCCCAGCGCAGCAAAGGTATCCACGGTATGGCCGATCGGCCCGTGGATGCGCTCGCCGATCAGCGGGTACAGTGCCGAACGTACCCGCAGCGGCAGGTTGTGGCGGTACGCAAAATAGGCAAGCGACAGCGCCACCACGGCGTAGATTGCCCACGCGTGGATGCCCCAGTGGAAGAAGGTGATGCGCATGGCCTGTTTGGCGGCCGCGGCAGATTCGGGTGCCCCCACCGGTGGCGTGGCGAAGTGCATGATCGGTTCGGCCACGCCGAAGAACATCAGTCCGATGCCCATTCCGGCGGCGAACAGCATGGCAAACCAGCTGCCGTAGCTGTAGTCCGGTGTGCTGTGGTCGGGGCCGAGCTTGATCAGGCCGAAGCGGCTGAGTGCAACGCCGACCACGAAGATCAGGAAGCCCGCCACCGAAAGAATGGTGAACCAGCCTGCATCATTGGCCGCCCAGGTCTTCGCGGCGGTGAACCAGGATGTCGCCAGTGCTGGAGCGAACGCCGCCAGTGCAAGCAGGGCAATGACGATGGCGGCGGTGGGAATGAACACCTGCGGCAGAATGCGCTGGCGAACGGGGGGATGGTGCGGAGCGGTGCTCTGCATGGGTTCCTCCGTGGAAACGAGTCGGGTGGTGAGCGTCCTTCAGACAGTCAGAAGTAGAAGCCGATGTTGACGTTGAGACGTGAGTGCCAACGCGAGGGACCGCCATTGTCGATGCCGATGCCTTCGCCGCCGGCAAACCACATGTCCTTGCCGGCGATCCAGTCAACGTAGGTGAGCATGATGCCCTTGCCGAAGCTGCAGCCGGTGACGTTCTGCCACGAGTCGCGAACGCCGTCGCTGTGGCCGACCGGGCGGGTCATGCTGAGGTTGTTGTAGCAGGTGACGTCATCCAGCAGCCTGTTGCTGCCGAAGGAATACGCGACGTTGGCACTGGGCACGTCGGCCTGCGCAGCAATCTCGAACGGGGCATCGAATGCGGAAAGCGCGATCCGTTGTTCGGGAATGTCGTAGCGGTAGCGCGCCCATTGCAGCTGGGTCGTCCAGCCATTGCGCTTCCATTGCGCATGCACGGCGGCACCTTGGTGACCGTGGTGGTGGCGGGTGCGGGTGTTCTGCACCTTCCCCGCGAATGCTGATGCGCCGATCAGCAGGTCGCCGCCGTTCCAGTCCAACGCTCGCTCGATACGGCCATTCACGCGGCCACGCTCGCGGTAGGGCAGCGCGTTGGTCTGCGCGACGTCAAACGAGTAGCGGTCGTAGCGTGCGCCACTGCCGTATTCGTCGCCGGTGAAATAGCCGGCATGCCAGGTGGTATCGCCCTGCTGATGGGTGAAGACCACGCCCGGGTCGTAGTCGTCCTCGATGCCGAGGTAGTAGCCGGAACCGAACCAGAAGCTCTGCGAGACCGTCGGCAACAGGCCGAATGGCACCTGCTGGATGCCGAGCTTCACGTTGCTGTTGTCGTTGAACTTCGCGCCGACATAGGCGTGGTGGACGGCATCGAATCCGTCGTACCAGCGATACTGCGCCGAGAAGAACATCGGACCGCTTCCGCCTTTCACATCAGCGCGCAGCAGTTCCAGTTGCAGGCGGCTGGTGGGACCGTAGTCGAGCCAGCCATAGTTGAAGCGGACGGCGCCGCCAGCGTGGAAGTAGGGCTCTGAGCCCTGATCTGTGGGGTTTTCAGCGGATTTTGCGGCAAGCGGAACGCCTGCCATGGCCGCCACGATAAGAAAGGGAAATGCTCGCACGATTGCGTCCCTTGCCTCCATTTTGCGAATGAAAGCGATCAAGTCTAGCTTCATTCAGGTGATGAGTCCAAATTCAGCACAGTGTTTCGCCTGATTTTGTGCCCAAATCCGCCAGATTTTCACCTCATCATGGCGTGTTCAGCTGTCAGACTTTTACGCATGATTGATCTGGATCGCATGCGTCAGCGCCTGGCGTCTCTTGTCTTCAGCGAAGCGTGGCGGCGCCGCGCGGCGTTGTGGGGTGGCGCGGTGGTGGTCGCGCTGGTGGCGATCGTGTTTGCCAAGGCCAGCGATGCGGCATTTCATGTGTTCCAGCGCATCATTGCGCACTCGCCGTACTGGGCACTGCTGCTGACGCCGGGGATCTTCGCGCTGCTCGCGTGGCTCACCGCAGGCGCGCTGCGTCCTACGCGTGGCAGTGGCATTCCCCAGGTGATTGCCGCGCTCGACAAGCCGGATGAGGAGTTTCGCAGGGTCAATCTTTCGCCCGGGGTCTCCGCAGGAAAGCTGCTGCTGACCTCGCTGTCGCTGCTGGGCGGTGCATCGGTGGGTCGTGAAGGCCCGACCGTGCATGTGGGGGCCAGCCTGATGTACCTGTTCGGGCGCTGGTTCGGGTTTCGTGACCCGCGCGAGCTTTCGCACTTTCTGTTGGCGGGCGGTGCAGCGGGTATCGCCGCTGCGTTCAACACACCGCTGGCCGGTATTGTGTTTGCGATTGAAGAACTGAGTGGTCGCTTTGAACACCGCTTCTCCGGCACGTTGCTGACGGCGGTGATCGTGGGTGGCGTGGTGTCGCTCGGGTTGTTGGGCAACTACACCTATTTCGGTCATGTCACCGCGCGCCTGCCGCTGGGGCAGGGCTGGGTGGCCATTCTGTTATGTGGCGTGGTGGCTGGGCTGCTGGGCGGACTGTTTGCCAAGGCGGTGCTGCTGACCGTAGCCGGCCGTCCGCGTTGGCTGGGTGTGCTGCGTCAGCGCCATCCGGTATTGCTGGCGGCCGGCTGCGGGCTGGTGGTGGTGCTGCTGGCGCTGGGCTTTGGCGAAGGTGCTTTTGGCACCGGCTATGAGCAGGCACGCAGCCTGGTGCAGGGGCAGGCGATGGTCGGCCATGAGTTTGGCCTGATGAAGCTGCTGGCCAATCTCGCCTCGTATGTAGCAGGTATTCCCGGTGGTCTGTTCTCTCCGGCACTCGCGGTGGGTGCCGGCATCGGCCACAACCTGGCCGCGTTGATGCCAGCGGTCGATCCGCGTGCGTTCGTTCTGCTCGGCATGTGCGCCTACCTCACCGGCGTCACCCAGGCACCGCTGACCTCGGCAGTCATTTCCCTGGAACTGACCGACAGCGGCGACCTGCTGCTGCCGATCCTCGCGACGGTACTGATTGCCCGCGGCGTCTCCGGCCTGGTCTGCCGGGTGCCCATCTACCGCGGCCTCGCCGACCAACTCACCACCCCCCGCCAAACCTGAACCCCTGACTGCGGGTTCCTTCCGTCTGCGCTGATCCCCGCACCTGGGCTCCTTTCCGATTGCGGTGAACCCCGTAGAGCCGGGCTTGCCCGGCTGCTCTTGGTTCATCAAACTATACAGGACATCCGGTATAGTAATCCCATGACCGACCTCAACCAAACCCGCCGCTGGCTTCTCCTCCTTACCGTCGCCGGCGGCCTCCTCCTGGTCACCCTCGACAACTCCGTGCTCTACACAGCACTCCCCACGTTGACCGAAGCCCTGAGTGCCAGCCCAAGCCAGTCACTCTGGATCATCAACGCCTACCCACTGGTCATGGCCGGCCTGCTGTTAGGCGCAGGCACCCTGGGTGACCGCATCGGCCACCGCCGCATGTTCCTGATCGGCCAGGTGCTGTTCGGCGTCGCCTCGCTGGCCGCGGCTTTCTCAACAACACCCGAGCAGCTGATCGCCGCGCGCGCCTTCCTGGCAGTAGGCGCGGCCGCAATGATGCCGGCCACCCTGGCCCTGATCGGCCTCAGCTTCCAGGACCCACGCGAGCGCAACTTCGCCATCGCGATCTGGGGCTCCGTGGCGCTGATCGGTGCCGCGCTCGGACCGATCATCGGTGGCCTGCTGCTGCAGCACTTCTGGTGGGGGGCGGTGTTCCTGATCAACGTGCCGGTGGTGCTGCTGACACTGCCGGCCACGCTGTGGCTGGCACCACAAGGCCAGCGCGATACCACGCGCCCATGGGACCTTGTTTCCTCATTGCTGGCGCTGATGACGTTGTCCGGCCTGGTGCTGGCGATCAAGTCGCTGATCGCCACGCCGGCCTCGCTGGCGACTGGCGGCATTGCCTTCGCGGTTGCCGCGCTGGGTGCATGGGCGTTTGTGCGCCGTCAGGGCCAGTTGCCGTACCCGCTGCTGGACTTCGGCATTTTCCGTAATCCGGCCTTCATGGCCGGCACGTTGTCAGCCATTGTCACGCTGTTTGCGTTGGCTGGGCTGCAGTTGCTGACCACCCAGCGCTTCCAGCTGGTGGCCGGGTTCACCCCGCTTAACGCCGGCCTGCTGGTGTCGGTGGCGGCGCTGGGCGCACTGCCGAGCGCGCTGCTCGGTGGCGGGTTCCTGCACAGGGTGGGTTACCGGCCGCTGATCAGCGGTGGCCTGGCCTGCGCGGCGGCCGGCGTCGCCATGGTGGCGCTCGGCTTCCAGCATGGCCTGCCGTGGGTGATTGCGGGCATGGCCCTGACCGGCGTCGGCACCGGTGCGGCGATCTCCGTGGCATCCACGGCGATCATCAGCAATGTGCCGCCGCACCGCGTGGGCATGGCCTCTTCGGTGGAAGAGGTGGCATACGAGTTCGGCGGCCTGTTCGCGGTAGCGGTGCTCGGCAGCCTGAGCGCGGCGCTGTACAGCCTTGGTCTGCCGGTGGATGGTTCGATTCCGGCCGCAGCGCGCGAGGGGCTGGGAGCGGCGTTGCATCTGGCGCAATCAGCGGGCGAGGGTGCGTGGCTGGATGCAGCGCGCAACGCGTATGACACCAGTTACACGTGGGGGCTGTGGGTGATCGTGGTGGTGCTGGCCTTGGGCGCTGCGTTCACCACCCGGCTGCTGCGGGGCCCGGCCGGGCGTCCCGTCGCTGGTCCTAATCCCGTACATTGAGCAGATGAGAGCCAGTAACCGCACCCGCATTCTTGAAGCCGCCGTCCGTGTGATCAACCGCGATGGCGTGCGTGGCGTGACCTTTGAATCTGTCTCCGCCGAGTCGGGGTTGACGCGGGGCGGGCTGCTTTATCACTTTCCCTCGCGTGAGGCGCTGTTGCTTGGCATCGATGCGCACCTGGTGGAGACCTGGGAAGCGCAGATGGAGGCGCTGGCTGGCAAGCCGGCGGCGCAGACCACGCAGCATGAGCGGCACCAGGCCTTCATTCGTGTTTCCGCGATGAGTGCGACCCGGGCCGAACTGATGTTCATGCTGGAATCGGTGCCACCCGATGCCGAGCGCGCGCCGTGGTCGGATGCCATGGCGCGGTGGGCACCGGGGGTGCCGGAGGCGGGGGATAAGAGCGCCGAAGCGCTGGATGCGTTTGTGGCGCGGCTGGCGGCGGATGGGTTGTGGATCTATGAGGCGATGTACGGCGGGAAGCTGGATGCTGAGATGCGTGATCGCGTTGTTGCGCGCATCCAGGCGATGTTGGGAGAGGCGTGAGCCCTACACACCGCATGGGTGTGTGTGGCAATCGCGCGCCCACCGGCCAACCTGGATTGCGGGGTTGGCCGGCGGACGCGCATGGCGCGTCCCTACGGGGCGTCGGCGGATTCGGCGGCGGTGGGGTCGTGCGCGTCCTTCCGGGCCTTGGCTTCTTCCTCAAGGTGACGGCGCACCACGGCCGACTGCGTCGCGGTCACCGGACCGGCCTTGTTGCCGAACTCCTGGCGGATGTAGGTCGCCAGCTGGGCAATTTCTTCATCGCTCAGGCGATCGGCAAACCCGGGCATGCCAAGGTTCGACGGCCGCTTGGCGGTGGAGGGCAGCTCGCTACCGTGCAGCAGCAGACGGATCACCGAAGTGGGATCTTCCGCCAGCACGGTCGGATTGCCGGCCACGGTCGGGAACACATCCTTGTAGCCGGTGGCATCGGTACGGTGGCAGGCGGCGCAGTTGTCCACGAACAACTCGGCACCACGGCTGTCATTGATGCCGGCCTGCAGCTTCTTGGCGGTGGCATCGTTGACGGCGTACGACGACGGATCATGCGTCGCCGCCGGCAGCTGCTTCAGATACGCCGCCATCGCCCGCAGGTCTTCCTCGGTCAGGTGCTGGGTGCTGTGGCGGACCACGTCGGCCATCGGCGTGCCGACCACGGCAGTGTGCGCGTTGCGGCCGGTCTGCAGGGTGTCGACGATGTCCTGCGCACTCCAGCGGCCGAGACCATCGGCTTCATTGCCACGCAGGTTCACCGCGTTCCAGCCGTCGATGATCTGGCCACCGCTCAGGTACGCCTCACTGGACTCATCCAATGCCTTTTCCTGCAGCGCGAAGCCGCGCGGGGTATGGCAGCTGCCGCAGTGACCCAGGCCCTGCACCAGATAGGCACCGCGCGCAAGCAGCGGGTCGTCGTACTTGCTGGCATCAAATGCCACCGCATCCGCTTCCGGTGCGAAGGTCTTGCGCCAGATCGCCAGCGGCCAGCGCATCGACAGCGGCCACGGAATCTCCGCTGCGCGATTGGCTTCGTTCACCGGCGCGATGTCGCCGTGCAGGAAGTAGGCGTGCAAAGCGCGCACGTCGTCGTCGGTGATGCGGGCATACGACGGGTAGGGCATGGCCGGGTACAGCGTGCGCCCGTCCGGGGTAATGCCATGACGTACCGCGCGGTCGAAATCATCCAACGAGTACGCACCGATGCCGGTGGTTTTGTCCGGGGTGATGTTGGTGCTGTAGATGTTGCCCAGCGGCGACGCCACCGGCAGCCCGCCGGCGAACGGCTTGCCGCCGGGTCGCGTGTGGCACGCCGTGCAGTCGCCTGCGGCAGCCAGGTAGCGACCACGCTCGATCAATGCGGCATCGGGCGCAGGGCCATCGGCCAGCACGCGGGTGTTGGTGGGAATGTAGGCGTAGGCCAGTGCCGCCAGCAGCACCAGCACGGCGAGCACCACGATCCAGAGGAGCAGCTTTTTCATCGGCGTCTCCTCAGGCCTGGACCAACGGGCCCGGATCGGGCAGGTACTTCTCACGGATGGCGGTGGCCGCCCAGTACGCCAGCCCGCCGACCAGACCAGTCGGGTTGTAGCCGTTGTTCTGCGGGAACGCATTGGCCCCGATCACGAACACGTTGGAGACATCCCAGCTCTGCAGGTAGCGATTCAGGGCGGAGGTCTTCGGATCCGCTCCCATAATCGCGCCGCCGCAGGTGTGCGTGCTCTGGTACTTGGTGATGTTGTAGCGCTCACCGTCCTTCTTGGCATCGCCGCTCATCGACAGCGGGTTCAACACCTGGCTCATCTCCATCGCCTTGCCGACGAAGAACTGCGAGGCCTTGATCTCGTTCGGGTGCCAGTCGAAGGTCATGCGCAGCAGCGGGCGCCCGAAGCTGTCCTTGTAGGTCGGGTCCAGGCTCAGGTAGTGCTGGCGGTAGGCCATGCATGCCCCCTGGACCTCGTAGTAGAAGTTGTGGCGGAAGTTGTCTGCCGCCGCTTTCTTCCACTCCGAGCCCCAGTTCGGTGTGCCCTTCGGCACGTTGATGCCACGCACCGGGCCGGCACCGGGCTGGCGCGCCCAGACCAGGCCGCCGCCGACGAAACCGGCCTTGGCGTTGTCCAGTTGGTTGCCGTTGAGGTCATCCATGGTGGTGCCGGCACCGCCAATACCTATGAAACCGTTGGCCTGCACGTCCTTGTCGAAGAACAGCACCACGCGGTTGAGGTTCTGATACGAGTAGTTGCGGCCCACGGTGCCGGTGTTGGATTCCGGGTCGTAGGGCTGGCCGATGCCGGACAGCAGCATCAGGTGCACGTTGTACAGCTGGAACGCGCACAGCAGCACCAGGTCGGCTGGCTGCTCGACCTCGCGGCCCTGCGCGTCCAGATAGGTCACGCCGGTGGCCTTCTTGCCACTGCTGTCCAGATTGACCTTGAGCACCTGCGAATGGGTGCGCAGCTCGAACTTCGGGCGCTGGCGCAGCACTGGCAGGATGCAGGCGTTCGGGCTGGCCTTGGAGTAGTTCAGGCAGCCGTAGTCACTGCAGAAGCCGCAGGCGTTGCACGGCCCGAGCTGGCAGCCGTACGGGTTCACGTAGGGGCCGGAGGCATTCGAAGCCGGAATCGGGTAGGGGTGCCAGCCCATTTCCTTGGCCGCCTTGTAGAACAGCTCCCCGCCCAGGTAGTTCGGATTCGGGCCCAGCGGGTACTCGGCCGAGCGCGACCCTTCAAACGGATTGCCGCCTTCCTGGACCACGCCGTTGATCACGCCGGCCTTGCCGGAGGTGCCGCACACCAGCTCGAACATGTGCAGGTGCGGTTCCAGCTCGGCGTAGGTGACCGGGAAGTCCTGGATGGTCATGTCGGCCGGAATGAAGTTCTTGCCGTAGCGCTGCTCCACATTGCTGCGCAGGATCATGTCCTCCGGCAACGGGCGGAAATGCGCGCCGGACCAGTGGCTGCCGGCACCGCCCACGCCCGTGCCCGGCTTGAACGAGCCCATCTGCCGGTACGGCACCGCCGTGTCGGACGGCTTGTGACGGATGGTGACGGTTTCCTGCGACAGGCTCTGCAGGTAGCGGCGGTGCACCGAACCTTCCAGCTCGTCCACGACCTTGGGATAGGCGAAGTCGGGCTGGGTATCGCGGTCGCCGCCGCGTTCCAGCGCGACCACGTTCAAGCCGGCGTCGGTGAGTTCCTTGGCCAGGATCGCCCCGGTCCAGCCCATGCCGACGATGACCGCGTCGACTTTCGGTTTCGTGATTGCCATTCGTTTCAGCCCCTGCGCCCTGCCAGATCCACCGGTCCCAACGGGTACGCCTTGTCGCGCACTCCGATCCAGTCCAGATAGTCCGCGCGCATGCCCGGGTAGCCGATCATCTTCCAGGCCCCCATGTTGCGGTTGGCCCCGTACTTGGGATCGGCGAAGTAGCCATTCTTCACCTCACCCAGCAGGTTGGAGAAGAACAGCTTGCTGGAAATGCCTTCCAGCTCCAGCTTGCCGCCCTCCGCGGCCTTGAGCAGGGTTTCCTGCTGGGCGTGGTCCAGCTCCGCGAAGGTCTTGCCATCGAAGGCCTTGCGGCAGTGGGCGTCAAACGCGCCCAGGCCGATCTTGATGATCTCGCGCAGGGCCAGCTTGCCCTGGTAACCGAACTCGCTGGGTGCTTCCAGGAACGGCCCCTGCATGTACCAGATCGCGCCGGCGGCGTAGGGCGTCTGCATGTGGCGGTCGAGGAACTCGGGCACACCGGATTCCACGGCACCGGGGCCGGTTTCATCGGAAGGAATCAGCCGGTCACAGATCGCGGTGACGCAGGTCCACTCGGCGGCGCTGAAGTACTGCGGGGTGTAGTCCGGAGCCGGGCCCGTCTGTGCGGATTCCGCGGTGGTCGGGGTGGGGCCGCAGCCGGGCAGGGCCGCGGCGACGGGGATCAGGGTCAATCCCTGGAAAAAACGGCGGCGGCTGAGCGTGGGTCCGCCCTTGCCGGATGCATCGGTCATGGTCTGGCTACCTGTGGGGGGTGGCTAGGGCACAGCATGGCGCGAATCCTGTCGCGTCCGCGTGCGCATTCACGTCGGTACGGCCAACCGCTCCCCGGCAGGCATGAATGGACACATTGTGTGGATGCGCGGCTGTTTCCGGAATGGCAATATCGGAAAGGTACTCTTGCCTGAAAGGAAACATCGCGCGTGATCGAAGACCTGGGGGAGCTGCGCACCTTCGACCGCATCGTGCGCGGAGGTAGTCTCTCAGCCGCTGCCCGCGAGCTGCGGGTGTCGCTGGCGGTGGTGAGCAAGCGGCTGACCGCGCTGGAGCGGCGGCTGCAGGTGCGCCTGCTCAACCGCAGCACGCGGCGCGCCTCGTTGACCGACGAAGGCGTGTTGTTCCACGAACATTGTTGCCGTGTGCTGGAAGCGGTGGACGCTGCTGAGGCGGCGCTGGAGCAGCGCCAGGACGTGGTGGCCGGTGTGCTCAAGCTCACCGCACCGAACGGGTTCGGCCGCCGTCATGTGGTGCCGGCGGTCCGCAGCTTCCAGAGGGCGCACCCGGGGGTTCGTGTGCACCTGTCGTTACGGGATGAGCTGGTGGACCTGATCGGCGATGGCGTGGAGCTGGCGCTGCGCTACGGAGCCCTGGACGACTCGCGGCTGGTGGCCCGCGAGCTGGCCCCGAACCGCCGCATTCTGTGTGCGGCCCCGGAGTACCTGCGTCGTCGTGGCGTGCCGCGCTGCATCGAGGACCTGCGTGATCACGACCTGATCGCCTCCGGCAGCCCACCGGTGACCCAGTGGCTGTTCGCCGGGCCCGACGGCACCGTGGCGTTTCCGCTGGAGGCCACCACCCTGTGCGACGACGGCGATGCCGCCCAGGTGCTGGCGGTGCAGGGCGCGGGGATCGCCCGCAAGTCGATCTGGGACGTGGCCGAGGACCTGCACACCGGTCGGCTGGTGGAGGTGCTGCCGCACTTCGCGCTGGCCACGTCACCGCTCAGCGCCGTGCATGGGTCGGGGAAGCAGTTGGCCCCTCGCGTGCGGGTGTTTCTGGAACACATGGTGCAGCAGCTGCGCGAATCGGTGGCATGGGGCTACGCAAACATCCCCACCCGGTAGCGCCGGCCGTTGGCCGGCCCTTCCAAATCTGAAACGGATGTAATCAAATCGGCCGCACACCCGTTTTTCTCCATGGATGGAAATGTCAAACAACCGGAATGCTTCCGCGCCCCGCTTCAAGCGCATCCTCATCTGGCTGGCCTGCAGCGTCGCAATCATTGCGGCTGCGCTGTTCGGCTGGCTCGTCTATCACATCGACAAGCCATGGCGGGAAGGCGTCCAGGATATCGGCAGCAACTGCACCCGCTCATTCGCAGCGTCGCCGCTTACAGCGCACGGTGCAACGATCAGCGTGGACGCCCGCCCGAAGGCGTGCGGGTATCGCTTTGCCGTGCAGCGCGAGACCGGTACCGTCGGCCACTACACGCTTGAAATGGAAAAGGGCACGCTGGACGCTGGTGACATGCAGGTGTCGATGATCGCCTACGACGGGCAACGCAAGCTCGACCGAATTCAGCGAAATTTCCAGGCACCAACAGACCTCTCAGGTCTGAGCCTGCCGCTGGATGTGCCGGCATCCGCGCGATTGATCGAATTGAGTTTCGGCGGGCATCAGGGGGCCCGGTTCTCCGTTGAAGGCGTGCGTCTCATACCCCATGCCCGTTCGGCATCTACGGGCGTCAGCGGCATTGCGCTCTACGACGAAGCCATGCAGGTCATCGCCGACAATGCCTACTACGCGCGGCAACTGCCGGCGGACTTCCGTGAGCGCTGGCGACCGGCGGCGACTGCCACACCGGGCGAAGCGCGCAGCGCGATCAAACAGGTGCTCCGGGCGCTTGGCGATGGGCACAGCTTTCTGATGGATCCTGCACGTCTCGCGAATGAGCCGCGCGTTGCGCGGGCCAGCTTCGTGGCCCCACAGTGGGAGATGCTGGAGCCCGGCATTGGATACCTCGCGATACCAGGTATCCGCGCAGGAGATGATGCACTACGGGTCCGTTACCGTGACGCGGTTCTGGACGCATTGCGGGCCGGCAGCGCGCAGGGCGTGCACGGCTGGGTGGTGGACCTGCGCGACAACGGCGGCGGCACCATGTGGCCCATGCTGGCCGGGCTGGAGCCGCTGCTGCGCGGGCAGACACCGGGCTACTTTCAGCGTCCTGACGGTAGCCGCGACGCATGGCCAAACAATACGACGAAGGCGTCGGCGACCGCGCCCGATCTCGGTCAGGTACCCGTGGCGGTGCTGACCTCGGGACGTACCGGCAGCTCGGGGGAGGCCATGGTGGTTGCGTTCCGGGGCCGGGCCCACACCCGCAGCTTTGGTGCGCCGACTTTCGGCGTGCCAACTGCGAACACCGGTCACCGGCTCGCCGATGGCACGGTGCTGCAGCTGACTGGCTCCCTGTTCGTGGACCGGAACGGGAAGGGTGATGGAAAGTCGCTGGTGCCGGATGAACCGGTGCGCGAGCTGGGCGTGGCTGACCGTACCCGGCAGGCTGCGTTGGAGTGGTTGCGCCAGCAAGGCTAGTGGATTGATCGCCATCGGCCGTCGGCGCATCATCAGGGTTCGCACTTGAGGCAGGCATTCCATGTACGGATTGATTGGCAAGATGAAGATTGCGCCCGGCCAGCGTGACGCGGTGATTGCGATTCTGCTGGAGGGGACCGATGGCATGCCGGGGTGCCGCAGCTATGTCGTGGCGCGTGACCCGACTGATTCCGATGCGATCTGGATTACCGAGGTGTGGGACAGCGCGGAGCTGCACCGGGCGTCGTTGGCGCTGCCGGGTGTGCAGGACGCCATTGCGCGGGCGAGGCCGCACATCACCGGGTTTGGTGAGCGGTTTGAGACGGAGCCTGTTGGGGGTTTTGGGGTGTAGCGCCAGGAGCAGCCGGGCAAGCCCGGCTCTACGCTACTTTGTCGAGGATCATGGCGATGGAGCAGCAGCCGGCCATGAAGAGTACGAGCGCTGCGCCCCAGCCTGCGGGTAGGCCGCCGCGGCGGCGCAGACAGAGCTTGAGCAGGCCTACCACGCCGACAGGCACGGCCAGGATGAAGCCCAAGGCGAGCCAGATCTGTGCGTCCAATCCCAGTAGCATGGCCGTTTCCCCTTTCATTGCGACGCCTTGATGATGGCGGGGCAACGGGGAGCGCACCTTGATCCGGATCAACCCGCCCGCGGTTGTTGGGTGGCCTGTGCCAGAGCACTCGCCAGCTGCTTCAGCGAATAGGGCTTTCTCAGCAGGGTGAAGCCGTGATTCGGGTCGCTGGCCAGCAGTTCGCTGTAGCCACTGGTCAGGATGACCGGCAGCCCGGGATAGGTGTCGCGGATGCGACGGGCCAACTGCAACCCGTTTACGCCAGGCATGACCACATCTGAAAACACGACCTGGAAGCGCCCGGCACCGCGTTGCAGCTCGGCCCAGGCCTCGGCGGCATTGCGCGCGAGCACGACGTTGAAGCCCAGCTCGGCCAATGCACCGGTCGCAAACGCCGCGACATCCACATTGTCTTCCACCACCAGCACGCTCAAGCCGGTGCCGTTGGCGATCCGGTGCGACGGAGCCACGGGTGCTGTTGCCGAACCGGCCTGGGTGAGCGGCAGATACAGCGTGAACGTGGTGCCGGTGCCCACCGAACTCTGCACGTCCACCTCGCCCTCGGACTGTTTGACGAAGCCGAATACCTGGCTCAAGCCGAGCCCGGTACCTGCGCCGATCCCCTTGGTGGTGAAGAACGGCTCGAAGATCCGGCTGAGCACCTCCGGCGCGATGCCCTGGCCGGTGTCACGCACCGTGACCGCCACATAGTTGCCCAGCATCGGGGCGGCCTGGCGCACGGAAGGGATGGTGTCCACGCGTTCTATCGAGATGCTGACCTGACCCTCGCCCACGATGGCATCGCGGGCATTGACCGCGATGTTGATCAACGAGGTATCCAGCTGGTTGCGGTCGAGCAGCACGTAAAGCGGGGTTTCAGGCAGCGACACCTCGAAGCCAATGCGGGCACCCAGCACCGTGCCGACGATATCTGACAGGGCGCGAATGCTTTCGCGGATGTCGAACACCTCGGGGGTGAGGCTCTGCCGGCGCGAGAACGCCAGCAGATGCGAGGTGAGCTTGCCGGCGCGATCTGCGGCCGAACCGATGGCGGTTACATAGCGCAACTGCGGCGCCTCGGGTGGCAGTGTGTGCTGCAGCATGTCCACCGAACCGCCAATCACCTGCAGCAGGTTATTGAAGTCATGCGCGACGCCGCCGGTGAGCTGGCCCATGGTTTCCAGCTTCTGCGCCTGGCGCAGCTGCTCGCGGGCGCGCACCAGTTCCAGGTGGGCATCACGTGCCTGTTCGGTGATGGCCTCCACCTGCCGGGTATGCAGGTTCTTCTGCTGCACCTGTTCGGTCTGCTCGCTCACAACGCAGAAGATACCCGCGACCTCGCCAGTCAGCAGCCGCAGCGGCGAATAGGAAAACGTCCAGTAGGTTTCCTTTAACGAGCCATCGCGATCCATTTGCAGCGGCAGGTTGCGGAAACTGCGGTGACGACCCGCGAATGCGTCGTCGATGGCTTCACTCACGTCGGACCATACGTCGCTCCACACCTCCTGGAGGCCGCGCCCCATGGCCCCGTGCAGCTTGCCGCCGAGCAGGGGAAGGTAGGCGTCATTGAAGAAGAAGTGCTTGTCCTGTGCCCCCCACGCCAGCCACATCGGCTCCGGCGAGTCGAACAGGGTGGTCAACAGCACCCGAAGCTCGGCCGGTGCCTGCGCCAGTCCTCCGGCTTCGGCCCAGTCGCTGTCCAGCAGCAGACGGTAGGCCAGTTGATCGGGATTGGAGACGGGCAGGAGGGCGCGGGGCATGGGCGGGGCAGGTGCGTGAATGGCAGAAGGGTATCGCGGCGGGTGACCAACGGCATATGGGAACCGCCCGATGCGCGGCGCATAGTTGTTAGAAAATAACACCCTGCAACGAGGTTCTGCATGACGTTGTCGCTGAGTTCGCCGTGCGCCGGTCGGTCGCGCGCCCCATTGGCCGCCGGTCTTGCGCTGGCCCTGCTGACCCCGCTGGCCTGGGCACAGACCGCACCGGTCACGCCGATGACCCCGGACATGAACCCCGGCTACCAGACGGTCCGCCCGCAGGCCGACTACGTGCGCCGGGTGGAAATGGTGCCGATGCGCGACGGGGTGAAGCTGTACACCGTGATCGTGTTCAAGAAGGGCACCCGGAATGGGCCGATCCTGCTGAGCCGCACACCGTACAACGCGGCGAAGACCACCTCGCGCTTGCCCAGCCAGCACATCGACGACATCCTGCCGCTGATGGATGCCGAGTTCGTCAACGACGGCTATATCCGCGTCTATCAGGACGTGCGTGGCCGCAATGGCAGTGAAGGCGTCTACATTGCCAACCGTCCGATCAGTGGCCCGCTCAACGACACCGGCATCGACCATGCCACCGATGCCTACGACACCATCGACTGGCTGGTGAAGAACGTGCCGGAAAGCAACGGCAAGGTGGGCATCACCGGTTCCAGCTATGTGGGCTTCACCGCCCTGGTGGCCACCATCGACCCGCATCCGGCGCTGAAGGCGTCGGTGCCGCAGAGCCCGATGGTGGATGGCTGGCGCGGCGACGACTGGTTCCACAATGGCGCGTTCCGGCAGATCGGCCTGGGCTACTTCACCGGGCAGATGACCAATGCCAATGACAACGGCCCGGTGCCGTCGGGCCCCGGCGATGATTACCTGAAGTACCTGCGCGCCGGCTCTACCGGCGATTACGCGCGGGCCTATGGCGTGGACGGCTTCCCGTTCTACCAGAAGCTGTCGCAGAACCCGGCCTACACCGCGTTCTGGTCCGAGCAGGCGGTGGACAAATGGATGGCCGCACGGCCGCTGAAGGTGCCCACCATGCTGGTGGTGGGGCAGTGGGACCAGGAGGACAGCTACGGTGCACCGGCGGTGTACGAGGCGCTGAAGGACAAGCCGGGTGCCAAGGACAAACTGCATCTGGTGATCGGCCCTTGGCACCACTCGCAGGTGAACTACCAGGGCGACAGCCTGGGTGCGTTGAAGTATCCGGGCGACACCGCACTGGAATTCCGCACCCGTTACATGAAGCCGTTCCTGGACCACTACCTGAAGGGCGCGCCCGACCCGCATATACCGCAGGCGCTCACCTACCGCACCGGAACCAACCAGTGGGATGCCTCGCCGCGCTGGCCGATGGGCGCACCGACGCCGCTCTATCTGGGGCAGAAGTTCTCACTGGGCTTCACCGCGCCGTCCGCAGAGGGCAATGACAGCTACATCTCCGATCCGGCCAAGCCGGTGCCGTTCGTGCCGCGCCCCATCCACGCCAACGATGCGGACGTGTGGAAGCCGTGGCTGGTGCACGACCAGCGTTTCGTGAGCGACCGCACCGACGTGCTGGTCTACCAGACCCCGCCGCTGGACAAGGACGTGCACATCATGGGCGCGCCGCAGGTGGATCTGTTTGCGGCGACCAGCGGCACCGACAGCGACTGGGTGGTGAAACTGGTGGATGTCTACCCGGATGGCGATACCTATACGCCGGACATGGCCGGCTATGAGCTGCCGGTGGGCATCGAGATCTTCCGTGGCCGGTATGTGCACAGCCTGGCCCAGCCGCAGCCGCTGCAGCCGGACAAAGTTGAGCGTTACCGCTTCGGGCTGCCGAACGTGAACCACACCTTCAAGGCCGGCCACCGGATCATGGTGCAGGTGCAGTCAACGCTGTTCCCGCTGTACGACCGCAACCCGCAGCACTATGTGCCGAACATCTTCGATGCCAAGGCCGGCGACTATGTGAAGGCGACCCAGCGGGTCTACTTCGGCGCGGATACGCCCAGTGCGATCGTGCTGCCGGTGGTCAAGGACTGACCCCGGCGATCACCGCCACGCGATGTGTCGAAGCGTGACTTCGTGCCTATTGTTGGCCGGAGTCATGGCGGTCACACTCGATAAAGCGCGTGCTTCGCTGCTGTGCATGTCGGGCCGCGCCCGTATCGGTTGAATCCCCAGCGTCGCATCCAAAGGAGCAGGTCATGCGCACTACGTTGTTGGTTTCTGCTGTTGTTCTTGCCCTTGCCGGCTGCAAGCCGGCTTCTGAATCCACCTCCAGCGACGGAACTGCCGCCGCCCCTTCCGCCACGGCAGCACCCGCCGAGCCGGAACTGATTCCGCGTGACGCGCTGTTCGGCAACCCGGAGCGCGTTTCGGTGCAGCTCAGTCCGGACGGGCAGTTCATCAGCTGGATCGCACCGGTTAACGGTGTGCTGAATGTCTGGGTCGCCCCGGCCAACGACATCAATGCGGCCAAAGCGGTGACCAAGGACGCCTCGCGTGGCATCCGCAATCACTTCTGGAGCTACCGTCCCGGCACCCTGGTGTACCTGCGTGACACAGGCGGCGATGAAGACTTCCACGCCTTTGCCGTGGATGTGAACAGCGGTGCGGAGAAGGACCTTTCGCCGTTCCCGAAGACCCGCGCCGAAGTGGTGGGCTTGAGCCATCTCAAGCCGGATGCGGTGCTGGTGTCGATGAACGACCGCGACCCGAAGTGGCACGACCTCTACAGCGTCGATCTGGCCACCGGCAAGCGCACGGAAGTGGTGAAGAACACTGATGACCTGTCCAGCTACGTGGCGGATGCCAATTACCAGGTGCGCTATGCCACGCGCTCGCGCGATGACGGCGGCAGCGACATTCTGAAACCGGATGGCAAGGGCGGTTGGAGCAAGATCGACGAGATCCCGTTTGAAGACGGTCTCACCACCGGGCCGGCGGGCATGACCACCGACGGCAGCACGCTGTATCTGTTCGACTCACGCAATCGTGATACGTCGGCGCTGTTTGCCATGGATACCACCAGTGGCGAGCGCACGCTGGTGGCCGAAGACGCCCGCGCCGACATCAGCGACAGTCTGTCCGACCCGAGGACCGGCAAGGTGCAGGCGGTGGCGGTCGATTACCTGCGTGAAGAGTGGAAGCCGCTGGATGACACCATCGGCGCCGACCTCAAGAAGCTGAAAGAGATCGGTCCCGGCGACATTTCGATCAACTCGCGCACTCTGGACGACAAGACCTGGATCGTGGCGTACTCGGCCGCCGAGCAGCCGGTGCTGTACTACCGCTATGACCGTGCCGATGGCGGCAAGCTGACCAAGCTGTTCGGGGCGCGTCCCGCGCTGGAGGGCAAGCCGCTGGTGAAGCAGTGGCCGCAGGAGATCAAGGCGCGCGACGGCCTGAACCTGGTGAGCTACCTGACCCTGCCCAAGGTTGCAGACGCTGATGCGGACGGCAAGGCCGACAAGCCGGTGCCGCTGGTGCTGGTCGTGCACGGTGGTCCCTGGGCGCGCGACAGCTATGGCTACAGCGGCTACGGCCAATGGTTGGCCAACCGTGGCTATGCGGTGCTGCAGGTGAACTATCGCGGCTCCACCGGCTTCGGTAAGACGTTCACCAACGCCGGTAACGGCGAGTGGGCCGGCAAGATGCACGATGACCTGCTGGATGCAGTGCAGTGGGCGGTTGACAACAAGGTCACCACGAAAGACCAGGTGGCGATCTTCGGCGGCAGCTATGGCGGCTACGCCACGCTGGTGGGCCTCACCTTCACCCCTGACACCTTCAAGTGCGGTGTGGACCTGGTCGGGCCGTCGAACCTCAACACCCTGCTGTCCACCATTCCGCCGTACTGGGCGTCGTTCTTCGAGCAGTTCGCCAAGCGCGTGGGCGACCCGCGCACGCCGGAAGGCAAGAAGCTGCTGGAAGAGCGGTCACCGCTCAGCCACGTCGACAAGATCAGCAAGCCGCTGCTGATCGGGCAGGGTGCCAATGACCCGCGCGTGAAGCAACCGGAAAGCGACCAGATCGTCAAGGCGATGCAGGCCAAGGGGATTCCGGTGACTTACGCGCTGTTCCCTGACGAAGGCCATGGCTTTGCACGGCCAGAGAACAGCAAGGCCTTCAACGCCGTCACCGAGGGCTTCCTGGCGCAGTGCCTGGGTGGACGCGTCGAACCGATAGGGAAGGACTTCACCGGTTCCAGCATTACCGTGCCCACTGGCGCGGAAGGTGTGCCGGGGTTGGCGGAAGCGCTGAAGGGCCATACCGCGAACGTGAAGAAGTAAGAAACACGGCCTGAGGGGGGCGCGATCGTGAGGTCGCGCCCCCTTTTGATTTCACTATTGGAGTGCACCCACGTGGACGCCGCGATCTTCGCCGCCACCTTCACACTCATCTGCGCAGCGCTGTTCCTTCTGGTTCGCCTGTTTGATCGGCGCATCCGCATCAGCATGGCGCTGCTCGGCGCGCTGCTGCTGGGCCTGGATGACGTAGTTACCGGGCTCGCGTCCACTGTTCCTGCGCTGGCGGTGTTCGGTGGTGGCTGGAACTGGTCGGGCAAGGTCTACAGTCTTGTTCTTTCAGTGCTGGTCATTCTGGTGCTGAAGCTGGACCGCCACGCCGTCGGGCTCACCTTCAAGCAGCGCACGCCGTGGCTGTCGGTGGCTGCAGTGTTGGGGTTTGTCGTGTGGGGTTCCGCGCTGGGGTGGGTGTTCCAGCCGGGCTCGGCGGATGCGGAAACCCTCGCGTTCCAGCTCACGATGCCCGGGCTGGCGGAAGAGCTGGTGTATCGCGGTGTCGTGCCGGCTGTGTTGTTGGGCGCGCTCTGGGGCAGGGCACTGCCTGAGCGCGGCTATTGGCCGGTGATCATCGGAACGGCCATCGCCTTTGGACTGTGGCACAGCCTCGGATACAGCAAGGCAACCTGGAACATCGATCCCATGAGCGGGCTGTTTCCCTTCATCGGCAGTCTGGCCGGTGGCTGGCTGCGCTTCCGCACCGGAAGCCTGCTGGTGCCGGTGCTGGGCCATGGGTTGGCCAATCTGGCCTTCCACGTGGTCGGTGGACTGGCCGCCTGATCAGCGGACGAACACGGTGGTGTGGGCCACGCCCGCATTGCCGCCGGCGGCATCCCATGCGCGCACTTCAATCTCATGGATGCCGGCATCACGCGGCACCATCGTTGCGTTGTAGCGTCCACTGGCCGCGTCGAAGCGCATCCGCTGCAGGGGCTGTGCCTTTCCGTTGACGGTGACCTGATAGTCCACCTCGACGGCCCCGGCTTTCCACGGGCCATCTTCCGAGAGCGCACAACCGCACATCATGGTCACTGCGGCCTGCAGCGGCAGCGCGGTGCCCGCCTTGGTGGGCTGGAACGCCGCGGGCTCAACCAGGTCCACTACCAGCCCGGGAAGTTCGAGTATCCAGCCATCGCCTTGGGTTACGTGACGCCCCGGCAGCAGCCACTGGGTACTGGTAACCGTAGTAGCCGCCTGCGGTTGGCTGAGCGGACCGGTGACGGTGGCGGTGACACGTCGCGGTTTGGCCAGATCCAGCGTGGCGCGGTACACCGCTGAGTCCGGCGTCGACAGGCGCTTGTCTCCATCAACGCCTCCCGCCAGGATGCGCTGGGTGTCCCCCGTGGTGCCCTGGGTGAGGCCGCGTGCCAGCACTTCTCCGGTATCCGCGTCGGTCAGCACGACGCGGGCCGAATCGCTGTAGCCGCCGATGAACTTGGCCCCGCGCGCGAGCACGCGGACATCCACCTGGGTTGATTCCGCCAAGGCGGGGAACGCGCCGGAGAGCAGGGCGGCAGCCAGAAACGTGCGGGTGAGGTGGGTTCGCATCCGTGCTGCCTTCTTGGAGGGGTTGTCCGCACTATAGACTAGGCCGGCTGCCGCCAGGGTCAGGCGGCGAACAGGGGGTGACATGGAGGTAAGAGCGGTTGTGCTGCTGGCGTTGTGCTGGGCGTGCCCGGCTGCAGCGCAGCAGGTGTACAAGTGTGTGGACGGCGCAAACACGGTGTATCAGTCCGATCCGTGTACGTCGGGACAGGCGGTTAAACGTTGGGACGCAGTGCCGGAAGCGCCAAATGCCTATGGGCAGGCGCGGCTGGATGCGATTCAGCGTGAACTCGATTCTCGCAGACGCTCCGATGTACGGGGTCGACCACCGCAACGTGGCGTATCGGGCGCTGCCATCAGCCAGTATCGTGACCCCGAGGCCTGCGAGACCGCCAAGGCCCAGCGTGCCGCCGCTTTTGAATCCGCCGGATCGCGAAGAACGTTTGAGCTCACCCGGCGAATGGACGATCGGGTGTTCGATGCCTGCAAATAGCGAAGCGAGAGAGCAGGGCGTTATCGCCGCGCCTGCCGCCCTATGATGAGCCCCAGGATTCCGGTGAAAGCTGACCAGCTGAACTTCTGGCTCTCCGGCGTGTGATTGGTGACAATGAAGTAGAGCGAAACAGCCAGGCCAAGAATGGCAGCTGTCATATACGCGATGAATGTGCACTTGTCTTTGAAACGCCGAAGCGCAGCGTCTTCAGGCGATTCCATTCTTTCGATTGAAACAGACATGCGACCTGGTATGCCGTTCATGTCCAGATTGTTGTCATCCTTCAACGTACAACTCCTGGGGTTACAGGCCAATCACCTCTCCGTCCAGTTGGCCCGTCTGTGCATCAAAGAAGCCCAACTTGCGCCGTCCGCCTTTCGTTGTTTCCCTTGCAGCTATATAGAGGCACAGTGCCTTCCGCAGCGTTTCGCTTGCAGATTGATCGGCTTCTTCTGTGACCCGATCCAATGCCTCTTTCAGGTCATCGGACATTAGGATGTTCAGACGGACTGACATGATGTCTCCTGGTTACTGTTCGCGGAGACCGTAGCACAGCAACTGACGGGGCTGCGTTGCGTCCTCCGTATCCATCGTCGTAATCCCCCGGATGAGTCGCGGTTGTGCTGTTGAACGTTGACATGTACTACCCTGACGCAATCGGCTGAAACGGCGCTTGCCGCGCGACCCGGCATAGCAACGTCAGCGCTGCTGCCCAGGTTGCGCCCAGCACCAGCAATCCATGCCACGCAGGAGCCGAGAACTGCACTGCCGCGAACCCGCGTGATGCAGAAACATAAGCGAGGGGTGCCAACAACAGCCCGAACACTACGGGGAGCAGCCAGTGCCGCTGCAGAAACGCCATCGATACCGTCAGGGTCATCGCAAATGAGGCCCAGAGTGTCAGTATCCACGGCGGCGGGATCCACCCCCATGGCGCAGCTGCGTAAAGAACGGATCCGCCTGCGGCCGCAACCCCATCAACACCGAATGCACATGCCATCGCGAACACGATCAAGCAAAGATCTTTACGTGGGTGAGGCGACATCAGTAGCTGGCTGGCAACGTAAATGCCGGCGGAGATCAACGCGGGCCACTGCAGCCCTTGGCCGGCGCCGGCCACCGCGCACAACCACACCACCTGGTTGCCAAGGAGATTGGCCCAGAAGCGCCAACGTGGAGCAGAATCGCCTTCGGTCACGGCGCGTTCGCCGAACAGTCGGCCACCAGCGGTTGCCTCAACGCGGTCTCCCAGCGCTCCATCGGCTGTGCGCGCGCCGGCTCATTGAAGCGCACGACTACCGGCGAATATCTGCCAGATGCATCTCGCAGGTTGCTGGTGCCACGAAACTCCAATAAGCGGCGGTCACCGCCGGCGTATACCAGCGACAGGCGCGGTGCCAGTGCGCCGTACCAGGTGTCCAGCCGCACTTCGAAGGCCTGTGCCGCCTGACCCTGCCAGCGCACCGGGCCCTGATGTACCACCGTGACCGGATAGAACCGCGCGCGCCCGGGGACCAGAAACGGCAGGCGTAGCGGCGTGCCCTGTAACAGGCCCTGCCAATGCACACGCACGGCAGCATCGAAACCGGTATCCACGACCGCACCGGCCGGAAGAGCAATGCGGTGCACTTTAGCGCGGGCCTGTGCATCTTCCTTCCAGTCAATGCCGACAGTGTCGCCGCTGACTCGTACCTGCGCCAATTGCCCGCTGCGACGGTCCTGCAGGGTGTAGCCCCGCGCCAAAGGCAGCGTGGTGGCGGGCATCTCCTTGCGGGCAAACGGCTGCCCACCAGGACACAGATACTGCACCAGGCGCTGTGCCCCTTCGCCGGAGCCCTGCTGCCAATGCACCTCACGGTAGGCCACCGCCCCGTCCGCCGTGGTGGCGACGCCCTCGTAGCGAAGCAGGGGAGCTCCAACTGCCGTCAGCGGCAGGCAGCACAGAAGCAGACAGCGCACGTTGCACTCCTCGACCAGGCGACTGTCCTTCCTACGCTCGCCCCGCCGAAATGGATGCATCAATACGCGGAATTTACGCCATGACGCCTCGGGGAAATGGATTGGATGCGCGCACGGCGCCTACGATGGTTCCGTCTTATCGAGGTGACATCTGAATGCACAAGGAGTACCGCCGCAAGATGGGAGCCTGCCGTTACCTGGCCTTGTTCTGTATCTCCTGCATCATCCTGGTTCCGGCACTTTGGCCGTCGCTGTCGCGAGCCTGGTTGATGCTGCCCCTGATGGGCGTTGTGGTGGCATGGCTGCTGGCGCTTGCGCCAGCGCGCCATCACCGGGTGATGCGTCGGGGTGGGCGAGCCTGATCTGCCCAGCATTCAGCGGTGGGGAAAATACCTCCTGCGGACAGTAGAACTACGCAGGTACGTCCGGGGCCAGGCTTCCATACTTCCGGCGAGGGTATTCCGGCCCCGGCCCTGAGAAACCGCCATGTCTCTGCTGATGACCTTGAAGTGGGTAATCGTGCTCAGCATTGTGCTCAGCGCGTTGTCGCTGGCCATGCGAGCGCGAGCTGAGGACATGCTCTATCTGGTGCGGCGGCCCGCGCTGGCGCTGCGCTCGTTCCTATCGATGTACGTGATCGTGCCACTGGTCGCGCTGCTGGCGGTGACACTGATCGACCCACGCCCCGGCGTGGCACTGGCCGTGCTGGTGCTGTCGCTTTCGCCCGTGCCGCCGTTGCTTCCGAAGAAGCAGCTCAAGTCGGGAGGCGAGGGAGCCTACATTCTCGGGTTGCTGGTGACCGCCGCGCTGGTTTCCGTTCTGGTGATGCCGGTTGGCCTGACGCTGCTGGCGCACCTGTTCGGCCGCGAACTTCACGTGTCCACCGCCAGCATCGTCAAAACGCTCGCGATCACTGTCGTTGTGCCCACGGCATTGGGGCTGCTGGCGCAAAAACTGCTCGGCGCACGCAGCGAGCGCGCTTCACAGCTGATCGGGCGGTTGGGCATGTTGTTGCTGCTGGTGGGGGGGATTTGCGTACTGATCATCCTGGCCCCGGCAGTGTGGCGCGCGGTGGGCGAGGGCACCCTGGTGGTGATGCTGGTGGTGATTGCGGCGGGTCTGGTGGCCGGCTACCTGCTGGGCGGGTCGGAGCCCGGCATTCGAAGGGCACTGGCGCTCGCATCCGCCACACGGCACCCGGGCGTGGCGCTGGCGGTCATTGGAGCAAGCGTGCCGGACGCCAAGCTGGCGCTGGTGTCCGTACTGGTGTTCGTGCTGCTCAATGTGGTGGTGGGAATCCCGTTTGTGATGGCGGCGAAGCGCCGTGGAAAAGCCTGAGGCCCGGGCGCTGGGAAGCACATGGCGGTGCGGCGTCACCCGGGGTACGCTTCGGCTCACCCAGGGGCCATGCCAGGCACCCTGGCACCGGCCATATCAGGAGCCCTCATGACGCGTAGTGCCATCACCGCCGTTGTTTTGACCGCCATGTTCGCCGTTACCGCCCATGCCCAGGAGGTCAGCCCAAAGCGCCCCTCGGTTGAGCAGTTGCAGAAGCTCATCGTCAGCGACTCGCCGCAGACCCGGGTGGAAAAGCCCGATCAGGAACGCATTACGGCTCGACGCATCGACATCGTGGACGAAAAAGGCGTGATCCGCATGACACTTTCAGGCCAGACCCCGGCCCCCATCATCGATGGCCTGCAGTACAAGCGCGCCTTCAACGTGGCCGGGATGGTGCTTTACGACGACAAGGGCAGCGAGCGCGGCGGCTTTGGTACGGCCGACGTCAACGGTGGCATGGCGGTGCTGGCGCTGGACCACCCGGCCATGGATGCCATCGGCTGGCGCGTTTCGCCCGACGGCGAGACCCGCTTCTCGATCAACCAGGCACCGCCGCTGGTGCGCGAGCCCAAGCTGGGCGACCGGTTGATTCCAGGGGTGCAGACTCCCACCCGCATCCAGATAGTGGTGGGGGCGGATGGGACGCCGGCGATTGCCTTGAGCGACAAGGCGGATCGGCCACGGCTCAGGCTGACGGTCACCGAAGAAGGCTATGGTGCGATTGAGTTTCTGGATGCGCAAGGGAAGGTCATCCATACCCTCTCGCCCGAAGCGGCAACGCCGTGACGCTATGTCAAGATGGCCGTGCTGGGGCATAGGGACCGGGCGGAGGCACCCGCTGTGTTTCGGGTTAGACTGAGCAAGGTTCGAATCAGAGTTTCCCGTGCGCGCAGGAGGGCGGGCAATGACTGCCAGAGAAATCGAGTCTGCAATGCTCGTCCGCTGTTCCGCTGTCGCCATGGGATTGGCCTCATCGGCGGAGGATCAGCGTGAAGCCAACGTGTTCCGATTGGCCGCAATGGTACTTCGTTCGCGCTTTCCCGGGGAGTCAGTTTCTTTGATGCGGGCTAGCGAGCGCTATTTTGCACTGCATCCTGACCAGAAGCTCGATCCAGCCGACGTTGTAAGAAACGGGTGGATCTTCAGCATGCCTCGTTTCCGTGACATGCTTTCTCATAGCCTCGGTCGCAACTGAATTCATGGGAAAGCCCCAGACATTTCATGCAGTCCAGTTGGCGCGTGACGTCGAGAGTCAGCCAGGTAGTTGACGAACGGTCCGCCATGTCCGGACTGTGAGCGACTGTGAAGTTCGGCCCGGGACGATGTAGTACGATGCGGCACTGATCAGGCAGCCACGGCTGCCTTGAGGGGATACCCTCCGGCTGGGGAGCCGAAGATCAGCTTGTTTCAACTGCTCTTGGGGAAAACATGGCGTACACGAAGCGCATTGCCTGGAACAAGGCAACGGGCCGATTTGATGTTGTGCTCGATTACACGGCTGCAGCGGAACACGACGTAGCCCGACGGCTGCCGAAGGCCTGGCTGATGGGCGCGGCCACGTTGACCGGCCTGACCGGCACAGCCGCGGCAGCACCCAGCACGTCCACCTACCAGAAGGCCTCAGACGACCAGCTCAACGGGCTGGACGGAGATGGAATCCGCCTGTTCCACTACGACACCGGCATCAATCCACTTTCGCTGACGGACGCGGCCGCCGCGACCGCACTGGGCGAGCCGGACATGACCGGCTTTGCCGACAACGTGCTCAAAGTCGACGGGCAGTACGTGGGGCTGTTCTCGAAAACCGAGAACGGGCTGACGATCGAGAACCAGATGTCCTACCAGGCCGTGCATGGCGGCGGCCACGGCGCGTGGATGAGCTATTCGCTGCTGCACATCGTGCCCGAGGCCACGCTGCTCACCGGCAGTGGCAGCACGGTCGATGACTGGTGGAATGCCTTCGCGACCGCCAGCGACCCGGACGGCTTCGGTGCGCGTACCATGAGCGCTTCGTATTTCGTGTGGTTCCCATCGCAGATCACCGATGATCGGCTGAACTCCGTGCCCACGTCGTGGCGCAATGCCTGGCGGGAGATCAAGGACAACGACGCCCTGATCTTCCTGGCAGCAGGCAACAGCGGCAGTGGCAATACCCAGGTGGTGCAGCCGTTCGTGTACGGCACCGTGCCGCTGGAAGATGCGCAGTACTACGGCAACTACGTGGTTGTGGTGGCCACGCCGGGCGGCAACACCACGGGCCAGTACAACTGGAGCCGGCAGAACTGCGGCCATGCCATGTACTGGTGTCTGGCGGCGGTGGAAGGCACCCTGCAGCGCGATGCCAGTGGCAATATCCTGCGTGCGGCGAACGGCCACTGGTCGTACAGCCTGGCCGGCGGTACGTCGTGGTCGGCACCCAATGCCAACGCCATCACCGCACGCGTTGCGGAGCGTTACCCGTGGATGTCCGCGCGCAACCTGATGGAAGTGGTGCTGGGTACCGCCACCGACATGAGCACCACCGACCGCAGCGCGAATGCGAACCTGCTGGCTGGCATCAATGCCTACTCTGGCTGGGGCGAGATCAATCCGGATGCCGCCCTGGGTGGCTACGGCCAGTTCGCCTGGGGCCAGAGCAAGCTGGACATCCCGGCGGGCGTCACCGCGTACTTCGACAACAACATTGGGGACAACCGCGCAGACACCGTCACCACCGGCATCTACAACAATGATGCCGCCAGCCTGGGCGGCGTCAGCCGCACGCTGGCCGGCGGCTTCGACAAGACCGGTGCGGGCACGCTGGTGCTCAACGGCAACAACACCTATCGCGGCAGCGGAAACGTGCGCGCGGGCAGGGTAGTGGTCAACGGCACCAACAACCAGGCAGCATTCAACGTGGCACCCGGTGCGGTGCTACAGGCGGGTGACAACACCCAGGGCATGTCCGTGGGTTCGCTGGACAATGCAGGCACGCTGGCCTTGCCGCACCGTGGCACTGAATTTGACGTGCTGGGTGACTACGCCGGCCAGGACCTCAGCCGGCTGTGGGTGGACGCCTACCTCGCTGACGCTGCGGCCACGGAATCGGCACTGCTGCACATTGGTGGAAACAGCACCGGCAGTACCCAGGTGAGCATCGACAATGCCGGTGGCCCGGGTGGGCTGATTGCCCGTACGGAGGCACAGTCCTGGGGGCATAAGGTCATCCAGGTGGATGGAACGTCCGGTGCGGAGTTCGTGCAGGCCGGGCGAGTGGTGGCCGGTGCGTACGACTACCAGCTGCGTCGTGGCGGCAACAGCAGCGCCGATGCCGCCAACAGGAACTGGTATCTGAGCAGCAGCATTGAAGTTGTGCCGGAACCGGAACCCGCACCGACACCTGCGCCGACGCCGGAACCCTCTCCGGAACCCTCTCCGACTCCCGAGCCCACTCCGACTCCGACTCCGGAACCCGCTCCTGCACCGGTCGAGCCCGTGCCTTCGCCGATACCGGCAGAGCCCGCACCAGCACCGGCACCGGCACCAGACGACGCAGGACAGATGCTTCGCCCGGAGGCCGCCGCCTATCTGGCTACTTCCATCGCTTCCCGCTCGATGTTCAACGATGACCGCCCCGGCCGTGTCACCGGTGACCGTTACAGTCCCACACGCTGGCGCGACAAAGGCCACCGCGACCTCTGGGCCAGCGTCCGCGGCAACGAGCACCGCTTCAATGCATCGGGCGGTGCGGCCGTGGACGGGCGCTGGCAGACGCTGCAGGTGGGCACCAGCCAGATGCTCAGCGACCAGTGGTCGGTGGGCGTGAAGGGTGGACAGGGGCAGTACGACGTGGATTCCACTTCGCGCAGCACCGGCTACCGCGCCAAGGGCCGCTCGACTGGTGTCATGCTGGGTGCCTACGCGGACTACCGTCAGTCGCTCGATGATGCCACCGGGCTGAGCCTGTCATTTGATTCGTCCGGCACACGGATGCGTCACCGCATCCAAGGCGACGGCCTGGCCCAGGAGCGCTTCCGCAGCACCGACTGGAGCACCTCGGCAGAGGCCGGCTATGGCTTCGCTCTCAACGCTTCACTGGACGGCAAGGTGGTGCTGCGACCGCACGTTGGACTGGAGTGGTCCCGGTCGGGGCCCTCGGCCTTGACCGAGGCCAATGGCACCGAACTCACGTTTGAGCGAAGCGCGCCGCTGCGGAGCAGGGTGGGCCTGGACGTCATGGGTGACTTCCACGCGGGCAGAACCATTCGATTCCAGCCCTATCTCGGGGCACAGCTGGTCCGGCAGAGCTCGAAGACATCGCTGCAGATGGACGGCAGCGAAGTGGAGATCGATGGCTCGGACCAGATCACGCAGTTCCGCGCCGGAGTGCAGGCCCGCCTGTCGACCAACATGCGTGCAGAGATCGGCCTGCGCCGCGACACAGGCAATGGCGGCTACCGCCAGACAACAGCCAAAGCAGAGCTCTCCATGAGCTTCTAGGCACCCGTAGAGCCACGCCCTGCGTGGCTGCAGCGGCAAGAGTCCGACATCAGCTACCCTATACGCCGCCAACGCCATCACCAAGGACGCCAGTGGCCCCACGTACCCTCCCGCCGCGTACGCGCCCACTGCAGCTGATGCTGATCATCAGCTGCCTCCTGGCCGGTACAGCGTACGCAGTCCAGACGCCTCCACCGCTGATCGATGGCTGCCAGTCCTTGCGAAGCCAACTGTCCGACACCAAACGCAAGTGCGGCGCGGGTGACGCCGCCGAGTGCGAGCGGGAGGGCGCACTGATCAACACGGTTGCCTGGTGCGAATCAACGCCAACCGCCTGTAGCGCTCGCGCCCATGACCACCTGCTGGGCGAGGTGGCGTGCCGACGCGAGGGAAAGGAAGATTGCCAGCGGTCTCTGGTTAAAGACCTTGAATCGGCGTGCGACTTCTCGAATGAAGTGGCATTGCGCGAGGAAGTTGGATTGTCTCCAGGAAAGCCGTTGCCCACCCTTCCGGTAATGACGCCCGAGGCTTCACGCCACCCCGTCGCGCGCTATCCCATTGCCGCATTTCGGAGTGGCATTGAAGGAAAGACCTTGCTTGAAGTCGATGTCAGCCCGGTCGGTGAAATAGTCAACGTGCATGTGCTGGAATCAAGCGGCACCCGGGACCTGGACCGATCCGCAATGGAGTGGATGCGGACGATGCGGTTCGAGCCGGCGCGTCAGGGTGAGACGCCCGTGATCGGGCGATTGGTGGTGCCGGTCGATTTCATTCTGGGTGGACGCACGGCTACGCCAGGGATGCGACTGGAAATCCCGGCTGTTCCCCCTGTTGCAGGAGACTAGTTTTTGGCGATGGGGTGGTTACAAATGGGGTGCTGAGGATCGTTGCCTTTGACTGATTTGATGGCTGCGAATCCCGAACGCAATATACAGCGGCGAAAGCTACACCCCATGAACAACTCGGTGAAGGTCAAGAATTCTACAAGTCTGCAGTGACGAAGGCCCGTGCATTTCAAGGAGTGCCGAGATGAGCAAGCGCAGCTGGTCGATTCCATCCAACAGTGGCTGGGAGGTTTTCACATGCGAGATGCATCACGAAGTCGAATCCAGTGCGCTCTGTGAGATCAAAGTTCAGCGTCAGTACTTTGACCGATCAATGGCCAGTGTCGATAGGGCGGAGATCGTCCCTGACTTCGATGTCCACCTTCCGCAGGTGCGCCTGAGCAAGCAGGCTTTGCGCGAACTCCATGCGGACTTGGTGAGCTGGCGAGACCATGGCAGGCACTTCTCGCGTCAACTTGAGGCCCGTGACGCGGGAGGTCAAAGTCTTCGGATCTCCATTGGTCCGAATGAACGGTTTGTCAGAAGTGTCGGTAAAGACGTACTAGAAATCGAGTACAGCTCAGGATTGGCGATGCGCGCAACCTGGCAGTTCTTGATTGATCAGTCGTGTGCTGGTTTGGCGGCCGAGGAGTTGGAAGCCTGCCTGGAGTGCAGCCCATGCAAAGAAAAGTGATCAAGATTGTCGCCGTGTTCGGCACCCTGTACTGGTGCCTCTGGGTTTGCGTTCTGTTTTGGGTGTTCTATCCGACCAGCCTGGGGTCGGAGCTGAAGACGTTCACCCCACTCGCACCCGAGGCGTACGCCGAGCTTAGAAGTAGTGCCATTGAGTATTCCAGGACGATCGATGCGAATGGCGTCGCTATCAGCGCGGGCTCGGATGAAGCTGCGCCATTTCAGTTTTACTGCAAAGGGGTTCCGCTGCTGCTTGTGAGCAACTCGTCGCTCGTGCTTACAGTAAACGCTTTTGCGAATGCTGATGAACGGACTCCAGACCTGAAGAAGTTTCGAGAGGAGATGCTTTCGCAGTTGGTGCCAGCAGGTCGCCCGCTGGAGACGGGCAGGGCAGTTGAACAGCCTGCCGGCCTGGAGGCATTCGTTCTGAAGTACAGGGATGGAATTGACGTGTCCCAAAGCTGCCGGTAAAGCAAACTGTCGCAGGGGAACCAGCCGCTTCAGGTCACATACTGAGCCACGCCGTTACCGAACGACCAGTTCTCTTTCCTGACCTCCACGAGGTAGATGAAGACATCCTCCTTGCGGAGTCCGATCTTCTCGTGGATACCGTCGGCAATCGCCTGGAACAGCGCCTTCTTCAACTCGACACTTCGACCTTCACTGATGGTGAGATGGATGAATACCATCGCATCGGTGCGCTCAATGCCCAGGTAGCTGTTGTCGAATACGAAATGTGCCGCGTCGTGCTCGGTGATCAACTGAAAGTTGTCACGGTCGGGCACGTTGATGGTTTCGCGCATGGCCGCGTAAACCACTTCGCCAATCCGGCGGCCCACGGTCGGGTCGGCGCGCTTGATCAGGTCAATCCGCACTACAGGCATGGTCCACCTCATCCGGCTGGCTGCAGGGGTGCAGCAGCCGGAGTATAGGGCGGTCAGGGGTTGCGATAGGTGCCGAAACGGATCTTCACAGTTCCATCGACCACGTTGATGACTCCGATCTGCTGCGGACCCAGTTCCACCACGGCAGGCCAGGAGTGCTTGAATCCCAGTGGCCATGCCGGCGGAGCAATGGTGTGCCAAGTCGCTCCCTTGTCCAGGCTCGCGCTCACCTGGTTATAGCAGGAGGTCACGAACATCGTGCCACTTGAAGTCGCCATAACATGCGGACCGCAGCGCTGGTCGGCAATGGGCGTGCCCAAGCCTTCAGGCCAGGTTCGCCCGTCGGGCGACGTCTTGTAGCTTACTGGGCACTGCGGATCCTCACCGCAGGTTTCCAGCACAATCAGGTAGCCGCCACCGGGGAGATGCGTCATCACCGGCATACCGGGGCGGAGCAGTCCGCCGCCTGGTTGGTGCGCGATGGTAGCGGGCTTGCCCCAGGTGCGTCCGCCATCAGTAGATAGCTGCTGCGACACCACCTGGTTGTACGACGGGGTCTCGTCTGCCCGGGTTTCATCGGCATACACCACCGACAGGCTGCCATCGTCCAGCTGCGTGAACACCGGTTCCCACACCCCTCGGTCCTTGCGGCCGGCAGGCTTTTCGTTACGCGTGATGGTGCTCAGGAATTTCCAGGTGCCACCTTGGTCATCGCTGGCGTACACGTTCAAACGGTAGGAAACACCGTCGATCAGCGAGCGCATGCCCAGCAGTACCCGCCCGTCAGGCAGCACGAAAAGCTCGCCGTTATCAAGTTTGCGCTTGGGCTCGCTCACCTTCGCAAGGGGTTTCCACGTGCGGGCATTGTCCGCGCTGACCGACACCTGCAGGGTAGTGGTATCCCCGCCCGGGTAATGCGTGGTCACGGCCAGCCAGCGGCCATCAGGCAGTCGCGCCATGCGACCCCAGCCCGCATTTTCTGCATCCACGGTGACCGTATCGGTCCAGGTCACGTCCACCGCCAGCGCGGGCAGGGTCGTGATCAGCAGCGATGCCGTGATCAACACGCGTGCGGCAAGGATCTTGAGTCGATTCTGGTCCGTCATCAGCATGGCCATCACCAGTAAGTTGCGTACAGGGCCACCAGGATCGCCAGCACCGCCAACGAGGCGGCATTGAACGACGGGGCAGTGGCATAGCCGACGTCATCGGTACGGATGCGGTCACGCGCCCCGGTGGCAGGCGTTGCCAGCGCGACTCCCACACCCAGCACCAAGGTGGCCAGGAACACCACGCCCATGCGGTCCAGGAACGGCAGCGATGGCCAAGCGAGCTTGAACACCAGCGAGAGCACGAACGAGCCGACCGCGGCCGCAAGCGCACCGGCTTCATTGGCACGCTTCCAGAACAGCCCCAGCAGGAAGATCACCACGATCCCCGGGGTGAAGAAGCCGGTGAACTCCTGGATGTACTGGAAGCCTTGGTCGAACCCGCCCAGTAGCGGACGCGCGGTCAGCACGGCGACCACAATCGACAGCGACGCGGCGATGCGACCCACCCGCACCAGCTTGGCCTGCGACGCCTCCGGCGCACGCTTGGCATAGAAGTCCAGGGTGAAAATGGTTGCCACCGAATTGATCTTCGACGCCAGCGAGGCCACGATGGCCGCCACCAGCGCGGCGAACACCAGTCCCAGAATGCCGCTGGGCAGCAGGCCGAGCATGGTCGGGTAGGCGGCGTCGGGACGTTCCAGATCCGGGGCCAGCATCACCGCGGCGATGCCCGGCACCACCACAATGGCCGGAATCAGCAGCTTCAGAAACGCGGCAAACACCACGCCCTTCTGGGCTTCCTGCAGGCTCTTGGCCGCCAGGGCGCGCTGGATGATGTATTGGTTGAAGCCCCAGTAGCTGAGGTTGGCGATCCACATGCCGCCCAGCAGCACCGACAGGCCCGGCAGATCCTTGTAGAAGGGATTGTCCTTGCTGAGGATCATCTCGAAGCGCTCGGGGTGCTGCTGCCAGAGCTGCATGAAGCCATCGGCAACACTGCCGTTGCCGATCTTCCCGAGAGTGATGAAGGTCACCAGCAGGCCGCCCAGCACCAGCAGGCAGACCTGCACGATGTCGGTCAGTGCCACCGCTTTCAGCCCGCCATACAGCTGGTACGCCAGCGCGAAGGCACCCAGCAGCACCAGTGCGACGTCCTGGTTGAGGCCTGCAACCCCGGCAATGGCGATGGAACCCAGCCACAGGATCGAGGTGAGGTTGACGAAGACATACAGGCCCAGCCAGAACACCGCCATGACCGTGCGGATGCGGTTCCCGTACCGTTCCTCCAGGAACTGCGGCATGGTGGTGATGCCGTTGCGCAGGAAGATCGGCAGGAACCATTTGCCGACGATGAGCAGCGTGAGGGCAGCCATCCATTCATAGGACGCGATGGCCAGGCCAATGGCATAGCCGGAACCGGACATGCCAATGATCTGCTCGGCGGAGATGTTGGCCGCGATCAGCGAGGCACCAATTGCCCACCAGGGCAGGCTGCGGCTGGCCAGGAAGTAATCCTGGGCGGACTTCTGTTGCCCGGCTTTCTCGCGCGAGACCCACTGCGCCAGGATGAAAATGCCCGCCAGATAGGCCAGCACGATGCTGATATCAAGAGTGGAAAGGCTCATGCAATCTCCGCGGAAGTCCCGCGCACGGCGCGGGGCGGCAAGCTGTTGGGGTCGCCGGCGAACCGGGCTTCTGGAATGCCGGTGATGCCGGCGAGGTCGATGGCCAGCAGGTGGCCTGCAAGCGGGTCCTGTGCGCGGGCCGCTGCATCCAGGCCTTCGTGGGCGCTGGTGATGTACAGGTTCTGGAGTGCAGGTCCGCCGAACGCTGGCCGGGTAGGTTGGCTGACCGGTACCGCAAGGCTGCGATCTTCTGTGCCGTCCGGCAGGTAGCGCACCAGGCGAGCATCGCCCCAGCGGGCGTTCCAGAGGCCGCCTTCGGCATCGATGGCGCTGCCGTCGGGTTCGCCGGCTTCGCTGCGCAGGTCCACGAACAGTCGCGCCGGCCCCAGCGTGGCGCTGTAGTCGCATTGCAGAATCTGCTTCTGAAGTGAATCGCAGAAGTACATGGTCTCGCCGGAGGGGCTGAAGGCGATGCTGTTGGAGATTGCGACCGTGGGGAGTGAGAGGACTTCCAGGGTCAGGTCCGGGTTGAGGCGGAGGAACGGGGCGATTGGCTGTTTCGGACCTGTGGTGGGCTCGTGGAGCATGCCGAAGACGAAGCGGCCTTGGCGGTCGCAGGCACCGTCATTTGCCCGGCAATTGGGTGGGATCTCCGGTAGTGCCGGCCGCTGGCCGGCATCGCGCGGTGCAGGGTTCATGGGGTGCCGGCCAGCGGCCGGCACTACCAGATCGTGCACGTGCACGAGTTCGTTGCGCTCAGGATGAAAGAACGCCAAGCGCGAGGCGAGGGCGAGCAACAGCCAGCCATCCGCCTCGCACAGCGCCATCGCCGTCAGTCGTTCCGGCATCGGCCACGTGGTCACCGCACCATCAGCTGGGCGATACCGCCACAGCTGCGACTGCGCGATGTCGGTCCAGTACACCACCTCATCACGCTCGCACCACAACACCCCTTCGCCAAGGGTGTTGCCAGCGGGAACGGCTACCGTCACCGGGCCGCTCACACCCAACCCCCATCGACGATGAAGTCCTGCCCGGTGCACATACGGCTGTCATCGGCGGCAAGGAACAGTGCGGCACGCGCCAGATCATCGGCACGCAGGTAGCCAGGAAGGCACTGTGAGCGGCGCAGCTGCGCTTCGCCTTCGGCGTCAAGCCACAGACGTTGTTGTTTCTCGGTGATCACCCAGCCGGGCACCAGCGCGTTGATGCGGATACGGTCCTGGCCCAGCTCGCGGGCGAGACCGTTCACCAACCCGTGCACGGCGGATTTGGCCATGGCATACAGTGGGTAGCCGCTGTTCTTGATCATCCAGCCGGTGGAGCCCAGGCAGATGATGGAACCACCACCGAGCGCCTTCATGTCCGGGACCACGGCCTGGATGGCGAAGTACTGGTGGCGCAGGTTCACTGCCACGCTGCGCTCGAAATCGGAGACGCCGGAGTCGGCCAAGGCATGCCGCGCATCATTGGCAGCGTTGTTGACCAGCACGGAGAAGGCGCCGACCTTGCGGCGGCCCTCGGCAATGGATGCCTGGAACGCCGCAATATCCGTGATATCGCAGTGCAGGTAATGCGGCGGCGCCTCGACATCGGTCAGGCTGTCCAGCAGCGCCTGGGCACCAGTGTTGTCAATATCCATGAACACCACCTTGGCACCTTGCCGCGCGAAGTGTTCAACAAACGCTGCGCCGATGCCGGTTGCGCCTCCGGTAACAAGCACCGCGCGGCTGTGTAGGCTGGGATAACGGGTCATGGTCATCGCTGCGCTCACCACTCGGCCACGCTGCCATCGGCATGGCGCCAGATGGGATTACGCCAGCGATGGCCTTCAGCGGCACGCTCGTCCACGTAAGCCTGGTTGATCTCAATACCCAGGCCCGGGCCATCCGGAATCGTGACGAAGCCTTCCTTGTAGTCAAACGGCGAGCGGTCCACCAGATAGTCCAGCAGGTCGTTGCTGGCGTTGTAGTGGATGCCCAGGCTTTGTTCCTGGATGAAGGCGTTGTAGCAGACCGCATCCAGCTGCAGGTTGGCGGCCAGTGCGATCGGGCCCAGTGGGCAGTGCAGGGCGAGGGCAACGTCGTACGCCTCGGCCATCGCCGCGATCTTGCGGGTTTCGGTGATGCCGCCCGAATGTGACGGGTCCGGTTGGATGATGTCCACGCCACCGGTCTGCAGCACACGCTTGAAATCGAAGCGCGAATAGAGGCGCTCACCCAGTGCAATCGGGGCGGGGGAGAGGGCCGCCAGTTCCGGAATACACTCCAGGTGTTCGGACAGCACGGGCTCTTCAATGAACATCAAGCCGAACGGGCTGAGCTCGCGCATCAGCACCTTCGCCATCGGCTTGTGCACACGTCCATGGAAGTCCACTGCCAGGCCCACGCCGGGACCCACCGCGTCACGCACGGCTTGTACGTTCTCGAGTACTTTCGTGACCTTGTCGTGGGTGTCGACGAACTGCACCTCTTCGGTGGCATTCATCTTCACCGCGGTGAAGCCACGTGCCACGGCTTCCTTTGCTGCGCGGGCGGTATCGGCCGGACGGTCGCCGCCGATCCACGAATAGACGCGGATACGATCGCGCACCGGCCCGCCGAGCAGGCTGTGCACGGGCACGCCCAGCGCCTTGCCGTGGATGTCCCACAACGCCTGATCCAGGCCGGCCAACGCACTCATCAGAATCGGCCCGCCGCGATAGAAGCCACCGCGGTACAGCACGTTCCAATGGTCTTCGATGTGGCGCGGGTCCTTGCCGATCAGGTAGTCGGACAGTTCCTCGACGGCGGCCGCCACGGTATGCGCGCGACCTTCCACGATGGGCTCACCCCAGCCGCTGATACCGGCGTCGGTGTCGATACGGACGAAGAGCCAACGTGGGGGCACCTGGTAGGTGGTGATGGCAGTGATTTTCATGCGGGGGAGTCCGTGAGGGGAGCGATCCAGGCGTCGATGAAGGCGCGCGCACGGCGTGCCACTTCATCAGCAGGCGTCTTGGGAGCGTAAAGCGCGGAGCCGATGCCGAAGCCGGCGGCGCCGGCCTGGCGGTAGATGGCCATGCGTTCCGGGGTGATGCCGCCCACCGGCAGCAGCGGCGTTCCCTTGGGCAGCACGCTGGACCAGGCTTTCAGCACCGGTGGCGGCAGTTGTTCGGCTGGGAACATCTTCAGCGCGTCGGCGCCGGCGCGCAGTGCGGCGAAGGCCTCGGTCGGGGTGGCCACGCCCGGCGTACAACGCAGGCCCTTCGCGTGTGCGTGGGCGATCACCTCCACGTCCGCATGCGGCATCACGATGATGCGGCCACCGGCGTTGGCGACGTCGTCCACCTGTGCCGTAGTGAGCACGGTACCGGCACCGATCAGGCAGCGGTCGCCCAGCTGCCGGGCCAGCAGTTCAATACTCTCCAACGGTTGTGGAGAGTTCAACGGCACTTCCAGAATACGGAAGCCGGCGTCGGCCAGTGCAGCGCCGACGGCCGGTGCCTCCTGCGGGGTGAGCCCGCGCAGGATGGCAACCAATGGGAGGGGTTGCATCCAGGCGGCGCTCATGGGGTTTCCTCTAGCGTGGAGGCTTCTTGGAACCGCGCGCGCCCTTCAGGTTGGCGCGGGAGTCGGCAATCATGTCCAGCATGGCGGCACGCGCGGCCTCCGGCTGCTTCAGCCGGATGGCGTCGTACACGTCGAAGTGTCGCGGCAGCGAGTACTTGAAGTCCTTCGCGGTCTGCGCCGAGAGCAGGAAGAACGTGCCCAGCGCGGCGTCGATCACCGAGAACAACGAGGCCAGCAGCTCGTTGTTGGTGGCTTCCAGCACACTCTCGTGGAAGGCCAGGTCGGCCTTGGCCCAGGCGGCCTGGTCGGGCGCATCGGCCATGGCCTGATACGCCGCCTTGATCTTCGCCAGCTGCGCGGGCGAACGGCGTTCCGCGGCCGAAGCAGCGGCGGCCGGCTCGATCACCTCGCGCATCTCCACCAGCTTCTCCACGAAGTCCTGGGTGGGCATCAACGCGCAGCGCCAGGCCAGAATGTCGCTGTCCAGCTGCTTCCAGTGACGCGGTTCGCGCACCCGCGAACCGGTCTTCTGCTTGGTTTCGATCAACCCCTTGGAGCCGAGCACCTTCAGCCCCTCGCGCAGCGCCGACCGGCTGACCGACAGGGTCTGCGCCAGGGTTTCTTCCTTGGGCAGGAACTCGCCCGGCTGAAGCGCGCCACTGATGATCCGCTGCCCGATCTCCTGGGCGACCTGGTCGTACAGATTGCGTACCTCGATCCGTTTCACTGGTGCCCCTTTGGCGTGGCGCTTCGCAAAGCGCGGTCACTCCTATTATCCGACAAAAGGGTGAGGGCAGGGGCGCGGCGATATTCAGGTGGTTTCTCATTACAGTTTGAACCGGAAGCCCAGGCCGAAGGTCTTGTCCTGGTAGCGGATGTCGCGCGGGCGCGAGTCGCCGCTACCCCAGAACTGATGCAGGTTGTTGCCCAGCAGGTTGGTGGCCGACAGCACCACGGTGGTGCGCGGGGTCATGTCGTAGCTGACCGAGAAGTCCAGCGAGCTGGCCGGCTCGACCTGATCTTCGGTCCCGGCCACGGTGGGCTGGGTGAAGAAGTCGATGTAACGGCTGCGGTAGCCGTAGGCCAGACGGGCGGACAGCCCGAAGTTCTCGTAGAACAGCACCGCGTTGTAGTTGTTCTTGGAGACGTTCTGCAGCGGACGGGAAATGACCGGGCCGCCGATGAACTCCGGCGACTTGGTGTCGCCCTCGATATAGGTGTAGTTGAACTGCGCGCCCAGACCACTCCAGGCACCGGGCAGGAAATCGAACGTCTGCTGGTAGGCAAACTCGACGCCCTGCAGATGGCCGCTGCCGGCACTCTGGGGCGAGGACAGCTCGTAGTCTTCGCCGGCGATGACCACGTTGGTGATGTAGTTTTGGATGTAGCCGTCGATGTCACGGTAGAAGATGCCAGCGCTCATGTAGCCGACCGGCGAGAAGTACCACTCCAGCGACATGTCGTAGTTGGTCGACTCGATCGGGCTCAGGTCCGGGTTGCCGCTGCTGGCAGCGCCGGCGCGATTGACCGTGCCCGGGTTCAGCGAGATCGACGGATTGAGTGCGCCAAAGTCCGGATAGCTGAGGGTCTTGGCGGCCAGCACGCGCAACTGCCATTCCTCGTTGAAATGCAGGTTCAGGCTGGCGTTGGGCAACGTATTGGTGTCTTTGGTGTCGCGGGTGATTGCGCTGTAGATGCCGGTGCTGGCATCGAACGAATAGGCATTCAATTCGCGCTTGATCTGCTCCGCACGCACGCCGACCAGGCCGTCCACGCGCAGGCCGAACAGGTCGAAGTCGTACTTGGTCTGCAGGTAACCGGCGGACTTGCGTTCCTGGATGTCGAAGAAGCGGCCGGGATTCTCCGGCGCGAGGCCCGCAGGCAGGCCGTAGTAGGCACGCAGTTCGTCGGCGTTGCCGATCAGGTAGTCGTAGCAGGGGGTGAGGAACGACTGGCTGAGCGCCGAGTTGCCCTGCTTGGTGCAGAAGAAGCTGTTGGCCGGGAACAGGCCGACTACCTGGTTGGCCGGGTTCGGATTGGCGGTGATGTTGCCGGTGCCGGCCCCCCCCGGGGGCGGGGTGCTGATTTCCACGCTGCCCTTGGCACTGGCAGTGCGGTCGGCATAGCGCAGGCCGAACTGGATGTTGGCAATCGGGCCGTCGAGGAACTCGAACACGCCGTCACCGCGCCAGCTGTTTTCCTCACCGCGGGACTCGCCCCAGGTCTGGAACAGGCCGTTGAGATAGAAGCGCGACGGGTCCATGCCCGGGTCACCGGCCAGGTACCAGTTCTGGTGCTTGCCCGAGGTGCCGTCCCAGTTGGTGGTGATGGGACCGCTCAGGAAGGTGTCGATGATGAAGTTCTCATCGCGGTAGTAGCCCGAGGTGCGTGCCACTTCGGTGGACAACCGCAGCTGATCACCGCGCCATTTGAAGCCGAGCGCGTTCTGGATGTCCTGGCCGCGCTGCTTGTGCGCCTGGGTGCTGCTGGCGGCATAGGTGTCGCCGGTCCACGAGCCGCTGGTGGCATCGCAGATGGTCTGCCCCTCAAGTGGTCCGGCCAGCTGGTTGGCGTAGCAGTTGTTGCCCACCTGCAGACTGCTCGGCGGCACCACGCCCACGGGGAAGCTGAAGAAGAAGGCCTGGTCGTAGTTGTCACGCACGTAGTCGTACAGACCCTCGACGTACAACTCGGTGTTCTCGGTCGGCTTCCACTGCAGGGCGTAGTTGAACGAGCTGCGATCGCGATCGCCGTGGTTGTAGTTGGTACCCCAGCCGTTCGGCGCGGCAATCAGGTTGCCCGCATCGGTACGCATCGGCGTGCCATCCGGGTTCTCCAGCACCTTCGGGAAGTCGCCCCAGACCGCATCGTATTCGTAACGCTTTCCGATGTAGCCGAAGTTGACCATCGCGCCGATCTCACCGGCATCGGTATCCCAGCGGTTGCTCAGCATCAGGCTGGCCGACGGATCCACGTCGCCGCTGTACTTGCTGTGGGTGCCAGTTGCGGTGCCGGCAATCTCCAGCCCGTCAAAGTCCAGCGGGCGGCGCAGCTGGATGTCCACGAGGCCGGCGATGCCACCCAGCGGCAGGCTGGCCTCGCTGCTCTTGTAGACGTTCAGGCTTTTAATGGCGGTTGCCGGCAGGTTCTGGAACGCGTAGCCGCGACCGGAACTGCTGAAGATCTCGCGGCCATTGAGCGTGCTGATCACATTGGGCAGGCCACGGATCACCACGCCGGTGGTTTCGCCCTGGTTGCCCTGCGAAATCTGCACGCCGGTGACGCGCTGCAGTGCATCGGCCACGCTGTTGTCGGGCAGCTTGCCGATGTCCTCGGCCACGATGGAGTCGACCACCATGGCCGCCTCCTGCTTGATCGTCTGGGCAGTCTCCAGGCTCTGGCGCAGTGCGGTCACCGTGACCGTATCCAGGTCGACGGCGGTCTGCTGCCCCGAGGGCTGCGGTTCGGCACTGGCCGCACCTTCGTCCTGGGCCTGCGCGAAAGCGGGCAGGGCAAGTGCGGACACAATGGCCAGGGAAAGCAGGGTGCGGGATGAACTACGGGTCATGTCGGTCTCTCCGGATTCCGGAAAACGAGCGCGGTTGGGTGCTCCGCCCTCGGGGGAGGGCGGAGGGTCAGGTGTCAGAAAGCGGGCACGCTCTTGCGCGGGGTCTTGGCAAGGTTGAGGAACAGCTCCGCCTCGCGGGCCCGGTACGGGGTGCCGTCGGTGTGCAGCAGGTCGTGGAACCACACGGTCGGCGGCTCCATCGTGTAGGGGCGCTGCCAGCTGTCCCACGGGAAGCGGGTCTGGATCGCGCCGTCAACGAAGCCCCAGTTGATCATGCCGATGTTCTCGCGGCGGGCGATCGGCAGGATGGTGTCGACGTTGGAGCCGTTACCGCGTGCCAGCCACTCGGTGCAGATCAGCGGGCGGCCATACTTGCGCAGCTGGGCGATGCGCGAAACGAACGCTTCAGGCTGTTCGTAGTTGTGGAAGGTGATCACATCGGACTGCTCCAGCTGGGTGCGCTGGATCGAGGTGAGCGAGGCCGCTCCCGGCGACCAGTCGTCGCCGATCCACACACCGCTGGTCAGCGGCTGTACCGGCTGCTTGGCGCGGGCCCAGTCAAAGATCTTCGGCAGCAGTTCGGCAATGCGCTCCTGCTCGCCCTTCAGCTGCTTGTCCATGTAGTTGCCGCCGCCCGGGTTGTCCGGTTCATTCCACAGGTCCCAGGCGAGCACGCGCTTGTCGTTGGCGAAATGACCAATCACACCTTCCACATAGGCCTGGAAGTGCGCATCGTTGGCGCGGTCGACCAGCATGTGGCGGCTCGGGCTCTGCACCCAGCCGGAGTTGTGCACGCCGGGAATCGGGCGGCGCTGCGGGCCGAGCACCGGGTCCGGGTCCCAGCAGCTGTCGAACAGCACCAGCATCGGCTTGATGCCATGCTTTTCTGCGATGCTCAGGAATGTGTCCACCCGCTTCAGGAAACCCTGCGGATCCTGCTGCCACAGCAGGTCATGCAGGTAGACGCGCATGGTGTTCATGCCGAACTGCTGTTTGGCCCAACCCAGTTCGCGGTCGATCGCCGCCGGGTCGAAGGTGTCGGCCTGGAACATCTCCAGCTGGTTGATGGCATTGGAGGTGGTGTAGTTGGCACCGACCAGCCACTCCTGTTTCGCATACCAGGCATCGGCTTCTGCCGGGGTCCAGCGCGCTGCATCGTTCGCCTGTGCCAGCGGGGCCACGGCGAGCATCGTCGCCAGCAACGGGGTAAGCCACTTACGCATGAGGTGCATCTCCTTCAGTCATGAGCTGCCCGTCCCGGTGGCTACCGGGAGTCGGGCGTTGCGTATCAGGTCATGGGGCCGGTGCGCGGACCGGCGATCAATGTGTGCGCGCGATCAACGGCGCTTCGGGGTCTGTCGGTCCGTCGAGAAGTCGTAGACGATGCGGTTCAGATAGGTTTCGCCCGGAGCCAGTCGACCCGAACCAAACGCCGGCTGATTGGGCGTGTCCGGGAAAAGTTGCGGTTCCAGCGCGATGGCATCGCCCTGGCGGTACACGCGGCCACTCTTGCCGACCGTGCTGCCGTCCAGGAAATTGCCGGAGTAGAACTGCAGCCCGGGCTGGGTAGAACTCAACACCATCACCCGGCCCGAACGCGGATCGTGCACGCGCGCCACTTCGCGCAGCTCGCGCGAAGGCGTCTTGCTGATCACGAAGTTGTGGTCATACCCTTGGCCGATCAGCAGCTGCGGCTCGTCGCCCCGGCGCAGGTCGCGGCCGATGGGCTTGGCGGTGCGGAAGTCGAACACCGTGCCGTCCACCGGCTGCAGCACACCGGTAGGGATCAGGGTGGCATCGACGGGCGTGTAGGCGCTGGCCGGAATGGTGAGTTCATGCTCCATCGCCGAGCCCGAACCTTCACCGGACAGATTCCAGTACGCATGGTTGCTGAGGTTGACGATGGTCGGCGCGTCGGTGGTTGCGCTGTAGTCGATCTCCAACCGGCCGTTGCCCTTCAACGCGTAAGTGGCGGTCACGGTGAGCGTGCCGGGGAAGCCTTGGTCACCATCCGGGCTGACGTGCTGCAGGGTGGCATGATCTGCAGTGGCTTCAACTACTTTCCAGACCACCTTGTCGAAGCCGCGCTTGCCGCCATGGAGTGCATTGACGCCGTTGTTGACCGGCACCTGGTAGGACTTTCCGTCCAGGGTGAAGCGACCCTTGGCAATGCGATTGGCGAAGCGGCCCACGATGGTGCCGAAGTACTGCGGGTTGTCCAGCGTGGCCTGCAGGTTGCGGTCGCCCAGCAGCACGTCCGCGTACTTGCCGTCACGGTCCGGCACTTCAAGCGAGTGCAGGGCGGCACCGAGGGTGATCACCCGTGCCTGCATGCCGCTGCCGTCGCGCAGCAGGATCGATTCCACCTGCGTGCCATCCGCTGTTTCTCCGATCACGGTGCGCTCCTGCGCGCCTGCCGTCCCCACCGCAGAAAGCGCCAACACGCCGATCAACCCTGCCGCCTTTCCCTTCCCAGAAAGCATTGCACCAGACCCCTCTCGATGTCGTGGAGCGTACAAAAACATATAATCAGACAATACGCACGTTGCGACGCAGCAAGCGGGTTGGGCCAATCGCTCAGCGAGCTACCGCCGACATCGCGTGAATCGCGGCAAAGCCCCGTACCACAGCGTCTGAAGACGCGACCGCACGCGACGCCACGCCCAGTTCGCCCAGTGCCGCCTGGTACATCACCGTCACAGGCCCCGAGCCCACCACCGGTAGCGCCGGCCGCTGGCCGGCGTCCGCAGCGTCCTCACCAAGAGCCGGAAATAACCCCATCGCATCCCTGATCTCCGCCCCCACCAACACCCCACGTAGATACGAACTCGAGTCCGCACGCTGCAACGTCCCGCGAATCACCCGCGCCCGCACCCCGAACAACAACGCACTCAACCCCAGCGCACCTTTCGCTCCCACCCGCACCCCCTCCAGAAACGCCGGCCCACCAACGCCAGGCCCGTCCAGCACGGAAGCCAGCAGGCCACCACCCGCCAGCCGATCAAACAGCTCACCTGACATCGCCGTCATGAAACTCTCCACCCGGCCTGCGCGCAGCTGTATCCACTTGGTGTGCGTGCCGGGCAGGGCGACGACGGCATCAGGACCAATGGCACCGCCGCTGAGCAACCCCAACAGCTCCGTCTCTTCACCACGCATTACATCGGGCGCGCCATCGACAGCCCGCACGCAGGCCATACCCGGCACGATGCGCAGGTCCAGGCTGCCGATCCGGGTAGGAACCAATTGCTCCGCCACGGTTTCCGCGCCTGCGGGGCAGTCCACGTAGCCCGCATCCACCCAGCCGACGTTCGAGCCGATCATTCCAGCTGCATAGGCGTGCGCGGCCTTCGGCCAGCGCGCCCGGATGCTGTCCGCCGCAATCACCATGCCGTCGTGCGACAACGTCGCCACGCCGGCGGGTTCTTCATGTGTGTCGAGCAACCGGCCATCCGCGGCGATCAGATATGCCCGCAGGTTCGAGCTGCCCCAGTTGATCCCTATGATGTTGTCAGTACGGTGATGTGGCATGACCCCTCCTCAGACGACCGGCAGTAGTTGCCTATTGTCTGATTATATGTTTTGGTGGCGAGCGCCTGGCAAGCCTGCCGGTGCGGTAACCCTCGGGAGGGGAAACATGGTGAACGGCACGCTTCGTGCGTTGGTGGTGGCTGCACTCCTGCAGGCGTCGGCAGGCGCTTCCGCACTGGATCCGGCGAAGACCAATCCGTTGCTCGACTCGGGTCCGGACCCGTGGATCGTGAGGGAAGGGCAGGTCTTCTATTACATGGGTACCCACGGAGACCGCCTGGCCATCCGTGCCACCACCGACCTGGCACGGTTGAACGAGGCGGCTGAGGTCACCGTGTGGCGTCCGCCGGCAACCGGTGCCAACGCAAAGTCGATCTGGGCCCCGGAACTGCACCGCATTGATGGCAAGTGGTACATCTACTACACGGCTGCCGCGAGTGATGCGCCAGAGGGAAAAGAGGACGCGCATCGGGGTGTGTTCGTGCTCGAGAACAGCGGCGCGGACCCGACCAAAGGCACTTGGACCGATCGCGGCCGCCTGGCTACCGCGCAGCCTGGTATCGACGGCACCACCTTCACTTCCAACGGCAAACGCTATTTCGTGTACTCACCCTATGTGGGACCCGACAGCGTGCTGGCCATCGTGGAAATGGCCAATCCGTGGACGCTGACGGGCCAGGAGACGATCATCGCGCGCCCGGATCAGGCGTGGGAGCAGCAAGGCGGGCGGCAGATTCTGGAAGGGCCGGAATTTCTGCAGGGGCCCAAGGGCGATCTGTTCCTTACGTACTCTGGAAGCGCCTGCTGGTCCGATGGTTACGCCATTGGGCTGCTGCAGGCCAAGCCGGGGGTCAACCTCCTGGATGCCGCGGCGTGGACAAAGGCGGCGCGGCCCATTCTTGAGAAGAACCCCGCCGGGAATGTGTACGCGCCCGGGCACAATGGCTTCTTCCAGATGGACGACGGCACCTCCTGGATCGTCTACCACGCCAACCCCGGCCCGGAGATGGGCTGCACCGGGAAGCGCTCGCCGCGCATCCAGCCCGTGCGCTGGGACAAGGACGGCAGCCCACGCCTGGATAAACCACGTGGACGCGCCCCGTAGAGCCACGCCCTGCGTGGCTGCGTTCGGCGTCAGACACGGTCGAAGCCACGCAGGGCGTGGCTCTACGGCGTGGCATCAGCCGGACGGCTTGGACACCGACCCGCGCAGGATCAACCGGTGGGGCAACACCCGGTTGACGATTCCGCGCCCTGAACCGGCTGCTTGCCGTATCTCCCGCAGCAGAATCTCAACCGCCGCATCCGCCATCTCCGCCACCGGCTGATGCAGCGTGGTCAACTCCGGCCACACCATCGTCGCCGCCGAGGTGTCATCGAACCCCACCACCGAAAGATCACCGGGCACATCAAGCCCACGCCGGTGCGCGACCGAAACCACCGCCGAGGCCATGTCATCGTTGCTGGCAAAGATCGCCGTGGGCCGATTACGCAGCGACAGCAACCGCTCCGCAGCCTGCAGCCCGGACCGGTAGGTGAAATGACCCGGCTGGACAACGCTGTCATCGAACTGAATACCCGCCGCTGAGAGGGCATCCAGATAGCCCAGCCAGCGGTGTGCGCTGGCGGTCTGGTTGGGGTCACCCTTGATGTAGCCGATGCGCCGGTGCCCCTGCGCAATCAGATGCGTCACCATGTCGTAGCTGGCGCGATGATCATCGATGCGCACGCACGACACCTTGTCGCTGAGATGACCCGAGGCGATCGCCACCACCGGAATGCCGGCCTGCACAAACTCCATGACGATGGCGCGGGATTCGCACAGCGGCGGCGGCAGAATCACGCCCGCCACATTGTCGGCCAGCTGCCGCGCCGCCTCGCGCCGCGCCTTCGAGTCCAGCCCGTCCCAGGTGGCGATCATCAGCTGCGCCGCAGCGCGTGTAGAGCCGCGCAGGGCACCGACCAGCAGTTCGCGCAGATAGCTTGAACTGGGATTGGTGTAGATCAGCGCAATGCAGACATGCTGCGCGGCGGCCAGCGCACTGGCGGCGGGGTTGGGGCGATAGTCCAGTTCCCGCACACTGCGCAGCACCCGGTCGCGGTTGCTTTCGCGCACGCTGGCATGGCCATTCATTACACGCGAAACCGTCATCGCAGACACGCCTGCATGCGCGGCTACTTCGTCAATGGTGATTGCACTCGCTTTCCGTCGGACCGCCTTGCTGCTGTTTTTCACGCAATGGGTTCCTTTGCTGCGCTGCATGATGACAACCGTGTGACCGGGTGATTAGTCTGCGCCCTGACGAGATGGTAGCGCTACCACTGAGCCAGGGTAAGACTCAGAACTGTGCCCCCCAATGCCATGCGGTCGATCTGGCAGTCCTGAAAGCGAGTTGAGTCGCAGTTCGTGCAAAGCGCACTGCGATGTTCGGTGTGGAAAACGGGCATCGCCCGTAGGTGGCCCCCGGAAGGGGCGATACATCCATTCGATCGTATGTCAGAGGGGAGCGTCATGAGTGCTTGTACGTTTCGCCGTACCGTGCAGCTGGGGGCCCGTTCATGAGCCGCAAGCTGGCAAAGTTCAAATCCCGGGCCATGTTCACCTTCGTCGGTGGCATCCTGGTCATCAATCCCGCGTTCGCGCAGGACGCCACCACCCCGGCCCCTGCGCCGCAACAGCAGCAGGCCCAGGCCAGTCCGACCCAGCTGGACACGGTGCAGGTCACCGGCATCCGCAACAGCCTCAGCCAGGCCATGGACATCAAGCGCGACTCGGCCGGTGTGGTCGACGCGATCAGTGCCGAGGACATCGGCAAGTTCCCGGATACCAACCTGGCCGAATCGCTGCAGCGCATCACCGGTATCTCCATCGAGCGCCGTGACGGTGAAGGTGCCCAGGTGACCGCGCGAGGCTTTGGCCCGCAGTTCAACATGGTGACCCTCAACGGGCGCCAGATGCCCGGTGCCGACGCGTTCGGTGCGGCGGGGCAGGTGGCCATCGGCGGTATTGATGGCGGTACCCGCGCGTTCAACTTCGCCCAGCTGGCGGCAGAGGCCATCAACGGCATCGAGGTCTACAAGACCAGCCAGGCCAATGTGCCCAGCGGCGGCATTGGTGCCACCATCAATATCCTGACCGCGCGCCCGTTCGACCATAACGGCCTGGTTGCCAGTGCCGGGGCCAAGGCGGTCTACGATGACAGCCAGCCCTTCGACAACGACCTCACGCCCGAACTATCCGGCATCTTCAGCTACAGCAATCCGGACAAGACCTGGGGTGTCGGCGTCAGTGCCAGCTACCAGAAGCGCAAGGGTGGCTCGGTGCAGGCCACCAACAACTACTGGAACATCCAGCCGTGGACCGGCACCATGCCGGGCAACCCGACCGTGACCAATGCACCGGCCGTCGGGGCCCTGTATGCGCGCCCGAATGATCTTCGCTATGCGTTCGCCGAGTTCGAGCGCGAGCGCATCAATGGCCAGGCGGTGCTGCAGTTCGCGCCGACCGACGCGATCACCATGACCCTGGACTACACCTATTCGACCAACGAGATCGAGGAGAATCGTGGCGAGCAGGGCATGTGGCTGCAGAACAGCAACTACACCGACGTCACCTTCGATACCAGCGGTGCGATTGCCACGCCGGTCTACATCCGGGAAATTGCCGGCACCAAGGACTTCGGGCTTGAACAACAGCGCAGCATGCAGAAGTACAAGCTGGGCTCGCTCGGTTTCAATGCCAAATGGGACGTCACCGACCGGTTCAAGCTGAGCTTCGATGCTCACAATTCCAAGAACGAGAGCCTGCCGAACGATCCGCTGACCGGCGGCGGCTCCATCTTCAGCAGTATCGCCGGCACCAACAACTGCACGACCGGGCCGCACTGCGGCGGTTCCTGGGTACAGGAGATGGTGTTCAACAACGGCCTGCCGGTGGGCACCCAGGTCTGGTATCCGACCACGGCGGACGCCATTGCCAAGACCAACGGCGTGGTCAACCCGGGCTTCGTGCCGGGTGAGATCGGCTCGCAGGTGCTGCGCATCAACTCGCAGACCCAGATCAGCGAAATCAAGCAGGGCCGCATCGACGGCGAATGGAACTTCGACTCCGGCCGTTTCCAGTTTGGTGTCGATTCCAGCAAGCAGACCACCCACCGCATCCAGGCCGCGGAGAACTACAACACCCTGGGCGACTGGGGCGTGGCCAATGTTGATGGAGATGTCGCCAACGGGCTGATGGACCTGCTGCAGCCAGTCAACATCGTCGGCCTGTTCGACGACTACAGCGCCAACAGCTTCACCGCCTGGCGTGGCGATGCCGGCCGGCTCGCGCAGTGGGCGGCAGCCAATTATGGTGCCAACCTTGGCGTCAGCCCGCAGAACGCGGCCGACAACCGGGTGGAGGAAAAGACCAAGTCGGCCTATTTCCAGGTCGAGCTGGACGGCGAACTGGGCGGCATGCGCACCAACACCCGCCTGGGCGTGCGCTATGAAACCACCGACGTGGTGTCGACGTCGATCATTGCCATTCCCGAGGCGATCGAGTGGCAGTCGAACAACGACTTCCGCGTGGTGCTGTCCGATGAGCAGCAGCCGTTCACTGAAAAGAACAAGTACAGCTACGTTCTGCCGAACCTCGATTTCAGCATCGACCTGATGGACGACCTGAAGGGCCGCGTGTCGTTCGGCAAGAGCATTGCGCGTGCGCCGATCGGCAACCTGTATGCAGGCCCGACCGCACAGCAGCCGTTCGGCTCGGTGCTGATCGATCCGTCGGTGCGCGCCAGCGGCACGGCACAGAACCCGCAGTTGAAGCCGCTCGAGTCCGACAACCTGGATCTGGCGCTGGAGTGGTACTTCGCTGACGCCAGCTACGTGTCGGTGACGTACTGGAACAAGCAGGTGGCCAACTTCATCGGCAACACCATCGTGCAGGAGAATCTGTACGGCCTGCGTGACCCGACCTCTGGTCCGGATGCACAGGCGGCCCTGGCCTTCCTGACCAGTGGCGCCTGTGTCAGCCAGGTGGGTGCGGCCAACGCCGCGGCCTGTAATGCCAACGATACCGCGCTGTTCACCGCGCTGGCGCTGTTGCGCAACAACCCGGCCGGGTTGGGGGCTTACAACGGTACGGACGCGCAGGTTCTGGCCACCGAAGCAGCCTACGACCTGTATGGGACGGCGGCCGACCCGCTGTACCAGTTCAACGTCAACCGCCCCATCAACCAGAACGAATCCAAGCTGCACGGCTGGGAACTGGGCGGGCAGTACTTCTTCGGCGACACCGGGTTCGGCGTGCTGGCCAACTACACCATCGTCAATGGTGACGTGGGCTACAACGATGCGGGGGATCCCAACATCGACCAGTTCTCGCTCACCGGCCTGAGCGACACCGCCAATGTGATGCTGATGTACGAAAAGTTTGGCTGGTCGGTCCGCCTGGCCTGGAACTGGCGCGACGAATACCTGATCCTGGCCAACCAGGGTGCCAGCCGAAACCCGTACTATGTGGAAGAGTACGACCAGTGGGATCTCAGCGTGAACTACACCCTGAATGACAACTGGTCGTTCGGACTGGAAGCGATCAACCTGACCGGTGAGGACGTCCGTTGGCGTTCGCGCACCTCGCAGATGATCGTGAAACTGGCTGACCAGAGTCCGCGTTACATGCTGGGCGTTCGCTACAGGTTCTGATCGGGTACGGGTGCCACTGCATGTGCAGTGGCACCCGCGCAAGGCTCTGATGGAATTGGATGAGACGATGGCGCGTTACGAAATGCTCAACAACATTGCCCACCGGGACCTGCGCGTGGCCACCGGTTTCGGGCCCGAGTTTGGTGACGCGGTGGGCATGGTGCCGGCGTACCCGAGCGAGTTTGCGGAACTGCAGCGCGAGTACCCGATCTTCCTGCGCAAAGACACCGCGACCGGAGAATGGCAGTCGGTGGCCCTGCTCGGTTTCGAGCAGCATGAGAATCTGTACCTGCAGGACGGCCGCTGGAATGCGTCCTACCTGCCCGGGGCTGCGGCCAAGGGCCCGTTCCTGATCGGATTCCAGGAGCAGCACATCGATGGAATGCTCACCCAGGAAGCGGTGTTGCATGTCGACCTTGATCATCCGCGGGTGACGTCCGTGCAGGGTGAGCCGGTGTTCCTGCCGCAGGGCGGTAATACCCCTTATCTGGACCATATCGCCGGCGTGCTGCGCGGCATTCACGATGGGCACGCGTATGGCACGCAGATGTTCGCGGCGCTCGATGCCAAAGGGTTGATCCAGCCGGTGGCGCTGGACGTGCAGATTGACTCCCAGCACCGCGTAAACGTCAATGGGCTGCATGCGATTGACCGTGATCGGCTGGCCCAGCTGGACGGTGCGGCGCTGGCCGAACTGAATGGCGCGGGCTATCTCGAGGGCGTGTATCTGATGCTGGCATCGCTGCACAACATGCGTCGCCTGATCGCCGAGAAGCAGCGGCGCCTGCGGCTGCAGGACACTGCCATGTCCAGCAGGAACTGACCCATGCTGCACGGCGTGGCCATGCGGACGCTGGACGGGTTGGACCCCGCCGCGCTGCCCATGGAGGCCCTGGTGGCTGCCGGCGAGCCGGTGGTGCTGCGCGGTATTGCACGTGACTGGGCGCTGGTCCAGGCGGGGCGGCGCTCTACGGCCGAGGCGCTGGACTATCTGCGGGGTTTCGACGCCGGTGCGCCGGTGCAGTATTCATTTGGCGCGCCCGAGATCAACGGCCGCCCGTTCTACAACGCGGACTTCACCCGGTTGAATTTCGAGGTCCGGCGTGGGGCGCTGAGCGCGGTGCTCGACGAGATTGCCAGTACCTTCGAGGTCGCGCGCCCACCCACCTACTATGTGGCCTCGCTGCTGATCGAGCGGGCCTTGCCCGGTTTCGCACAGCACAACGACGCCGGCCTGGCGGCGCTGGGCATCAACGCCTCGGCCAGCATCTGGATCGGCAACCGGGTCACCGCCTCCTGCCATTTCGACACACCGGACAACCTGGCCTGCTGTGCGGTGGGCCGGCGCCGGTTCACCCTGTTTCCACCGGAGCAGATCGACAACCTCTATCCGGGGCCATTGGAGCCCACCCCAGGCGGGCAGGTGATCAGCGTGGTGGATTTCGACCAGCCGGACTTCGACCGCCACCCGCGCTTCCGTGAAGCACTGGCAAGCGCGCAGACCGCGGTGCTGGAGCCCGGCGACGCCATCTTCATTCCCAGCATGTGGTGGCATCACGTGCGCAGCCTCGAGCCGTTCAACGTGCTGGTGAATTACTGGTGGCGCAGTTCGCCGGCGTTCCTGTCGTCCCCGCTGCCTGCGCTGCAGCACGCCATGTGGGCGCTGCGCGATCTGCCGGAACGGGAGAAGCAGGCGTGGGCAAAGATCTTCCAGTACTACGTTTTCGGTCCTGGCGAGCGCGCGGGGCAGCACCTGCCCGAGGCCGCACGCGGGGAACTGGCACCGTTCGACGAGACGCAGGCGCGCCGGGTGCGTGCCCAGCTGCTGGGTCGACTCAACCGATGAGGGGAGCAGAGCATTGAACGCTGCTGAGACAACCGAAGGGCGAATCCGCAGGGTCGTCATCGCCGGCGGTGGCACGGCGGGCTGGCTGGCCGGCTGCGCGCTGTCGCATCAGTTCCGCGACCAGCTGGAGATCACCTTGGTGGAATCCGAGCAGATCGGCACGGTGGGGGTAGGCGAGTCGACGGTGCCGCCGATCCGCACCTTCCACCGCTTCCTGCAGATCGACGAACAGGAATTTATGCGCGAGGTCGCCGGCACGTTCAAGCTCTCGATTTCGTTCGAGAACTGGCGTCGCCCCGGCGAGCGCTTCTTCCATCCGTTCGGCACGATCGGGCAGAACACCTGGGCCACGCCCTTCCATCACTTCTGGCTGGACAGCCTGCGTCGCGGCATGCCTTCGGATCTGGGCGACTTCTGCCTGGAAAGCCTTGCCTCGCGCGGTGATCGGTTCTCGCTGGAGACCCAGCCGCAGGTGAGCTACGCCTACCACTTCGATGCCGGGCTGTACGCGAAGTTCCTGCGCCGCCGCGCCGAAGCGCAGGGCCTGAAACGCGTGGAAGGCAAGATCCGTGAAGTCCGGCAGCACGCGCATGACGGTTCGGTGCAGGCGCTGGTGCTGGAGGACGGGCAGGTCCTCGAAGGCGACCTGTTCATCGACTGCACCGGCTTCCGCGGCCTGCTCATCGAGCAGACCTTGAAGACCGGCTACGACGACTGGCACGAATGGTTGCCCAGTGACCGCGCCGTGGCGGTGCAGACCGAGTCGGTTGCGCCGCCGGTGCCGTACACGCGCGCCATCGCGCATGAGGCGGGCTGGCGTTGGCATATCGCGCTGCAGCACCGCGTCGGCTGCGGGCTGGTGTTCTCCAGCCGGCACATGTCCGACGATGAGGCGCATGCAAAATTGCTGCGGGATGTGGAGGGCGAACCCCTGCGCGACCCGTGGCTGGTGCCGTTCCGCAGCGGGCGCCGGCTGAAGGCCTGGAACCAGAACGTGGTGTCGCTGGGCCTGGCCAGCGGGTTCATCGAGCCGCTCGAGTCCACCAGCATTCACCTGACCATCAGCGCCGTGGTGCGCCTGATCCAGCTGTTCCCGTTCGACGGCATCAGCCCGTCGCTGGTGCGACTGTTCAATGAGGTCAGCCAGCAGGAGATGGAGCACGTACGCGACTTCATCATCCTGCATTACCACGCCACCCAGCGCGACGAGCCGATGTGGAAGGCTTGTCGCGAGATGGCCTTGCCGGATTCGCTGGACATCCGCCTGCGTGCCTGGCGCGAACGCGCGCACGCCTGGCAGGACCCGGGCGAACTGTTCCGCGTGGATTCCTGGACCAGTGTGCTGATGGGGCAGGGGATCCAGCCCGGTGCTCCGCATCCATTGGCGCGTGCCCTGAGCGACGCCGATCTGCACACCTTGCTGACGCGGATCCAGCAGCCGCTGCAGCAGGCCGTTGCCAGGATGCCGTCGCAGGACAGCTTCATCGAGCAGTACTGCAGGGCTGCAGCGGACGTGTGGCCGCGCCCGCTGGCTCTGGCTTAGCCGGCAGAACGCTGGCTTTCGACCGTCCGAGGTAGCGCTAACTTTGAACACGCATGAGGCAGGATTGATGGATCTGGTTGCAGGAATCGACGCAGGAACCCAAAGCCTGAAGGTGTTGGTGTACGACGCGGTTACACGCACGATCGCTGGCTCCAGCAGTGCGCCGCTGGCATTGAGCAGCGGAAACGACGGCAGCCGTGAGCAGCCGCCCGCAGATTGGGTTGCCGCATTGCATGCGTGTTTCCAGGCAATTGATCCCGCCGTGCGCTCCCGCATTGCCGCGCTCGCGGTGTCCGGCCAGCAGCATGGGTTCGTGCCGGTGGATGCGGCAGGCGACGTGCTGGCACCGGCCAAGCTGTGGTGCGACACCAGCACCTCGGCCGAGTGCGTGCAGATCATGGACGCGGTAGGCGGCCCCGCCCGCACCATCGCGCTGGCCGGCAACCCGGTGCTGACCGGTTATACGGCGTCGAAGCTGCCGTGGACCAAGGCGCATCGCCCTGAAGCCTACGCGCGCCTGGCGACCATCCTGCTGCCCCACGACTACCTCAACTTCGTGCTGACCGGGCAGCGTTTCTGCGAGTACGGGGACGCCTCCGGAACCGGCTGGCTGGACGTGCGGACCCGCACCTGGTCGAAAGAACTGCTGCGCGCCACTGATCCGGACCGGGACCTTGCGGCCTGCCTGCCGCCCATCGCCGAGCCTGATGCCTTGTTCGACGTGGATCCTGCCACCGCCGCGGCACTGGGTGTTCCGGCAACCGCGAAGGTGGCGGTCGGCGGAGGCGACAACATGATGGCGGCCATTGGTACCGGCTGCGTCGTCCCCGGGCGGTTGGCGATGAGCCTGGGCACCTCCGGAACGCTGTTTGCCTACTCCGACACCCCGGTGGTCGACCCGGAGGGCGCGTGGGCCGCGTTCTGTTCCTCGACCGGCGGCTGGCTGCCGCTGATCTGCACCATGAACTGTACGGTGGTGACCGAACAGGTTGCCAAGGCCTTCGGATTCAGCACCCGTGATGGCGATGCGCATCTGCGCGCCACCGCGCCAGGGGCCGACGGGCTGGTGATGCTGCCGTTCCTCAACGGCGAGCGCACGCCGGATCTGCCGCACGGCAAGGGCGTACTGGCGGGCCTGGATACCACCAACATGACCCCGGCACACCTCTACCGCGCGGCCATGGAAGGGGCCACCTACAGCCTGAAATATGGCTACGACGCCTTCGTGCGTGCCGGCATGCAGTTCGACCGCATCGTGCTGACCGGCGGCGGCAGCAACAGCGCCGAATGGCGGCAGCTGGTCGCTGATGTATTCGGCTTGCCGGTGGATGTGCCGGTGCAGGCCGAGGGCGCAGCGTTCGGTGCGGCGCTGCAGGCGCTGTGGGCGCTGGGCCGTTCGCGCGGCGATGCGGCGTCCATCCACGACATCACCGACCGGCACGTCGCACTGGATGCCTCGCTTTCGGCACAGCCGGATCCGGCGCGCACCCAGGCCTATGCCAGCGCCTACGCCCGCTATCTGCGCCACCTCGACGCCATCACGCCGCTGCAGCGCGGCTGATCTCTCTTTTCGCGACACCTCGCATAACCAAAGGAACATGCACCATGAGCACGCAGCCCTACATCGGCGCCAAGGAGTACTTCCCCGGCATTGGCCGCATCCCGTTCGAAGGTCGCGGCTCGGACAATCCGCTGGCGTTCAAGGTCTACGACGCCAACAAGGTCATCGGCGGCAAGACCATGCAGGAGCACCTGCGTTTCGCCGTGTGCTACTGGCACACCTTCTGCAACGCCGGACATGATCCGTTCGGCCCGGGCACCCGCCATTTCCCGTGGGAGTCCAGCTCGCCGATGGCGAGTGCTGAAGCCAAGGTGGATGCCGCATTCGAGTTCTTCACCAAACTCGGCGTGCCGTACTGGTGCTTCCACGACATCGACCTTGCCCCGGACGCCGACGACCCGGCCCAGTACGAGAAGAACCTGAAGCACATGGTCGGGCTGGCCAAGGCCCGCCAGGACGCCACCGGCATGAAGCTGCTGTGGGGCACGGCCAACCTGTTCTCGCACCCGCGCTATATGAACGGTGCCTCCACCAATCCGGACTTCGCCGTGGTCGCACGCGCCGCGGTGCAGGTCAAAGCCGCACTGGAAGCCACCGTCGAGCTGGGTGGCGAGCACTATGTGTTCTGGGGCGGCCGCGAAGGCTACGCCTCGCTGGTGAACACCCAGATGAAGCGCGAGGTCGACCACTTCGCCCGCTTCCTCACCATGGCCCGCGACTACGGCCGCAGCATCGGCTTGAAGGGCAACTTCCTGATCGAGCCCAAGCCGATGGAGCCGATGAAGCACCAGTATGACTTCGACAGTGCCACCGTGGCCGGCTTCCTGAAGGAGCACGGGCTGGAGAAGGACTTCAAGCTCAATATCGAGGCCAACCACGCGACGTTGTCCGGGCACACCTTCGAGCACGATCTGCAGGTGGCGTCTGACCACGGTCTGCTCGGCAGCATCGACGCCAATCGCGGCAACGCCCAGAACGGCTGGGATACCGACCAGTTCCCGACCGACCTGTACGACACGGTGGGTGCCATGCTGGTGGTGCTGCGCCAGGGCGGGCTGGAAGGCGGCTTGAACTTCGACGCCAAGGTCCGCCGCGAATCCACCGATCTGGACGATCTGTTCATTGCCCACATCGGCGGCATGGATGCGTTCGCACGCGGACTGGAAGTGGCGCATGGGTTGTTGAACGATTCGCCGTGGGAGCAGTGGCGGAAAGAGCGTTACGCCAGCTTCGACAGCGGAGCCGGCCAGCAGTTCGAACGCGGCGCGCTCAGTCTTGTCGATCTGGCGGCGCTGGGGGCGAAGGGCGGCGAGCCGAAGCAGGTCAGCGGCAAGCAGGAACGTTATGAGAACCTGATCAACCAGTACCTGTTGCGCTGAACGCGCCCACAAGGATGACCACCATGACCTACCACGACTCGACGCGCCGTAGCGGCGTTCTGATTGTCGCCCTGCTGCTGGCGCTGGCCGCCTGCAAGGGCGAAGACAAGGCCGCCGTGCCCGCAGCGACCCAGGCCGATGCCAACCCCTGGCCGCAGGTGACCTGGCCGCTGGCCGAAGATGCCGCGATGGAAAAGCGCATCACCGACCTGATGGCCACCATGACCGTCGAGGAGAAGGTGGGTCAGCTGGTGCAGGGCGATATCGCCAGCATTACCCCGGACGACCTGCGCAAGTACCGCCTGGGCTCGATCCTGGCCGGCGGCAACTCCGACCCGGGCGGCCGTTACGATGCGTCGCCGGCCGAGTGGCTGGCGCTGGCCGATGCCTTCTATGAAGCATCCATGGATACCTCACAGGGCGGCAAGGCCATTCCGGTGCTGTTCGGTATCGATGCCGTGCACGGGCAGAGCAACATCGTCGGGGCCACCTTGTTCCCGCACAACATCGGCCTGGGCGCAACGCGCAATCCGGATCTGCTGCACCGGATCGGCGAGATCACCGCACTGGAAACCCGTGCCACTGGCATGGAGTGGACCTTCGCCCCGACCGTGGCGGTACCGCAGGACGACCGCTGGGGTCGCACCTATGAGGGCTATTCCGAATCCCCGGACATCGTGGCCAGCTACTCCGGCAGGATGGTTGAAGGCCTGCAGGGCAAGGTGGGCTCTCCCGAGTTCCTGGATGGCCGGCATGTGATCGCCTCGGTCAAACATTTCCTCGGTGACGGCGGCACCACCGATGGCAAGGACCAGGGCGACACGAAGATCAGCGAAGCGGAACTGGTGCGCATCCATAACGCCGGCTATCCGCCGGCGATCGCCGCCGGTGCGCAGACCGCGATGGCGTCGTTCAACAGCGTCAACGGCGAAAAGATGCACGGGCACAAGCCGTACCTCACCGACGCGCTGAAAGGCCGGATGAACTTCGGCGGCTTTGTGGTCGGCGACTGGAACGGCCATGGCCAGGTGAAAGGCTGCACCACCACCGACTGCCCGGCCACGATCAACGCCGGCCTGGACATGGCGATGGCCTCGGACAGCTGGAAGGGCTTCTACGACACCACGCTGGCGGCTGTGAAAGACGGCACCATCAGCCAGGAACGGCTGGACGAAGCGGTACGGCGGATTCTGCGGGTGAAGATGCGCCTGGGCCTGTTTGAAGCGGGCAAGCCGTCAACACGTGCGGTGGGCGGCCAGTTCGCGCTGATCGGTGCACCCGAACATCGCGAGGTGGCCCGGCAGGCAGTGCGCGAGTCGCTGGTACTGCTGAAGAACCAGGGTGGCGTGCTGCCACTGGCACCGAAGCAGCGCATCCTGGTGGCCGGTGATGGGGCCAATGATGTGGGCAAACAGGCAGGCGGCTGGACGCTGAACTGGCAGGGCACTGGCACCACCCGCAAGGACTTCCCGAACGCCGACACCATCTACGAAGGGATCGCGAAGCAGGCCAAGGCAGCAGGCGGTGAGGCTGTGCTGGCGGTGGACGGCAAGTACACCACCAAGCCGGATGTGGCGGTGGTGGTGTTCGGCGAGAACCCGTATGCCGAGTTCCAGGGTGACCTGCCCACACTGGCCTACAAGCCGGGCGATGATGCAGACCTGGAACTGCTCAAGCGCCTGAAGGCGGATGGCATTCCGGTGGTGGCGGTGTTCCTGAGTGGCCGCCCGCTGTGGGTGAACCGTGAGATCAATGCGTCCGATGCGTTCGTGGCCGCCTGGCTGCCGGGTTCGGAAGGTGCAGGCATTGCCGATGTACTGCTGCGCAAGCCGGATGGCAGCGTGCAGCACGACTTCAAGGGCAAGCTCAGCTTCAGCTGGCCACGCACCGCCACGCAATACGCCAACAATGTCGGGCAGAAGGACTACAACCCGCAGTTTGCCTTCGGCTACGGCCTGACCTACGCCGACAAGGGCGACCTCGCGGCACTGCCGGAGGAATCCGGCGTGACCGGCAATGAAGGTGCGGCGGGCGTGTACTTCGCGCGCGGCGACGCCGGTTCCGGAATCGCGCTTCGATTGGAAAACCCGACGGGGCAGGGCGTGACCGTCACCAAAGTGCCGGAATCCCTCGACGGCGATCTGTTGAAGGTCACGGGCGTGGACCACCTGCAGCAGGAAGACGGGCGCCGCCTTGCCTGGTCGGGCAAGGGCGAGGCCACCGTTGCGCTGCAATCGCATACCCCACTGGATGTGCAGCGCGAAAGCAACGGTGACCTGATGCTGCTGACCACGCTGCGTGTTGATGCCGCGCCGAAGGGCAAGGCGTGGCTGGCGGTCGGCTGCGGCACCGGTTGTTCGGCCCGTGTTGACGTGGGGCCGACCCTGGCGGCACTGCCGGTGGGTGAATGGAAGCGGGTGGGCGTTCCGTTGAAATGCCTGACCGCCGCAGGTGCGGATGTCAGCAAGCTGGACCGGCCCTGGTCGCTGGGGACTACCGGGGCGATGACGGTGTCCGTCTCGCGCGTGGCCCTGGGGGCGTTGAACGAAGCCGAAGTCACGGTTGCATGCCCGGGCAAGTGACCATCCCTGCGGCGCTATCGACGCTTCGGCGGCCTCGCCACCGAATCCCGCACCACCAGACGGTGCGGGACCAGGTGGTCGGTCAGTTCGAGGGGCGCTTCGCCCTTGCGCCGTATGCTGCGCAGCAGGAGTTCCAGCGCGGCATCGGCCATCGCACCGATCGGCTGCTGCACGGTGGTCAGCTCCGGCCACACCGTGGTGGCGGCCGAGCTGTCATCGAAGCCCACCACGGACAGGTCGCGTGGCACATCCAGACCGCGCCGGTGCGCGACCGAAATGACGGCCGCACCCATGTCGTCGTTGCTGGCGAACACCGCGGTGGGCGGGTGCGGGTGGGACAGCAGCTTCTCGGCCGCGTCAAGGCCGGAACGGTAGGTGTAGTCGCCGTGCTGGACCAGCCCGGATTCAACCTCCAGCCCGGCCTCGTGCAACGCGGTCACAAACCCTTCGTAACGGCGTGCGCTCGCGCTGAGATCGTGGCGCCCGCAGATGAAGCCAATGCGGGTGTGGCCGTGCTGGAGGAGGTGTTCGGCCATTTCCTTGCCGGCGTGGAAATCGTCGATGCGAACGCAGGAGATACCGTCACCCAGCCGACCCGAGGCAATCGCAATGACCGGAATGCCAGCCTTGACCAGTTCGCTCACCGCCGCCGGCGATTCGCACAACGGCGGCGGCAGTATCACGCCATCCACGCGACCGGACAATGCACGGGCGGCCTTGCGCTCCGCCGCCGGTTCCAGCGTGTCCCAGTAGTCGATCACCAGCTGGATGGCGGCATTGGATGCCACCCGCAGCAGGCCGACCAGCAGCTCGCGCAGGTAGGCACCGCTGGGATTGGTGTAGATCAATGCAACCCGGGTGTGTTGCGCGGCGGCCAGGCTGCTGGCGGCCAGATTCGGTGTGTAGCCCAGCTCCCGCACCGCAGCCATCACACGCTCGCGCGTGGTGTCGCGCACCTTCCCTTGGTTGATCACCCGCGACACCGTCATCGGCGATACGCCGGCCCGGGCTGCCACCTCGTCGATCGTCACGCCGCTGGTCTTGCGGCGGACCGATTTCTTCGGCTTGTCCAATACGCTTTCCCTTCGATCTTCGTGACGCTGCCGCGCTGCAACGAGGGCGGATGATGGCGCACCCTGCGCACGTCCCCAGCTTACCGCGTTTATCCGCAACGCTGCCGACAGGCCGCCTTGTCGCGCGGTGTCATTGGATTTCACTGTTGTTCGCTGCGTTGCTGGCGTTCGCGGGCAACGTGCGCGCGGAGGATGGCTACGCGCTGTGGATGCGCTACGTTCCACTGACACCCGCACTGGCTGCAGAACGCAGCGAACAGCTGCGGGAGATTGTCGCGCCCAATGGCACGCCTACGCAGCGCGCCGCGCGTGAGGAGCTGGTGCGCGGTCTTGCCGGCTTGCTCGGGCATGCCCCCCCGTTGCGGACTACGGTTGCCGCCGACGGGGCCCTTGTTCTGGGTACGCCACAGTCGTCACCGTTGATCGCGCCGCTGGGTGGAGAGCTGGCTGCGCTGGGTAACGAAGGCTACCTGATCAGGCGTGCGCAGCAGAACGGTCGTGACGTGATTCTGGTGGCTGCGCGACAGGACATCGGCGTGCTGTACGGCGTGTTTCATCTGCTGCGTCTGCTGCAGACCGGCGCGCCGCTGAAACACCTGGATGTGCGCGAATCACCGCGGGTAGCGCTGCGGGTGCTGGACCACTGGGACAACCTGGATGGCCACGTCGAACGCGGCTACGCAGGACGTTCACTGTGGGATTGGCAGAGCCTGCCGGAGTGGCGCGACCCGCGTTACACCGACTATGCACGTGCCAACGCCTCGACAGGCATCAACGGGGCGGTGCTGAACAACGTGAATGCCAGCGCCTGGAGTCTGGCTCCGGAGTATCTGATAAAGGCGGCGGCGCTCGCCGATGTGCTGCGGCCGTATGGGATTCGCGTGTATCTCAGTGCGCGCTTCAGCGCGCCGATGGAACTGGGCGGACTCACGACTGCCGATCCGCTGGATCGCGACGTGCAGCGTTGGTGGCGGCACAAGGTGGACGAGATCTATGCGCGGATACCGGACTTTGGTGGCTTCCTGGTCAAGGCGAACTCGGAAGGGCAACCCGGTCCGCAGGACTACGGTCGCTCGCATGCCGACGGTGCCAACCTGCTGGCGGACGCACTGGCGCCCCACGGCGGCGTGGTGATGTGGCGGGCCTTTGTCTACGCACCCGATGTTCCGGCGGACCGCACCACCCAGGCGTATACCGAGTTCAAAGCCCTGGACGGGGACTTCCGCCGCAACGTGATCGTGCAGGTAAAGAACGGCCCACTGGATTTCCAGCCGCGTGAGCCGTTCCATCCGTTGTTCGGGGCGATGCCGCGCACGCCGCTGATGCTCGAGTTGCAGATCACCAAGGAGTATCTCGGCTTCGCCACGCACCTGGTGTACCTGGGGCCGTTGTACGAGGAAGTGCTGCAGTCGGACACTCACGCGCGTGGCGACGGCTCCACCGTGGCGCGGGTGATTGATGGCACGCTGGAGCATCATGCGCTGACCGGCATGGCCGGCGTCGCCAATATCGGCAACGACAGAACCTGGACCGGCTCACATTTCGACCAGGCAAACTGGTATGCGTTCGGTCGGCTGGCGTGGAATCCGCATCAATCCGTACGCGATATCGCGGCGGAGTGGGCGGCCATGACGTTCTCGTCGGATCCGGCCGTGGTGCAGCCCATCGTCGACATGATGATGGGCTCGCGCGAGGCGGCGGTGAACTACATGACTCCGCTGGGTCTGCATCACCTGATGGCGCGGGGGCATCATTACGGCCCCGGCCCCTGGGTGGACGGCGGCCCACGCGCAGACTGGACGTCCGTGTACTACCACCGCGCAGATCGCAACGGCATCGGCTTCGACCGCACCGCGCGCGGCAGCAACGCGGTGTCCCAATACGCACCTGCAGTGGCACAGCAATTCGGCAGCCTCCAAGAGGTTCCCGAGTCGCTGCTGCTGTGGTTCCACCACGTCCCCTGGGACCACCGCATGGCCTCCGGCCGCCCGCTCTGGGATGAACTGATTGCCCGCTACTCGCGAGGCGTTAGCCAAGTCGAGGCCATGCAGAAAACCTGGGCCACCCTCAACCCCGTAGAGCCGGGCCTTGCCCGGCTGCCCTTCGCGATAGACCCCGAACGCCACGCGAACATCGCCGCCTACCTGAACATCCAACGCCGCGAGGCCCAATGGTGGCGCGACGCCAGCGTGTCCTACTTCCAATCCATCACCGGCAGACCGCTACCAACAGGCGAGGCCACACCCCCACACCCCCTGTCGTACTACGAATCTCTCCAGTTCCCCTCCGCCCCAGGAGACGGACGATGACCCGCCACGCCGCCTGGTTCGCACGAACCCTCTTCGCCATCGCGACCTGCTGTGCATCACCCGCCATCGCACAGGAATCCGTGACTCCGCTGCTGCATCCACTGTTCCAGGATCACGCCGTCCTGCAGCGCGACCAGCCGATCACGATATGGGGCCACGCAGCACCAGGAACGCCTGTAACGGTGACATTCGCCACGCAGCGCGCCACCGCGCACCCGGACGCCATCGGCCGTTGGCGCGCAACCCTGCGCCCGCTGGCTGCAGGTGGCCCCTATCAGATGACCGTGCGGGCAGGCCAGCGCAGCCAGTCCTTTCAGGACCTGCAGATCGGCGATGTGTGGCTGTGTTCCGGGCAATCGAACATGGAACTGCCGGTGTGGCGCGCGCTCAACGCAGACGGTGAGATTGCCGCTGCCACACATCCGGATATCCGTCTGTTCACGGTGCCAAAGCACGCGGCGACCTCACCGCAGCAGAACTTCCACGACACAGTCGCCTGGGCACCGGTGACGCCAGAGACCGTGCGTGATTTCTCCGCTGCCTGCTATTACTTCGCGCGCGAGCTGCAGAAGACGGTCAACGTACCGATGGGCCTGATCCAGGCGGCCTGGGGCGGCTCACGGATTGAAGCATGGTCCAGTGCCGACGCGCTGCGTGCGCAGGGCGGCATGGACGCGGCGCTGGATCTGCTGGCCCTGTCGGCACGGGACGACGCCGCCGCGAATGCGGCATGGGGCCGGCATTGGGCGCACTGGTGGACCTCACGGCCTGGGGCCACGCCGGGTGACGCCCCGTGGCAGGCGGGCGCAGGTGGTGAGTGGCGGAAAGCACCGGCCACGCTGGGCGCATGGGAGCGCTGGGGCGTGCCCGCGCTGGCGGACTACAACGGCATGGTCTGGTACCGCACGCAGGTCACGCTGACCGGCGCACAGGCGGCGCAGGCGGCCAAGCTAGAGCTCGGTCCGGTTGATGAAACCGACATGACGTGGGTAAACGGGGTGGGCGTGGGCAGCCAGTACGCGCCGGGTGAACCACGTTCATATCCACTGCCGCCCGGCCTGTTGAAAGCAGGCACCAATCACATTGTGATCAACGTGCTGGACACCTGGGCCGACGGTGGGCTGGCCGGCCCGGTGTCGGCGCACGCAGTGCGTTTCGACGATGACACGCGCGTCCAGCTGGATGCGGGCTGGCAGTATCTTGCCTCCCCGGGACAGGACACACCGCCGCTGGCTCCCTGGCATGCCGCCACCGGCCTGTCGACGCTGTACAACGGCATGATCGCACCGCTGGGGAATCCCGCCCTGCGCGGCATGCTGTGGTACCAGGGCGAATCCAACACCGCCGATGGCCTGGCTTACGCAACACGACTACGCACCCTGCGTGATGACTGGCGCAGACAGTTCGGTGCGCACACGCCGCTGCTGATCGTGCAGTTGGCCGGCTATGGCCAGCCGCCCGTGGCTCCCGTGGAAAGCGGTTGGGCCGAGGTGCGCGAAGCACAGCGTCGCGTGGCCGCAGAAGACCCGCAGAGCGGGCTTGCCGTCGCCATCGACATCGGCGACGCCTATGACATTCACCCACCGAACAAACAGGAGCTTGGCCGGCGCCTGGCACGGCTGGCCCGCCACGTCGTCCTGGGCGAATCGGGTGTGCCTCCGTCTGGGCCCACCGCCCGCAGCGCGACACGCACTCCGACGGACGTGAGGGTGCACTTTGACGATGTCACTGGCGCACTGGTCACCACCGGCGCGCGGCGACCCATCGGCTTCGAACTCTGCGCCGCCGATGGAGCGCCGTGCACCTATGCCGACGCGGATATCGACGGGCACGACGTTGTTCTGCGTAGCCCTGCCGCGCAGACGGCGACGCGCGTGCGCTACTGCTGGGCGGACGGCCCGGTCTGCACGCTGCGCGACCGCAGCGGTGCCCCGGCCGGCCCATTCGAGCGGGTCATCGAAGAGGGCGCAACACGATGATGAAACTACGCATCGTGGTGCTCGTTCTGATTCTGGCCGCCATGGGTCTCGCGCGCGTGCCGCAACCGGTGCCGCCGGTCTATTTCGACTGGTTTGAATACGCTGGGCACGATGTGGCCTTCGACGTCCCACTGCCGGCCGGGCATTACCGCAACCCGGTGCTCGCGGGCTTTCACGCCGACCCCAGCGTTGTTGCCGCCAACGGCCGCTTCTATCTGGTCAACTCCAGCTTCGCGTACTTCCCCGGCATTCCGGTGTTTGAAAGCACCGACCTGGTGCACTGGAAGCAGATCGGCAACGTCATTGATCGCCCGGGCATGGTGAATTTTGACGGCCTGGGCGTGTCCCGTGGCATCTTCGCGCCGGCCATTTCGTATCACGATGGCCTGTTCTACGTGGTCACCACGGCCGTCGACAGCGGCGGAAATTTTATTGTCACCGCGCGCGACCCGGCGGGACCGTGGTCGGAGCCGCATTGGCTGCCCGGCATCGGCGGCATCGACCCGTCGCTGTACTTCGATGAGGACGGGCGCGCCTTCCTGGTGAACAATGACGCGCCAGATGGCACGCCGCGTTACGAGGGGCATCGGGCCATCTGGATGCAGCAGATCGACCGGGCCACGCTGCAGCCGGTGGGGCCGCGCAAGGTGCTGGTGGACGGTGGCGTGGACCCGACCACAAAGCCGATCTGGATCGAAGGCCCGCATCTCTACAAACGCGAGGGCTGGTATTACCTGTCGGCCGCAGAGGGCGGCACCGGTCCGCAGCATTCGCAGGTGGTGCTGCGCAGTCGCAACATCTGGGGCCCTTATGTGCCGTTTGCGGGCAATCCGATTCTTACCCAGCGCGACCTCCCGCCAGACAGGCCGCTGCCCATCACCAACGCCGGCCATGCCGATCTGGTGGAAGGCCCTGATGGTTCCTGGTGGGCGGTGTTTCTGGCCAGCCGCAATTACCAGCAACGCCACTACAACACCGGCCGCGAGACCTACCTGCTGCCGGTGCAGTGGCAGGACGGTTGGCCGGTCATCCTGCCTGCCGGGCAGACCATTCAGTATGTGGTGAAGGGACCTTCCTGGCTGCAGGGCGGCCTGTCACAGACACCGGGCACCGGCAACTTCGTGGAGCGCGATGACTTCAACGGGCCGAAGCCGGGCGATGGGTGGCTTCAGGTACGGGTTCCCTCGCGGGCGTGGGCGGACCTGGGTAGTCGCCCTGGCAGCCTCGCCGTGCATCCGCAACGCGACGATCTCAACTCGCGGCGCAATCCGTCGTTCCTCGGACGCCGTCAGCAGCACCTGCGCTTCGAAGCCAGCACCGACATGACGCTTCCTTCAGAGGGCGTCGCCGCCGGACTGGCGGCGTACCAGAGCGAGGACTACTGGTACTTCTTTGGCGTTCGTCCGTTGGACGGGAATCGCATGGCCGTGTTCGCTGAAGTTCGGGACGGCGGTGGCGTCACGAAGACGCTGGCCAGCCGCGAACTGAAGGCATCGACGTCTCTGCGCCTGAAGATCAGCGGCGACGAAGGCCGCTACGCCTTTGCGTTCGACAGCGACGACGGACGCGGTTGGCAGACGCTGAAGGGCGACATCGACGGCACCGTATTGAGTACCGATCGTGCAGGGGGCTTTGTCGGCACCCTGCTGGGACCATTCGCGCGCGACGAGCGCGCATCGAGGAGCAGATGATGATGCGGAACCCTTGTTCGCTGTATCGCACGCTGGCCCTGAGCGCCGCCATTGCGATGACTACCGCTGTTCATGCGGCGCAACCGCAACCGTGGCTGGATGCGTCCGCCTCGTTTGAAACCCGCGCTGCAGCGTTGGTGTCACAGATGACGCTGGAGGAAAAGGCGGCGCAGATGCAGAACGCCGCCCCCGCCATTGAGCGGCTCGGCGTTCCGGCGTACGACTGGTGGAACGAGGGTCTGCACGGCGTGGCCCGGGCAGGGCAGGCGACGGTGTTCCCGCAGGCCATCGGCCTGGCCGCCACCTTCGACGTGCCCTTGATGCAGCAGGTGGCCACCACCATCAGCGACGAAGCACGCGCCAAGCATCATCAGTTCCTCCGCGAAAACCAGCACGGGCGCTACCAGGGGCTGACGTTCTGGTCGCCGAACATCAACATCTTCCGTGACCCGCGCTGGGGCCGCGGCCAGGAAACGTATGGCGAAGACCCGTACCTGACCGCGCGCATGGGCGTGGCCTTTGTGCACGGCCTGCAGGGCGACGATCCGGTGTACCGCAAGCTGGACGCCACCGCCAAGCATTTCGCGGTGCACAGCGGCCCCGAGGCCGACCGCCACCATTTCGATGCCCGCCCCAGCAAACGCGATCTGTACGACACCTACTTCCCCGCGTTCGAGGCGTTGGTGAAGGAGGGCGACGTGGATGCGGTGATGGGGGCCTACAACCGGGTGTATGGAGAGTCCGCCAGCGCCAGCCAGTTCCTGCTGCGCGACGTGCTGCGCCGTGACTGGGGATTCAAGGGCTATGTGGTGTCCGACTGCTGGGCCATCGTGGATATCTGGAAGCATCACAAAATCGAGCCGACCCGCGAGGCGGCGGCCGCCCTGGCGGTAAAGAACGGTACCGAACTGGAATGTGGACAGGAGTACGCCACGCTGCCGGCGGCCGTGCGTCAGGGTCTGATCAGCGAAGCGGAGATCGACGACGCGGTGACCCGCCTGTTCGCCGCGCGCATGCGGCTGGGCATGTTCGACCCGCCGGAGCGCGTGCGCTGGGCGCGGATTCCGGCGTCGGTGAACCAGGCACCCGCGCACGACGCGCTGGCATTGAAGGCCGCGCAGGAATCGCTGGTCCTGCTGAAGAACGATGGCGTGCTGCCGCTTGCGCCCACCGTCAAGCGCATTGCCGTGGTGGGCCCGACCGCCGACGACACCATGGCGTTGCTGGGCAACTACTTTGGCACCCCGGCCGCACCGGTCACCGTGCTGCAGGGCATCCGCGATGCCGCCAAAGGCGTTGAGGTGCGTTACGCGCGCGGCGTGGACCTGGTGGAAGGACGCGACGATCCCAGCGCCACGCCACTGATTGAGGCCGCCTACCTGCGGCCAAGCGCCAATTCGCCGGAGCGTGGTCTGCGCGGCGAGTACTTCCGCACGGCCGATCTCTCCGGCACGCCGGCACTGGTGCGCACGGACGCCCAGATCGGGTTCCGCTGGGACCGCGGCTCGCCTACCGACAACCTGATGGCACGGGGAGAAGCAGGACCAGGACAGGGGGTGCCGAACGATCACTTCAGCATCCGCTGGAGCGGCCAGCTGCTGCCGCCGGTGTCAGGACGCTATCGCATCGAGGCCGCTGCTGACGACGGCTACCGGCTGTACGTGGATGGAAAGCAGGTGCTGGACCACTGGAGCCCCAGCGACCGCATGCGCGGCGACGGCGTGGAGCTGGAGCTGCAGTCCGGGCGCGCCTACGACCTGCGCCTGGAGTACTTCGATGCCGAGCGCGACGCCGGCGTTCGACTGGGCTGGCGGATGCCGGGGGCCAAGCCGCCGTTCGAAGAGGCGCTGGATGCCGCGCGCAGCTCGGACGTGGTGGTGTTCGTCGGTGGCCTCACCGGTGATGTCGAGGGTGAAGAGATGAAGGTCAACTACCCCGGCTTTGCCGGCGGTGACCGCACCGACCTGCGCCTGCCCGCCACCCAGCGTACGTTGTTGGAGGCACTGCAGGCCACCGGCAAGCCGGTGGTGATGGTGCTCACCGGCGGCTCGGCGCTGGCAGTGGAGCCGGCGAAACTGTCGGCCATCCTGATGAGCTGGTACCCGGGCCAACGCGGCGGCACGGCAGTCGGCCAAGCCTTGTTTGGCGAGGTCAATCCCGGCGGTCGGCTGCCGGTGACGTTCTATACGGCAGACCAGAAGATGCCGGCGTTCGACGATTACACGATGGAGGGGCGTACCTATCGCTACTTCCGCGGTACGCCGTTGTATCCGTTCGGGCATGGGCTGTCCTACACCCGCTTCGGCTACGACAAGCTGCATCTCGATGCGCCCCGCATCAGCGCTGATGGTCGCTTGAAGGTGGAGGTTGACGTTACCAATGCCGGCAAGCGGGCGGGGGACGAAGTGGTGCAGTTGTATGTGCGTCGGGAGCAGGCAGCTGCCGGCGATGCGCAGCAGAATCTGCGCGGCTTCCAGCGCGTGCATCTGGCCCCGGGTGAGAAGCGGACGGTGGCGTTCGACCTGGACGCTCAACAGGCCCTGCGGCAGTACGACGAAGCCGCAGGCCAATACACCGTGCCTGCCGGAAGCTACGAGGTCAGGGTAGGCAGCTCCAGCGCCGATGCCCGCGTGCAGGCCCGGTTCGAGGTGGAGGCAGCGCGTGACTGAACATGTGCTCTCGATCCGCGAGAAGCTCGGCTACAGCCTGGGGGATCTGGCCGCGAACCTGATCTTCCAGACCCTGGTCACCTACCTGGCGTTCTTCTACACCGATGTGTTCCGGCTTCCACCCGCCACGGCGGCGACGGTCATCTTCGTGATCGGCCTGCTGGGCGCATTCGTGTTCACGCCGCTGATCGGCATTGCCGCAGACCGCACGAACTCGCGCTGGGGCAAGTTCCGTCCGTGGATTCTATGGACGGCCATCCCGTTCGGCGTGCTGTCGTTGCTGGCATTCAGCACGCCGGATCTGAGTGAGCGTGGCAAGGTGGCCTATGCGCTGGCCACCTACGGCCTGCTGATGCTGGTGTACGCGGCCAACAATCTGCCGTACTCCGCGCTGAGCGGCGTGCTGACCGGCAGCATGGCCCAACGCAACAGCCTGTCGGCCTATCGTTTCGTAGCGGTGATGATCGCGCAGTTCATCATCCAGGTGCTGCTGCTGCCGTTGGTGCTGATTCTGGGCGACGGTGACCGTGTGCTGGGCTTCGAGCGGGTGATGACCGTGTTTGCGGTGGTGGGCACGGTGTTCTTCCTGATCACCTTCGCCACCACGCGCGAGCGCATCGTCCCGGCGAAGGAACAGTCCAGCGGGGTGCTGCAGGATCTGAAGGACCTGCTGCACAACCGCCCGTGGCAGGTGATGTTGGCGCTCACCATTCTGGTGTTCATGAACCTCGCCCTGAAGGGCGGCACCTACATCTATTACTTCCAGTACTACATGAGTGAGGCCGCGCTGGCCGGTTTCCTGCAACGCACCGGTTTCAATGGCTTCATTCACGGATTGAACGCGGCAATCAGCGGGGCAGGGCTGGCCGGCTTCACCTGGCCGGAAGATCCGGCCACCTCGGCCTTCAGCCTGTTCAACGCCTGCGGCATCATCTGCATGATTCTCGGCATTGGTGTTTCACGCCGGCTGGCGGATCGGTTCGGCAAGCGCGACGTGTTTGGTGGCGCGTTGCTGGCTTCCACCGTGTTTCTGCTTGTGTTCTACCTGTTCCCGCCCACGGCGGTTGCCGTGGCCTTTGTCTCTTTCATGCTGCATGGCTTCTGCTACGGCATCACCATTCCGCTGCTGTGGGCGATGATTGCGGACGTGGCCGACTATTCCGAGTGGAAGAACCACCGCCGCGCCACCGCCATCATCTTCTCCGCGATGCTGTGCGGACTGAAGGTCGGGCTGAGTGTCGGCGGTGCCCTGGTGGCCGGCATTCTCGCGCATTACGGCTATCAGGCCGGCGCGGCGCAGCAGCCGCAAGGCGTGATCGACGGCATCCGCCTGACCGTCAGCATCTACTGCTCCATCCCGTTCCTGGTGGCGGTGGCCCTGCTGTTCCTCTACGAGATCGATAAACGCATGGAAACCCGCATCGAACGCGACCTGCAGCAGCGCCGTGAGGGCAACGACCTCGATGCGCTGGCGGCGCACGCCATCTCGCAGCCGTTGGTGACCCATATCTACACTGCGGACCCTTCGGCCCACGTGTTTGATGGAATGCTGTACATCTACCCCTCGCACGATATCGATGCTGGTGCGCCGTTCGATGACGAGGGCGGTCACTTCGGCATGGAGGACTACCACGTGCTGCGCATGGATTCGCCTGCGGGAGAGACCGTCGACTGTGGCGTCGCCTTGCACGTGCGCGATGTGGCCTGGGCCGAGAAGCAGATGTGGGCACCGGATGCAGCGCATCGTGACGGGCGCTACTACCTGTATTTCCCTGCCAAGGATCCGCAGGGAATCTTCCGCATCGGCGTGGCGGTGGCCGACCGCCCGGAAGGGCCGTTCAAGGCGGAACCGACGCCGATGGAGGGCACATACTCAATCGACCCGGCGGTGTTCGAGGACGACGACGGCACGCATTACCTCTACTTTGGTGGCATCTGGGGCGGTCAGCTGCAGAAGTACCGGGACAATCGCTTCGATCCAGCTCACGAGGAGCCAATCGGCGACGCGCCGGCACTGGGCCCACGGGTGGGGCAATTGCAGACCGGCATGACCCAGCTGGCCGAACCCACGCGCGAAGTGATCATCCTGGACGAACACGGGCAGCCGCTGCGCGCCGACGACCACGCCCGGCGGTTCTTCGAAGGGCCATGGATGCACAAGGTAGGTGGCAGGTACTACCTGTCGTACTCCACCGGCAACACGCATCTGCTGTGCTACGCCGTGGGTGACAGTCCCTACGGGCCGTTCACCTACAAAGGCGTGATTCTGAAGCCCGTGGTCGGCTGGACCACGCACCATTCCATCTGCCAGTTCGAGGGACAGTGGTGGCTGTTCTATCACGACTCACTGCTGTCTGGCGGCGTGACCCACCTGCGCTCGGTCAAGTGCACGCCGCTGCAGATGGACGCAGATGGCACCATCAAGACGATTGACCCGTATGGAGCTTGAGCCATTGTTGCCGGTGGACGACGCGCGGGCCCCGATGCCGGCTGGCCCGCTGCACTGGTTGCGGTGCGGTGCATTGGAGGTCGCGTTGGCCCCGGAAGCCGGTGGGCGCATCGCCCAGCTGAAGTACCAAGGCGTGGAATGGCTGGTGGGTCCGGAGGACGGTTGGCCGGCCACCATCGCCTGGGGGTGCTATCCGATGGTGCCGTGGGCGGGACGGATCCGGCGCGGGCGTTTCAATTTTGATGGGAAGGCATGCAGTTTGCCGATCAATTTTGAGGAGCACGCGATCCACGGTGTTGGTTTCTCACGGCCGTGGCGAACCGAGCGATTGGAGCCAGACGCCGCTACGCTGTCCTTGGCGCTTCCGGAGAATGAGTACTGGCCGTTTGGTGGTGTCGCAACGCAGGTGATCGAGCTGACGCCTGATAGCGTGCGCTTGCAGTTGGAAGTTCAGGCAGGTGCCCACGCCATGCCCGTCGTGCTGGGCTGGCATCCGTGGTTTCGGAAGCCGGAACGACTGGAGTTTGCTCCGGATGCCATGTATCCGCGGGACGAGGAGGGCATTGCGGTGTGTCCACCCGGAGTACCCACGCCGGGTCCATGGGATGACTGTTTTGTCGCGCGTGGTGACGTAGTGCTTGAGCGGGGCGGACAGCGGCTTGCGCTGCGATCCGACGCCGACCACTGGGTGGTGTATGACGGGGCGGAGCATGCCACCTGCGTGGAGCCGCAGACCGGTCCGCCGGATGGGTTCAATTTGAAACCGAACAGGCTTGAGCCAGGCCAGCGCGTCTCCCTGACCCTCGACATGTCCTTCGCGTAGAGCCACGCCCTGCGTGGCTGCGACCCAGCCTGACACCAAGCAGCCACGCAGGTGAGGTGACCCCCAGAACTTGGACACCTGTCCAATTTTGGGATTTCCTCATGGTT
>NZ_DAMDFR010000011.1:0-94173 GCF_032103445.1 Stenotrophomonas sp.
ACGCCGGCTCTCGACACCCACGGTGCCAGATTCCGAAGAGATAAGGGTCGGTCGAAAGACGACCGCCGATAACATCGCAACGCTCATTAACGCATGGCCAAAAAAACGAAACCAGACCACAGGGTGCCGACAATCCCGGCACCCCGTGGGTAACCGGCTAACATTCCTTGAGCTTGGTGGCCTTATCCACCACCAACCTCAAACCGTCCTCAACCGGGATCAACCTCAACTCGGTGCCCACATCAATGCGCAGCCGGGTCAACCACATCCCCCGCAGCTTGATGCACGGCACCTGCTCTTCCCCATAGCGGTCCTTCGATCCGGGGTAATTGACCGCCTGCACCTTGAGCCGCTTGGGCACATGCCAATGCAGCACCTTCGGACGGCTCTTGCTGTCGCCGCGCCCATCTGAACCAGAATCGTCTTTCATCGAACGTCCTCATGGTTTGCATGTTCCCCGCCGGAATGGCGGGGAAATCGGGAGGCTGAAATCCGTAAACAGACCAAACACGGAGTGACGCTTTCCCCGGGGGTGTTGTATTGCGCCACCCTCCCGATACAGGACGTCCATCTTCATTTAGGTCTGTTAGGAGATTTCAGTCTCCGATGCACACCATGCGCGATGGCGCATGCCGAATGATCTACAAATTGTTGCAAGAATACGGGTTGCCCACGGCTACTCTTCGGCGTTTGACGCGACCCACGTCAACTCGACGCACATGCACTGCATGGGCGAATTCTCATCTTCCTTCTTCAGGCTGCTCGCATCGCCGACGCGCGTCCGCCACAACGGCAGTCGATTGAGCCGGAATTAGAATGGCATCGCCACATTTCTCACAAACGCCCACAAGAACATTGCTGACAACGACAGCACCATCCCGGAACGGTAGATCGCGATCCGCAAAAGTGACCGTAACGCGACCGTCCCTGTGACAGATTGCGCTCTTACGATCACCAACATTGAACAACTTCATCCGGACCTCGCTCTGCATCTTCGCCGAAGCATCTGGGTCTTTGCACGGTCCACAGCGATCATTTCATCAATCGAGTGGAATCCAACCTTGAAGAGCCCATCCAAGCTCCGTTCGACCTTCAGCGCTAACGCGACAAGGATGACTGTACTGAATGCGCAGTCGCCTGATCGCTCCAGGTTGCGGATGGTGCCAACCGAAACGCCGACACGTCCAGCCAGCTCTGCCTGCGTCAAGTTTTTACTGAGACGCGCCAGCCGAACTCGCATGGCGAACTCGGCACCGATCTCCTTTGGCGTACCTAGACTGAAATCCACTGGTGCCTCCTTTGGGGCGCACCTTAGCCAAGCCGCCGGAGACGAACAAAATTTTGCACGTAAACGACACTTTCCGGCATTAACGGCCAGAATTTTGGCGCTCACCCATCAGTGTTCGCGGTTTGCCTCGCTGAACGGGGAATCTACAGCGGATGGGCGTCCCTCCCAGGCACTGAGCTCACCAATCAACCGGTGTTTCGCCTTGATGGTCTGCGAAATGACGGCCGGCTGGCTGCAATCACCCTGCCAGTCCAATGGCGATTTCTGCGGCACGCTGGCGTTCACTTCCACGGATATCCTGCCCTCACTCAGGGACACGATCTTCACTGAACCGTATTCCGCGCGGCCATAGCAGCCACGCTTTCCCGCGAAGGCCGCACTTCCCTCGCTGAAGAAGACGCTCGCCTGTCCCTCTCTAATCTGGAAAACGTCGCCAGCAACGACGGTCGGCGGAAGCCGGATGGTCAGCTTTCGATAGGTAGCGCTATCGACGTTCCACGACCGATGGTAGTGGTGCTCAGCCACTACCACTCCTTCACCCGGGGCAATGCGGTGGCAAGCGAACTGAAGCTCTCGCGTGGTGACCTCAAGGCACTGCGGCAATATTGCTACCGCATCGGCGACATAGATCGATGTCTTCCCGGCCGCCACGGCTGTTGAAGGCACGAACAATGCACAGAGCACTGCCACCGTTAGAGACCGCTTATAGACCATCGAATCAGATTGCAACGCTCTTCACTCCCTTGATCCGACCGGAATGGACCAGTACCAGACCTGCTGGTGCCTCTCGTGTACAAGCAACCCAAACTGGCGAACTGAAGGCTCATTGTCGAGGTCGCCACAACGATAGGCCTTGCCGGATGCCAGCGGCACCGCCCCCTCGCCTGCGGTGAGCGCCTCCGGCCACCACCTGGCGGTACGCCGTGTCTGACGCGCGGGCGGCAGCGGGACCTCCGGGTCGACCACACAGCGCTGAAGCAGCCTTTCCGGTATCGTTGCACTCAGATTGAACCGGACCCACATCTGATTGGAGTCGAGGTTGTGTGATTCCACGATGTCGGTGGCGTCTGCGGGGAGATCTGCGGGCAACCAACCACGGTCGAAGGAACCATCGCGCTCGGCGTCGGCGCGGGTTGGGTAATGGCGGGTCTGTGACTCGCCGGGAAGCTCTGCGCATGAGCAGAGCAGCAGGCAGGAGACGATTACTGCAGAACGTCTTTTCGCAGACCCCGAAGGCCAGGATATCCAACGGTCGCGCATCGTCATGCCCTCCAGGCATGTGGCAGCGAAGTCATACCACTACGCCGTCCGTCCAACGATCTCAACCATGAGTTGCTCCTTGGTGCGAACTCCACCTGGCAGATAGCATTCGTACCCCTCTGCGACCACTCGGCAATGCGCCAGGGCCTCGTCCTTCTTCCCGAGCTGGATCAACACCCCAGCCAGATGCATCCGAGATGCGTCGGTGTAGTACCCAAACCCTGCTGCCTCGCCAATCTCCACCGCTCGCGAGAACGACAGCGCCGCATCCTCGATGCGGCCATCCCGCCACTGCGCAATGCCCAGGTGGAATCTGTCGGCTGGCTCCCAGTCGCCCAGCGCGACGAGGTGCTCCAGATCGACTATCTGGAGGTCTCTCTGCCGGAGGGATGCGTAGACATCTGCACGGGCACGGAGTCCTGCCCTTCGGGTCAGCTCCTGATCGATCAGCGCTTGGCATAGCGTCAGGGCGGCTGGACCGTCGGAAGTCGCTAGCAGCGCTTCGATCCTTTTCAGGATCTTGCTGAGGTCTTCCTCGCTTGTCGGCAGTGCCTTCACCATTCTCCCTCCTGCAATTCAGGCTCCGATGTTTCCGGTAGACCCACCTACAGCAGCCACGCAGGGCGTGGCTCTACGGGTGCTGTGCGATGGCTTTGTGGGTGACATGGCCGCGCAGCCAATCTGCAATGACGCCTGCGGCGGCATCGGCGCGGGCTTGCAGCAGCAGATGCGGTCCATCCAGCGTGACCCAGCGTGCCTGCGGTGCCAGCCGCTGCAGTGCCTGCACGCTGATCGGCCACAGCAGGCGATCGTGGCGTGCCAGCAAGCCGAGCAGCGGCACCTGCAGGCTGCGTAGCGGCTTGCGTGCATCCACGCGCAAGGTTGCGGCGGCACGCTGGCGCAGCACGTTGGCCGGCACCTCGTTCAAGGCCTTTTCCAGTGCGTGGCGGGTTTCGCCGGTGCACCAGCGGCCCAGCAGCAGCGGCACCAGTACCGCCAGGGGTGGCAGCGGCCAGGCCGGTGCGAGCAGATTGGCGAAGGCAGCGGGAACCGGTACGGGGCGATGTGCGAAGGTCGTGGACAGCACCACGCCGCGCAGCGCGGGCGGGGTCTGTGCAGCCAGCAACACGGCCAAGGGACCAGCGAAGGATTCACCGAGCAGTACGAACGGCGTTTCCGGCAGCTGCAGGCGTACACGCGCGGCCAGCGTGGCGTAGTCCTGCGGGCCATCCTGTGGATAGCGCAGCACCTGCGCGGGCACGCCACGTGCGGCCAGTGCATCCAGCAACGGGGTGGTCAGCAGGCCGGTGCCGTCCAGACCGGGCAGCACCACCAGGGAGGGTTGAGCGTCCATGCAGGCAGCCACAATAGTGGGGGTCACCGGCATGGTGGCATGCGGGCGGTGAAGGGTTCAACGCCCTGCCCCGCCTTGACGGCGGTGGCCGGGCGTGGGCGATACTCGCGCTTTACAGCAGGATGCGTTTCACAAGGGGATGACAGATGAAAACGATCGTACGGGCGCTGGCCACGCTGGCGCTGCTGCTGCCGTTGAGTGCGGGTGCACAGAGTGGAATCATGCCGGAAGGTTCAGCGACGAAGGCAGAGGGTGAATTTTCAGCCTCGCTGCTGATTACCGCCGATCCGAACTGGCAGCAGGAATGGGAGGCGCCCAAAGGCGAGGTGCCGAACTTCCGGCTGGCGGATTCGGTTGCCGTGGGCGGCGATCTGTATGTGCTGGCCTTTCTCAGCAATCCGCAGCTGGACGAGGCCGGTATGGCCAATGTGCGCTGCGACCTGAAAGTGGCGCACCCGGACGGCACGCTGAGCAGCAACGATCATGACCTGCCCTGCTTCGTGACCCGGCTGGAAAGCGATCCGAAGCGGGTTTACCTGTCGTCGGTGGGGCTGAAGTTCACGGCCGAGGAAGGCGATGCCAAGGGCACGTGGACCGTGGGCATGACGGTGCATGACAAGAACCGCGGTGTGACGTTGCCGTTGGAAGCGACGTTCGAATTGCGGTGAGCGGTCACGACCAACGGTCGTGACCTACCGGGTGTTTTGACAAAGGGTAGATCACGACCGTTGGTCGTGATCCACGCATACCTCAGGCAGCACGCAGCGTGCTGCGCACCGTGCCCTGCTGCTCCAGCTTGAACACTGCCACCGCTTCATTCAGCGAATGCGCCTGCTCTTCCAGCGCGCGGCTTGCAGCGGTGGCTTCTTCCACCAGCGCGGCGTTCTGCTGGGTCACCTGGTCCATCTGCACGACCACCTGATTGACCTGCTCGATGCCGGCCGCCTGCTCCTTGGTGGCGGCGGCGATGTCGCTCATCAGCTGGTTGGTGCGCGAGCTGGCCTGGGTCAGGCGGGCGATGGCGGCTTCCGATTCGACGGTGACGCTGAGGCCGGTCTTGACCTTGTCGCTGGCCACGTCGATGAGGTCTTTGATCTCCTTGGCAGCGGTGCCGGCACGCTGCGCCAGCGTACGTACTTCGCTGGCCACCACGGCGAAACCACGACCGTTTTCACCGGCACGCGCCGCTTCCACGGCGGCATTGAGCGCGAGGATGTTGGTCTGGAACGCAATGCCGTCAATGACCGAGGAGATCTCGGAAATACGCGCGGAGGATTGATCGATCTCGCCCATCACCGCCGCCATCTGCGCGATGGCTTGTTCGGTGGCTCGCACGGCCGCACCGGCGGCATGCGCCTCCTGGTCGGCCTGGTTCGCCAGCTCGGCGTTCTGGCGGACGGTGGAGGTCAGCTCTTCCATAGAAGCAGCGGCCTCTTCCAGGTTCGCGGCCTGCTGTTCGGTGCGGCGCGACAAGTCACTGTGCCCCGCCGCCAGTTCCTGCGCAGCATTGTTGATACTGCCAGCCGCGCCCTGGATCTGCTGCACGATGCCGGTCAGCTGCGCGGCGGTGACGTTGGCGTCGTCGCGCATCTGCGCGAACACGCCCTGGTACTGCCCGCTCATGCGCTCGGTGAGGTCACCGGTGGAGATGGCGCGCAGCACGGTGGACAGATCGGCAATGCTGGACTGCGACGCGGCCATCATGCCATTGAGGTTGGCGACCATCGCCTGGAACTGGAACTGGAAGGCCGCTTCGTCACCACGCACGCTGAAATCGCCGGCGCGGGCGGCGGCGGCCAGGGTGTCGATGCTGTGGTTGATGGCAGTCAGGTTGGCCTTGACCGTGGCCATGGTGCGGGTGAGCACGGCCTTTTCGCCGGGGTAGCTGTCCAGGTCGCGGCGCAGGTCGCCGATGGCGTAATCCTGCATGACGTCGACCATGTGGTTCTGCACGGCCACGTGCGAGCCGACCAGTTCATTGGTGGCGTGCAGCATGCGGCCGTAGTCGCCCGGCAGTGCGTCGGCGTCCATGCGGTAGCTGATCGCACCGGCCTCGTGCTCGCGCGCCATGTCCAGCTGCGCGGTAATCGCGGCCTGCACGTTGCGGCGCACGCTGCCCATGGCTTCGCCGAGGCGGGTCAGTTCGTCACGACCGCCGAGGTTGAAGTTCTGGTCGAGTTCGCCCTTGGCCATGCGATCGGCCGGGGTGACGGCACGGCCGAGCGGGCCGGTGAAGCTGCGGCCGATCAGCACCGAGGCGGCAATGCCGACCAGCAGTGCGATACCGCCCAGCACCAGCAACTGCAGCTGGGTGCGCTCGCCGACGCGGATGGCTTCGGCGGCGGCCTTGCGGCTTTCGGCCTCTTCATAGGCAACACCATCGGCCAGCGCCTTGTTCCAGCCGTTGGCGGCCTGCTGCACTTCGCTCAGGGTGAAGGCCACGGCTCCGGCGAAGTCGCCGTCGGCCATCATCTGCCCGGACTGCTTGTTCAGCGGACGGGCGATGGCGCGCTTGGCGGTGATGTTGTCGATCACCTGCTGGCCTTCGGCGTTGTGCGGCAGTGCCTGGTAGGCGGCCCAGCTGGCTTCGTAGCGGGTGACCAGGTCAGCGATGCGCTTTTCGTCGGCTTCGCGCTCCTGGCCCTGGCGGATCAGCATTTCGCGGCGGACCACCAGCATCTGGTTGTTGGCGTCGAGCAGGTCGGAGAGCAGGTGGACCTTGGCCACGCCTTCGTCGACGACGGTCTGCATGGCTTGTTTCTGTACCGTGGCACCTACTGCGCCGGTGGCGACGACGGCCACGACCAGTATGAGTAAAAGGCCAAAGCCCAGGCCAAGACGCCAGACAACGCTGACGTTGCGTAACAGATCCATGAGTGATCCACGAATGTAGGGGGAGAAACCGGTTATCGGCCGGTCTTCACGATTTCTTTACATTGCGGTTCAGGCGACGTAGAGCCACGCCCTGCGTGGCTGTTCGCGGTGTTGGATAGTGGGTCGAAGCCACGCAGGGCGTGGCTCTACGCCAGCTGCAGCAACATGTCCTTGATTGGCCCATGAATGATTCCGCGCAGGAGGCGTGCCTCACCGGGCTCGACGCCATGAGCCGCCCCTTCCTCATATTCACCGTAGAGCGCCTCCGCTTGCGCTTGCAGGCGTTGCTGCAGATGGTCCAGCTCACGCTCGGCGGTTCGAGGGCTGAGCCCGAGGGATTCGCCAAGTGCGATGACATCAGCGCGAGCAATCCCGGCGTAGGGCTTACCTCCCGGCGGGGTCACGGGGACGTCCCGGCCCCACGTGTTATCCGCAGCGTAGATGCTGGTGCAGATGAGGTCGTAGTGGGGAGCAAGCACCCAGCCATCCGGACTTGCCAGGAAGCTGAGATTCTTCAGGTGGGCGTCCGAATTGCCGGCGATGAGATTGAACAACCACCAACGGTAAAGCCTCGCGCGCGTTTCAGCCTTGGATACACACAGGTCAATCAGCCTGTTCAACGACGCTGAAGTGGCTTGACTGTATTTGTACAGCGCATCCAGCGAGAGCATCTGGCAGGCGTCCAACGCCTGCAGCCTCTCGGGTGGAACCCGGAACGTGCGGTCGAATCGCCGTACCAGATAGACAGGTTCCGGAACACGCCTGATCGAAACTTCTGCTACGTCCATGCCTACCGCTGACGCCAGACGCATCACGAACCATTCGTTGATGGTGGTGTGCCAGTAACGCTCTGACTGTGGATGATCGGGCTTGAGTATGTGTGTGGATGGTTCAGCGCCGACAGGCTCATACAACCCGTCTTCCCGCACGGTAATGGCCAGCTTGTGCTGCGCCCCGGCCAGAGACATGCGCTTTGCAGCACCATGTGTCATGGGCATCTGCGGCAGCCCGCGTATCCGCTCCGACAGCGCGGTATCGGACAGCGGAACCAGTCCCCGCTGTGGCAGGATCTCGCCTTCGGACAGCAAGGTAAGCGCGCCTGCGGATTCCCGTCCGTAGTACTGGAGCAACCCGAAGCTATCGGCAACTTCAATGTGCGCATCACGCGCCAGCAGCGCTCTTGCATCCTCTTCAGGCAGCAGGTTGTCAAAGAACCACTGCACCGGCCTGAGCGACGCGCCATCCACGATCGTGCCCAACTGGCGCGGCAGCGCGGGTGAGATATCCGCCCCTTCCCACGCAGCGCTGTAGTCAAATCGCCAGAGGTTGCCCTGCTCGGACAACTGGCCTACAAGCGCATCATCCAGCCATACGTAGAGACGCCTTTCTGCTGGAGCGATCATTTTGAGGGTGTCCGCTTGGGCTTGCGCTGCATGAAAGCATCCGGAACCTGCAGCGTGACCTTGATGCCCAGTTCGTCCAGCGCACGCATTACCCGGCCCAGTTGCACCGACGGCTTGCCCCGCTCGGCGTCACGCATGAAGACGTGGCTGGAATCGATGTAGCCGGCCAGGTCGTCCTGGCGGATGCCCTGGTTCTTGCGGACCTTGCGGATGATTTCCCCGATGTCTTCCGGGGTTTTGACCTTGATGTCGATCACGGTGGGCCACCGAATCTAAGCAGTTGTTTCTATAGTGAAGTCTTGGCGGGTGAGATGCAATGTTTTCTAAATAGTTGTTTATATTTTTTCGAAATCAGCTGCCAGAAAGAAAATATCTAAACCGCAGCTTCGAAATTTGGGTGCTCGCCAAAAGTAGAAGCCCCGCTTTCGCGGGGCTTCTTTGCCGGGCAAGCCCGGCACTACGGGGCGGGAACCCGAACGTCCGGGGCGGGAACCCGAACGTCCGGGGCGGGAACCCGAGGGTCCGGTTCGGGAGCCCCGTGTGTACGGGCCCCCAAACCGGATCAGGCGAACGGGTCCTGCAGGACCATGGTGTGGTCACGGTCCGGGCCGGTGGAGACGATGCTGATCGGGCAGCCGGCCAGCTCTTCCAGCGAACGCAGGTAGGCGCGGGCGGCGGCCGGCAGTTCGTCCCAGTTGGTGATGCCGTGGGTGTTTTCGCTCCAGCCCGGGAACTCCAGGTACACCGGGGTGCAGTCTTCCCAGCCCTGTGCGTCCAGCGGGGCGTATTCGGTGCGCTTGCCGTTGTACTCATAGGCAATGCAGACCTTCAGCTTTTCCATGCCGTCCAGCACGTCCAGCTTGGTGATGCACAGGCCGCTGATGCCGTTGATGGCCACAGCGCGCTTCAGCGCGACGATGTCCATCCAGCCGCAACGACGCGGACGGCCAGTGGAGGCACCGTACTCGGCACCGCGGTCGCGGATGCCCTGGCCGATTTCATCGTCCAGCTCGGTCGGGAACGGACCGCCGCCGACGCGGGTGGCGTAGGCCTTGGCGATACCCAGCACGTAGTCGATGGAATCCGCGCCAACGCCGGTACCGGCCAGTGCGCCGCCGACGGTGGTGTTGGAGCTGGTGACGTACGGGTAGGTGCCGTGGTCGATGTCCAGCAGCGCGCCCTGCGCGCCTTCGAACAGCACGCGCTTACCCTGCTTGCGCAGGTCGTGAAGGATGCCGGCCACGTCGGACTTCATCGGCTGCACATATTCGCCGAAGGCCAGCGCTTCGTCGTAGGTCTTCTGGAAATCCACGGCTTCGGTGCCCAGGTACTTGGTCAGCACGAAGTTGTGGTAATCCAGCGCGGTGCGCAGCAGTTCTTCCAGCTGCTTGGGGTAATGCAGGTCGGCGATGCGGATGCCGCGACGGGCGACCTTGTCTTCGTAGGCCGGGCCGATGCCACGGCCGGTGGTGCCGATCGCCTTGCCGCCGGCAGCGCGTTCGCGCGCCTGGTCCAGGGCAATGTGGTACGGCATGATCAGCGGGGCGGCCGGGGAGATCTTCAGGCGCGAACGCACTTCCACGCCGGAGGCTTCCAGCTCGGCGATTTCCTTCTGCAGGGCCGCCGGGGAAATCACCACGCCGTTGCCGATCAGGCACAGCGCGTCGTCACGCAGGATGCCCGACGGAATCAGGTGCAGAACGGTCTTCTTGCCATTGATCACCAGGGTGTGACCGGCATTGTGGCCGCCCTGGAAACGCACTACTGCACCGATTTCCTCGGTGAGCAGATCGACGATCTTGCCCTTGCCTTCATCGCCCCACTGGGCACCCAACACTACGACAGACTGACCCATGACGGGCTCCTCGAATTGTTGCGGCCATCGGGGCCGCGAGAGAGTAGACCGTGACCCTGCCAGCCAGCGCGTGAAGGCGACTCCAACGGGGAGCAGCCAGCGATGGAAGGCCCAGACACAGAAAAAGCCGAACGGGAGGGCCCGTCCGGCTTTTGTGCATTATCCGGGTTTCCAGGGTCCACCGCCACCCCGGAGGGCAGCGGCTTCATCCACCGGTCAGCGGTCGCTCTTGAGGTACTGCAGGAACGGGTCGTTCTTGTCCAGCACGATCACGCCATTGCCGTCGGTCATGGAGCCGCGATAGGCCTCCAGGCTGCGGTAGAAGGCGTAGAACGACGGGTCGGCATTGCCGGCCTTGCCGTAGATGCGGGCGGCTTCAGCATCGCCGGCACCACGCAGCTGCTGGGCATCGCGTTCAGCTTCGGCCACGATCACGGTCGCTTCGCGGTCGGCCTGGGCGCGGATGGTCAGCGACTGCTCCTCACCCTCGGCGCGCAGCTTGGCGGCTTCCTGCTTGCGCTGGGCGCGCATGCGCTCGTACACGTCGCTGATCACCTGGCTGTCAGTGGGCAGGTCGATCTGCTTGATGCGCAGGTCGACGATCTCCATGCCCAGGCCCTTCACGGCTTCGTTGATGCCGGTCAGCTGGTTGGCGATCAGCTCGCTGCGGTCGCCGGACACCAGCTGCTGCAGGGTGCGCGAGTTGATCTGGTTGCGCAGCGAGTCGGTGATGATCGGAGCCAGACGCTGGTTGGCCAGCTTGGCGTCGCCACCGGTGGCACGGTAGTAGGCGCGGGTGTCCTTGATGTAACCGATGGCGAAGAAGTCGACGCTGACGTCCTTCTGCTCGGCGGTGAAGTAACGCGCCGGGGCGGTGTCGAGCACCTGGAAGCGGCGGTCGAACACGCGCACGGTTTCAAACAGCGGCAGCTTGAAGTGCAGGCCGGGCTTCACGTCGGCGCGCACCACCTTGCCCAGGTTCAGGACCATGGCGGTCTGGTCCTCACGGACCACGTACACCGACCCCAACAGGGCCAGCAGGGCGGCCACGGCCAGGCCAATCCACAGGGGACTCTTCATCGGTTGGCTCCTTCACGACCGGCCGGTCGCGTGGTCGGGCGTTCGGCGTTGCGCACGCCGTCCACCGGCGTGCTGGCCGGCAGCGACGGCATCATCACCTCGGAGGTGATGCCCGGCAGGGTGGGACTGGCCGGTGCGGGACCGCTGCGGTTGTCGGGCATCGGCACGTAGATCAGCTGGCGGCCATCGCCGCCGATGACCTTGCGATTCTCCGACAGCACCTGCTGCACGGTTTCCAGCCACAGACGCTTGCGGGTGACTTCCGGCGCGTCCTTGTACTGGACCTGCAGCTGGCTGAAGCGCTCGGCGTCACCGGTGGCCTTGGCCACGGCGGCCTGCTTGTAGCCCTCGGCGGTGGTGCGGGCACGGGAGGCCTGACCGCGCGCTTCCGGCACGATCTTGGCGGCGTAGGCCTGGGCTTCGTTGATCAGACGTTCCTTGACCTGCTGGGCGGCATTGACGTCGTCGAAGGCGGGCTTCACCTCTTCCGGCGGACGCGCGTCGGGCAGGGTGAGGCCGGTGACGCTCAGGCCGGTGCGGTAGCTCTTCAGCGAGGCCTGCAGGCGCTCTTCTGCCGCTGCGGCCAGCGGGCCGCGATTGTTGAGCACGGTGTTGAGGTCGGCACGGCCCACCTGTTCACGCACGGCGCTCTGCGCGGACTGCTCCAGCATCTGGTCGGCGTCAAGGGTGCCGAACAGGTACAGCTGCGGGTCGTCCACGCGGTACTGCACGTTCAGCGACACCCGCACGATGTTTTCATCGCGGGTCAGCACCGGCACGTCGCTGCTGAAGGTCTTGATCTGGGTCGCGTTGACCTTGGTGACCGATTCGATCGGCCACGGCAGCTTGAAGTTCGGGCCGGGCTGCAGGATGCGCGAGAACTGGCCGAACCGCAGTACGACGCCGCGCTGCTGTTCGCCAATCAGTTGGAAGCTGGAGAACAGCACCAGCAGCACCACGGCCACGGCCACCCAACGCAGGATGCCCCCATCGAACAGGTCCTTGAGCGGACCGGGAAAACCGCCCCACCCGCCACCACCGCCACCGCCGCCGCGCGGGCCGAACGGTCCGCGTCGATTCTCGTCGGGGCCTTGTCCGCCCTTGTTGCCGCCGGGTGTATTCCAGGCCATGCACGCTCCATCAGTAATAGGTTGCCTGCGGGCCACTCCCGCACCGTCAACCGGTCATTTCGTCTCGATTCTACTAGATGGGGCGAACCGGCAGGATTGGAAGGGGGGCGCTTGCTGAAAGGTCGATTCATCGGCCGGTCGGACTGGGACCGGGGTCGTGCCCCGGCCGGACCAGACGGGGTAAGGTGAAGGCCCCTTACCCCCCAATCTGGCCACTTGATGACGCTTCCAGCCACGTTCAACGCCTTCCGCATCCACCAGGACGACAACGGCCACCGCAGCGGGCTCGAGGCCATCGGCCTGGACCAGCTCAATCCGGGCGAGGTGGTGATCCGCGCGCAGTGGTCGTCGGTGAACTACAAGGACGCCCTGGCCGGCACTGGCAAGGGCCGCATCCTGCGCCGCTTCCCGCTGGTCGGCGGGATCGACGTGGCCGGCACCGTGGTCGCCTCCACCGACCCGGCCTGGCGCGAGGGCGACGCGGTGCTGGCAACCGGCTGCGGGCTCAGCGAGACCCGTGACGGCGGCTACAGCCAGTATGTGCGGTTGGAATCGAGCGCGGTGATCGGCCTGCCGGCCGGGCTGAGCGCCCGCGAGGCGATGATCATCGGCACCGCCGGTTTCACCGCCGCGCTGGCCCTGCTGCGGATGTGCGACAACCGGCAGACCCCCGCCCATGGGCCGCTGGCGGTGACCGGGGCGACCGGCGGGGTCGGTGCGCTGGCCGTGGATATCTTCAGCCAGGCCGGCTTCGAGGTGCATGCGGTGAGCGGCAAGGCCGACCAGGCCGACTTCCTGCGCGGGCTGGGTGCGACTGAAGTGCTGCCGCGCGAGGTGCTTGCCACCACCCGGCCGATGGAGTCGGCACGCTTCGGCGGCGGCCTGGACAATGCCGGAGGGGCGATGCTGGCCAGCCTGCTGGCGCAGACCGTGCCCTACGGCAGCGTGGTCAGTGCGGGGCTGGCGGCCAGCCCGGCGCTGGACATGACGGTGATGCCCTTCATCATCCGCGGCGTCTCCCTGTTGGGGGTGTCGTCCTCTTCGGCACCGCGTGATCTGCGCGAGCAGGTCTGGCACCGTCTCGGCACCGAGTGGAAGCCGCGTCATCTGGCCGCGATCTGCACCCGCGAAGTCACCCTCGACGGGCTGCCGGAGGTGTTCGACACCATGCTGGCCGGCCAATCACTGGGCCGCACCGTGGTGCGAATCGACTGAGCGTTGCAGTTGGGCGACAGACGGCGCATCCGGTCCTTCACGCTGACACAGGCCGGGCCTACACTGCTTGGCATTATCTGGGGAATAACATGGCACGCATTCTGATCGTCGACGATTCGCAGGTTCAGCAGATAGGAATCCAGCGCATGGTCGAGAAGCTGGGGCACGAAACCCTGATCGCCGAAGATGGTGCCAAGGGCGTGGAAGTCGCCAAGGCCGAGCTGCCCGACCTGGTGCTGATGGACGTGGTGATGCCCAACCTCAATGGCTTCCAGGCCACCCGTACGCTGGCACGCGAGGCGACCACCAAGCACATTCCGGTGATTCTGGTGACCACCAAGGACCAGGACACCGACCGCATGTGGGGTATGCGCCAGGGCGCGAAGGCGTATCTGACCAAGCCGTTCTCGGAAAGCGAGCTTTCCGAGGTGCTGGAGCGTGTGTTCAACAGCAAGGAACCGCCGGCGGGTTGATCCGGCGATCCCGCCGGATCAAACAGTTTCGCCAAACGCCTTGGCCAGGTTCCGGTACGCCTTCTTCTGCGCGTCATCGGTGGGCACCGGGGCGACGATTTCGATCTCCACGATCTGATCACCATCCGGATTACCGGGCAGGCCGCGGCCGCGCAGGCGCAGCTTGCGCCCGGCATCGGAGCCGGCCGGCACCTTCAGTTCCACCGCACCGCCCAGGGTCGGCACGCTGATGCTGGTGCCCAGCGCGGCCTGCCACGGGGTGACGTCCAGGGTGTACAGAATGTTGCGGCCGTCGACCTCGAACTGCGGGTGCGCGGCATATTCCACTTCCAGCAGCAGGTTGCCGCCGTTGGTGCCCTGCCCGCTCAAGCGGATCACCTGGCCGGGACGGATGCCCTTGGGCACGCGCACATCCAGCTGCTTGCCGTTGACGGTGATGCGCAGGCTGTCGCCGTTGTAGGCCGCCTCCAACGGTACCGACAGCTTGGCGCGGGTGTCGCGGGTCGGCTGCGGGCCAGCGCCGGCACCGCCAAAGCCGCTGGCGCGACCGGCACCGCCTCGCTGGCGCGCGAACAGGCTTTCAAAGAAGTCGCTGAAGCCGCCGCCACCGGCACCGCCGCCGAACACTTCCTCGAAATCGAAGCCCTGGCCACCACCGTAACCGGGCGGGGTGTGGAACTCTTCGCCGGGGCGATAGCCCTGCGCCTTGAGCTGGTCGTAGGCGGCGCGCTTCTGCGGATCGCGCAGCGCCTCGTAGGCCTCGTTGACCGCCTTGAACTTCTCTTCCGCACCGGCTTCCTTGCTGACGTCGGGGTGGTACTTGCGTGCCAGCCGGCGGTAGGCGGTCTTGATTTCGGCATCGCCTGCGCTCGGTTCCACCCCGAGCGTGGCGTAGTAATCCTTGAATTCCATTGCAAAACACCTCGAATAGGGTCGGCCACCCGCGCCGGCGGGGGCTGTTCAGGCAATTCTAGCGGCTGCCGGGCTCGGTGCCGTGATCGAAACATGATCCCGCGCAATGCGGCACTGGCACGCTTGGGCTAGGCTGACCGCATCCCCTGCCCTGTTTCTGGATTCCCCATGACCATTCAACCCGGCGACGCGATTCCCGAAGTGACCCTCAAGCGCATCCGCGAGGGCATGGAAACTTTGGACACCCATGCGCTGTTCGATGGGCGCAAGGCGGTGTTGTTCGGGGTTCCCGGCGCCTTCACCCCCACCTGTTCGGCCCGCCACCTGCCCGGCTTTGTCGAGCACTTCGAGCAGTTCCGCTCGCGCGGCATCGATGTGTTCTGCATGGCGGTCAACGACCCGTTCGTGATGAAGGCATGGGGCGAAAGCCAGCAGGTGCCCGACGGGCTGCAACTGCTGTCCGATGGCAATGGCGATTTCACCCGTGCGTTGGGGCTGGAGATGGATGCCAGCAGTTCCGGCATGGGCGTGCGCTCGCGGCGTTTTGCCCTGTACGTCGAAAACGGCGTGGTGCGGGAGGCGTGGATCGAGGAGCCGGGCAAGTTCGAGGTGTCGTCGGCAGAGCATGTATTGGCGCATTTGCCGGGTTGATCAACGCAGGATCCGGAACCGCACCTGGGTCCACGCGCCGTCTGCAGCCAACGCAGTGAGCGTGTGCTCTCCGGCCTCATCGAAATCCCGCTGCAGCAATCGCGCACCTTCCGTGCGCGCAATCCAGCGGTCGTCCAGCAACCAATCCACACTCTGCTCGGTACCCAACGCCCGCAGTTGCAGGCGAACGCCGTGCTCGGCATTCGGCGCGCGCGCCAACGTGGCGCGGTCGTTGAGCCCTTCGATGTGCAGCGTACCGGCACTCCCTGCCCCCTCATCGCGACAATCCGGCGACAGCGCCGGCAGCTGCGAAGCTCGACGCAGCGCCAATGGCAACCAGGGCGACACCCGCGCCGGCCAGCGCGCGATCTCGCGGCTCTGCGCCTCATGCGGCAGCCTGCAGTCCGGCGACAGGCGCAGACCGCTGCGCGCATCCACCTGGAAATGCTGGCGGCCGGCCTGCCACAAGCGGGCATCGCGTTCGGCAAAGGTGGGCGGCACCGCGCCGTCCAGCACATAGGCCTCCAGTCGACGCTGGCACAACGTGGGCGGCACATCCTGCTCACGCTCGCCGGTTGGCCAGCAGATGGTGTGGCTGCTGACGCTGGCCGGCATCGGCGCGGCGCTGGCATCACCGGGCTGGCGCGGCAGGCTGTCCACCACTTCAAACATCAACGGCAGCGCAGTCACCGCGCCGTACTGGCCCGGCAAGGGCGTGCCGTCCGGCCGCCCCACCCACACACCCACGGTGTAATGCCGGGTGCTGCCAATCGCCCAGGCATCCCGGTAGCCATAGCTGGTGCCGGTCTTCCAGGCCACGCGCGGGCGACCGGTGACATCGAAGGTACCGCTGCCGTAACCGGGCCGCGGATTGGATTCGAGTACCTCACGGGTGATCCACGCTGCGCCGGGCGACATCAGGCGTCGTTCGATCACCGCATCGTCGGCGCGGTAACGCACACGCCCTGCAATGCCGTTGCGGTTGAAGGCAGCGAAACTGCCGACCAGGTCTTCGAGACGGGCCCCGGTGCCGCCCAGGATCAGCGACAGATTCGGCGCACTGCCACGCGGAAAGCGCAGGTTGATACCGGCATGCGACAGGCGTGCGGCAAAGCGCGCCGGGCCCACCCGGTCCAGCAGGTCCACCGCTGGCACGTTGAGCGACAACCGCAGCGCGGTGGCGGCACTGACCGGACCATTGAACGCGGCATCGAAATTGCCGGGGCGATAACCGCCGAAGCTCTGCGGCGCGTCCACCATCAGGCTTTCGGAATGGATCAGGCCATCGTCCAGGGCCATGCCGTACAGGAACGGCTTGAGTGTGGAACCCGGTGAGCGCCACGCCTGCACCATGTCGACGTGGCCGAGCCGCTGCTTGTCACCGAACGCCACCGAACCCACATAGGCGCGCGCCTCCAGGGTGCGGTTGTCGACGACCAGCAGCGCAGCCGAGGTGCGCTCGGGCAGCTGCGAGAAATACGAACTCACGCGTTCTTCCAGCGTGCGCTGCAGGCCGATATCCAGGGTGCTTTCAATGCGCGCCGCGCGCGGTTCGGCCGCACGCAGCCGCTGCGCCAGCAGGGCGGCGTGCAGCGGCGGCTGCAGCGCGCGGGTGACCACCGCCTCCATGCGGGCGTCGTCGACCTCTTCGCGCGACCACACGCCCAGCGCGACCATTCGCTCAAGCACCTTGTCGCGCGCCGCCTGTGCCGCTTCAGGATGACGGTCGGGGCGCAGGCGGCTGGGCGACTGCGGCAGCACGGCCAGCAAGGCGGCCTCGGCATGCGAAAGCTGCGCCGCGGGTTTGCCGAGGTAGGCCCAGCTGGCCGCCTCCACGCCCTCGATGGTGCCGCCGTAGGGCGCACGTTCCAGATACAGCGCCAGGATCTGCGCCTTGCTCAGGTGCAGCTCCAGTTGCACCGCACGCAGCAGCTGTTTGGCCTTGCCCCACGGCGTGCGCGTATGCGGGTCTAGAATGCGCGCGACCTGCATGGTCAGCGTGGACCCGCCGGACACGATGCGGCCGCTGCCCAGCCACTGTTTGCCGGCGCGCAGCAGCGCCCACGGATTGACCCCCGGGTGCCGCCAGAACCAGCGGTCTTCGTAGTTCAGAAGTGCCTGCAGGTACAGCGGCGACACGCTCTCGATCGACGCCGGGTACCGCCACACCCCATCAGCATCGGCAAACGCACGCAGCGGCGTGCCATCACGCGCGACCACCAGGGTGCTGGTGTCGCGCTGTTTCGGCAACGGCGGCGGAAACGCCAGGTCCAGCACCAGCAGCACCGCCAGCAGGGTGGCGGTGCCCCAGCGCAGGCCCCGCCACAGCCAGCGGTTCCGGCTCAATCAGGGCTCCACCACGGTGATCGTGGTCGGAGTGCTGCGGCCCACCCCGCGCAGGTCGGGACGGTACATGTCCTCCACCAACGGCGGCGGCACGGTGTAGGTGCCCGGGGTGACTGCACGCACCAGATAGAACACCTTGGCGGTGCTGCCCCGCGACAGCTTCAGCGCGGCCACATAGCGGTCGTCGCGGAATTCCTCGTGACGCAGCGTGGCCGCTTCACCGCGCTCGTTGATGCGCAGCCCGTCCACCACCACGTCGGCCCACTGCTTGGCATCGCCGAGGTTGAGGTTTTCGATCTCCAGGCCGGCCGGCAGCAGGTCGGTAAGCAGCGCGTCGGGCATATCCAGGTTGGGAGTGATGTTGACCCGCACGATCAGGGTTTCGCCCTCCTTCAGTGCGCGCGGCGTCCACGGCTTGCCGTCCGTGGTGTACCAGCTGCGTTCCACGCCCAGATGGCGGTTGTCCGGTTCCGGCGCGGTGCGTGGAATACCCGCCACTTCCAGGCTGGCGAACATCGGCGGCTCGCCCTGCGGCGTGAAACGCACACCCTTGGCCAGGGCGGCATAGTCAAAACCGCGACCAAACAGACGGCGCGCGGCAATCGCTTCCACTTCGTCGCCAATGGCCAGCTCACCGGAGACCTGCTTCTTCTGGTTGGCAGCCAACGCCTTGCCCAACCGCGCCAGCGCCACCTGCTCCTGGGTGCTCAGCCACATCCAGCCGTTGTTGCGGCGCGCATCCAGCGCGCGGCCCAGATCGACCGCACGGGCGTCGTAGGCCGGCTTGGCCAGCTTGCGTTCGTGCAGCAGGGCGATCATCAACGCGTCATCGCGCACCGCGCTGCCGTAGTCACCAAAGTACTGCGGACGCTCGCTGCTGGGCTTGGCAAAGCCGGCCGCAATGGCCGCATCGCCGCGCTTGTGGTCGCCCTGCAGCGACAAGGCGATACCGAGGTGCACCAGCGACAGACCGGTCAGCGCCTTGCTGCGTTCGTTGTCGTACAGCGCGCGCAGGGTACCCAGCGGGGCGCGGTTGACCCGCGCCAGCACGTAGCCCGAATACGCCTGGTTGGCGAACTTGAGGTTCTCGCGGCGGTCTTCGCCGTAGAACTGGTTGCCACCGGACAGCAGGTCTTCGCTGAGGCGGTTGAGCGCCTTCTGCAGCACCGCGTCGGGCACCGTGAAGCCGGCATCCTTGGCGTCCAGCAGGAACTCGGCGATGTATGGGGTGAGTGCCGGATTGACGTAGCCATCGTCGCCCCACATCGAGAAGTTGCCATTGGCCACCTGCATCGAGGCCAGCCGGCCGAACGCACCCTCCATGCGTTCACGGCGCTGCTTGGCATCCAACCCACCGGCCCCCAGCATCGTGGCGGTGGCTTCATCCAGCATCAGTGCGGCATAGCCCTTGCTGGTGGTCTGCTCGGCGCAGCCGTACGGATAGCGCAGCGCGCCTTCCAGCGCACTGGCGAACGGAATCGGCGGCAACGCGCTGACCAGCATGCGCGCGCTCACCGAGTCCTGCATCAGGCCATCGGCCAGCCCGGCATCCATGCTGACGGCTGCAAGCGGGTCCAGGGTGCGGGTCTGCGCGCGCAGCACCTGCGGCCACGCCGCCCGCACCGGCAGATCGTAGCGGCGGTCCACCTTGAACCCATTGCCGTCCACGCGCACGCGCACCTGGGCCACGGTGTAGCCCTCGCGCGCGCCCAGCGGGAAGTTCAGAGTCTGCTTGGCGTCGGCGTTCAACTTCAGCGTGCGGCCGCCCTCGCCCAGGGTGATGGGGCCGACGCCGTCAACCTGCACCTTGAACTCGCCCGGCTTGCCGGTGAAGTTCTGCACGTCCAGGGTGACCGTGCTGCGGTCGCCCGGAGCGAGCACGCGCGGCATGCTGGCTTCGGCCAGGATCGGCGCGCGCACCACCGTTTCCATGTCGCGCTTGCCGTACTGGTCATCGGAATACACCACCGCGGAAATGCGCAGGGTGCCGTTGAAGTCGGGCACCTTCAGGCTGACCCGCGCATTGCCCTTGGCATCCAGCTTCACCGGGCCAGCGAACAGGTCCACCGTCTGCACGCGGGCGGTGGGGCGCTTGGCCTGCGGCAAGGCCTCCAGGGCCATGTCGCCGCCGAACTTGAGTTTGCCGCTGCTGCCGTCGAAGCTCTCGATCACGCGGCTGTAGATGTCGTACGCGTCCACGCCCAGGCGACGCTGGGCGAAGAAGTGCGCGGCGGCATCCGGTACCGGGAAGCGGGTGATGTTGAGAATGCCCACGTCCACCGCCGACACGGTCACATGCGCGACCTTGCCGGCCAGCTGCGGTGCGCTGACCGTCACCGGCAGGGTCTGCTCCGGACGCATCTGCTTGGGTGCGGACAGGCCCACCGCCACGCTGCGCGCCTTGCGGTCCATCGGCACGTGTACCACGCCCACGGCGCGTGCCGGGGTGATCTTGCTGGGCGCACTGCCGCCGCGGAACACCAGCGCGGTGATATAGACGTCGTGGCGCTCCCAATCGGCCGTGACCGGCAGGTCGAAGGTGCTGCCCGGCTTGGCGTCAATCTCCTTCACATAGAGCATCTTGTCGCTCTCGACCATGATCACGCCCTTGCCGGCGTGCGGCGGGGTGACGGTCACGCGCACGGTGTCGCCGGCCTTGTAGCCGGTCTTGTCCAGACTCAGCTTGACCTTGTCGGGGCGGGCATCGAGCCCGCGATTGTCGTCGTTCCAGCTCCAGCCGGCGTGGAACGGGTAGCGGCTGGTCAGGCCGGTGCCCGGATCGAATACCTCCAGGCGGTACTCGCCCCACTCCACCGGGAAGTCGATGCCCACCGGTGCCGCGCCTGCATCGAGGGCCCGGGTTTCCTTGTTTTCAAAGCGGCGGGTGAAATCGTAGTCCCAGCGGTTCTCGTTGAAGGTCCAGTGGTAGTCGCGCAGTTCGCGCACCAGGGTGACCTTCAGGCCCTTGCCCGGGTGCGCCTTGCCGGCGGCGTCCACACGCACGACCTCAAAGCGCGCGTTGCTGTTGGCATCGGCCCCATCATTGTGATCGAACAGGGGGCGTACACCGACCAGCACCGGGGCCGGCCACATCACCCGCTTCAGGGTGCGACTGACAGTGCGGCCACCCGTTTCATACACGCTGCCAGACAGCACCACCGCCACCGGCGCGGTCGCCTTGACCTCGCTGGGCAGCTCCACGTCCTGACGCAGCTTGCCGTCTGCCGGGAACTCGGTGTCGATGACATCACGCGCTTCGCGCGGCAGTTCCATGGTGACGTCGCCGAAGAAGTAACCCGGCAGCGACTCGACCGGCGATGTCTCAGCCGTCACCGCCAGACGTGCGGTGAAGCGGTTGCCGTCGGCCGGCGCGCCGTATAGATAGGCAGCGTCGGCCTGGAGCTTGAGCGGTTCGCCGGGCTTGAGGGTCTTCTGCGGGCTGTCCAGATCCAACTTCATGCGCTCGGGCAGAAACTCCTCGATGCGCAGGGTCATGCCCTGGATGGCTTCCTTGCTGGCCGGATTGCTGCGGAACTCCACCTGCCAGCGGCCGGTGGGGGCATCGGCCGGAATGGTCTGCTCGAAGCTCAGATAGCCCTGCTCGCCCGGCTGCAGGCGGGTTTCGCGGAAGGTCTTGCCGTCGGGCTGTTTCAAGCGCAGGTACACCGGCTGCGGCTTGACCGGCTTGCCGTCGTTGTCGCGCAGCAACGCGGACACGCGCACGGTTTCACCGGGGCGGTACAGGTCACGCCCGGACCAGGCGAACACGTCAAACCACGCATTGTCACGGCCGGCCACCGCGAACTCGCTCAGGTCCAGCGCCGGCTGGTTGAACGGCAGGAAGGTGGTGTCCGCGCCGCTGCTGGCAATCAGCACATGGCCGGCATCCAGGGTGTACTTGAGCAGTGCGTTGCCGTTGCCGTCGGTACTGCCTTTGAGCACCACTTCGCCCTTGGCATCGAGAATGCGCAGGTCGATCTTCTTCAGCGACCCACCGCTCTGCAGTGAGGCGGTATGGACGAACAGGGTGTCCTTGTACGCGCGGGTATGCAGGCCGATGTCGCTGACGGTGAAGAAGGCGGTGTCGAACTCGCTGTCGAACGAACCGGTGCGCTTCATCACCGCGAAGTAGAGGCCGGGCTCCTGCAGTTCCTTGATGTCCTGCGTGGGCAGGTAGGTGAGCACCCGTTCGTTCTGCTTACCACCCAGCACGAAGCGGTTCACGTAGACCGGCTCGGCCAGCTGCGACATCGGGGTCTTGTCGCCGTACTCGCTGTCCAGCTCCCAGCTGCCGCGGCGACCGCCGCGCTGGTACTGGCTGAAGAACTGCGGCAGCTGCTTCTCGCGCACGCGCAGGAACTCCACGTCCACTTCGGGCACATTGACCGAGACCACCGGCAGGCCGCGACTGTCACGCGCGGGCAGCACGCTGCCCTGCGAGGCGAACCCGGCCACCGGCTTGAGCTCGCCGGTGAAGACCTTCTGCTTCAGTTCCTTGCCGATGCGGCTGCCATCGGCGGCCAGCAGGTCGGCCGAAACAAGCAGGGTATAGTCCTTGGCCGCCTCCACGAACGGGTAGCGCAGGGTGGTGCCGTCATCGGACAGCGTCCAGCTGCTGTCCTCGGTGCCGACCTTCTCTTCGAAGCGGACCAGTTTGTCGAAATCCTGGGTGCCGACCAGCGGGCGCGAGAACTCCAGCGCCAGCGACAGGCCATCGCCCTTTTCATCCGGGTAGGCGCGCAGCAGGGTGAACTCGGTGACCGCCTCGGCCTTGGCCGCGATGGGCTTGCCGGAAGCTTCCGGCAGCTGGCCGCTGTCGTTTCGTTTGCAGCCGGTGATGCCAACTGCCAGCGTGGCGGCGAGCGCCAGCGCGATGATTCCCTTCCACTTGCCCTGCCCGACCCGACCCAGCGTAGCCATGACGTCACTCCTTGAACGATGCCGTCAGTATACGGTGGTCGTCCGGACACGCATGGGTCGGGAAATTCCGAATTGAAGCGAATGACACGCGTAGAGCCACGCCCTGCGTGGCTGGGAAACCGCCGGTTGCCGCGAAGCCACGCAGGGCGTGGCTCTACGGGCGGTTTGGCACCCGCACCGCGCCTTCCATCAGCACCCGGGCGCTGCGGCTCATCAGTGCCTTGGTGACCACCCACTCGCCCTCCACCTGGGCCGCCTGGGCCCCCACCCGCAGCGTGCCGGAGGGATGCCCGAAGGTCACCGCATCACGCGTGCCGCCGCCGGCGGCCAGGTTGACCAGGGTGCCGGGGATGGCGGCTGCCGTGCCGATGGCCACCGCGGCGGTACCCATCATGGCGTGGTGCAGCTTGCCCATCGACAGCGCACGGGCGTGCAGGTCGATGTCCTTGGCTGGGATCTGCTTGCCACTGGACGACACATAGTCCTGTGCCGGGGCGACGAAGGCGACCTTGGGGGTGTGCTGGCGGGTGGCGGCCTGGTCGATGTGGTCTATCAGGCCCATGCGCACCGCGCCGTGCGCGCGGATCGCCTCGAAGCGGGCCAGCGCGGCCTTGTCTTCGTTGATCGCCGGCTGCAGTTCGGTACCGCTGTAGCCCAGGTCAGCGGCGTTGAGGAAGATGGTCGGAATACCGGCGGTGATCATGGTCACGGTGAAGCTGCCGACGCCGGGCACGTCCAGCGTGTCAACAAGGTTGCCGGTCGGGAACATGGTGCCGCCGTCGGCATCGTCGGACGGATCGATGAACTCCAGCGCGATCTCGGCTGCCGGGAAGGTCACCCCGTCCAGCTCGAAGTCGCCGTCCTCCTGCACCTGGCCATCAATGATCGGCACATGCGCCAGGATGGTCTTGCCGATGTTTGCCTGCCAGATGCGCACCGTGCAGGTGCCATTGTGCGGAATGCGCGCCGGGTCGATGAAGCCGTTACTGATCGCGAACGGACCGACCGCGGTGCTGAGGTTGCCGCAGTTGCCGCTCCAGTCAACGAACGCGGTGTCGATGGAGACCTGTCCATACAGATAGTCCACATCGTGATCGGGCACCGAAGCATCCGAAATGATCACGCACTTGCTGGTGCTGGACGTCGCCCCGCCCATGCCGTCGGTGTGCTTGCCGTACGGATCAGGCGAACCGATCACGCGCATCAGCAGCGCGTCACGCGCGGGGCCAGGTGCCTGCGCGGGAACGGGAAGGTCCTGCAGGCGGAAGAACACACCTTTGCTGGTGCCGCCGCGCATGTAGGTGGCGGGAATGCGGAGTTGGGGAACAAAGGTCATCGTGCTGTCCAAGTCAAATATTTCAGGATGCGCCGTTCATCCGATCGGCAGATTTCCGACGCATGCGGTCAAAGTGATCCGGTTCCAGCGGCTTGGCCGGCCCGGAGGCCAAGCCTTGGGCGATCAGTTGTCGTAGCAGGTTCTCTGCTTTGCGTCGCCGGCGCTGGCGGATCAGGTCGCAGACATAATCGGAAGCGCTGGAATAACCACCTTCGGCGACTTCTTCATCTACGAACTGCTTGAGCGGATCGCTGAGTGATATTTTCATGGCGTCCATCGGTAAGGCCTCGGAGCTGCAGTAGCTGCCAGCGGTGGTGCGCCGTCAAGTGGCTGGGTGCAAGGTTTTGGGGTTCATGATTGGGGGCGAGCGATGGCGTTGTCCGGGCAAGCCACGCAGGGCGTGGCTCTACGGGGGTTGGGTCAGGCGGCCTGGGTGGATTCCAGGAAGTCCTGGGCGAAGCGCTGGAGGACGCCGCCGGCTTCGTAAATGGCCACTTCCTCGTCGCTGTCCAGGCGGCAGGTGACCGGGACCACCACGTCCTGGCCGTCACGGCGGTGGATGATCAGGCTGAGGTCGGCACGCGGGGTGCGTGCGCCGACCACGTCGAAGGTCTCGGAGCCGTCAATGCCCAGGGTCAGACGGGTGGTGCCCGGCTTGAACTCGAGAGGGAGTACGCCCATGCCGATCAGATTGGTACGGTGGATGCGCTCGAAGCCCTCGGCCACGATCGCCTCCACGCCGGCAAGACGAACCCCCTTGGCCGCCCAGTCACGCGAACTGCCTTGGCCGTAGTCCGCACCGGCAATGATGATCAGCGGCTGCTTGCGCTCCATGTAGGTTTCAATCGCCTCCCACATGCGCATGACCTTGCCTTCCGGCTCGACCCGAGCCAGCGAACCCTGCTTCACGCTGCCATCCTCGTTGCGCACCATCTCGTTGAACAGCTTGGGATTGGCGAAGGTGGCGCGCTGCGCAGTGAGGTGGTCGCCACGGTGGGTGGCGTAGGAATTGAAGTCCTCTTCGGGCAGGCCCATCTTCGCCAGATACTCACCCGCCGCACTGGAGGCCAGGATCGCATTGGACGGCGACAGGTGGTCGGTGGTGATGTTGTCGGGCAGTACCGCCAGCGCACGCATGCCGGCCAGCGTGCGCTCCCCGGCCAGCGCGCCTTCCCAGTAAGGCGGACGGCGGATGTAGGTGCTCTGCGGGCGCCAGTCGTACAACGGGCTGACGGTCGGCCCGGCGTGTTCAACGCGAATATTGAACATCGGGTTGTAGACGCTGCGGAACTGCTCCGGCTTCACCGCGGCCTTCACCACCGCGTCAATTTCGGCATCACTCGGCCAGATGTCTTTCAGACGCACTTCATTGCCCTGCGCATCGAGGCCCAGCACATCTTTCTCGATATCGAAGCGCACAGTACCGGCGATGGCGTAGGCGATCACCAGCGGCGGCGACGCCAAGAACGCCTGCTTGGCATACGGATGGATGCGACCGTCGAAATTCCGATTGCCCGACAGCACGGCGGTGGCATACAGGTCGCGGTCGATGATTTCCTGCTGGATTGCCGGGTCGAGCGCGCCACTCATGCCGTTGCAGGTGGTGCAGGCGAACGCGACGATGCCAAAGCCCAGCTTTTCCAGGTCCGGCAGCAGGCCGGCTTCTTCCAGGTACAGCTGCACCGCCTTCGAGCCCGGGGCCAGCGAGGATTTCACCCACGGCTTGCGCAGCAGGCCACGTTCATTGGCCTTGCGTGCCAGCAGTCCGGCAGCGATCACGTTGCGCGGATTGGAGGTATTGGTGCAACTGGTGATGGCGGCGATGATCACTGCACCATCGGGCATCAGGCCCTGGGCCTGTTCGGCCTTGCCCGCTTCGAGCTTGGCGGCATCGGCGATGCCGCGTTCGACCAGTGCCGACACCGGCAGGCGACGGTGCGGATTGCTCGGGCCGGCCATGTTGCGGACCACGCTGGACAGGTCGAAACGCAGCACGCGCGGATACTGTGCGGTCACCAGGTCATCGGCCCACAGCCCGGTGGTGCGGGCGTAGATCTCGACCAGCGCGACTTGGGCTTCCTCGCGCCCGGTCAGGCGCAGGTAGTCGGTGGTCTGGCTGTCGATGTAGAACATCGCCGCGGTCGCACCATACTCCGGGCACATGTTGGAAATGGTGGCGCGGTCACCGATGGTCAGCGCGGCGGCACCTTCGCCGAAGAACTCCAGCCACGCACCGACCACGCGTTCGGCGCGCAGGAATTCGGTCAGCGCCAGCACCACGTCGGTGGCGGTGATGCCCGGCTGCGGTCTGCCGCTGAGTTCCACGCCGACGATGTCGGGAAGGCGCATCCACGAGGCGCGCCCCAGCATCACGTTCTCTGCCTCCAGCCCGCCGACACCGATGGCGATCACGCCCAGTGCATCCACGTGCGGGGTGTGGCTGTCGGTGCCGACGCAGGTATCGGGGAAGGCCACGCCGTCCTGCACGTAGATCACCGGCGACATCTTCTCCAGATTGATCTGGTGCATGATGCCGTTGCCGGGCGGAATCACATCCACGTTCTGGAACGCCAGCTTGGTCCAGTCGATGAAGTGGAAGCGGTCTTCGTTGCGGCGGTCCTCGATGGCGCGGTTCTTCTCGAATGCCTGCGGGTCATAGCCGCCGCACTCCACCGCCAGCGAGTGGTCGACGATCAGCTGCACCGGCACGACCGGATTGACCTTGGCGGGATCGCCACCGCCGTCGGCAATGGCGTCGCGCAGGCCGGCGAGGTCGACCAGCGCGGTCTGGCCCAGGATATCGTGGCAGACCACGCGCGCCGGGAACCAGGGGAAGTCCAGATCCTGGCGACGCTCGATCAGCTGGGTCAGCGACGCAGTGAGGGTGGCCGGATCGCAGCGGCGCACCAGGTTTTCGGCCAGCACACGCGAGACATACGGCAGCGTGGCATAGGCTCCCGGCGCAATCGCATCGACCGCGGCACGGGCATCGAAATAGTCCAGCGAGGTGCCGGGGAGAGTTTTGCGGTGTTGCGTGTTCATTGCGGTCATGGCTGGCGTGTAGCAGTTTGGCGGGCCGAGGGGGTTGCCGGCCAGGGGCCGGCACTACCGGAAGCGCCGGCTCCGGGGAGCCGGCGGCGGCATCATGCGCGCTCGGACAGCGGCACGAAGACCTGGTCTTCCGGGCCGGTGTAGTTGGCGCTGGGGCGGATGATCTTGCCGTCGATGCGCTGTTCGATGACGTGCGCGCTCCAGCCGGAGGTGCGGGCGATGACGAACAGCGGGGTGAACATCGCGGTGGGCACGCCCATCATGTGGTAGCTGACCGCGCTGAACCAGTCCAGGTTCGGGAACATTTTCTTGATGTCCCACATTACCGACTCCAGGCGCTCGGCGATGTCGTACATCTTCAAGTTGCCCTGCTCCGCCGACAGCTCACGGGCGACGTCCTTGATCACCTTGTTGCGCGGGTCGCTGACGGTGTACACCGGGTGGCCGAAACCGATCACCACTTCCTTGCGTTCCACGCGGGCCTTGATGTCAGCCTCGGCCTCGTCGGGATTGTCGTAGCGCTTCTGCACTTCAAACGCCACTTCATTGGCACCGCCATGCTTGGGGCCACGCAGCGCGCCGATGCCACCGGCAATGCAGCTGTACATGTCGCTGCCGGTACCGGCGATGACGCGACAGGTGAAGGTGGAGGCGTTGAACTCATGTTCGGCGTACAGGATCAGCGAGGTGTGCATGGCGCGCACCCAGGAGTCCTGCGGCTTCTCGCCGTGCAGCAGGTGCAGGAAGTGGCCGCCGATGGAGTCGTCATCGGTTTCCACGTCAATGGCGCGGCCGTTGTGGCTCCAGTGGTACCAGTAGAGCAGCATCGAGCCCAGGCAGGCCATCAGCTTGTCAGCGATATCACGCGCGCCGGGATGGTTGTGGTCGTCCTTTTCCGGCGACACGCAGCCCAGCACGGACACGCCGGTGCGCATGACGTCCATGGGGTGTGCCGACGGCGGCAGTTCTTCCAATGCCGCCTTGACCGCCGCCGGAATGCCGCGCAGCGACTTCAGCTTGGCCTTGTAGGCGGTCAGTTCGGCGCGGGTCGGCAGCTTGCCGTGCACCAGCAGGTGGGCGATTTCCTCGAACTCGCTGGTGTTGGCCAGGTCCAGGATGTCGTAGCCACGGTAGTGCAGGTCGTTGCCGCTGCGACCCACGGTGCACAGCGCCGTGTTGCCGGCGGCGGTGCCGGACAGGGCGACGGACTTCTTCGGCTTGAAGCCGGGCGCGGTGGTTGCTTCGCTCATGATCCCTCCAGAAAACGGTAGTACGGAATTACTTCTTGGCGGCGAACAGCGCGTCGAGCTGCTGCTCGAAGGCGTGGTAGCCGATACGGTCGTAGAGTTCCTCGCGCGTCTGCATGGTATCCACCACGTTCTTCTGGTGGCCATCGCGACGGATGGTCGCATACACATTCTCCGCCGCCTTGTTGGCGGCGCGGAACGCGGACAGCGGGAACAACTGGATGGCCACGCCGGCCGAGGCCAGCTCGTCGCGGCTGAACAGCGGGGTTTTGCCGAACTCGGTGATATTGGCCAGCACCGGCACCTTCACCGCGTCGACGAAGCGACGGTAGGTGTCCAGATCATAGGCGGCCTCGGCGAAGATGCCGTCAGCACCCGCCTCGACGCAGGCAATGGCGCGCTCGATGGCGGCGTCCACCCCGTCCACCTGGATGGCGTCGGTACGGGCGATCAGGAAGAAGTCCGGGTCGGTCTTCGCATCGGCGGCCGCCTTCACGCGGTCGACCATTTCGCCCTGCGAGACAATTTCCTTGCCGGGGCGGTGACCGCAACGCTTGGCCCCCACCTGGTCCTCGATGTGACAGGCCGCGGCACCGGCCTTGATCAGCGACTTGACCGTGCGGGCGATGTTGAACGCGCTGGGCCCGAACCCGGTATCGATGTCGACCATCAGCGGCAGGTCGCACACATCGGTAATGCGGCGCACGTCGATCAGGACATCTTCCAGAGTGTTGATGCCCAGGTCGGGCAGGCCCAAGGAGCCGGCCGCGACGCCGCCGCCGGACAGGTAGATGGCACGGTAGCCGGCCCGCTGTGCCAGCAGCGCGTGGTTGGCGTTGATCGCACCGATCACCTGCAGCGGCGACTCGGCGGCCAGGGCGGCGCGGAAGCGCGCGCCGGCGGAGGAAACAGAAGAGGTCATTCGGCCATCCATCGTGGGTAACTACCGGGCAGGCGCAAGGGACATGCCAACATGCAAATCATTGATTTTCTTGAACACGACTGTTTCAGACGGTGTTTCATGATGAAACATTGAAACACCTGTAACATGGAGCCACTGAAACATGCCGGACCGCCATGTCGCTGCCCCTGCCCCGCCACCGCCTGCCCGAACCGGAACCTGGTCATCTGCCGGTGATCTGGACGGTCAGCGTGTCCCGCCTGACCGGCTTGCTGGGCGATGTGATCCCCGAGTTCGACCGGCGCGCGCGGATCGTACCGATCAACCTCGGGTTTGAAGAGGCCGTGGATGTGATCGGCCAGCGGCTGCGTCGCGAGCACTGCGACGTGGTGATTGCCGGCGGCTCGAATGCGGCCTACCTGCGCAGCCGGCTGGAGGTGCCGCTGGTGCCGATCCAGGCCAATGGTTTCGACCTGATGGAGGCACTGGCACGCGCACGACGGATTGCCCCACGGATCGGACTGGTCACGCATGCCACCGACGTACCGACCTTCGGCAGCTTCCAGCACAGCTTCGGGCTGGATATCGAACACCGCCGCTTCGTCACCCGCGAAGATGCGCGCGACTGCATCGCCGATCTGCGTGCCAACGGGATCGAGGTGATCGTCGGCACCGGCATGGCGATTGACCACGCCGAGCAGATGGGTCTGCCCGGCGTGCTGCTGTATTCCGCCGACTCAGTGCGCCAGGCGTTTGAACATGCGCTGGAACTGACCCAGACCCTGGCCCGCTCCGGTGCCGCCCCGGTCCGCCGTCGGGTGGCCGCGCGACACCGCGACCGTGACCCGGTTCTGCTGGGCCACAGCCCGGCCATGCAGCAGGTGCGTGAACGCATTGCACTGTATGCACCCCACGACAGTACGGTGCTGGTCAGCGGGGCCACCGGCACCGGCAAAGAGCTGGTCGCACGGCAACTGCATGCCGCCAGCGGGCGACGCGGCCGCTTCGTGGCGATCAACTGCGGGGCGATCAGCGAGTCGCTGCTGGAAGCGGAGCTGTTCGGCTACACCGAAGGTGCCTTTACCGGTGCGCGACGCGGTGGCCGGGTAGGCCTGGTGGAGGCCGCCGATGGCGGCACGCTGTTCCTGGACGAGATCGGCGAACTGCCCCTGCCGTTGCAGACCCGCCTGCTGCGCGTGCTTGAGGAACGCGAGGTGCTGCGGGTCGGCGCCACCGAGCCGGTGACGGTGAACGTACGCGTTGTCGCCGCCACACTGCAAACGCTGGAGTCACTGGTGGAGGCCGGTCGGTTCCGGCGTGATCTTTACTACCGGCTGGCCGCCCTGCGTATCGCCCTGCCCCGCCTGCAGGAACATGACCAGGACGTACCGGAACTGCTGGAACATTTCTTCCAGCAACTTGGACAACGCGCCAGTCCACTGGACGCCACCGCCCTGCAACGCCTGCGCGATTACGCCTGGCCAGGCAATGTGCGCGAACTGCGCAACCTGGTGGACCGGCTGCGCGTGCATTGGCCCGCCAGCGCCGGATTGCTTGGACCGGCGCAGTTGCTGGAATGGGCACCGGAAATAGACCTCGCAGCACGCATTGATGCAGCTGATGGAGCGTCCAGCGCGAAGCCGACGCTGACGGTGTCACAGCGGCCGGACCCTGACAGAGTGGCCCAGGTGCTGGCGGACTGTGACGGCAATCGGGAAGTTGCTGCTGCACGCCTGGGCGTGTCGCGCACCACGCTGTGGCGCTGGCTGCGGCACAGCCGCTGACCGCGCCCGGTTGGCGCAATTCGCCCTGCCAAGAACAACCCCACGTGCATTTTCGGCTTTTTCCGACGTGCGCATGGGGACAACCCTGTCGCATCAGGGCATCTATGCGCACAGCATCCCGTTCATCCACCGGCACCGTTGCACCTGCCACGCAGCGCGCTGAAGCACATCCCGACACGCAGTGACGCGACCAGCGCGCCCCTGGCAGGAAACGTGTTCAGCACTCCAAACCCCGCGTGAACTCTGCCGCTGCCGTGCAATGCCCATGGGTCGCTGACGAAGGTAGGTTCGATCTCGGACAGATTGCAGACCTTGCTGCTTCCGTCACCGTCGTGCGCGCCCCCGCTCGCATTCCATTGCCATGCTTCGTGAGATCACCCGTGCAGTACCAGATCGCTTTCGCCACCTCTGCTCCTTCAGACACACCTGCCGATGCAGTCAATGACGACGTCGTGCCGCCATCCGGGAATGCGCCGATGCCAGAGTTGGGCACGCTGTTCCCCGTACAGCTGCCTGACCGACCCGCTGCCAACACCGAACCGATGCGCCGTTAGGCCCTGTCGCCTGCCCGTTGCCACGAGGTAATTCATGCTTTTTACTTCCATCGGTACCGCTCCGACGGCTACCTTTTCCAACGCACGTCCCCTTTCCGCCAAGCGGAAGCCCAGCGAAGCCAGGACGCTTCCACTGCTTCAACTGCATAACAACGCTGCACCCGTGGTTTCTCCGCCCCCTTCACCGCGTGCACAGCATGTCCGCATGGGCTACTTCGCCGATTCAGGGCCCGCCAATACCGCAGAGGCGACGCCGGCACAGGAGGCACTGACCGAACAGATCCGTGCAGTGCTGTGCACGCTGGCCGAAGGCCAGACACCATCACCGCGCGAGGCCATCAAGGGCTTCCAGTTCGATCCGGACGACACCCATGAAGCGTCCATGGAACGCCAGGTCAAGCACCTGATCCAGGCGCTTGCACCCGATCGAGAATGCTCCGCGCACCAGAAGCTGCTCAAGCGCGCGGCGCGTGATCTGGCCCGCGCGGCGGATGGCGATCGGCTGATGAAATCCAAAGTCGAAAAGCACACGCGACAGCAGGCGAAGAATCACTATCCCGGTGCCCACCGCGAAGCCTCGCGTGGGATCAGCCTCGGCGCGGGCGTGGGTCTGCCCGGTATCGGCGAGGCAAACCTCACCGGTAGCGCCCTGCGCGGAAAAAGCACCTCCACCTACGATGATCTGGCCGTCGCCCATTTCAACACCACCACCGTGACTGGCCGTGCCGCGATCGAGGCGGGGCTGCCCGCGGACGTCGGCGCGGGTGCGCACGCGTCGGCACACGTCACCCGGGGCACCGGCAATGTAGACGACAAGATGCAGGACCGTGTGCTGGCGCTGGCGCGGGCCTCCGTGGAACGCCGGTTGGCCGGGCCGCGCCTGCTGCGCATCGCGAAACGTGTGGTGGGCCCCCGCCGTGACCGCTATGCCGAGCGCATCAGCACGGCACTGGCGTGGCAAACCCGGTTGCCCATGCTGCTGGGGCACAGCACCCCGCTTCGGACGCCGCGCTTTCACCCTGCCCCGCCGGTACCGATTGCCGCCACCCTGCATGCGGTGGGCGGCGAACTGGGGGCACACGCCGGCGTCGCCGTGCTGGATGCAGGGGTCTCCGCCGCCGCGACACGCACCGAAGTCCTGATCAGCCTGCCGCTGCGCCTGACCGACACGTCGGCCGAAGCCAGCGCCCTGCGCCAGGACATCATGGTGCAGCGGCGTCTGGACGAGCGGCTAACCCAACTGCTGGGCCGCAAGCCACGGACGCGCTCGCGCTCGCTGCATCAGGTGCAGTGCATCCGCAGTTCGCCCGCAGACACGGGGGTAATCGGCCTTCGCCTGGACGCGGTGGAGCACCTGCGCGCAGAGTTCGATCACTTTGAAGCCCTGGCCCGGCATGCACTCCAAGCCCCCTGTCTGGCGGCCGCACCGCTGACGTCGCTCAGCCGTGACTGGGGCGGCGACGGACAACACCGCGAGCCGGTGATGGTGCACATGCTCGACACCCTGGCGTGGCTGCAGGCCGCACCGCGTCCCGCACCGGGCGACCCCGCGCAGGCCGCCTGGGACGCTCTGCAGGAACGCGTGCAGCAGTTGGCCGACCGCATCCACGCAAGCCGGATTCCGCACGACCGGCAGCAGGTGCACCAGGCCACGCACGCATTCCGCCCGATGACCCAACGGATTGCCAGCCGGCAAGGCACCGTGGCGCTGACCTCCTCGCTGGGCATACCGGGCCTGGATGCTGGCGCGCGCGCGACGGTGGCGCGCCTCGAGCGCGACGACCCCGATCCGTTGCGCGCCGGCACCTACATCGACATCACCCTGACCGGCGAGCTGACGCCGGCCCTGGGCGAATTGCTGGCGCAGGTCCAGCGCAGCCTGCCGGGCAGCGAAGACCGCTTGCCGACCGAACAGATCGAGCGCGTGCTGACCCATCTTTCGCCGTCATTCCCGAGCACCCTCAATGCGCGTTGCGTGGTCCGCCTGTTCCGGCCGCGATTCCAGCGCGAGCCCGGCTTCCCGACCTGGGCCAAAGGCCTGCATCTGCAGACGGTGCGCCTGTCCGCCGGCAGCAGCCAGGGCCTGAATCTGGTCGCGCCGGTGCCGGTTGCGCCGGGGGTGTCGGTCAGCCCCGGCGTCCATTACCAGCACGTGGAACAGGTGCCGCAGATGGAATGGCTGCTTGACGGAACGCTTACCGGCCCGCTGCTGCGCTACATCTCGCTGCGCACCCCTGACACGGATGAAACGGCGACCTGGGCGACGATGCTGGAACGGCACGGGCCAGACGTAGATCGCCTGGGCCGGGCGCTGTCGATTCCGGGATCGGTGCCCGCCAGCGAAGCGCGCTACTGGTTGAACCGGGACATCGGGCACGACGGTCCGACCAAGGCGCAGCGCGAGGCACTGGCCCTGCTGACCGGGCTGCAGCGCAACCCGGACCCGCAGATGCGACGCGCACAGGTGCATCGTCTGTTCGCCGCGCTGGCCGAGGCCACCCAGCGCGCGAAGCGCGCCTCGCCGTTCATCGGCCCGGCGGCCCTGCCGCCTTCGCCACTGCGTTGAGCGGCGCAGGCCGGCCTCAGGGATACAGCTGGCGCTTGCTCCACTGGCCCTCGGCATCGACCTCGTAGCACCAGCGTTCGTGCAGGCGGAACTGCGCGCCGTACCAGAACTCGATCCGTTCCGGTACGACGCGCAGCCCGCTCCAGCCCTCCGGTCGCGGCACATCGCGACCGGCGAAGCTGGCCTCGGCGCTGGCCACACGCGCGTCGAACTCCTCGCGTGAACCCAGCGTATGCGACTGCAACGAAGCCCAGGCCCCGATCTGGCTCATGCGCGGACGCGAGGCGAAGTAGGCATCGGCTTCAGCGGCGTCCACTTCTTCAACCCGGCCTTCAATGCGGACCTGGATGCCGGCTTCGCGCAGGCTGCGCCACAGGAACAGCAGCGCGGCATGCGGATTGACCTTCAATTCCCGCCCCTTGTGGCTGTCCAGGTGGGTGTAGAACACGAAACCGCGCGCATCGAATGCTTTCAGCAGCACCGTACGCGCCGACGGCCGCCCCTGCGCATCGGCCGTGGCAACGGTCATCGCATTGGGTTCGAATTCTGCGCTGGCTTTGGCCTCGTCAAACAATGCGGCGAAGGTGTTCAGCGCTTCGGTGTAGAAATCAGTCATGAGGGTTTGGATTCTTCACACGGTGGGTTTATTGTCATCGCATGCGTACCGCGCCGTACATGCCCCGCGACAAAGGATTTCCGGCCGAGCTGGTGGCACAGGCGCTGGATGACGCCCTGGCCGTGCCCAGCCCGGTACCAGTATTGGCCATCAGCGGCCTGCAGGGCAGCGGCAAATCGACGCTGGCGGCGCAGGTGGTGGCCTTGGCGCAGGCCCGCGGACTGCGCGCGGCGACCCTGTCGATCGACGACTTCTACCTGACCCGTGCGCAGCGCCAGCGACTGGCCCGGCAAGTCCATCCGCTGCTGCTGACACGCGGGCCACCCGGCACCCATGACCTGCCCCTGGCGCACGCCACGCTGGACGCGATTGCGGCACAGCGGCCGGTGGCCCTGCCACGCTTTGACAAACTGGCCGACGAGCGCGTGGCGCAGTCGCTGTGGCCGCAGCTGGACGGAGCGCTGGACCTGCTGGTGTTTGAAGGCTGGTTTCTGGGCACCCCGGCGCAGGATCCTGCCGACCTGATTGCGCCGCTGAACGCGCTGGAACGCGAGGCCGATGCGGACGGACGTTGGCGACAGTGGTGCAACCAGTCGCTGGCCGACCACTACCCGGCCTTGTGGCAGCGCTGTGATCGGCTGTGGTTCCTGCAACCACCGGATTTTTCGGTGGTGCCACGCTGGCGCTGGCAGCAGGAACAGCACCTGCAGGCCGCGCAGCCGGAACGCAGCAGCATGAGCCGCCCGCAACTGGAGCGCTTTGTGCAGTACTACGAGCGGGTCAGCCGGCAGGCATTGCGCAGCCTGCCGGCACGCGCCGACCGCGTGGTCGTGCTGGACGACCAGCGCCAGGTGGTTGCATCGGCAACCACTGCCCACTGAGAGGTGCGCGGGGCGGAGGTGGTAGCATCCACGGTGATGAATCCTGCTCCGAACCTGATCCTGATTGGCCCCATGGGCGCCGGCAAAACCTGCATCGGACGCCGCTTGGCCGAACGCTTCACCCTGGACTTCGTTGACGCGGACCAGGCGATCGTGGACGCCGCCGGAGCCAGCATCGCCACCATTTTCGAACTCTCCGGTGAGGCCGGTTTCCGCCAGCATGAGCGGCAGATGCTGCAGGGGCTGCTGGCCGGGCACGGCCAGCTGATCTCCACCGGCGGCGGCGCGGTGCTGGATGCGGACAACCGCCAGGCCATCGCCACGCGCGGCTTCGTGGTGTACCTGCGGGTCAGCGTGGCGGCGCAGCTGGAGCGGCTTGCACGCGACCGCACCCGGCCGCTGCTGCAGCGCCCCGACCGCGAACAGGTGCTGCTGGACATGGCGGCCGTGCGTGATCCGCTGTACCAGTCGCTGGCCGACCTTACCCTCGACACCGATCTTTACACCCCCGCCGACGCCACCGCGCAGCTGGTGCTGCGTCTGGCCTCGCAATGGCAACGTCTGGACATCCCCCATGAGTAGTTCTTCCCCGGCCGCCCCGCGCACCGTTGCAGTCAGCGGCGACACGCCTTACACGATCCACATCGGCCCCGGCCTGCTGAGCCAGGGCGAACTGCTCGCCGCCCACGTGCGTGGCCGCCATGTGCTGCTGCTGAGTGACAGTGAAGTGGCCCCGCGTTACCTGGCCGGCGTGCGTGAAGCACTGCTGGCGCAGCGCCCGGACCTGCTGGTTGGCGAGCTGGTGCTGCCGGCGGGCGAGGCCTCCAAGACCCTGGCCAACTTCGGGGCGGCCATTACCGCACTGGCGGCGCTGGGGGCGACCCGCGATGCCTGCGTGATGGCGCTGGGCGGGGGCGTGCCCGGCGACCTGGCCGGCTTTGCTGCCGCCTGCTGGATGCGCGGCGTGGACTGCGTGCAGCTGCCAACCTCGCTGCTGGCGATGGTCGACTCCTCGGTCGGTGGCAAGACCGCCGTCGACATTCCGGAAGGCAAGAACCTGGTGGGTGCCTTCCACCCGCCACGCGCGGTGATCGCCGACACCGCCGCGCTGCGCACCTTGCCGCCGCGCGAGCTGCGTGCCGGGTTGGCTGAAGTGATCAAATACGGCGCGATCCGCGATCCGCTGTTCTTCCAGTGGCTGCAGGCCGAACGCGCCGCGCTGCTGGCCGGCGATGACACCGCGTTGGCCCAGGCCATTGCCCGCAGCTGCGAACACAAGGCCGACATTGTCGCCCGCGATCCACTGGAACGCGGCGAACGCGCCCTGTTGAACCTGGGCCACACCTTTGGTCATGCCATCGAAACCGAACAAGGCTATGGGGCCCCGGGCAACGACAACCTGAACCACGGCGAGGCCGTGGCGGTGGGCATGGTGCTGGCGGCGCGGCTGTCGGCACGACTGGGCATGAGTGACCCGGCCGATACCCAGGCGCTGCAGGACCTGCTGGAAGCCTATGGCCTGCCGGTGCGCATTCCGGCCGGACTCGATCCGCAGGCGCTGCTGTCGCGCATGCGCCTGGACAAGAAGAACGTGGCCGGACGCCTGCGCCTGGTGCTGTGGCGCGGGATCGGTCGCGCCGAAGTGGTGGCAGATGTGGACGAAGCGCTGGTGCTGGCCGAGCTGCAGTGACGGCGGCCTCCACGCCCTGACGTTACAATTGCGCCCATGCATGTCTACCTGCAGCAACATCTGGGCGGCTCCGAGCCGGTCCGCTTCGTGCGGCTGACCCTGCAACCGGATCTGTTCGGTTGCTGGGAGCTGCTGCGTGAAAGCGGCAGCCCGGGGCGTCGGTCGCAGCTGCGGATCACCCAGTTCGACGCGGCCGACGAAGCGCGCAACGCCTTCGAGCGTGAGCGCGACGCGCTGCTGACACGCCAGTTCCAGATTCTCCCGCACTCTTCGCTGCCCTGAAACCCGCAGCGCCCCATCCCAAGGAAGCACCACGTGACCAGCCACACCCGCCACGATCGACTGCTGCGCGCCCTGCGTCGCGAACCGGTGGATTGCACCCCCGTCTGGCTGATGCGCCAGGCAGGCCGCTACCTGCCCGAGTACCGCGCCACCCGCGCCAAGGCGGGCAGTTTCCTGGCCATGGCCAAGAACCCGGAGATCGCCTGCGAGGTCACCCTGCAGCCGCTGCGCCGCTTCGATCTGGACGCCGCCATTCTGTTCTCGGACATTCTCACCGTGCCCGATGCGATGGGCCTGGAGCTGTACTTCGTCGAAGGCGAAGGCCCCAAGTTCCGGAACCCGGTGCGCGACGCCGCGGCCATTGCCCGTCTGGCGGTGCCGGACATGGAAACCGAACTGCGCTACGTGATGGACGCGGTACGGGTGATCCGCCGCGAACTTGACGGTCGCGTGCCGTTGATCGGCTTCTCAGGCAGCCCCTGGACCCTGGCGTGCTACATGGTGGAAGGCGGCGGCAGCAAGGATTTCGCCCGCATCAAGGCGATGGCGCTGAACGAACCGGCCGCGCTGCACCAGCTGCTGTCGGTGGTGACCGACGCGGTAGTGGCCTACCTGGCCGCACAGCGCGCGGCCGGTGCCCAGGTGCTGCAGGTGTTCGACACCTGGGGCGGCGTGCTCAGCCCGTCGATGTACCGGGAGTTCTCGCTGCGTTATCTGACCCGCATCGCGCAGGAACTGGATCGCGGCCAGGGCGAGACGCGCACCCCGCTGATCCTGTTCGGCAAGGGCACCGGGCTGCACCTGGGTGCGCTGGCTGACACCGGTGCCGACGCGCTGGGCGTGGACTGGACGCTGGACCTGTCCGACGCGGTCGCCCGCACCGGCGGTCGCGTGGCGCTGCAGGGCAACCTGGACCCGGCCACTTTGTATGGCAATCCCGAAGCGATCGAACGCGCGGCAGGCCAGGTACTGGACAGCTACGCACAGGGCAATGGCGGTTCGCGCGAAGGCCACGTGTTCAATCTGGGCCATGGGATGTCACCGGACATGAATCCCAATCATGTGCAGGTGCTGGTGGAGGCCGTGCACCGTTTGAGCCAGCGCTGAGGAACCTGCAATGACGACCGCCAGCTATGCCTCGATCCGCCCTCTGCTGTGGCTGGTATCGCTGGCGATCTTCATGCAGATGCTGGACTCGACCATCGTCAACACGGCCTTGCCGGCGATGGCGCGCAGCCTGGGCGAAAGCCCGCTGCAGATGCAGTCGGTGGTGTTCAGCTATGCCCTGGCGGTGGCGACCTTCATTCCGGCATCGGGGTGGATCGCCGACCGCTTCGGAACGCGCCGCACGTTTCTGGTGGCGATCATTCTGTTCACACTCGGTTCGCTGGCCTGCGCGCTGGCGCAGACGCTCCATCAGCTGGTGGCCGCGCGCGTGCTGCAGGGACTGGGCGGTGCCATGCTGCTGCCGGTGGGCCGCCTGGCGGTAATGCGGTCAGTGTCGCGTGAGCAGTTCCTGCGCGCGATGAGTTTCATCGCCATTCCCGCATTGATCGGCCCGCTGATCGGCCCGACGCTGGGTGGCTGGCTGGTCGAAGTGGCCTCGTGGCACTGGGTATTCCTGATCAACCTGCCGATCGGCGTGATCGGCTATGTGTGGGCGATGAAGGTGATGCCGGACCACTACGCCGAGCATCGCACCCGCTTCGACCTGGCGGGCTATCTGATGCTGGCGTTCGGGATGGTGGTGCTGTCGCTGGCGCTGGACGGTATTTCCGGGATGGGCACCCCACACGCCCTGGTGATGCTGATGACCGTGGCCGGCCTGGCTGCGCTGGTGGGTTACTGGCTGCATGCGGCCAACTCCACCGCGCCGTTGTTCTCGCTGGCGTTGTTCCATGTCCCCAGCTACCGCATCGGCATTCTGGGCAATCTGTTCTCGCGGATTGGCAGCAGCGCGATGCCGCTGCTGATTCCGCTGCTGCTGCAGGTTGGCCTGGGCATGAGCCCGATGAACGCGGGCCTGTTGATGATTCCGGTGGCCGCCGCCGGCATGCTGTCCAAGCGTTACGCGGTAAAGCTGGTGGAGCGCTTCGGCTACCGGCGTGTGTTGATGGTCAACACGGTGCTGGTAGGGCTGGCGATGGCCAGCTTCATCTTCATGCTGCCCGGCCAGCCGATGTGGCTGCGCATCGTGCAGCTGGCGCTGTTTGGTGCGGTGAACTCGCTGCAGTTCACGGTCATGAACACGGTCACGCTGCGCGACCTGGATCGTGACTTCGCCAGCTCCGGCAACAGCCTGCTGTCGATGGTGATGATGCTGGCCACCGGTTTCGGAGCCGCCGCCGCTGGCAGCCTGCTGGCCGCGTTCGATCACCTCGATGCCCTGCGCGGTGCCACTGCGGCACTGCACGCCACCTTTGTCTGCGTCGGCGCGATCACCCTGACCTCCACCGTGATCTTCTGGCAGCTCCCCGATACCCGCCCCTCGCCGCGCGATGTGGAAGAAGTCGCGGAGTAGCCGCAGGCTACTCCGCGACGGTAGCAGCGGGCCGCTGGCCCGCTGACATCTGCGCTGCTACCGGGCCCCCTCCAACAGCACCCGTGCGATCGCCGCCTCCAGCAGATCGGCGGTAATCGGCTTGCGCAGGAACCCACTGAATCCGGCCTCACGCACCTGGTCTTCAATGCCGGGATCGGTGCGCGCAGTGACCGCCAGCAAGGGTATCTGGTAGCCCTGGTTGCGCAGGTGGCCGGCCAGTTCCATGCCGCCCAGGCCCGGCAGATCCAGGTCAAGCAGGGCCACGTCGAACGGCGCTGCACTCACCTCGCGTAGTGCGGCCAGTGCGTGCAGCGCGTGTTCGACATGATGTCCGCGCGCGCCCAGCAGACCGGTGATCACGCTGGCCACGGTTTCGTCGTCCTCCACCAGCAGAATCCGCAGCGGCGGCAGCGGCTGTCCCTGCACTACCCCGCCTGCACCCGCTACGTCGGCCGCCGTAGCGGACTGCAACGGCAACGGCACGGTCACGGTGAAGCGCGTGCCTACGCCCAGCTGGCTGTCCACGCTGATCTGCCCCTGCATCGCCAGCGCGAGCTCGCGACAGATTGCCAGTCCCAGCCCACTGCCGCCGTACTGGGCTGCAGTGCGTGCGCCGTCGGCCTGCTCGAAGCGGCGGAACAACCGTTCCTGCTGGTCACTGCTGATGCCCGGCCCGGTATCAGACACTTCCAGGCGCAGTCCGCGCTCGGGTGCCAGCGCGCGCACCGTCAGCCGTACCTCGCCCTGGCGGGTGAACTTCACCGCATTGCCCAGCAGGTTGAGCAGTATCTGGCGCAGGCGCAGGGCATCGCCGACGGTGCAGATGCCTTCCGGCAGTGAATTGTCGACGATGAACCGCAACTGCTTCTGTTCGGCCAGCGCCGCCATCAGCGTGCACACATCGGTGATCAGGGGCTGCAGCGGGAACGGCTGCTGCTGCAGTTGCAGGCGCCCGGACTCGATGCGGGCCAGGTCCAGCGCATCGTTGACCAGGTGCAGCAGATGCTCCCCGGCATGCCGGATCGATTCGGTGTAACTGCGCTGCTTCGGATCAAGCGGCGAGGACAGCAGCAGTTCGCTCATGCCCAGCACCCCGGTCATCGGGGTGCGTACTTCGTGTCCCAGATTGGCCAGGAAGCGGGTCTTGGCCGCCGATGCCTGTTCGGCCAGTTCCTGTTTGTGCAGGGCCAGCTGATAGGCGTGCCGGCGCTGCAGGCGACGCCGGTACAGCCACGCAAACAAGCTGAGCAGCAGCAGGGCCAGCGAGGTCAACACCAATAGACCAGAAAGGCTGCGCCACCAGGGCGGCTGCACGCGGAAATCCAGCGCCTGCACGCGCGACCAGACCATATCCGCCGAGCGCGCCTGGACCTCCAGCCGATAGCGACCAGGTGGCAACCGGGAAAACACGCGCTCGCCGCCCGGGCCGACTTCCACCCAGTCCGGGTCATAGCCAGCCAGACGGTAGCGATAGCTGTTGGAGGACGAATCGGCGAACGACAACAGGCGCGCCACGATGCGCAGGTCACGGTCGGCGTCGGCAATCTCCAGCGGGGCCAGATGGGTCAGGTCAAGCACGCGTTCACCACGACGCACTTCCACCCGCTCGATCACCAGCGGTGCCCGCCGCGACGCAGGACGGACCTGGTCGGGATCGAACAGCACCACGCCGGCCGGCGTGCCGCCCACAATATGCCCACTGGCGGTGCGCACCAGGGTGTTGGGACGGAACTCCTGGCTGGGCAGACCATCGTGCACGCCGTACTGACGTACGCTGGCGTGGACGGTGTCGACACGGATCAGGCCGCGCGCACTGGCCGCCCACACCACCCCCTGCGCATCCACGGCCAACCCGGTGGCCGCAAGTTCGGGATAGCCATCCGCCGCCCCGACCAGGGCCAGCCGCTGCAGTTGTGTACCGCTCCAGCGGTAGCGGCTGAGCCGCCCTTCCTCGGACACCCATACCGAGTCGTCGTCGGCCAGCGCCATCGCATGCACACCACGCTCGGGTCCACCCGGCATCGGCTCGAAGCGCTCGCGGGCCGCCACCCATTGCATCATCCCCTCGCTGGTCGACAGCCATAGATGGTCCTGCGGCCCGCACAACATTCCGTGCACCGTCTGCGCGCTGCCCAATCCGGCCTGACCCGAGGTCATCTGCCGGGTGACCCGCCCGTCCAGGGTCCGCTGCTGCACGATGCCCGCCGCGAACGTCCACAGGTGTGCGGCATCGCAGATCGCCATGGACTCGATCACCCCCGCGACCACGGGATGGTCCGCGTCATCGATGCCCCAGCGACGCAGGGAGCGGTCGCGCGGGTCATAGCGCACCAGCGCATCGCTGGACCCGATCCATACCCGCCCGTTGGGGTCTTCCACCACGGAAGTGAGCCAGTTGATGCCATCCACCCAGGTGCGGTGCTGTTCCACGCGACCGGTGGCCGGGTCGAATTTATCCAGCGCACCATGGGTGCCCACCGTCCAGACGCCCCCATCCGCCGAAGCGGCCAGACCCAGTACGTAGCCGTTGCGCAATGACGCGGGATCATCCTCCAGCCGCGACAACACCGAGAACTGCCACCAGCGTGGCAGCAGGTGCCACAGGCCGCCATTGGTACTGGCCAGCCAGATGCCGCCTTCGCGGTCCTCGTACGCGCCAGCCCAGTTCGGCCGCACCTGGCCGCGCGCGAGCGCGCTGTACAGCGGCACCTGCTGGAACTGGTTGTGATAGGCACGGCCGAGCCCCGACCGCGTGTCCAGCCAGTACCCGCCTTGTTCATCGCGGAGCATCATGCCCAGCACCTGGTCGCCTTCGCTGACCTTCCAGGGGGCCGGCTCGAAGCGCCCGTCGGGACGCCGCACGATCACCCCGCGGTTGGTGCTGATCCACAGGCTGCCATCGAGCTCAGGGGTCAGGCCATTGATGATCTCCTGCGGCAGAATGCCCTCTTCCACCCGTTCGAAGTCCTTGCCGGTCCAGCGCGCGAGGCCGGCCTTGGTGCCGACCCACAGGCTGCCATCCGTCGTGGTCGCCATCTGCACCACCGACGACGACGGCAGACTGCGCGCATTGCCCGGTTCGGGCATGTAGCGGGTCATCGCGCCGCTGGCCGTCAGCCGGTACAGCCCCCCCAGGTAGGTCCCGAACCACACGGCACCGTCCGGGGTGGACGTGATCGACCAGATCGTGTTGCTGCCCATCATCGGGTAGGTGCTGCGATCATAGAAGCGCAACTCGCGACGATCCGGCGACATCATGGCCAGGCCCGCGTTTTCGGTTCCGATCCACAACTGGTTGCGCGCGTCCACGTGCACGCTCCACACGTGGTTGTCGCGCAGGCCATCCTCGGCGCGCCAGATCCGGTAATTGCGCCCGTCAAAGCGGGCCAGACCGTCGTTGGTGGCCAGCCACAGGTAGCCGTACCCGTCTTCGGCCATGCGATTGACCGTATTGGAAGGCAGCCCATCGAACACCGTCAGCTGCCGCGGGGTCGGCGGCACAGGCTGGGCCCTCGCCCCCATCGGCAGGAACGCCACCATCGCCAACAGAAGCAGCCAACGCAAGGGCACCACCAATGGATCTCCTGAAGCCAACCGGGAATGCCGCCGCCCCTGTCGCAGGCAGCCCAGTCTGGCATGGTAAACGGTTCGTTCCGTTACGACGAACCGCTGCCCTCCAGCACCTGCTGCAAGGCGTGCTGGAAATCGTGCGCACTGGCCGGCAGACGCAGCACGCCCGCCGCACGGGTCGCCTGGGTGGCCGCCAACGCGGGGGCGGCGCAGACGCGGCGGTCCACCCCGACCAGGATCGGAACCCGGCCTCCCCCGGCGCGGATCATCTCCAGCAGGGCCAGCCCGCCGACGCCGGGCAGGTCCAATGCCAGCACGACCAGATCCACCGTACCGGCTTGAAGCTCGGCCAGCGCTGCCAGACCGTGGCCGACATGGATCGCCTCGTGCCCCTGCGACTGCAGCAGGGCTACGTGCGCCTGCGCAGAGACCGGGTCGGCATCCACCACCAGTGCCCGCATGCGTGTCGCCCGACCCACTGCAGGCAATGCCAGGCTGATGAGCACGCGCCAGCGTCCCGCCCCGGTCGCATGCAGGCGCAGGCTTCCGCCCAACGCTCGAACCAGACCCTGGGTGTCAGCCAATGCATCATTCAGCGCCTGTCGCGATGGCGTGGGCACGGCCATTGCGCGCTGCCGACTTCCACCACGGCGGCTGCCGCTGCTCTGCGCGGCAGTCGTCGACACTTCCAGCAACAGCCGTTCGCGGCCTGCCTGCCACCACACCTGCAGGACCAGCCCGGCACACGCGGTGCGGGTGACCAGGATGTCAGCGACGTCGTCCAGCAACTGCATCATCCGGGCCGGATCACCGCAGGCCTGCGCTCCGTCGCGCACGTGCAGGCACACCGTCACGCCGGTGCCGCGGGGGCACAGCCCGAGAACGGTGCGCGCCTGCCAGCGCCGACACAACACGTCGATATGCATGGCCTGCACCTGAAGGGGCATGCTGCCCGCTTCAATTCGGGCCTCATCGAGGGCGCGATTGAGCACGTGCAACAGGGTCTGTCCCCCTTGCCGGACCCGCTCCAGCTGTTGCCGCTGGGGCGGTGTCAACGGTGACGCCAACAACAGTTCACTCAGCCCCAGAACACCGGTGAGCGGCGTCCGGATCTCGTGCCCCAGCGTCGCCAGGTACCGTGCCTTGGCCTGGGCGGACTGTTCCGCAACTGCCCGGCGTTGTGCCGAGCGCTGACGCGACCGCACCCGTTGAAGCTGCCGCCAGGCAGTGCCTGCGGCCGCGCTGACCAGCAGCACCCCCACCCCCACGCGAAGGCCCGACAACAGGGGGTGATGCCACGCACCGCGCTCGACCACCAGCTGCGTCCATTCGCTGCCGGACCAGTGACCGTCTGGCTGGCGGGCCTGAAACTCCAGGCGGAACTGCCCCGGCGGCAGATGTGGAAAGCCACGCGTGCCGCGCCGGCCGACCCGGATCCAGTCGCGATCCACCCCTTGCAGACGAAAACGATACTGCTGGGTTTCGACGCCGGGGCCCAACCGCCGTACCGTGATCTGGATGTCCCGATCACCCGACTTCAGGTGTACGGTGGGACGCAACGGCACCACCTGCAGGCGACCATCGCGGTGCACCTGCACCCGCTCCATCACCAGTGCAGGCGGTATCGTCGGGCTCGCAAGTCCCAACGGATCAAAACGGATGCCATCGCCCTTTTCGTCGAGCGCCAGCATTTGCCGTCCCTGCGCCAACAACCGCGCAGAGAGCAGCTCCGCCGGCACGCCATCGGTTCGCGTATAAAGGCGCACCCCGCCTTCGCGCGGCTTTATCTGCAGCAACCCCCGTGCACTGGTGACCCACAGCGCGCCATGGGCGTCTGCAGCGAGGGCCCGGAACCGCAACGGTGGCAATCCGTGGCGATCATCGATACGCACGCTGTGCTGGAGCGCGCCCTCGCTGATCCGATAACGCCGCAACACGCCGGGGCCCGCGACCCACAACGCACCGTCGTCGGTCACATGCAGCGCGTTGGCTTCCTCGGCGCTGGCGGAGGTTGACAGGAATCGGCCCGCGACCCAGCGCCGAACGCCTTGCGCGCTCCCCCACCAGAGACCATCGCTGCCGTCGCAATGCACGGCTTGCTGCCCTGACGGTCGCGCATGCTCGGCGTCATCCCACGCCCAGCGCTGCCGCGTGGAAGGTACGGATCGGTGCTGCTGGACTGACCGCGCATCCAGGGTCCAGCGGGTGCCGCCCGGGCAATGCAGTGCAAACGACTGCGTTCCCTCAAGCCGCACGTTGGACAAGGCGACCACGCTGGCATCCGGAACCGACACCGGACGGAAGTCCTGCCAGTGCGGCGGCAGTCTCCAGACCCCCAGGTTACGCCCCAGCAGCCACAACCCACCGTGACGATCTTCGAACACGCTACGGAACCGGGGAGGCAGCGGCCGGGTCAGCGCGGCCAACGGGATGTCCGGCACCGCGTCCCCCTGTCGCCAGACCAGCGCGCCGTCGGCCAGCCAGGCTTCACCGTGCCGGGCCACACCCAGCGCCCGCGTGCCGACCGCAAGATCCAGCGGTTCCAGGCGTGCTGCACGGTCGGCCCGCCACGGACCCGCGGCTCCGCCTACCCACAAGCGTCCTGCACCATCGACCAGCAGGGCCGCAACCGGGGCCTTGGCCAACAGGGCAGGCGATGGCATGGAGAATCGCCCTTCGTTCCATCGCGCGAGTCCCCCGGGGGTGCCCACCCACACGCTGCCGTCTGCGGTGCGCACCAGATGCTCGATCACGCGGTCGGGGACGCCGTCGCCGCGGAGGGTCGGCAGAAACTGACGCAGCCGCCGGTCAGCGCCCAACCGGAACAGCCCCTGTCCCTGCGTCCCGAACCAGACCTCCCCTTTGTCGCCGGGCAGCACGACCAGCACCGGGGCGTCGCCCATGTTGGGAAAGCGACGTGCGTCGAAGCTCTCGATCTGCTGCCTGTCCGCTGACAACCGCACCAGCTGGCCCTGGCCGGTACCCAGCCAGAGCTGGCCTTCGGCATCCTGCGCCATGGCCAGCACCCGGTTGTCCGGCAGCCCCTGCTCGCGGCGCCAGGTGCGGAAGCGCCGCCCATCGTACCGGGCCAGCCCATCGTCGCTGGCAAACCAGAGGTACCCATGGTGGTCCTCCAGAATGGCATGAATGACGTTGGAGGGAAGGCCATCGGCCGTGGTGAAGCGCTGCGCATTGGCCGGGACCGCGTGCGCCTGGCTGATGACGACAAGCTGCATCAGCGCCCACAGCAGGCATGCCCGGAATGCCGAGACGCGCCTCATTTCCGCCTCCCACAGCGTTGCAGTGCCGCCTCCAGCCGTTGTGCCGTCAGCGGCAGGCGCAGGAACAGATCGAACCCGGCCGCCAGGGTTTCGCGCTCGGCGCACGCATCAGCACGCGCGCTCAGTGCAAGCCGGGTCACGCCTGGCCACAACCATGGCAGACGTGCGCTGAGTCGCTCACCCCCGACCAGCATGTCGGGGTCGGCCGCGATCAGGTCCCACGGCCCTGCATCCAGATGAATCAACCAACTGTCGATGTCGTCCACCCCCACCACTTGATGACCGTTTGAACGCAACAGCGCGCACACCACGTCGGCGACGCTGGCAGACGGCAGCAGCACCATGATCCGCAGACTCCGTCGCATATCCGGCGCGACCGGTTGTTCCCGTGGGCAGCCCCCTCCGGGCACCGGCTGCCATGGCAGGGTCACCGTCATGCGGGTGCCCCGGCCGGGTTCGCTGTCCACGTCGATGTGCCCTCCCATGGCCTGCACAAGGTCGCGACAGATCGACAGCCCCAATCCGCTTCCGCCATGCTGCGCAAGTGTTCGGGCATCCTCGACCTGGGTGAAGCGCTGGAACAGCCGGGCCACCTGGGGTGCGGACATGCCCGGTCCGGTGTCGGCAATGCAGATCACCAGGCCCGCGCCGTCCATGCCCGGACCCGCCGTCAACGCGACCTGCCCATGCGTGGTGAACTTCAACGCGTTGCCGAGGAGGTTGAGCAGTATCTGTCGCAGTCGTCGCGCGTCGCCCAGCAGCACCTGCCCAGGCAGCAATCCGCTGCTCCAGTGCAGCGCGACGCACTTGGCCTGCGCGACCGGTATCAGCAGCGCGTGCAGCTCATCGAGCAACGCGTCCAGGCTGAACGGAGACATCACCCGCTGCAGCTGATTGGCTTCGATGCTCGCCACATCCAGCGCGTCGTCGGTCAACTGCAGCAGATGATGGCCAGCCTGGTACAGGCTGCCGACCTGGGTGCGCTGGGTAGGGGAAAGTGGCGACCGAAGCAGCAGTTCGCTCCAACCCAGCACGGGTGTCATCGGCATGCGGATCTGTCGCCCCAGGCGCGCCAGAAAGCGAGTGCGCTCCAGCGATTCCAGTTCGGCGGCGTCGCGACGCCGCTTTGCCTGGTGACGCGCCTGCCGTCCTGCCTGATGGGCATGGAACAGCCGCCCCAGCACCATCACCAGCGCGACACCCAGCAGCGCCAGCGCGAATCGCCCGGCGGGGGTCTGCCACCAACGTGGTGCCACCCGCAGATGCAGTTCGCGTACCGCCGACCAGGCACCGGCCGCGTGTCGGGCCTGGATCAACAGCACATGGTCTCCCGCAGGTAACCGCGCAAAAATGCGCTGCCCTACCGGGCCGGTGTCGACCCATGCGGGATCCTGTCCCAGCAAACGGAAGCGGTGCCGGATGCGGTCCGGGTCGCCGCGCCCAAGCAGCGTCACCGCAACCCGGATGTTGCGATCTGCGGTACTCAGGGAAACCGGTCCGTCAGCGATCGGCACGCTCATCATCCGGTCGTGCCGGCGCCGGGTCATGGCATCCACCACCAGCACAGGCACCGTCGGACGCAACGGCAGCACGGCGGGATCAAAAGCCAACAGCCCACCTTCGCGCACCGCCGCCACCAGGACACCAGACCCCAGCCTCACCAGCCGTCGGGGCAGCACTTCCTGCGCCGGCAACCCGTGCGCGACGCCCAGCAGACTGACATCGTCGCTGCCTGGATCAACGCGGATCAGCCCACGGATCGCGCCCGCCCAGACCACACCGGCGGCATCCAGTGCCAGCGACGACGCCCGCAGCGGCGGGTAGCCCTGATCGATCGAGATCCGCAGCAACGGCTGGCTCATCGGCGAGGATGGGCGGTACTGTTCGAGCGCGGCGTCACGCGTCACCCAGACGCTGCCATCGTCGGCTTCAGCCAAGGCGAGCGCGGCACCGCCGTCGGCCGGGCCGAACGGTTGGAACTGATCGTTTGCCGGGTTCCAGCGCATCGGGCCTCGCGGATCGGTCACCCACAGGCCGCGATCGCCGGTACAGAGCAGCTGGCGCCCTTGGACCGTGCGGCTCAGTCCCAGTTGTTGCACTGTTGCGCGCTGAAGTTCCGCCCCGTTCTCCGTCCACCGTCGCACCTCGCTGCCTGCCGCCAGCCAGACCCGGTTCCGTTCGCACACCTGCAGGCTGTAAGGCACCGCCTGTGGCAGATCCTGGAGTGTCCAGTGCTGCGTGGCCTGTGAGGCGGGATCGTAGCGCAGCAACTGCCCGGGCCGGGCCAGCCACACCCGTCCCTGCGGGTCCTCGACCACAGCGACAGAGGTGGTGTGGTCCTGCGCCTGCGCGAAGTGCACCGCATGGGACACTTCGCCGTTGCGCAGATCCAGCCGTTGCAGCAGACCATCCGCACCGGCAACCCACACATGATCGCGACCGGAGGCCGCGAGCGCCAGCACGGGATGAACGCCGTAGTGCTGGGTGAAGCGGCCCGGGGTGGGCAGCAGGGTGAACTGTTCCCAGTGCGCCGGCAGCCACCATAGACCGCGATGCTCGCTGACCCACCACAGGTTTCCCTGGCGGTCCCGCAGCAGCTGGCGGATCTTCACCGGATCGCGCGCATCGCGGATATCCGGCCGCAGGCCCACCGGATGTGTCTTGCCCTGCCGTTGCCACTGCAGGGCGGTGCCGGCCTGTTGCCAGAGCACACCATCGGTGTCGCGCAACAAGGTTCGCGCGCGGTGCGGCCCGCTGACGACCCGACCGTCGGGGTTCAGCCCCCAGGTTTGCCCGCCCGCGGTGATCTCGATTCCCCCCGCAGGATCGACCCACATCGACTGCATCGGCACGCGCGCACGCGGATCCAATGGCAGCGAGTTAAATTCCCCACCTTCACTGCGCCAGAGCCGGGTTTCGGTGATCGCCCACACCACGCCATCGCGATCCACCTCGACCTGGCGCACACCGCCATCACCGAACAGCCGCCGCTGCCAGAGCTGCGATGTCGTTTCCTGCACATACAGATCCTGATCATCGCCGATCACCCAGACCTGACCCTGCGTGTCGCTGATGACCTGTTTGATGCGGCCACTGCGCACCGCTGCGGGTGCAGCGGCGTCGGGGCGCTCAAACGAGGTGCGGTCCACACCCAGCGCGGCGAGCCCCTGGGTCGCCGTCGCCAGCCAGATGCGGTCGGCGGCGTCGATGTGGACATCCAGCAGATCCGCGTCTGGCAGACCCTCGGCCTGATGCAGGATGCGAAAGCGCTGGCCATCGAAGCGCAGCAGGCCATCACTGCTGGCCATCCACAGATAACCCGTGGCGTCTTCTTCCAGCGCACGGATCTCGGGCGTGGGCAGACCATCAGCTTCACCCAGTGCGCGTGGCCAAGGCACCTGCAGCACGCTGGCCGACAACAGCGCCGGCCACCACAGCAGCAACAGGCACAACGCATTTTCCAGAAGCCCGGTGCGGGCTCCCCGCGGGCGCACCCGCACCTACCGCAGCGACATTGATTTCATCGCAGGGAAGATAAAGCGGTGCGCTGGCAGCCGCACCGCCACCTGCGCAGGATCCGCGCCTTCCTGTGAGTGAGGCCATCTATCGATTTCAACCATTCTGGTTGATGGCATCTATCGATCAAGCGGCTCCGACAGCCGCGCGTGACGCGCCGCGCGCGCCTGCGCGATCGCCTCCACCAGCATGTCGCCGGTGACCGGCTTACGCAGAAATCCGTCAAAACCCGCAGCCAGCACCTGTTGCTCGGCGTAGGCGTCGGAGCGCGCGGTCACCGCGACCAATGGCAGGGTGTACCCCATTGCGCGCAGTTGACTGGCAATGGCGACGCCGTCCAGCGCGGGAAGGTCCAGATCGAGCAGACCCACGTCAAAGGCGTCAGAAGATATTTCCGACAGCGCGGCGAGCCCGTGCATCACATGCACGACCGTGTGCCCCCGCGTGCGCAGCAGGCCCAGAATGACCTCGGCGACGGTGGCGTCATCCTCCACCAGCAGAATGTGCAGCGGCGGCAATGCCGACTGCGGGCCTTCGGCTGGCCGCATACCCGCGGCACCGGCGGCCGACGGGCTCCACGGCAGCGGCAAGCTGACGGTGAACCGGGCACCCTGGCCAGGCTGACTGTCGATGTCGATGCGCCCGCCCATCGCCACCGCCAGTTCCTGGCAGATGGCAAGCCCCAGGCCGCTGCCGCCATAACGCGAGGCGGTACGCGGGCCATCCGCCTGTTCGAAGCGGTGGAACAGACGCTGCTGCTGGTCCAGGCTGATGCCCGGCCCCGTATCAGACACTTCGAAAGCGACGCCCAGGCCGTTCTCGGCCAGTTCCGTCCCCAGCCCGACATGGCCGTGCTCGGTGAACTTGATGGCGTTGCCCAGCAGGTTCATCAGGATCTGCCGCACCCGCATTTCGTCGCCGCTGACCTGGATCGAACCCGGAAGGTTGAAGCTGCGCTCGAAGGCCAGCCCACGCTGGTGGGCCATGGGTTCCATCAACGTTTCCACCTGCACCAGCATCGACATCAGGTCGAACGGGCGGATGTCGAGCTCCAGCCGCCCCGCTTCAATCCTGGCCAGATCAAGGGCATCGTTGACAAGGCGCAGCAGGTGGGTGCCTGCATGCTGGATGGACGCGGCATAGCTGCGCTGCAGTTCATCCAGCGGTGTCGCCAGCAGCAGCTCGCTCATGCCCAGCACACCGGTCATGGGCGTTCTGACTTCATGGCCCAGCGTTGCCAGGAACCGGCTCTTGGCCTGCGACGCCTGCTCGGCAATCTGCTGCTTGTGCACCGTAAGCTGCCATTGCTGGCGGCGGCGCAGACGGGCGCGGGCAATCGCGGCCGCGCCCAGCAACAGCAGCAACCCCAGCACCAGATACCCCAGCAGCGCGGTGTTGCTGCGCCACCAGGGCGGCTGCACGTGCACGCTGATGCCGCGCGAAGACGTCCACTCGCCCTGCGCCGTGGCGGCCTGCACTTCGATGGTGTAATCGCCAGCTGGCAGGCGCGACAGCAGGCGTTCGCCCCCCGCGCTCTGCATCACCCAGTTCTGGTCATAGCCATCCACGCGGTAGCGGTAGCGGTTGCCCAGTGGACTGGCGAAGGACAGCAGGCGTGCGGTGATGATCAGGTCGCGATCATCGGGCCCGAGCTGCAACGGCGCATCGACCGGCAATGATTGCTGTCCTTCGGCATCGTCGCGGCGTACCTGGATGTTGTCGATGACCAGCTGCGAGGTGGGCAGGACCAGATCGGTTGCATCCGGATCGAACCCGGTCAGACCGGTCGCGGTCAGGGCCAGCACGCGCCCCCGGCCTCCCTGCACCGGCGGGCGCCCGCTGAACTCGATATCCGGCAATCCATCGCGTTCGTTGTACAGGCGCAGACGGCGCTCATGCGGGAGCCAGCTCACCAGCCCCCGCGGCGTGGTCGCCCAGACCTGTCCCGCCTTGCCCAGGGCCAGACCACCGATGGACACCGGCGGCATGCCTTGTGCAGCCCCCACGCGTTCACGCAGCGTCATGCTCAGACCATCCCACTGGTAGCGCTCCAGCGCCCCGCTGCGTGCCATCCAGACTTCTGCTTCATTGACCCAGACCATGTCGAATATCTGGCCGTGGGAAACGCCGGCGACCGGCTCGAAACGATCCTCCTGCCAACGCAGCAGCCCCATGTCCCCCATGATCCACAGCTGACCGCGGGCGTCGAAGCCCATCTGTTCGATGGGCGTCTCGGTGAGGCCACGGTTCTCGTCGATGCGGATGGTCTGCAGCAGGTTGCCATTGGCATCGCGACGCTGGATGCCGTAGTTGATGATGGACATCCAGATGTCGCCATCAGGTGCCTGGCGGATGTTGTCGATGCGCTGGCGCACATCCGCGCCGCCGCCCAGCTTCCACTCCTGCAGCGCGCCGGTGCGCGGCTGATACAGCCCAAGTCGACCCGCACGTCCCAGCCAGAGCGCGCCATCAGCGCGAGGCAGCACAGACCAGATGGCACCCACGCCGAGTTGCTTCTCAAAGGCGATCTGGCGCAGGCGACCGCCGGGGTCCAGTTCGTAGATGCCATGCGCGCCTACGACGTAATAGGTGTCACCTGCAGCCGCGGCATTGAGCAGGTACAGGCTGTCCATCGGCTTGCCGTCGAGCTGATACCACGTCGAGAAGCGCTTCCAGTCTGGCGGCAGATAGGCCAGGCCTTGTGACAGGGTCGCCACCCACAGGCCGCCTTCATGGTCCTGCAGCAGATCAAGCACGCCGCTGCGTTGGGTCAGGAAACCACTGCCAGCGTCCCCCGCCAGCAACCGCGCCTGCTGCGCATCGCCGCGATACAGCCCGTCGGCGGTGCCCACCCAGTAACCGCCATGACGGTCGTGCAGCACGATGGCGGACCGCACATCCGGGCCCAGGCCCCACGGTGCCGGGCGCGCCGTGCCATCGGGCAGGATCTGGAACAGCCCGCCTTCCGTTCCTGCCCATACCGAACCATTGCTGTCGCGGGTCAGGCGGATGACGCTTTTCCCGGTCAGCAGCTCGGGCGCGATGCGGTTCCAGCGCTTGCCGTCCCAGCGGGCCACGCCACTGCCGGTTCCGACCCACAGCCGCCCGTCCGGGTCGCTCACCATCGAATAGATGGTGTCGTCGGGCAGACTGTCCGGATCAGCCGGATCGTGGCGATAGCGAACCAGCTGCCCGTTCTCGTCGCGCCGGCACAGACCGTAGGCATTGGTGCCGATCCACAGGGCCTTGCCGGTATAGGCCAGCGACCAGAACTGCCCCTCACATGTCGCGTCAACATCATGGAAGCGCCGGAATCGCTTGCGCGCCGGATCGAGCATACTCAGCCCGCCCCCATTGACGCCGACCCAGACCCGGTCGAACGGATCCACCAGCAGGCTTTCTACTTCATTGCCCGCCAGCGAGTCGGGGTTGTCCGGCTCGTTGCGCCAGACCCGCAGCCCGACCCCGTCAATGCGTGCCAGGCCATCATCGGTGGCGGCCCAGATATAGCCCTGACGGTCCTGCGCCAGCGCCAGCACCATGCGCGACGGCATGCCTTCGGCGGCACCCAGCCGGCGCAGTCGCGGTGTTTCTGCCGATGTCCCTGCGGCCCACAGCACGCCCGGCAGGAGCAGCAATGCCCATGCCAGCACTACGATGCCAGCCCGCAATCCGCGCGTGACCCCCGCCATCGAATCCTCCCTGTACCCGAAGATTGTCACACAGCCGCAGCGGTTTAGTCCGGCCACCGGCACGCGGTGCTGCGGCCGCAGTGGCACCACGAACTGTTGCAGCCATGGTGCTGCCAGCCATCACGGCGCTGCGCGTATGATCGGCCACGTTCATCCCGGAGGTCGCCGTGCCCTTGCGCCTGACACTTGCCCTGCTGCTCGCTGCGGCCCCGATCGCCGCCCTTGCCGCACCACAGACCTGGCGTCTGGACCCGGTGCATACGCGGGTGCTGTTCGCCGTTGAGCATGCAGGATTCTCCCAGGCGCTGGGAACGGTGTCCGGCAGTGAAGGCCATCTTCTGTTTGATCCGGACGACTGGACCGGAGCCCGCCTGACCGTCAGCGTACCGTTGCAACGCCTGGACCTGGGCGACGCAAAGTGGAACAAGGCGGTGATGGCCGGCAATCTGCTGGATACCGACCGCCATCCCGATGCGCGGTTTGTGTCCACGCGGGTGGAGGCCATCGATGCCAGCCACGCCCGGGTGTTCGGCCAGTTGACCGTGCGCGGGGTGACCCAGGACGTGGAACTGGCCGTTACCGTCAATGCGGTCAAACGCCATCCCATGCCGCCGTTCCGTCGCACCGCAGGTTTCTCCGCGACCACCACGCTCAGCCGCAAGGCCTTTGGCGTGGACGCCTGGCCGTCGATGATCGGCGACACCGTTGAGCTACGGATCGAAGCAGAGGCCGTGCGCGACCGCAACGCGGGCGATGAGCAGGACACACCGTCCGACAGCGACGCTGGAACTCCGCCGCCAGCGCAGGACTCTGATGCGTCTCCCACCCCACCGACCACGAAGCCCACGCCATGACCCTGAAGAACACACCCCACCGTTGGGGCGGCGTCAGCCAAGGCCTGCACTGGCTGATCGCCCTGCTCATTCTGACGCTCGGTATCGTCGGACTGACCATGGGCGAACTGCCGAAGACGCCGAAGTATTTCTGGGTGTACACCGCGCACAAATCGCTGGGCATTACCGTGCTGGCCCTGGTGGCGTTGCGGCTGGGCTGGCGCCTGTATGCAGGTGCGCCGGCCCCGGTACCGGGCACGCCCACCTGGCAGGAGCGCATCGCCTCGGTCACGCACTGGCTGCTGTACGTGCTGATGTTCGCGCTGCCCTTGTCGGGCTGGATCTATGACTCGGCCAGCGGCCTGCGGCCGTTCCGCTGGTTCGGGCTGGTCGATGTGCCCAAGCTGGTCGCGCCAGACCCGGGGGCCCGCGACATTTCGCATGCCATCCACGAATGGGGCTTCTGGCTGCTGATCGCCGTTGTACTGGCACATGCCGGTGCGGCGCTGTTCCACCACTTTTTCCAACGTGATGTCACCCTGGCGCGCATGCTGCCGCAGGGTTGGCTCACCTCCCCCCAGAAGGACTGACCATGACCATCAAGCTCTCCTCTCCCGCGGCGGTTGCCGCTGCCCTGGCCGGCCTGATGGCCGCCACCCCGGTGCTGGCCGCCGATTACGTGCAGGTGCCGGGCAGCGGTTCGAATCTCGTCTTTGCCACCAAATACGATGGTGAAGTGTTCACCGGCAGCTTCCCCGGCTTTGCCACCACGGTCAGCTTCGACCCGGCCAACCCGGCCGCAGGCAAGCTTGACGTGACCATTCCGCTGGCCGGGGCAGTCAGCGGCAACAGTGACCGCGATTCGACCCTGCAGGGCGCGGATTTCTTCAACGTGGCCAAGTTCGCGACCGCCCGCTATACCGCTTCGGGATTCACCAAAACCGGCGATGACACGTATGTGGCCAAGGGCACCCTTGAACTGCGCGGGGTGAAAAAACCGGTCACCTTCACATTCGAATGGAAGGACGGTGCCAATCCGGTACTGAAGGGCAAGGCGACCGTGAAGCGCCTGGACTTCGGCGTGGGCGGCGGCGACTGGGCCGATACCAAGACCATTCCGGATGAGACCGCGATCAGCACCGTCGTGACGCTGAAGGCGAAATAGGTAGTGCCGGCCGCTGGCCGGCAAGCGGGGCAGAGCCCCGCTCTACGGAGCCAGCCAAGCCGTCACGGCGGGCACGTCGAACGGCCAGTCCAGCTCTCTCCCCTGACCGTCCCGCAGCACCGGCACCCGGCTGCCATAACGGGCCTCCAGGCCGGGATCGTCGTCGATGAACACACTGTCCAGGCCCGCCACGCGGGCCTGCGCCAGCACCGCCAGGGCCTGGTCGCACAGATGACAGTCGTCGCGCTGGAACAAGGTAAACACCGGCCCACCCGTGATTGAAATTGTTGCGCCGCAGCCAGGGTCGCTGCCGGAGACAGCATAGAATAGCGCTCCATCCGATACCCGCAGTTTGGCAATCATGGCTGTCAGCACGTTCGACGTTTTCAAGATCGGCATTGGCCCGAGTTCCTCGCACACCGTAGGACCGATGAAGGCCGCCGAGCGCTTCGTGCACCGCTGGCTGCTGGACCCGGGTTGCCTGCAGGACGTGGTGCGCATCCGCGCCGACGTCTACGGCTCGCTGGCGCTCACCGGGCGCGGGCACGGCACTGACAAGGCCGTGCTGCTGGGCCTGGAAGGCCAGCGCCCCAACCTGATCGACCCGGACATCATCCCTGACACGCTTGAACGCATCCGCACCACCAAGCGGATCCGGCTGATGGGGACCCATGAAATCGCCTTTGATGAGAAGCGCGACCTGGGCCTGAACAAGCGCCAGAAGCTGCCCTACCACACCAATGGCATGCGCTTCACGGCGTATGACGCGCAGGACCAGGTCATTGCCACGCGCGACTATTACTCGGTCGGCGGTGGCTTCGTGGTCAACCAGGACGATGCGGCCGACGACCGCATCGTGCCCGATGAAACCCCCCTGCCCTATCCCTTCAGGAGTGGCGATGAACTGCTGGCCCAGACCGCCCGCAGCGGCCTGAGCATCGCCCAGCTGATGTTCGAAAACGAGAAATGCTGGCGCAGCGAAGACGAGATCCGCGAGCAGCTGCGCGAGATCTGGAACGCCATGCAGGCCTGCGTGACCCGGGGCATCCGCCAGGAAGGCACCCTGCCCGGCGGGCTGCATGTGTCGCGGCGCGCGCCGGCTCTGTACCGGGAACTGTCGTCCAAGCCGGAAGCAGCAATGCGCGACCCGCTGACCACGCTGGACTGGGTCAATCTGTACGCGCTGGCGGTGAATGAAGAGAACGCCGCCGGTGGACGCGTGGTCACGGCCCCCACCAATGGCGCGGCCGGTGTGCTGCCGGCCGTGCTGCATTACTTCGACCGGTTCTGCCCGGGTGCGAACGAGCAGCGCGTGTTCGACTTCCTGCTGACCTCGGCGGCCATCGGCATCCTGTACAAGGAAAACGCCTCGATCTCGGGTGCCGAGGTCGGCTGCCAGGGCGAAGTGGGCGTGGCCTGTTCGATGGCGGCCGGGGGACTGGTCGCGGCACTGGGCGGCAACCCCAGCCAGATCGAGAACGCGGCCGAAATCGGCATGGAACACAACCTCGGCCTGACCTGCGACCCGATTGGCGGCCTGGTACAGATTCCGTGCATCGAACGCAACGCGATGGGCGCGGTCAAGGCCATCAACGCCTCGCGCATGGCCATGCGCGGCGACGGCAAGCACAAGGTATCGCTGGACAAGGTCATCAAAACCATGCGCGACACCGGCCGCGACATGCAGGACAAGTACAAGGAAACCAGCCGCGGCGGGCTCGCGGTCAACGTCATCGAATGCTGACCTGACCCACGTCGTGCCGGGCACTGTCCGGCACGATGCGGCTCACGCGGTTATGCTCGGGGATCTTTTCCTGGAGACCGCCATGCGCATCCTGGCCGCCGCCCTGCTTGCCTGCCTGCCCCTGACCGCCCTCGCCGCCCCCACCTACGATGCCCGCCTGCAGGGCTTCGACTATGGTTGGCCGGTCAAGACCTTTACCTTCGATTCGCAGCGGCAATCGCTGGAAATGGCGTATCTGGATGTACCCGCCACTGGCCGGCCGCTCGGCACGGTGGTGCTGCTGCATGGCAAAAACTTCTGCGCCGGCACCTGGAAAGAAGCGATCACCGCGCTGAGCGCGGCCGGTTACCGGGTGATCGCGCCGGACCAGATCGGGTTCTGCAAATCCAGCAAACCGCTGCGCTACCAGTATTCATTCGGTCAGCTGGCCGCCAATACCCAGGCCCTGCTGGCCTACCTGAAACTGGACGGAACCAAGGTGGACCTGGTCGGCCATTCGATGGGCGGCATGCTGGCCACGCGCTTCGCACTGCAGTATCCGCAGCAGCTGCGTCAGCTGGCGCTGGTCAACCCGATCGGACTGGAAGACTGGAAGGCCAAGGGCGTGCCGTGGCGCAGCGTGGACGCCTGGTATGCCAATGAACTGAAGACGAACTTCGATTCCATCAAGAAGTATCAGCTGGAGGTGTACTACGGCGGCGAATGGAAGCCGGAGTATGAGCACTGGGCCCTGATGCAGTCCGGCATGTACGCCGGCCCCGGCCAGCAGGCCGTGGCCTGGAGCCAGGCGCTGACGTCGGACATGGTGTTCAACCAGCCAGTGGTCTACGAGCTGCCGAACCTGCGTGTGCCGACCACGCTGTTCATCGGGCAGAAGGACCGCACCGCCATCGGTCGAGACCTGGCTCCGGCGGCGCTGAAGGCCACGCTGGGCGACTATCCCGCGCTGGGCAAGGCCGCCGCCGCGGCGATTCCCGGCGCGACCCTGGTGACCTTCGAAGAGCTCGGGCATTCGCCGCAGGTGCAGGACCCGGCGCAATTCAACGCCGCTCTGCTGAAGGCGCTGGCTGCAGGGAAATGACGCCGATGTAGAGCCACGCAGGGCGTGGCTCTACGTGCGGGTGATGGACAGCACGTCGTCCAGCAGCGCGGCGGCCGTCACCTCGGCACCCGCACCCGGACCCTGGATCAACAACGGCTGGGCGTTGTAGCGGTCGCTGTGGATGGCGACCCGGTTGTCGGTCTGTGCGCCGCCGGCCAGCGGATGATCCTGCGGCACAATGCGCAGCCCGACCCGCGCGCCGTCATGGTCAAAGCCGCCGATGAAGCGCAGGCAGCCGCCTTCCAGCCGGGCCTGACGCCACTGCTGTTGAATGGGTGCGTCGAGCAGGGACAGCTGCGCCAAGGCACTTTCCAATGGCAGGCCCACGAGCGCGTCCGGCACCAGCGAGGTGACCTGGACCTGCTCGCTGCGCAGCGCGATGCCGCTGGCGCGTGCCAGGATCAGCAGTTTGCGGCGAACATCCTCACCCGACAGGTCCACGCGCGGGTCCGGTTCGGTGTAGCCGGCACTGAGCGCATCGCCCACCCACGCCGAGAACGGACGCTGCCCGTCGTAGTGATGGAACAGCCAGGCCAGTGAGCCGGACAGCACGCCTTCCACCCGATGGATGTGATCGCCGCCGGCCACCAGCGCGCGCAGGCTGCTGAGCAGGGGCAGCGCCGCGCCGACCGTGGCGCTGTCGCCGTAGCGGGCACCGCCCTGCGTGCCACTTTCAGCAATCGCCTCGGCACGCGACCAGTGCGTGCCCTGCCCGAGCTTGTTGGCGGTCACCACGTGCACCCCCCGCGCCAACCACTGCTCGTGCCAGTTGGCGACGTCATCGCTGGCCGTGGCATCGACCACCACGTCGCCGCGTTGCAGGCCTTCCGCCTCGGCCCAGGGCTGCAGCGCAGGTGCCGTGCGCGCGGCGCGGTTGGCCTGCTCCAGCTCCAGCACGGGTTCGGCACTACAGCGGAAGCTGGTGCGCGAATTGGCCAGCCAGGAGAACCGCGGCAAGGCCACGCCGCGCGACTGCAATGCCTGATAGCGCTGCACGAATGCACTGCCCACCGTGCCGGTACCCAGCAAGGCCAGACGCCGGGGCTGTTCGCGCAGCAACGGCACGACCGCGCTCATGCGTCCACCTGTTTGCGCAGCGCGGCGCGCGACTGCGCATCGATCACCGCCTGCGCGCGGGCCAGTCCGGCCTGCAGGTCGGTCACCAGGTCCTGCGCGTCCTCGATGCCCACCGACAGGCGCAGCAGTCCTTCGCTGATACCCGCATGCGCGCGGGCTTCAGGCGTCATGGCGGCATGGGTCATGGTCGCGGGGTGCGCCACCAGGCTTTCCACGCCCCCCAGTGATTCGGCCAGGGTGAAACAGCGCAGGCCGTCAACAAAGGCACGCACAGCGGCGTGCGGATCATCGCCCGGACAGGACGCCAGTTCGAACGAGAGCATCGCGCCGAATCCACTCTGCTGGCGTGCTGCAATGGCGTGGCCCGGGTGATCGGCCAGGCCCGGATAGTAGACCTGGGCCACCGCGTCGCTGGTCGCCAGCAGCTCGACAATGGCGGCCGTGTTTTCCTGGTGCACGCGCAGGCGCGCCCCCAGGGTCCGCAGCCCGCGCAGGGTCAGGAACGCGTCAAACGGCGAGCCGGTCAGGCCCAACGCATTGGCCCACCACACCAGCTGCTCGTGCAGCTGAGGATCACGCGCCACCACCGCGCCGCCGACCACATCGCTGTGGCCATTGATGTACTTGGTGGTGGAGTGCAGAACGAGGTCGGCACCGAACGCAATGGGCTGCTGCAGCCCCGGCGACAGGAAGGTGTTGTCCACCACCACTTTGGCACCCGCCCGATGCGCGGCGTCGATGACAAAGCGCAGGTCGGTGATGCGCAGCAGCGGATTGGACGGGGTTTCCACCAGCACCAGGGTCGGCGACTGCGCCAGCGCTTCGGCGAGCGAGCGCGGATCGGTCAGGTCTGCAGTTACCAGGGTGAAGTGCCCCTTCTTCGCCAGCGCGTTGAACAGACGCCAGCTGCCACCGTAAGCGTCGTGCGGCACCACCAGGGTGTCGCCGGGCTGCAGCAGGGCATTGAGCACCAGATTGATCGCACCCATGCCGGTGGAGGTGATCACGCCCCCCGCCCCGCCTTCGAGCTCGGCCAGCGCTTCGCCGAGCAGGTCGCGGGTGGGGTTGCCACTGCGCGTGTAGTCGTACTGGCGCTTGTTGCCGAAGCCATCGAAGCTGAAGTTCGACGACAGCACGATCGGTGGGGTCACCGCGCCGTAGGCGGTATCACGGTCGATACCGGCGCGCACGGCGGCGGTGACACGGCTACAGTTCGGCTCGGAACCGGCGGACAGGCTCATGCGTTTTCTCCCGGGGTGCGAAATGCGTTGGCAAGGATCGCGTCGATGCGATCGGTTTCTTTGAGGAAGGCGTCGTGGCCATAAGGCGAGCGCAGGACGCGCAGGCTGCCGAACGGGCCCAGCCCTTCGACCAGTCCGACCAGGTCGGCCAGCGGCACCAGGCGATCGCCCTCCACGGCGACCACCACCGTGGGCACGCTGATCGCGGCAGGGTCGACCCGGTGCAGATCGATGGATTCAGAAAGACGCAGGTAGGCTTCCACCGGCGTGCGGCCGACGTACTGCGCGCCAGCGGCATCCAGATAATCTTCGGCGGCGACACGGACCCGGCCGTTGACGACTTCCGGTGCGGCATCGAAGCGTTCACCGAATTCTTCCGGCGTGCGGTAGCTGAGCATGGCGAACTGACGCGCCAGGCTGAGGCCATGACTTTCCGCGCACTGCAGTTGACCCAGCGCAACCGCGCGGCGCTGCAGCGCGCGCCAGGCCGCCGCATAGGGGTGCGGACGATGCGCGCCACTGACCGCCACCAGACGGGTCACGCGCGTGCGGTGGCGGATCGCAAACTGCTGTCCCACCAGGGCACCGTAGGAGTAGCCGACGAATCCGTGCAGGCGGTCGATCCCGAGGTGGTCCAGCAGCACGGCCAGCGCGTCGGCCTGGTCGGCGGTGTCGATCGGCACGTCCAGCGCACCGTCAGCACCGAGAAAGTCGAATGCCAGGATGCGCAGCAACGCTGGATCGAGCGCACGTCCCGCGGCCACCAGCCCTTCGGCCCAGCCCTTCTCGCCGAACTCGGCGTTGGCGGCAACGTGGCGGTGCGCGGAGATCCCGCCGGCCAGCACCACCACTGGGGCGTCTGCGCGGCCAACCAGTTCGTAGCGCAGGCGGACCGGGCGCGCGCCGGCATGGCGCAGCGTCAGCACCGTGGCGAACTCGCCGCGCACGGCGGCCCGCCCGGCATCAACCGGCACGCTCAACGGAACGAAGGATTCAGAAACGGCGGCTGCAGTGGCGAACGTCATGGCGGTATCCCGGAGAGGAAAACGGCCATCGAGCTTTCGCGGAGCTCGCGTTCGAAGTGCGCGCACAGCGCACGATTCGAACCATCTTTCGGTGGACGCCACGGTCCCCGCAGGATTTGGCACCTACGCAGGGTGCTTGCGCACGCTGCGGGCTGCCCCGGCTTCAAAGGGCCTGTCCCTCTGCCGGTCTCGATGGTGGAGCCACGATGCCAGCGTCGAACCGGCCTGTCAATCCCTTCATCTGGATGAAGCGATATATTTTTTTCGCATAAGCCGCCCTGGCGAGCCTTTCCTGAACCCGTCCGGTTGCGTAGAGTCCGCCCACACTCACCGGATCACCGAACATGCGCTGGACCCTGCTGCCGCTGCTGCTCTGCCCGTTGTTAGCCAGCGCGGCGTCCTCTCCGGACTGGCGTTCAGGCTGGGGGCTGACACGCGGCCCCGACCCAAGGCCCCAGCAGGCCGCCGGCGGCATCGCCTCGGTTCAGCTGGAAAGCAGCGGCGAGCGCTGGCAGGCGCGCGTGGACAACCACCTGGCCGGGCCGGTGCAGATCACCCTGAGCCAGGACGTGGGCGCCGCGCTGCTGCCGGGCCTCCCGGTGCAGGCCGTGCTGCAGCCGGCTGCCCGGGTGGTGGTGGCGCAGCTGCCGTTGCCGGCGCAGGCCCAGCGGCTGAACGTCCGGCTGGAAGCCATTCCGGGCGATCCGGCAGCCCGCCCGCAGGACGTGGCCTATGCCCTGCCCTTCATTTCCACCCGCTTCCAGGTCACCCAGGCTCCGCAGGGCCGCTACAGCCACAGCGACCCGGAAAACCGCGATGCGATCGATTTCGCCCTGCCCGAAGGCACCCCGGTGCTGGCCGCGCGCCGCGGGAAGGTGATGCAGGTGCAGGGCAACTTCACCGGAAACGGCACCGACCCGCTGCGTGACCGTCAACGCGCCAATTTCATCCGGATCCTGCACGAAGACGGCAGCATGGCGGTCTATGCCCACCTGCGCGCAAATGGCGTGCTGGTGCGCAGTGGCCAGCAGGTCGAGACCGGCCAGCGCATCGGACTGTCCGGCAATACCGGCTACAGCACGGCACCCCACCTTCACTTCGTGGTCCAGGCCAATACCGGCATGCAGTTGCAGTCGGTACCGGTGCGCATCGTCACCGACCGGGGCGAGCTGCACTTCGCACGTGAAGACGGCCCCACCGGGCCCGCCGCAAGCCCTTGAGCGCTCAGGTATAATCAGGCGCTTATCTCTCTGAAAAGCGCCCCGGGCGGGCGCGCCACGCCATGTCCGAAGTCGCTACCGAAGCTGCGCGCCGCCGCACCTTCGCCATCATTTCCCACCCTGACGCCGGCAAGACCACGCTGACCGAAAAGCTGCTGCTGTTCGGGGGCGCGATCCAGATGGCCGGCTCGGTCAAGGGCCGCAAGGCTGCGCGCCACGCCACCTCCGACTGGATGGCGCTGGAAAAGGAACGCGGCATTTCGGTCACCTCCTCGGTGATGCAGTTCCCGTACGAAGGCAAGATCGTCAACCTGCTCGATACCCCCGGCCACGCCGACTTCGGTGAGGACACCTACCGCGTGCTGACCGCGGTGGACTCGGCGCTGATGGTCATCGACGTGGCCAAGGGCGTGGAAGAACGCACCATCAAGCTGATGGAAGTGTGCCGCCTGCGCGACACCCCGATCATGACCTTCATCAACAAGCTCGACCGCGAGGGCAAGGAACCGATCGACCTGCTCGACGAGGTCGAGAGCGTGCTGGGCATCCAGTGCGCACCGGTGACCTGGCCGATCGGCATGGGCCAGCGCCTGAAGGGTGTGGTGCATCTGATCAGCGGCGAAGTGCACCTGTACGAACAGGGCCGCAACTTCACCCGCCAGGACTCGACCATCTTCCCGTCGATCGACTCGCCCGGGCTGGCCGAGAAAATCGGCGAACAGATGCTGGCCGAGCTGCGTGATGAGCTGGACCTGGTGAAGGGCGCCAGCCACGCCTTCGACCTGGAGGCCTACCTGGCCGGCAAGCAGACCCCGGTGTTCTTCGGATCGGGCGTGAACAACTTCGGCGTGCAACCGTTGCTGGACTTCTTCGTCGAGCACGCGCCGTCGCCGCAGGCACGTGCCACCACCGGCCGCGAAATCGCTCCGCAGGAAAACAAGCTGACCGGCTTCGTGTTCAAGATCCAGGCCAACATGGATCCGCAGCACCGCGACCGGGTTGCTTTCATGCGCGTGTGCTCGGGGCGATTCACCGCCGGCATGAAGACCTTCCACGTACGCACCGGCAAGGAAATGAAGCTGGCCAACGCGCTGACCTTCATGGCCAGCGACCGTGAAATCGCGGCGGAAGCCTGGCCGGGCGACGTGATCGGCATTCACAACCACGGCACGATCTCCATCGGCGACACCTTCACCGAAGGCGAGCCGGTCAGCTTCACCGGCATCCCCAACTTCGCCCCGGAACTGTTCCGCCGCGCGCGCCTGCGCGACCCGCTCAAGCTCAAACAGCTGCAGAAGGGCCTGGCCCAGCTCTCGGAGGAAGGGGCCACCCAGTTCTTCCGCCCGTTGATGAGCAATGACCTCATTCTGGGTGCCGTGGGCGTGCTGCAGTTCGACGTGGCCGCCTACCGCCTGAAGGACGAATACGGCGTGGAAGCCGTGTTCGAGCCGGTCAGCGTGACCACTGCACGCTGGGTGACCTGCGACAACGAGAAGAAGCTGGAAGAGTTCCGCGAAAAGAATGCCAACAACCTGGGCATCGACGCAGCGGGCCATCTGGTCTACCTCGCTCCGACCCGGGTCAACCTGCAGCTGGCCCAGGAACGCGCACCGGACGTGCGTTTCGCCGCCACCCGCGAGGCGGCGCACAGCATTTCGGTCGGCTGAGCACCGCCGTGCGATGATAGGGGGGAGCGGGATCCCCCTCCCCGCGGATCGCATCGCACATGACTACCGTTGCTTCCGTCCGAGAAGAAATCGCCAGCGCCCTGACCCACGGTCTGGGCGCGGTGGCCGCGCTGGCCGGCAGCGCCGTCCTGATCACCCTGGCCGCCATCTACGGCGACGGCTGGCAGCTGGCCAGCGCCATTGTGTTCGGCATTGCCCTGCTCCTGCTGTACACCGCCTCCACGCTGTACCACGCGATCCAGCACCCGGTCGCCAAAGGCCGGCTGAAGGTGTTCGACCATTGTGCGATCTACCTGCTGATCGCCGGCACCTATACCCCGTTCACCCTGATCGGCCTGCGTGGTCCGTGGGGCTGGGGTCTGTTCAGCGCGATCTGGGCGCTGGCGGTGTTCGGGGTGATCTTCAAGCTGTTCTATACCGGCCGTTTCAAGCTGCTGTCCACGGCGATCTACATCGCGATGGGCTGGTTGGTGGTGGTGGCGATCAAGCCGATGTGGGCGTCGATGGATGGCTGGACGCTGGGTTGGTTGTTTGCGGGTGGGTTGTCATACACCTTGGGGACGTATTTCTATCACCGCGAGTCGATTCCTTATTCGCATGCTATTTGGCACCTTTTCGTCATCGGCGGGAGCGTTTGCCATTTTGTGGCGGTGACCGCCCAGGTTCTGTAGAGCCACGCCCTGCGTGGCTGCTCTTCGTTCGGGCGTCATGAACGCCTGACACACGTCTTCGGTTGGCTCTAAACGTCGGACCGGTTGATTGACGCCGTTTTCGTGCGGCTTCGGACGCTTGTGCCGCGCTGCGCGCGGGTACCACGCATGGCGTGGTACCTACGAATTGTTACGTGCGCAGGACGATGGCGATGATTGTGCTCTCCTGCGCGGCCACGTGTTGATTCCGGAAATCCGCATGACCCGACCGGACCTGCTGCTGGAAACCGCACCACGCAAGGACCAGCCGGGCAACTGGGATTTCCTGGGTCCCAGTGACGGTAAGCCGCCGGTTCTGCAGCGCCTGCTGATCGACGACGGCCGCCTGCAGTTTCTGGATGCCGCAGGAAAGACCGACATTCTGGTGGCCTTGAACAGCGGCAAGCCGAAGAACGCCGACAGCGCACCGCCCCTGCTGGTGAAGGGTAAAGGCCGCTGGCAGGGCAATCCGTTCACGCTGGACGGCAACACGGAATCACCGCTGGAATTGAGCAACAGCGACCATCCGTTCCGCATCCACCTGGACGGGCGCGCTGGCGCGACTCATGCCATCGCCAGCGGCACGCTGACCAATCCGTTCGCGCTGCGCACCTTTGATCTGGACTTCATGCTCAGTGGCCAGGACATGGAAGACCTGTATCCGCTGGTCGGGCTGGCGATTCCGTCAACACCGCCCTACAAGCTGAAGGGCCGCCTGAAGCGCAACAACGACGTGTGGCGTTACGAGAACTTCACCGGCACGGCGGGCGACAGCGACCTCGGCGGTACGGCGCAGATCGAAGTGGGCCGTGAACGCCCATTCCTGAAGGCCGAGCTGGTCTCCAAGCGCCTGGACTTCGATGACCTGGCCGGCTTCGTCGGCGCGCCGCCGAAGACCGGCAGCGGCGAGTCGGCCAATGCCGAGCAGAAGGCCGAGGCCGCTGAGCTGAAGGCCAGCACACGCGTCCTGCCCGACACGCCATACAACCTGACCAAGCTGCGCGCGATGGACGCGGACGTACGCTGGAAGGCGCAGCGCATCAATGCACCCTCGCTGCCGCTGGACGACATGGATGCTCACCTGACCCTGGAAGCCGGCCTGCTGCAGCTGCAGCCGTTGAACTTCGGCGTGGCCGGCGGCGACATCCGCAGCAACATCCGGCTGGACGCGCGCAAGGACACCATCGACACCCGCCTGCAGGCCAGCATCCGCAAGGTGCAGCTGGGCAAGTTGTTCCCGGATGCAAAACTGGCCGAGCAGGCTTCGGGCGGGATCAGCGGCGATATCGACCTGCGCGGTCAAGGCAACTCGGTGGCCACGATGCTGGGCAGTTCCGACGGCACCGTGGCGGTGGGCATGGGCCGCGGCCACATCGGCAACCTGATCATGGAACTGGCCGGGCTGGACGTGGCCGAGTCGCTGAAGTTCCTGTTCACCGGCGACAAGCAGATTCCGCTGCGCTGCGCGTGGGGCGATTTCGGGGTGGCGCGCGGCGTGATGACCTCCACGGCGCTGGCCTTCGATACCGAGGACACGTTGATCTTGGGCGAAGGCACGGTGGATCTGAAACAGGAACAGCTGGATCTGCTGCTGCGGCCGCGCCCCAAGGACATCAGCATCCTCGCGCTGCGTTCGCCGCTGCGCATTGGCGGAACGTTCAAGGATCCGTCGTTCCGCCCCGACTTCAAGGCGCTGGGTGTGCGCGGTGCAATTGCACTTACGCTGGCCAGCATCACCCCGCCAGCCGCCCTGCTGGCGACCATCGAGACGGGCCCGGGCAAGGACAGCAACTGCGGGGGTCGCTACGCGAAATGATCCGGCGACGAAACGCGTAGTGACACGCCATGCGTGTCAATCAATGCCACGTTCGGGACCGCGATGACATGCATGGCGTGTCACTACCGGCGTCAACCAGTGACGATGTACTGCTGCAGCTGATCCAGCTTCTGCGCCTGGTCGTCGATCACCGACTTGACCAGATCGCCGATGGAAATGACGCCGATCACACCGCTTTCGTCCACCACCGGCAGGTGACGGATGCGATGGTCGGTCACCAGCTGCAGGCAGTGTTCAACCTGCTGCGCGGGCGCAACGGTGATCACCTGCGCGGTCATGATGTCGCGGACCTGCGTGTTTCGCGAAGAGCGCTCATGCAGCACGATCTTGCGTGCATAGTCGCGCTCGGACAGGATCCCGACCAGATGGCCCTGGTCCATCACCAGCACCGCACCGATGCCTTTTTCCGCCATCAGCCGGATCGCGTCGATCACCGCCGCGTCCGGGCGGACCTCGAATACCTCAGGAGACTTGCCTTCCAACAGCTGCCGTACCGTGGTCATCTGTCTGCCCTCCAGCAATGGGATGCAGGGCCGAGTCTGCCACGGACGGTGCATGCCAGGTGTCAACCAGATACAGCGGCCGCTGTTTGGACTCCTCGTACAGCCTTCCCAGATACTCGCCAATCAGACCCAGCGCGATCAGCTGCACCCCGCCCAGGAACAGGATCACCGACATCATGGTCGGATAGCCCGCGACCCGGTCGCCGTACACCGCCGCCTTGATGATCACCCACATGCCGAACACGAAAGCGAAACTGGCCGTGGCCAGACCCAGGTAGGTCGCGGCCCGCAAAGGCGCGGTGGAAAAGCTGGTGATCCCCTCCAGGGCAAAATTCCACAGCTTCCAGAACCCGAACTTGCTGCTGCCCACCATGCGGGCATGGCGGTGGTAGGGCAGCGCCTTGCGCCGGAAGCCCACCCAGCCGAACAGCCCCTTCATGAACCGGTGGCGTTCACGCAGCTGACCGAGCGCCTTCACCGCGCGCGGCGACAACAGCCGGAAGTCGCCGGTGTCGGCCGGGATCGGCGTTTTCGACAGCCGCCGTACCACCCGGTAGAACGCTGCCGCCGTGGTCCGGCGGAACCAGCTCTCTCCATCACGCTCCAGCCGAGTGCCGTAGATGTTGTCGTAGCCCTGACGCCACAACGCCACGAACTCGGGAATCAGTTCCGGCGGGTCCTGGCCATCGGCATCGAGCAGCATCACCGCGCCAGCATCCACGAAATCCAGGCCCGCGGTCACCGCCGCCTCCTTGCCGAAGTTGCGCGACAGCCGCAGCAGCCCGACCGACGCATCGTCGGCCGCCAGGCCCTGCATGACCTGCCAGGTGTCGTCGGTGCTGCCGTCGTCGACGTACAGCACCCTGCATTCCAGATCCGGCAGCGCATCGAGCACCGCGCGCAGGCGTGGATGCAGCAGCGGCAGCGCCTGCGCTTCGTTATGTGCGGCAATGACCAGGGTCAGGCGTTCGTTCGGCATGCGTCAGTCCTCGCCCAGATAACCGGCTCCACCCAGCTGCCGGGCCTGGCGCTGGATCCAGGCCGCGCGGCGCTGCACATACGGCCCCGGCTTGGCCGCACTGTAACGGCGCGGGGCCGGCAGCACCGCCGCCAGCCGCGCGCTTTCCGCCGGCGTCAGCCGCGCGGCGTCCTTGTTCCAGTACTGGCGCGCAGCGGCCTGGGCTCCGTAGATGCCGTCGCCGAACTCGGCGATGTTGGCGTACATCTCCAGAATCCGCGATTTCGGCCACAGCGTCTCTATCAGCAGCGTGTACCAGACCTCCAGCCCCTTGCGCACCCAGCTGCGGCCCTGCCACAGGAACAGGTTCTTGGCCACCTGCTGGCTGATCGTGCTGGCCCCGCGCAGGCGCCCGCCGCGCGCATTGTGGTCACGCGCCTTCTCGATGGCCTTCAGGTCAAAGCCGTTGTGCTGGGGGAAGCGCTGGTCTTCGGCCGCCACCAGTGAGATCGGCAGGCTGGAGGCCATCTGATCCAGATCGCGCCACTGGTAATGCAGGCGATAGCTCCAGTCACCCTCCCCCAGCGCCTCGCCATAGCGCCACAGCATCACCGTGGACAGCGGCGGATCGACAAAGCGCAGCACCGCCACCTGCAGCACGCTGCCGGCCACGAACAGCAGCGGCAGCCACAGCAGCAGCTTCCAGCGCCAGCGGCGCGGACGCGGGGATTCCAGGCCGGTGTCGGCCTTGTGGTTGCTACGCTCTGCCCCCATTACTGGTGCATCCTCTGCTTACACGGTTGTCGGCGCATTATCCGGCAACCTGCCTCCTTTTATATAAGCCTGCCCACGACCTGATGACTGCCCAGACCGACTCCCTCACCCGCTTCCTGCTTCCCGACGCCGGCGTGCGCGGCGTGCACGTCCAGCTGGACGCCGCCTGGCAGGAGATCCAGGCCCCGGCCAGCTATCCGCCGGCGGCCACCGAACTGCTGGGCGAAGCCAGCGTGGCGGCCGCGTTGTTCACCGGCCACACCAAGGTCGACGGGCGCCTGTCCATCCAGCTGCGCAGCAGCACCGCGCTGCGCACCCTGTTCGCCGAGTGCACGGCCGCCGGCACCCTGCGTGGTGTGGTGCAGCTGGCCGAGGGCGGCGGCGAGGTATCGCGGGATCTGACCGCGCTGGGCGCGGACGCGCTGCTGGCCATCACCATCGAAAATCCCGGTCTGGATCCGCGTGAGCCGCAGCGTTACCAGAGCCTGGTCGGGCTGGATGCCGCCGCGCTGGACGAAGCCTTTGAGGACTACTTCCGTCAGTCCGAACAGCTGCCGACCCGGCTGCTGCTGGCTGCCGATGGCAGCCGCGCGGCCGGCCTGCTGCTGCAGAAGCTGCCGGGCGATGAAGGCGATGCCGATGGCTGGGACCGCGCCAGCGCCCTGTTCGAGACCTTGGGCAAGCAGGAACTGCTGGACACCCAGGCCCAGACCCTGCTGCATCGGCTGTTCCACGAGGAAAAGCCGGAGCTGCTGGGCGAGCGCCCGCTGCGCTTTGCCTGCTCCTGCTCACGGGAGCGGGTGGAAGGCATGCTGCAGTCGCTGGGCGAGGAAGAGGCCCGGGCCGCAGCCGAGCCGACCGGTGCCGTGGAGATCCGATGCGAATTTTGCGGACGGGAGTATCACTTTTCGTTGACGGAGTTGGACATAATGTTCCATGACGCCGGGGTTGCCTCTCCGGCTCCTGAACGGCTTCAGTAACCGCCGTACGAGTTTTGTTCTGGGGAGAACCAAGACTTGTCAACGAACACTTGTTAAGAAATCATAAACACCCTAGGATCAGGTTCCCGCATTGTCGGGAACTTGTGCTCACCCCTGCTGTCTGAGAAGTCCCATGCGTGCCCTCCTGCGTCTACCGCTGGCCCTGATGATCGCCCTTGCCGCGATCCCGGGCGCGTATGCGCAGTCCAAGGCCCGTGCTGACAGCACGGTGCTGCCGGTGTGGAACAAGGGCAGTGGCAAGGTCGAGGCCCTGCTGTACCTGGAGCCGACCGGTGAACAGGCCGCAGGCGCGCGCTGGCACTTCGGGCGCAGCTCGCTCGATGCGGCATTCGGCCTGTCGTCGGGCGATTCGCTGGGTCTGCTGTGCAGCAGCAGTGGCGGCGGGGCCAGCATGAGCAGCCTGGCCAGCCATTGCATGCTGGCCAGCCTGGGCGATGACGACGAAGACAGCCCGCTCAGCCGCCGCGTCACCGGCACGGCCGCCTTCAACCGCCCCGGCGGCCGCCTCGGCATCACCGCCGGCACCGGCCGTGAAAGCCTGCCGGCCTGGCTGGCCGGCCCGAACAAGTCGCCCGCACTGCGTGCCGAACAGAACGATCTGACCGTGTTCGGCCAGAAGAACATTGGCCGCGAAGGCTTCGTGTCGATCGGCGGCACCTACGCCAAGGCACGTCTGGTGCCGTTGTCGGATGTCTCGCCTGCCCTGGTGGACCGCTGGGACAGCAAGAGCCTCACCCTGGGGGCCGGCTACGGCAACTTCAGCGGCAACATCATCGGCCGCGTGGTCGACGTGCCCGGCCAGCCCGGCAAGTGGGAAGGCCTGGGCCTGGGCCTGACCTGGCGCACCCCGTGGAGCGGCCAGCTCACCGTGGGTGCCGAGAATGTCATCACCCGCGGCAAGAACCCGTTCGCGCCACGCAACGAGAGTAATGACGAAGGCACCGTGCCGTACGTCCGGTACGAGCAGGATCTCTGACCGGCGACCCGGTCCTATCTGGCTTCAATCGAAAGCGCGCCTCCGGCGCGCTTTTTGTTTGCGCGTGCGTAACGTCGCTGGTTGACGGATACAAACCGTTACACATCAGTCGCAACTATTTTCATAACGTTTTTTTAACATAAGTCCATGCAGCTGTCGCAAACGCCTTGATCCACAAGGACTTTGCCGAATTTCACATAGATCACAGACTTCATTAACACTACTTTAATTCTTGCGAAGTGGGAGTTAGTATCGAGTCAGCCTTGTGGTCTTTGGTGCTCCGTTTGGCACCGCCTTAAGGCACACACCCCAGTGAATACCCAAGATTCCCTTGGAGAGAGAGAGCAATGAACTTTAAGTCCAACAAGCTGCGTGATGCAGTGCTGGCGGCTCTGGTCGTCGGTGCGGGCATGGGCGCCGCCCAGGCTCAGGAAGCCGCCGAGACGACCAACCTGGATCGCATCTCGGTTACCGGTTCGCGCATCAAGAGCACCGACATCGAAACCTCGCAGCCGGTGCTGAGCCTGACCCGCGCGGACATCGACAAGCAGGGCGTGACCTCGGTCGCCGACATCCTGCAGCGCGTCGCCGCCAACGGTGCCGCCCTGAACCGCACCTTCAACAACGGCGGTGACGGCTCCTCCGGCATCAGCCTGCGTAACCTGGGTGCCCAGCGTACCCTGGTGCTGGTCAACGGCCGTCGTTGGACCACCGGTCTGGACGGCAGCGTCGACCTGAACACCATCCCGGTCGCCATGATCGAGCGCATCGACGTCCTGAAGGACGGCGCATCGACCATCTACGGTTCGGACGCCATCGCCGGCGTGGTCAACATCATCACCAAGCGTGACTTCGACGGTGCTGAGGCCAATTTCTACAAGGGCCAGTACAGCCAGGGCGACGGCGAGCGCGAAGCCTATGACTTCACCCTGGGCACCACCACCGACCGCGCGTCGATCATGATCGGCGCGTCGTACGTGAAGGAACAGGAAGTCATGGCCGGCGATCGCAAGATCTCCGCCGGCGGCCCGCCGTTCTTCAGCGGCCAGAGCGGCACCGGCATCCCGGGCTCCTACCTGCTGGGTGGCCGTCGCTACGTCGACATCAACGGCGTGCAGACCCCGTTCGTCAGCAACGTCCACGGCTACAACACCGCCCCGGACAACTACCTGCTGACCCCGCAGGAACGTACCTCTCTGTTCGCGTCGGGTTCGTACAACCTCACCGACAACATCACCTTCCGCACGGAAGCGATGTACAACGAGCGCAAGTCCGAGCAGCTGCTGGCTGCCATGCCGGTCACCGGCATGGACCTCAGCGCCGCCAGCATGTACAACCCGTATGGGGTTGAGCTGACCGGCGTGAACCGTCGTTTCAATGAAACCGGCGGTCGCTCGTTCAACCAGAACGTCAAGAACTGGCACTTCTACGGTGGCTTCGAAGGCTTCTTCGAGTTCGCTGGCCGCAGCTTCGACTGGGATGTCGGCTACCGTTACGACAAGACCGATCAGAACGACCTGACGTACGGCCTGCTGAACCTGGCTCGCCTGGAAGAGGCCTACGGTCCGTCGGGCATCGACCCGGTGACCGGTGCCGCAGTGTGCTTCGATGCGTCCGGCGCGATCATTCCGGGCTGTGCGCCGATCAACCCGCTGGGCGGCCTGGGCTCGATCTCGCAGGCGGCGCTGGACTACACCACCTTCACTGCGCACGACTCCAACACCCAGATCTCGAAGGGCTACTACGCCAACCTGTCCGGCACCATCGCTGAACTGCCGGCCGGTGCACTGGGCTTCGCGGTGGGCTACGAGTACCGCAAGGAAAGCGGCCAGTTCGACCCGGACGCCTTCATTGCTGCAGGCCTGAGCACGGGTAACGGTGCCAGCCCGACCGCAGGTTCGTACGACCTGGACGAGGTCTACGCGGAACTGTCGATCCCGGTGTTGGCTGATCTGCCGGGTGCCAAGCTGCTCGACTTCAGCGTCGCAAGCCGCTACTCGAAGTACAGCAACTTCGGCAACACCACCAACAACAAGTTCGGGTTCCGCTGGAAGCCGATCGACGACCTGATGATCCGTGGTAACTACTCGGAAGGCTTCCGCGCGCCGAGCATCAACGACCTGTACCGCGGTGATGCCGATTCGTTCGAAACATACGCCGATCCGTGTGCGGTTCCCAACGGCCTGCGCGGCATCCCGTCGGTGGCTGCACAGTGTGCGGCGGAAGGCGTGCCGATTGGTTTCGTGCAGCCGAACACCGACGGTGACGCCGGTGCCATCCAGACCGTCGAGCCGTTCACGTGGCAGGCCAATCCGGACCTGAAGCCGGAAACCTCGACCAGCAAGACGCTGGGCTTTGTGTTCAGCCCGAGCTTCGCCCAGGGCCTGAACATCACCCTGGACTGGTGGCAGATCGAAATCGAAGATGCGATCACCCGTCCGTCGATCGGTGACATCCTGGACCGTTGCTACCAGGGCACCGCGCAGCAGCAGGCGATCTACTGCGGCCTGATCACGCGTGATCCGAACTTCGGCGCTGACGAAGAAAACTACACCATCGTCAACGTGAACATGCCGCTGCAGAACCTGTCCTCCTACAAGGTGGAAGGCTGGGATCTGGGCCTGCTGTACCGTCTGCCGGAAACCTCGTTCGGTCAGTTCACGATCAACTGGGACAGCACCTACCTGAGCAAGTGGGAAACCAAGGCGACCGCCGATGGTCAGGCGGAAGGCCTGCAGGGTGACTACCTGAACCAGGATCCGTACTGGCGCATCCGTTCGAACTTGTACGTCGACTGGTCCTTCGGTGACTTCGGTGTCAACTACGGCCTGCGCTACAAGTCGGGCATGACCGAAGAGTGCGGCCTGGGCGGCGCGCTGAGCGGCTACTGCTCCGATCCGGAGAACGACAAGAATCACATCGGTGCGACCACCTATCACGACGTCCAGTTCCGCTACAACACCCCGTGGAACGGCACCGTCATGGTGGGTCTGAACAACGTGTGGGACAAGCAGCCGCCGGTTTCCTACCAGGTGGCGTACAACATGTTCGACCCGCAGTACGACCTGCCGGGCCGTTACTACTACATGCAGTACAAGCAGAAGTTCTGATCGATCCACTGATCAGCACCTGATACAGCAACGGCCCCGAAAGGGGCCGTTGTTTTTTGTGCGCGCTGCGGTGGCGCGCCGGATCTGCAGACACGAAAAAGGCCGCGTTTCCGCGGCCTTTTCAGGGCATCTGCTCACACTCAACCGATCGGGATCAACGTCTCGATCACGTGCTCCACATACGCTTCGAAATCCTCGCGCGCCTGCTTGGGCTGCTGCAACTGCAGCGACAGCTGCAGGAAGCCCACATACGCGGCATAGGCCAGGCGCGCGCGGTGCTGCGCATCGGTGCGGCTCAAGCCCGCCTGGCGGAACGAAGCCACCAGATACTCAAGACGACGGTGCGAAACACGGTCGATGACCGGCCGCACCATCGGGTGGTCCAGTGCCTTCAGCAGTTCGCTGTAGATGATGTGCGGCTGCACTTCGTGCGCCACCACCTGGAACAGCTGGCGCAGACGCGCGCGCGGATCGGGGACATCTTCCAGGCTGCCGAATACCTGCTCCTGCTCGAACAGCTCCCAGCGTTCCAGCGCGGCCTGCAGCAACGCATCGCGCGAGGGGAAATGCCAGTAGAAACTGCCCTTGGTCACTCCCAGACGACGGGCCAGCGGTTCTACCGCCACCGCGCCTACGCCTTGTTCAGCGATCAGATCCAGAGCCGCCTGGGCCCAGTCCTCCGCACTCAGGCGGCTGTTGCGGCCGGCACGGGGCTCGCCGGCGGAAGCTTCAGGTTCATTCATGCTGATGATTTAACCATACGCCGAGGTCGGTTTGTGTGGAATTGACAGATCGGTTGACCGCGAAGACCCCGATGGGGCGGGCCTTCACGACCACCATACCGATGGGTATTGACTTGCCGGATGGCAGGTCCATACTAGCGAGTATGGTAACGCCCGTCATTACATCAACCGACTTCACCGATGCGCGCGTCACCGCCGCGCACGACAGCCTGCTGGGGGTCAGCCGGTCCGGCCCGGGCCGTCGCGGCACCGTGTTGTTCGCGCATGGTTTTGGCCAGACCCGGCATGCCTGGACGGCCACCGCACAAGTGCTGGCCGCCGCCGGCTACCAGACCCTGGCCTACGACGCCCGTGGTCACGGCGACTCGGACTGGAATGCCGACGACCTGCCCTATCACGGCGAGCAGTTTGCCGATGACCTGATCGTGCTGGCCGGCGAGCAGCCGCAGCCGCCGATTCTGGTCGCCGCGTCGATGGGCGGCCTGTTCGGCCTGCTCGCAGAAGCGCGCTGGCCGGGCCTGTTCTCGGCGATGGTGCTGGTGGATATCACACCACGCTGGGACACGGCCGGCGTGGAGCGCATTCTGGCCTTCATGACCGCGCATCCGCACGGCTTTGAATCACTGGCGCAGGCCGCCGACGTGATTTCCGCCTACATGCCGCATCGCCCACGCAAGTCCGAATCCTCGCTGCGCGCCCTGCTGCGCGAGGACGGTCACGGCCGCTGGCGCTGGCATTGGGACCCGCGCCTGGTGGCCGAACTGGCCCGCGACAGCGAACAGCACCAGGACGCGCTCGCCGAAGCGGCGCGTCAGGTGAAATGCCCGGTGCTGCTGGTCAGCGGCGGGCGCAGCAACCTGGTCACCCCGCAAACGGTGGCCGAATTCCTGGCCTTGGTGCCACATGCACGGCACGTGCAGCTGCCGGAGGCCACGCACATGGTCGCCGGCGATGACAACAATGCCTTTACCGCTACTGTGTTGGACTATCTGGACGTGTTGCCCTCGGCCTCCGCCGTCGCACTGTCCGCCGCAACCGAGCACGTCACCGGAGCACGCTCATGAGCCTTGTCATTCCCTTCCTTGCCATCCTGCTGGCAGGCGCCTTCGTCGCCTATCACCGGATGCGCCTGATCACCTGGGCGCTGCTCAGCCTTGCGCTGCTGGCCGCGTGCTGGTTCATTCCCTACGTCAGCCAGACCGCGACGATTGTGGCGGCGGCGATTGTGGCGGTCATCGCCGTGCCCCTGCTGCTGCCGTTCATCCGCAAGCCGCTGTTGACCGGCCCGATGATGAAGGTGTTCCGCAAGGTGCTGCCGCCGCTGTCGCAGACCGAGCGCATCGCGCTGGAAACCGGTTCGGTGGGTTTCGAGGGCGAGCTGTTCACCGGCGACCCGGACTGGAACAAGCTGCTCAACTACCCCAAGCCGCAGCTCACCGCTGAAGAACAGGCCTTCCTGGATGGCCCGGTGGAAGAGCTGTGCAAGATGGTCAACGACTGGGAAATCACCCACGTCCACGCCGACCTGCCGCCGGAGCTGTGGAGCTACATCAAGAAGAACAAGTTCTTCGGCATGATCATTCCGAAGGAATACGGCGGTCTGGGCTTCAGCGCGCTGGCTCACCACAAGGTGATCCAGAAGCTGGCGTCGGTGTCGAGCGTGGTCAGCTCCACTGTCGGCGTGCCGAACTCGCTGGGTCCGGGCGAACTGCTGGTGCATTACGGCACCCAGGCGCAGAAGGACCTGTACCTGCCGCGTCTGGCAGATGGCCGCGAAGTGCCCTGCTTCGGTCTGACCGGCCCGTTTGCCGGTTCCGACGCCACCTCGATTCCCGACTACGGCATCGTCTGCAAGGGCGAGTGGAACGGCGAGCAGGTGCTGGGCGTCAAGCTGACCTTCGACAAGCGCTACATCACCCTGGCCCCGGTGGCGACGCTGATCGGCATGGCCTTCCGCATGTACGATCCGGATGGCCTGATCGGCAACACCCGCGACATCGGCATCACCCTCGGCCTGCTGCCGCGCGATACCGCCGGTGTGGAAATCGGCCGTCGCCACTTCCCGCTGAACTCGACCTTCCAGAACGGTCCGATCCGCGGCAAGGACATCTTCATTCCGCTGACCCAGCTGATCGGTGGCGCGGAGATGGCCGGCAAGGGCTGGAACATGCTCAACGAGTGTCTGGCCGTGGGCCGCTCGATCACCCTGCCCTCCACTGCCAGTGGCGGTGCCAAGGCCGGCGCGGTGGTTACCGGTGCCTACGCCCGCATCCGCAAGCAGTTCGGCCTGTCGGTCGGCCGCTTCGAGGGTGTGGAAGAAGCGCTGGCCCGCATCGGCGGCAAGGCGTACAAGATCAGCGCGCTGTCGCAGGCCACCGCCGCGGCGGTGGACCGTGGCGACGTGCCGTCGGTGCCGTCGGCGATTGCCAAGTACCACTGCACCAACATGAGCCGTGAAGTGATCTCGGACGTGATGGACGTGATCGGCGGCAAGGGCATCATCCTGGGGCCGCGCAACTTCGCCGGCCGCAGCTGGCAGGCCGCGCCGATCGCGATCACCGTGGAAGGTGCCAACATCATGACCCGCAGCCTGCTGATCTTCGGCCAGGGTGCGATCCTCTGCCACCCGTGGGTGCTGCAGGAAATGAAGGCGGCGCAGGACCCGGACACCCGTGCCGGTCTGCAGGCGTTCGACCGCAGCCTGTTCGGCCACATCCGCTTCGGCATCTCCAACGCGGTGCGTTCGTTCTGGTTCGGCCTGACCGGCGCGCGCTTCGGTGCCGCTCCGGGTGACGCCTACACCCGCCGTTACTTCCGCAAGCTGGACCGCTACTCGGCCAACCTGGCGCTGATGGCGGACATCTCGATGATGACGCTGGGCGGCAAGCTGAAGTTCAAGGAATCGCTGTCCGGTCGCCTGGGCGATGTGCTGAGCCACATCTACATGACCAGCGCGATGCTCAAGCGCTACCACGACGAAGGCGCGCCGACGGCCGACCAGCCGCTGCTGGCCTGGGCGTTCCACGACAGCGTGCACAAGATCGAAGAGTCGCTGTCGGCGGCCCTGCGCAACTTCCCGATCCGTCCGATCGGCTGGCTGATGTGGGCGCTGATCTTCCCGTTCGGTCGCCGCGCCGAAGCCCCGGGCGACCGCCTGAGCCGTCGCGTCGCCGCGCTGCTGATGGCCCCGGGCGAAGCCCGCGACCGTCTGGCCAGTGGTGTGTTCCTGACCCCGTGCGAAAACAACCCGGGTGGCCGCATCAACAGCTACCTGGCCAAGGCGATCATGGCCGAGCCGGTGGAGCGCAAGTTCCTGAAGGCACTGAAGACCAAGGGCATCGAAGCGCTGGACTTCGCCTCGCAGCTGGACGAAGCCGTGGCCGAAGGCGTGATCAGCCAGGACGAGCGCACGCTGCTGGAAGAGCTGCGCACGCTGACCCTGGACACGATCACCGTGGACGACTTCGATCCGCACGAGCTGCGTTCGGCCACCTACTACGACCGCCAGGGCAAGGACCCGCAGTCGCAGGCGGCGTGATGCGCGGTTGAGAGTTTCATGAGAACGGCGGACTTCGGTCCGCCGTTTTTTTATGCGCGCGCAGTACCACTTGATCGCTGACGATCCGTGTCGCCGGGCGTTGCCCGGCTGCGGTTGGATTTTGGCGAACAGCCGGTGGCCATCGGTTATCTGGTTTGGCGGCTCGGGACGGGCGTTCCGGGGGACGCTGCAAGTACGTCCATGTAAGCTCGATCGCCGCATCCATGCGGCTCACGCCCCCTCCAGCCCATCCCTTGGCCATCGACAGTGCGTCGGTGGCCAAGGGAAATCAAAAGCACGTAGCCCCGGTGGGATCGGTCGACAGACGATCGCCGTGAAATCCTCAACAATCGGTAACGCATGACCCCAGATCAACGTTGCCGTTGATCTGGCATTTCCCATGGCCACCGACCATGTATCGAGGGGCCATCGGATGGGGGGTACGGGACCGTTGAAAACATGGATGTTTTCGACGAGCCCCCATGGATGGGTTAACGGCGTGTCCCGTACCCCCCATCCGATGGCCCCAAGCACGTATATCAGCAGCCGAGGGCTGTTCGCCAAAATCCAACAGCAGCCGGGCGAAGCCCGGCCCCAGGACACAGCGCAATCGCAGCCCGGCGGAGCCGCGCGACCGCGATCACGCCGGGACGAACCACCAGGCGATGGCGGCGAGGATGGCGGGGACGGACTGGATGAAGAAGATGCGCTTGTTGACGCTGTACGCGCCGTACAGGCCGGCCACGATCACGCAGCCGAGCATGAAGTTGACCAGCATCGGCAGGTGGTCGAACAGACCCCAGAACAGGCCGGCTGCCAGGAACCCGTTGTACAGCCCCTGATTCGCTGCCAGTACCCGGGTCGTCTCGGCCTTCTCCGGTGTGTTGCGGAAGGTCTTCAGGCCCAGCGGTCTGGTCCAGAGGAACATCTCCAGCACCAGGAAGTACACATGCAGCAGGGCGACCAGCAGGGTCAGGATCAGCGCGGTCCAATACATGGGCTAGCCTCGAAGGAAGGCTGACAGCTTACTCCGACCGCTCCACCGGCAGCTTCTTTTCTTCACGCAGGACGCCAAACGACGACACCGTCATGATCGCCGCAGCGGCGACGCCGCCGATGAACACCACCGACGAACCAAACAGCGACAGCCCCTTGTGCAGCCAGGTGAAGCCCAGGTCCGCGCCCCGGTACACAACCGTATCAATGGCCGCGCCGGCCTTGTAGCGCCACTGGCGGTCAACCCGGGTGTAGATCGTCTCGCGCGCCGGCTTGCCCAGCGCGAACTCGCTGGCGCGCGTCATCACCTGCACGATCGCCACCATCACCGGCAGCGGCGAGGCGGCCAGCACCGAGAAGCCGGCGATGATCGCAAAGCCCGGAATCAGCAGCGCTGGCGCAATGCCGAAGCGCGACAGAAGCCACCGGGTCAGGCCCAACTGCAGCACCAGGGTGAGCGCGTTGACTGCCAGATCCACCCGCGAGAAGAACGCCGTGCTCGCCGCCGGGTCGGTGTACAGGCGGCGCACGATCGATGCCTGCTCGTTGTACAGCAACGAGCCCACGCCCACCCCGAACACCACCATCGCCGCCAGCCAGCGCAGCAGCGGTTCGCGCGCGATCAGCTTCAGGCCCTCCAGCACGCTGCCGCCCATCGGGGTCTCGCCGGACACCAGCTGGGCCCGCTGTTCGCGCGCAACGGCCCACAAGCGCAGTCGCCAGATGCACACCAGGCACACGCACAGGAACCCAGCCGACACCAGCATCAGGTTGGCAATACCGACCCGCTGCACCAGCGATGCGGTCAGGATCGGCCCGAGGAACGCCCCGATCGTGCCTGACGCGCCGATGTAGCCGTAGTACGCGCGCGCCTGCACATTGGAGAACACGTCCGCCATGAAGCTCCAGAACACCGCCACCGCGAACAGGTTGAACACCATCAACCAGAAGAAAAACGCCATGCCGCGACCCGGCACGTTGCTGTTGAACAGTCCGTAGAAGCCCAGCAGGGTGACGATGAAGAAGCCGTACACCACTGGCAGGAACACCCGGCGTGGATAGCGGCTCACCAGTGCCCCGTACAGCGGCTGAAGCACCAGCATGATGAAGAACACGCAGGTGAACAGGAACTGCAGCACGAAGTCCTGCAGCGCGATCCCGTGGCTCGCGAACCAGGCGATCAGCGCCGGCGGGAACAGCGTCTGCAGATCCGCCGAGGCGGCCATGGCTTCGCGCACCGGGCGCAGCACGTAGTAGCCGCTGAGCAGGCAGAAGAAGTAGAGGCCCGCCCACAGCAGCGGTGGCGACTGGCGCAAGGCCTGACGCAGGCTGGGGCGTCTGCCCCCCTGGGATTGCGGAGTGCTCATTGCAGCGCAAGGTAAACGATGCACTGCAACACCGCCAGCCTCTGCCCTATGCTGGTGGCTCACCGTTGGGGAACGGACATGTACGACTACATCATTGTCGGTGCCGGTTCGGCCGGTTGCGTACTGGCCAACCGGCTCAGCGAAGACCCACACTGCCGTGTGCTGTTGCTCGAAGCCGGTCCCGCCGACCGCAATCCCTTCATCCACATGCCGGCCGGCCTGGCGCGACTGGTCACCAACCGGCGCATCAACTGGAACCTGTACACCGAACCCGAGCCCGCGCTGGACGGACGCCGCCTGTGGTGGCCGCGCGGCAAGGTGCTCGGCGGATCCAGCGCCATCAATGCCATGTGCTACGTGCGCGGCGTAGCGGCCGACTATGACGGCTGGGCCGCCGGCGGCGCCACCGACTGGGGCTGGGACCAGGTACTGCCCTGGTTCCTGCACAGCGAGCACAACAGCCGCGGAGCCAGCGCGCTGCACGGTGTGGATGGCCCTCTGTCGGTCTCGGACCTGCGCCACCACAACCCGCTGTCTGCGGCGTTCGTGGACGCGGCCGAACAGGCCGGGCTTGCACGCAATGATGACTTCAACGGCCCCACGCAGTTCGGTGCCGGGCTGTACCAGGTCACCCAGCGCGACGGTGCGCGCTGCTCCAGCGCGACCGCATGGCTGCACCCGGCGCGGTCGCGTTCCAACCTCACCGTGCTGACCGGTGCGCAGGTGCGTGCGGTCAGCTTCCAGGGCAGCACTGCCACCGGCGTGTACTACCAGCATCGAGGCCAGCACGTACATGCGCGGTCGAGCGCGGAGGTCGTTCTCAGCGCCGGGGCGGTCCACTCGCCGCACCTGCTGCTGCTCTCGGGCGTGGGGCCCGCAGCCGCTTTACGTACGCACGGTATTCGCGCGCGCGTCGATCTACCCGGTGTCGGCGGCAACCTGCAGGACCATCTCGACATCTGCACCCTGGTGCATACCCGCCCCGGGGTCAGCTACGACCGCGCCAACCAGGCCAGGATCGCCTTTGACTACTTCCTGCGCGGCCACCGCGGTGCCGGCACCAGCAACATCGCCGAGGCCGGCGGCTTCGCCCGTTCGCCCCTGGCCAGCGATGCGCGCGCCGATGTGCAGTTCCATTTCGTGCCGGCAATGCTGGACGACCATGGACGCCACCGGCTGCCCGGTGATGGCTACACCCTGCATGCCTGCGCGCTGCACCCGCGCAGCCGTGGCCGGATTTCGCTGCGCGATGCCGATCCGCTGTCGCCACCCCGGATCGAGGCCAACTATCTGGGCGATGCCGAAGGCCACGACCTGGCCATGATGCGGGCCTGCGCACGGATGTCAGCGCAGATCCTGGACCAGGCCGCGTTCGACCCCTGGCGTGGCGCACCGATCTTTCCGGGGGTTCGCAATCCAGATGACGCCGCGCTGGATACCTTCATCCGCGCCAAGGCCGAGACCATCTATCACCCGGTCGGTACCTGCGCGATGGGCCTGCATCCGCACACCGTGGTCGATCCCCGGCTGCGGGTGCACGGGCTGCAGCGCCTGCGTGTGGTGGATGCGTCGATCATGCCGACCCTGATCAGTGGCAACACCAACGCGCCAACGCTGATGATCGCTGAGCGGGCGGCGCACTGGATCCGCGGGGACGCGGGAGCGACCTGAACAGGGACGTGACGCTGCGCGTCAAAAGCGTACAAAAATCACCATTTTTCAATGTGATACGCATTCATCTTCGCTTCGTTTGTGCAATCACGAAAAGCAGCGCTAGAATCGGTCACAGCAGTCGCGCACGGGCCCCATACGATGAAACACAACAGCAGGCGCCGACCGATCCGTTCGGCGGCCACCGGTTTGCTGGGCATGCTGATGCCCATTGCCCTGTCCTCCACCGCGCAGACGCCGGCGGCGATGCCGGCCACGTTCCCGGTCAACATCGAGAACAGCGCTGTCGCGCATGTGCCGCATACCCAGCCCGCCGCCTACCGCACCACCTCGCTGACCCCGAAGGTGCAGGCCCCGGCAGACAGCTTCAACGTGGCCGCGATCGAATCGATGGCTCAACAGCTCACCTATGGCGAGCGCGTGCCGGGCATGGCCGTCGCCATTGTCCAGGGCGGCCGTGTGCTGAGCGCGCGTGGCTATGGTGTCACCGACGTCAACAACCCGCAGATCGTCGATGCGCATACGGTGTTCCGCCTGGCGTCGCTGTCCAAGGCGTTCGCCGGCACCATGGCCGGCCTGCTGGTCAATGACGGCACGCTGCGCTGGGACAGCAAGGTCACCGACTATGTGCCGGGCTTCCAGTTGAGTTCGCCGGAAGCCACCGAGCGCCTCACCGTGGCCGACCTGCTCAGCCACCGCGTCGGCCTGCCCTATAACGCCTACGACCGCGACATCGAAGCCAACGCCGAGTACTACACCCTGACCCACAAGCTGGCCTCGACCTCGCTCAAGTGCCTGCCTGGCGATTGCTATGCGTACCAGAACGTGGCCTTCAGCCTGATCGGCGACGTGGTGTACGCCGCCTCGGGCAGCTTCTACGAGCAGTCGGTGGAACGCCGCCTGTTCAAGCCGCTGGGCATGAATGACGCCAGCATGGGGCTGGCCGGCATCCAGGCGAGCTCGCGCTGGGCACGCCCGCACGTGCGCAGCCGCAATGGCTGGGTGTCGTTGAACCCGAAGCCGACCTACTACCGCCTGGCTCCTGCAGCCGGCGTCAACGCCAGCGCCAGCGACATGGCGCAGTGGCTGCTGGCCCACACCGGGCATCGTCCGGACGTGCTGCCGGCTCCGCTGCTGGCGACACTGCACTCCACGCTGATCAACACGCCGGGCGAGATGCGCTCTGGCTGGCGCCGCCAGCGCCTGCACTCGGCAGGCTACGCGCTGGGCTGGCGCAACTTCGACTATGCCGGGCATGAAGTGATCTTCCATGCCGGCGCGGTGCAGGGCTACCGTGGCCTGGTGGCGCTGGTGCCTGAGCGCGACCTGGGCATCGCCATCATGTGGAACGGTGAGAGCAGCCTGCCCAGTGGCCTGCTGCCGACCGTGCTGGACCAGGCGATGGGCCTTCCGAGCCAGCGCTGGCTGGACGTGGATACTGACTTCGGCAGCGACAACCTGATGGTGGAAGACAGCGCGCCGGCGCCGGGCAAGCGCAAGGGGGCTTCGGCGGATCGGGCGGTGGCGTCGCCGCGGTAACTTATCTCGGCTTCGGATGGTGTTGAAGAAGGCGGCCTTTGGCCGCCTTCTTCGCTAAGGAGTGCCGACTAACAGTCGGCACCTACCGTCCGCACCAACATTCGTTGGTGCGTCAGGGGGTTTTTCTTTGCGCCTGCGGCGCAAAAAAAACCCCCTCCCCGCTGGGCATCCGGGGAAGGGGGTTTCAGGTACGGCTATCGGGAATGGATCAGATCAGCGGTGCCGGAGTTGCCGGCAGAGCGACCGGTGCAGCCTTCTTCTTGCGGACCGCCGGCTTGCGCTTGGCGACCTTCTTCACAGCCTTCTTGGCGGTGGCCTTCTTGGCGACCTTGCGGACAGCCTTCTTGGCACCGGCCTTCTTGGCGACCTTGCGGACGGCCTTCTTGGCAGTCTTCTTGGCAGCCTTCTTGGCGGTGGCCTTCTTGGCTACCTTCTTGACGGCCTTCTTTGCACCGGCCCTCTTGGCGACCTTACGGACGGCCTTCTTCGCGGTCTTCTTGGCAGCCTTCTTGGCGGTCGCCTTCTTTGCGACCTTCTTGACGGCCTTCTTCGCCGTCTTCTTCACTGCCTTGCGGGCAGCGGCCTTCTTGGCGACCTTCTTCACAGCCTTCTTGGCGGTTGCCTTCTTGGCTGCCTTCTTCACGGTCTTCTTGGCCGCAGCCTTCTTTGCGACCTTCTTGACGGCCTTTTTAGCGGCCGGCTTTTTCTTCGCAGCTTTCTTGGTTGCCATGGGATGGCTCCTCGTCAGTGATCTATGGAGTTGAAACGCCCAGTTGAAACAAACCCGCTAGCTGTTGCCTGGCGGGGACCGCCGTCGCGTCGTGCGCGTCGTGACGGATACGGTGATGCCTGCCATCAACCACCCGGCAGGTATCGAATGAAGGGTGCCCTTGCTTTTCACCGAGGGAAGCGAAGCCGACTCCACCGTCATCGGACTCGAGGCGGATGTCCTGGTTGTGCTTCGCGACTGGATGTCGATTCTGCTCACTCTCTTGGCAGGCAAGGTCTGCTGGGCGAAACCTAATCACGCTTTTTTTGACTGTCAACAACCCCCGCGAAAAATTTTCACGCCGACACCCTTCCACGCGCTTCCGGAAGCGACCTCCAGAACACCCGCCGACGCCTTCCGCGGCACCCTGACGCCGCCGCATTGAGGGCGCATCGAAGAGATGCACTGAAAGAAAAACACTTAAAAGAAGCACTTTCGCAAACGACACCCACGCGGCTGTCGAACATCGACGTCGCAACGGCGACAGCCGCCGACGGCTCCGGCACTGAAGCAACACCGGACCGAAACGGTCGAAAAAACTTTTCACATCGACCCACGCTTTTTTCTTCCGGATTGGCAAAAATGCGCAAACTTTTGACCGCCAATCGGACGCGCGACGGCATCGATCACGCACCCCGAAGGCGGTTGATCGACCCGACTCATGCCGTCGAACGCACCGGGTTCGGCGCCCCCGGCATGAGCGAAGTCGTGTCCGCATCACCCCATCCATCACGTACGGATAACAGATGCACCACCGACGCTGGAAAAAAAAACGGCCGCACAAGGCGGCCGTCCGGTTCGGCGCGAACGCGACCTCAGTGGTCGTCGTTCTCCAGCACCTCGGCATAGTCGTCCGGACCCAGCAGGTCGTTGATCTCTTCCTTGTTGGACAGCTCGACCACGAACATCCAGCCGTCGCCGTAGGCATCTTCGTTGATGGTTTCCGGCTTGTCGGTAAGGGCCGAGTTGACCTCGACCACGGTGCCACTGACCGGGCTGTAGACGTCCGAAGCCGCCTTGACCGACTCGACCACGGCGATCTGCTCGCCGGCCTTGGCTTCAGCACCCACGTCGGGCAGCTCAACGTAGACCAGGTCGCCGAGCAGGCCCTGGGCATGGTCGGAAATACCGATGGTGACGCGGCCGTCGCCTTCGACACGGGCCCACTCGTGGGACTTGAGGAACTTGAGGTCGCCGGGGATCTCGCTCATGGAACTGCTCCGAGGAAATTGGGGGTTCAGAAAAACGGGGGTAGTGTAACCAACTCAACCTTCAGCCAGAACGCCGGGCTGGGCCTGGCCTTCACGCACGAACGGGAACTTGACCACGCGCACCGGTACCTGGCGGCCGCGGATGTCGACATGCACCTGGCCGAGCTCACCGGCCGGTACACGTGCAAACGCGATGCCCTTGCCCAGGGTCGGGGAGAAGGTGCCGGACAGGATCTCGCCGTTGCCGCCGGCGGTCAGCACTGACTGGCCGTGACGCAGCACGCCCTTCTCGTCCATCACCAGGCCGATCATCTGGCGCGCGGTACCACTGGCCTTCTGTGCTTCCAGTACCTCACGGCCGATGAAGTCACGGCCTTCGTCCAGTGCGACGGTCCAGGCCAGCGCCGCTTCGAACGGCGAGATCGCTTCGTCCATGTCCTGGCCATACAGATTCATGCCGGCTTCCAGGCGCAGCGTATCGCGTGCGCCCAGGCCGGCCGGGCGCACGCCGGCCGCGGCAAGCGCGTTCCAGAACGCGATCACGTGGCTCTGCGGCACCAGAATTTCAAAGCCGTCTTCGCCGGTGTAGCCGGTGCGCGCGACGAACAACGGCTCGCCCTGGGCACCAGCAACTTCGACGGCAGCAAACCGCCCCAGCTTTTCCAGCGTCGCGCGATCACGTTCGGCGACCAGGCCGATGACCTTGGCGCGCGCATTCGGCCCCTGCACGGCGACGATGGCGAGGTCTTCGCGTTCGGTCACCTGCACATTGAAGGCAGCCGCCTGCTCGCGGATCCAGGCCAGGTCCTTTTCGCGGGTCGAGGCATTGACCACCATGCGGAAGAAGTCCTCGGCCAGGAAGTAAACGATCAGGTCGTCGATCACCCCGCCCTGCGGGTTGAGCATGCACGAGTACAGTGCCTTTCCCGGCACCTTGAGCTTGTCCACCGAATTGGCCAGCAGCCGGCGCAGGAATGGGCGCACCTGTTCACCCTGCAGATCGACCACGGTCATGTGGCTGACGTCGAACATGCCGGCGTCGGCACGCACCAGATTGTGCTCGTCCAGCTGCGAGCCGTAATGGATGGGCATGTCCCAACCACCAAAATCGACCATCTTGGCACCGAGCGCACGGTGGGTTTCGTTGAGCAGCGTCTTCTGGGTCATGACCACAATCCGGGGGATGAGAAGCAAGATCCCCATTATCCCAGAACGACTGATGCAACGCGTGCCGCGCTGCATCAGTCGTTCCGGCCACGCATTCCACCTTATCCCCGCGCCTTCGGCGCGCCCCCTTTAACAAAAAGGGGGCTTTCCTCCAGATGACGCAATGCGAGGTTTCCGCATCAAGCGGTACGCGGGGCGAACATGATCACCGCCATGCCGGCCAGGCACAGCGCAACGCCCAGCAGGTCCCAGCGACCGGGGCGGATGCCGTCCACCACCCACAGCCAGGCCAGCGCGGTGCCGATGTAGACCCCGCCATAGGCGGCGTAGACGCGGCCACTGGCAGCCGGGTGCAGGGTCAGCAGCCAGGCAAACAGCGCCAAGCTGACCGCAGCGGGCAGCAGCAGCCAGACGCTGCCGCCCTTGCGCAGCCATAACCAAGGCAGATAGCAACCGACGATTTCCGCCACCGCCGTCAGGATGAACAGCAACAGCGTCTTCAAGACACCGTCTCGCTGGCTTTCACCTGCTGCCAGAGGCGTTCCTGCGCATCGAGGTCGAGGTCCGTCATGGCCTGCCCATCACGGGCAGCCTGCGCCTCCATGGCGCGGAAGCGACGTTCGAACTTCAGGTTGGCTTGACGCAGCGCAGCACCCACGTCGACCTGCGCGTGCCGCGCCAGATTGGCGCAGACGAACAGCAGGTCACCCAGCTCTTCCTGCAGGCGAGCGGCGTTGTCGGCTACCGGTCCGCGCGCGAACTCCGCAGCCACTTCGTCCAGCTCCTCACGCACCTTGTCCATCACCGGCCCGGGACCGGGCCAGTCAAAGCCCACCCGCGCAGCGCGAGACTGCAGCTTCACCGCGCGCTGCCACTCCGGAAGCCCACGCGAGATGCTCGCCAGCGCGGACGTATCGGCATCGCCCTTGGCCGCACGTTCGGCGCGCTTGATCGCCTCCCAGTTGACCATCACGTCTTCGGACCCTGCCACGTCCACCTGCGCGAACACGTGCGGATGGCGACGCTGCATCTTGTCGCTGATCGCGCGGGCCACCTCGGCGAAGCCGAAGGCCCCCTGTTCACTGGCCATCTGCGCATGGAACACCACCTGCAGCAGCAGGTCGCCCAGTTCGTCACACAGGTCATCCAGATCGCCACGATCAATGGCATCGGCTACCTCGTAGGCTTCCTCGATGGTGTACGGCGCAATGGTGGCGAAGTTCTGCTCCAGGTCCCACGGGCACCCCTGCTGCGGATCGCGCAGACGCGCCATGATGCCCAGCAGGCGTTCCAGTTCGGCGGTGGCGGACATTGCAGCTCCAGCGTGTGTGAGGGGAATCAGTCGGGCATCCAGCTGCGCCAGGGCAGCCGGGTGTCGCCCAACGCGATGAAATCACCATTCAACAGGGTCTCACGCCGGTTATAGCGGAACGGCTTGCCGGTGGTCGCCGACAGCACCGCGCCGCCCGCCGCATGCAGCACGCACTGGCCGGCGGCGGTGTCCCATTCGGCGGTGGGACCCAGTCGCGGATAGACATCCAGCGTGCCCTCGGCCAGGCGACAGAACTTCAGCGATGAGCCCTGGGCGATCACTTCGATGTCGCCCATCCGGGCCAGCAGGGATTCGGTTTCCGGGCTTCGGTGCGAACGGCTGGCCGCCACCCGCAGCGGTGGCAGCGCCGGCGCGCGTGCGCGCAGCACCGAGTCGTGCATGCCCTCGCGCCGATAGGCCAACTCGCCGCGCATGGCGTGCCAGACCACACCGGTGACCGGGGCCAGCACGACGCCGAAGGCCGGGGCACCCTGGTAGATGAGCGCGATGTTGACGCTGAACTCGTCGTTGCGCTTGACGAACTCACGGGTGCCATCGAGCGGATCCACCAGCCAGTAAGCCCCCCAGTGCTGCCGCACCTCCCAGGGCACCAGCGCGGATTCTTCGGACAGAATCGGCAGGTCTGGGGTGAGCTGGGCCAGCCCACGCTCGATCACGTCATTGGCGGCGCGGTCGGCCGCGGTAACCGGGCTGCGGTCGGATTTCAGCTCGATCTCAAATGCGGTGGCGTACACCCCCATGATCGCGGCGGCGGCATCCTGCGCGATGGCAATGACGGTCTCGCGCAGATCGGTGGTGAGCTTGATCATGCCCCCTGCCCCAGCCACTCACGGGCAATGAACAGGGCCGCCAGCGAACGCCCTTCGGAGAAGTCGTCACGCAGCATCAGGCGGTCAAGTTCCGCCAGCTTCCACGGCACCACTTCCAGCTCTTCCGGCTCGTCACCGGGCAAGCGTTCCGGGTAGAGGTCGCGCGCCACCACCAGCCACGATTGGTGGCTCATGTAGGTGGGAGCCAGGGTCATCGGGCGCAGCACGTCCAGCCGGTGCGCGCCATAGCCGGCCTCTTCTTTCAGCTCGCGGTTGGCCGCCTGCAGCGGCGTCTCGCCCGCGTCGATCCGACCTTTCACCAGACCGAGCTCGTAACGGTGCACGCCGGCCGCGTATTCACGGACCAGCAGCACCGTTTCCGCATCCAGCATGGGCACCACCACCACCGCGCCATGGCCGCGACTGACCAGGCGCTCAAAGCGGCGGCGTTCGCCGTTGGAGAACTCCAGGTCCAGGTGCTGGCGCTGGAACGGTCCGCTTTCCTCGTCGATGATCTGATGGATGGTGGGCAGCGGGCGACTCATGCGGACAAGCTCGTGGAGGCCGATAGAATGCAGGTTGGTGAAAACGCGTTCATGAGCTCGAAATGCTAGCAGACCCGGCCCCCTCCCCGCTGGCCAGCCAGTGGCGACAACGCGATCTGGACGTGCTGTGGCACCCCTGCACGCAGATGCGCGAACACCCTGACACCCTGCCGCTGGTGCCGATTGCACGGGGCGAAGGCCCCTGGCTGATCGACCACGACGGCCGCCGCTACCTGGATGCGGTCAGCAGCTGGTGGACCAATCTGTTCGGGCATGCCGAGCCGCGCATAGGGGCGGCGATCGCGCGCCAGGCCACCCAGCTGGAACAGGTGATGCTGGCCGGGTTCAGCCATGAACCGGCGATCACCCTGGCCGAGCAGCTGCTGGCGCTGGCTCCGCGCCAGGCCGGCCGTGACCCGCTGGCCAAAGTGTTCTATGCCGACAACGGCTCTGCTGGCGTGGAAGTCGCCCTGAAGATGGCCTTCCACTACTTCCGCAATCGTGGCGAGCTGCATCGCACGCGTTTCGTGGCGCTGGAGAACGGCTATCACGGGGAAACCCTGGGGGCCCTGTCCGTGGGCGATATTCCGCTGTACCGGCGTGTGTATGCGCCGCTGCTGACCGAGGCCTTGTTCGCCCCCTCGCCCGATGCCTACCTGGCCGAGCCGGGACAGAGCGCGGCGCAGCGTGCCCACCAGGCGGCCGACGCACTGGCCACGCTGTTCGACCAGCATCCCGGCGAGATCTGCGCGGTGATTCTGGAGCCGCGCCTGCAGTGCGCAGGCGGCATGCGCATGTACGACCCCGTCTATCTGCAGCGGGCGCGCGAACTGTGTGACGCCAATGGCGCGTTCCTGATTGCCGACGAGATCGCCACGGGTTTTGGGCGCACCGGCACCCTGTTCGCCTGTGAGCAGGCCGGGGTGATGCCCGACCTGTTGTGCCTGTCCAAAGGGCTGACCGGCGGTTTCCTGCCGCTGGCCGCAGTGCTGGCCACCCAGGCCCTGTATGACGCTTTCCTCGACGACAGCCGCGAGCGTGCGTTCCTGCATTCGCACAGCTACACCGGCAATCCCCTGGCGTGCGCCGCTGCATTGGCCACGCTGGATATCTTCGCGCAGGACAATGTCGTTGCCCGCAACCGCAGTACCGCTGCCGTGATGCGTTCACTGGCCGCCCCCTTCGCCGACCATCCCCACGTGGCCGACGTGCGTCAGGCAGGGATGGTGGTGGCGTTCGAACTGACCCGAAACGGCGACAAGCGCACGCCGTTCCCGGCCGCTGCGCGGGTCGGCCTGCACGCCTACAATGCCGCGCTCAGGCGTGGCGTGGTGCTGCGCCCGCTGGGCAATGTGCTGTACTGGATGCCTCCTTACTGCGTGGAGGATGAGCAGCTGGAACTGCTGGCCCACACCACCCTGGCTGCCATCGAGGAAGCTGTTGCATGCGCATGACCCGTTCGTTCGTTGAGTTACCGCTGGCCGTCGGCCAGCAGCTGTCGCTGCCCGAGGACGTGGCCAATCATCTGGTGCGGGTGATGCGTCTGCGCGAAGGTGAACCGTGCGTGCTGTTCAATGGCGACGGGCGGGACTACAGCGCGACGCTGGTGGAGCTGGGCAAGCGCAATGCACAGGTCCGGATCGACGCGGTGCAGGTGCTGGACAACGAGTCGCCGCTGTCGATCACCCTGCTGCAGGGGATCGCACGGGGTGAAAAAATGGATCTGATCCTGCAGAAGGCAACCGAGCTGGGCGTGCAGGCCATCGTGCCGGTCAACGCCGAGCGGACCGAGGTGAAGCTGGATGCGGCACGCGCCGAGAAGCGGTTGGCCCATTGGAACAGCGTGGTGGTGTCGGCCTGCGGCCAGTCCGGGCGCGCACGCGTGCCGTCGGTGGCTGCGCCGCAGTCGTTGCTGGAGGCGGCGCGCAGCATGCCGGCCGGGGCACTCAAGCTGACCCTGGATCCGCTGGGCGAGCATCGGCTGTCGACCCTGGCGGCGGCTCCGGAGGGCGTCGTGATCGCGATCGGCCCGGAAGGCGGCTGGTCGCCGCGTGACCGGCAGGCGTTGGCAGAAGCAGGCTTCCAGGGCTTGCAGCTGGGGCCGCGCATCCTGCGTACCGAAACCGCTGGTCTGGCGGCGATTGCGGCGGTGCAGGCGCGCCTGGGCGATCTGGGGTAATCGTGTAGAGACACGCCATGCGTGTCTGCGAACCGCCCGGACACCTCGAGGACACGCATGGCGTGTCCCTACAGGTTTTCCCGCGCTACGTGCGTTATGCCGCCACCGGGTGCGCCCGGTCCAGTGCTTCTTCCACCGCATCCAGGTCCGGCAGCAGCGCGCTGCGCTCCCCCAGCAGCACACGCATGTGCACGCCGGTCGGCAGGGTTTCTTCGGACGCGTCAGCCAGCAGACCGTCGCGCGGCACGGAGATCAGCTGCGGGAAGTTCTGCGCGAGCATGGCGTAGTACGGTCGACGCGGGTTGCCACCCAGCGCCTTGAGCACCACGACCTTGTTCTTGCTGGCGACCATTTCCTCGCCCAGCCCGGCCAGCCGCGCGAATGACATCAGCGGCACGTCCCAGCCGTGCCAGGCCAGCTGGCCCAGCAACCAGGCTGGAGCGTCGGCCACCGGATGCACCTGCACGTTGGACATCATTTCGGCCACCGTCGCGTTCGGCAGCAGCACATGCTGCTGGCCGGTCTCGATCAGTACCCCACGGATTTCGTCGTTGCTGGCGTAGCTCATGGTGTCTTTCCTGATAAGGGGCGGTGCGGCGCGTTACTCGCTCACGCCCCAGCGTTCGGCAATGGCGGCAGCCAGCTGCGGCGGATCGCCGGCGGCCATGCCGGCAGCGACCACGGCGCTGGCCGCGATCGGGTCGTAGCAGCCCTCACCGGTCTGCCCGGCCACCCAGCCGCCGGCCACGGCCAGCGACAGCGCATCATCCACCAGGCGCGCATCGGCACCGCTGAGCATGACCACCGCACTGTGCGCTGCCGGCAGCGCGCTGACCTGCACGCCTTCGACATCGGCGGTGAAGTACAGGCCGCGGTTCTGCACGCCCACGCCCACGTCGTCGGGCAGGATGTAGGCATTGCCGGCCACCACCGGCTGGTCGGATTCGGCCAGCAGCACCGGCAGCGCCGACACGCGCGCCATCTGCTTGACCAGGTTGCCGTAGCGGCCGCCGTCCAGGCGCATGTAGACCAGCACCGGCGCGGCCAGACCGGCCGGCAGCGATGCCAGCAGGCGGCGCAGCGCGTCGGGGCC
>NZ_DAMDFR010000012.1:0-91401 GCF_032103445.1 Stenotrophomonas sp.
TAGATTACGAGAAAATTCCACTTATGGCTGCTTCTATTCTGAGGGGGGATTACCGCTTCAGCGAAGCGGTCCACCACGCCTTCCTGCAGGTTGAGGGTGTCCGTGCCCATCAACAAGCGGGGGGTGACGCGTTCGCCGACAGTGACCGGCTTGGTGGCATCCACCGTGATGTCGCCGGCCGGCAGCATCGCGCGGAAGGTGCCGGCCATGCGCTCGGTGCTTTCGCTGAGGCTGCGGTCGTACAGCTCGACCGAATCGCGCATCAGGTCGGTGGAGGACTGCAGCCCTGCTTCCACGCGGGTCTGGTAGCTGGTGGCAGCCTGGCGGTAGATCAAAGCAGCCAGGATCACAAAGGCCACGGTGGTGATCACGCCCATCAGCAGCGCAAGGCGCGCGCCGATGGAGGTTGAGAAAACGGTGGCGGCACGGGTCGTCATCGTCGGAACTCGGAAAAGTGGGTGTGAGAGATGCGTCACATTTCTTATCGGCACCACTTCGGTCCGCTTTACGTATTTTTCGCCAGAAATTAACGTATAGACACAAGCGCTATCTAATTGATTTCATTGAATTTAGATCGATCTCCGCGTTCACAAACCAACTCGGTTGTTCAGAAAAGTTCGTAAATCACTAAAGATCACACCCTTGCTGCCGCCTTCGGTGCTCCATCAATAAATTTATGGAAACGTTTTCTCATTTTTGCGGTCAGCACGCCCTGCGTCAGCCTGCCGCGCTTGGCAGGCGGGCCTTCACGGCGCTACACTTCAGTCATCGCAAGGCGGTGCCTGCGAAGCAGTACTTCGTGGGGCCATAGCTCAGCTGGGAGAGCGCGTCGTTCGCAATGACGAGGTCAGGAGTTCGATCCTCCTTGGCTCCACCACTATTCAAGCAGCCGGGCAAGCCCGGCTCTACAACAGAACGCCACCTTCGGGTGGCGTTCTGCTTTCTCCAGACCAGGAAGGAACCTGCAATGACGTACCGGACGCTGCTGATCACCGCCCTGCTCACCCTCGCCGCCTGCACCCAGGCCCCGCCCGCCGTTGACCCCGCTACACCGGGCGACCCCGCTGCAGCGCTGGTGCAACGCTTCAATATGGGCCAAGGCCTGCGCGGGCTGGCACTGGATGCGGCACGCGGAACGAACACCTATGCGTCGTTGGTACAACAACTAGGGAAGGACGCCGCGGACCAGCAGGTTCAGACACAGCTCGACCGCCACCTTCCACAGTTCCAGGCTGCATGGGATCAACGCTTGGGCGATCTGTATGCCCAGCATCTAACTGCTGAAGAGCTTCTCTCACTAACCCGCGAAGGCACGCGCTCACCGTATGCGGCGAAGTTCAGTGCGGTTCAACCCGAGGTGGCGGCGCAGATGCGCTCCCAATCCAGTCCACTGCTCACAGAACTGGTGACGAAGGCTTTGACGCCCTAGCTGCAATGCTGTCGAGCATCCCAACGGCATTGGGGCGAGAGGTTTTGGTAGCGTCGGTCGCAAGACGACGGCCGATAACGATGATCTGCGCGACGAACGCAGCAACCTCGCCGAAGCAGGCCGCCTGCCCATCCTTGAGTTGTCGGCCCCATCACGCTGAAACGCTTCTTATGCCTTCTCCCGCGCCTTATCCCACACAGGGATAAGCCTGACCAGCCGATCAAGCCCGGGATTGCGCTCCAAAGGCGCATCAAGATGGTCGACAAATTGCTGGAACTCGTCACCTGCCAAAGCGAAGCTCACTCGATCGATGGCGTCACCTTCCTCCGCCAATCGCATCACGTGAACCTTTCCAATCCGTCCATTCTTGAAAGCACGCACCGCCTCCAATAGCTCTTCACCCAGATCACGCTGCTCATCGCGAATTCTCAATTCTTTCTCAGGTTTCGGCACGGCCGAGCTCCTTTGCGTTGCGTAGTAAACCCTTGCGGTATCCGCCGCTGAGTTATCGTAGTTTCGGTCGGGTGTCGAGTTCGTGGGGCACATGCTTCGCCGGTTATCGCCCTGCATTTGCGTCGTGACACCGCAGGCCAACAGCGACTTCTGCGCGGCTTTGTAGCCAACAAATCCGCTTGATAAACCGTTTCAATCAGCGGGAGACCGGGCCAAACGCGACGTCCGTGCGCAGCTACCTCTCAGGATTCGCCATGGTTCAAGCAGCCGGGCAAGCCCGGCTCTACGCAACGTCACCGAAGGGTTTGCATCGTGCGCCGCAATGAGCGGCTGCGCGCCTTGGTAGCGTCGGTCGCAAGACGACGGCCGATAACGGTGATCGGCGCGACGAACGCCGCGCAGCGACCGAGAGAAGCGCGATTCCGTCCGGGTGCGCGACGTTAAAGCACGGATCATTGGTATCGGCCGTCGTCTTGCGACCGACGCTACCTAAGCAGCGCTAGCGATGCGCCTTATGGCACATCCCCGGCCCGCTCAGCAATTGGCCTAACCTGCTGCACCAGCGTGAGCAGCGTCTTGCCAGGCTCTTCAATCATCACCTCATGCGCGGACTGCTCGAACCACACCAGCTGCTTGGCCGGTGCCTGGACCCGCGTGAACCATTCGGCCGCCAGCTCGGACGACACGTTGTAATCGTGGCGGCCCAGGAACAGGAACAAGGGCGTCTTCAACCGATCCACGCGACTCATGTCCAGGGTCAGCACTTCGCTCAACAGATGCTGCATGGAGAAGTCATTGGCTTTCCACACCTTGGCGAGGTCGTCGTCGCTGTACTCCGGTGACAGCCGAATGGCGGCAGCCTCGGCACTTCCCCCGGTCCGGTTGTGCACCATGCCGCCATACTCGTTGAGCCACTTGCGCTGCTTGAACAGCGTTTCAAGCGGCAGCGGTTCACTGCCCTGCGCATACGGCGCCAGCGCCTCCAGCTCGGCCACCGCTTCAGCGTTGCCTGCGGCCTTCGCCTGCTCCAGGGTCCAGGCATAGCCGCGACGCTCGCTTTCTGGCGCATTGGTAATCTGGCCGATGCCTACGTATGCATGAAGCCATTCAGGGCGACGCTGCGCCAGTTCCAGACCCAGATAGCTGCCCCAGGACTGTCCGACGACAAAAATCTTGTCCTTGCCGAACTCCTTGCGCAGCCAGGCCACCATTTCCTCGGTGTCGGCGATCATGCGCTCGCGGGTCATGGTCGGGGCGACGACCGCCGGGTCATTCGCTGCGTAAGTCTTGCCCGCGCCACGCTGGTCCCACTGCACTACCGTGAAGTACTCCTCCCAGCCACGCTGGAAGTACCAGCTGGTTGGCATTGCCACCCAACCGGGGCCGCCGTGGAGCATCAGCAGTACCGGGTTGCGTGGGTCGTTGCCGCGAATTGAGACCCATTGGTCGATGTCGCCGATGCGGACGGATTCCAGACGTTCGATTCCGTTGTCAGCTACTACCTTGCGGATATCGGCGACGATCTTGGTCGCCTCGGCGCGGCTGGTGGGCGCAGGTGCCTGAGCGCTCGCGGTGGTGGACAGGGCTGCTGTCACGGCGAGAAACGCGACAAGAATGGGTTTGATCAACGGACTGCCCCTCAACAGTGTTGTTGAGGGGATTGTGGCATGGAGGGGGGATGGCGGGTCAGCGCGTCCCTTGCGGTGAGGTAGAAGCGTTCGCCGCGCCGATCACCGTCATCGGCAGTCGTCTGTCGACGACTCTACCGGGAGGGGTTGCTGGGCGGACGCTTGGTGTTGGCGTCATGAATCTGCTGGTCGGTCTGGGCAGGGCGGCTCTTGGCCACATCGTCCTGCTTGCGGTCCTGCTGGGATTCCTTGATGCCTTCCTGCTTGCCGGGTTGCTTTTCGGTGGTCATGGCCGTGCTGCGTTGGGGGTTGAGGGCAACGTAGCGAGTACGGCGTGATGTAGGGGTCATGAGGGCCGGCCAACGGCCGGCGCTACCGCTTTGAGGGCCCAACCTCCGCCCTGAACCATGCAGCAAACACCTCATCGCCCATCCACGCATTCTTCCGGTTCACCTTGAACATCACCGCCTCCACCTCCTCGGCCCGCGCCAGCCGCTCCGGGTCACCGCTGCAGCGGGCGGCATCCAGTTCGTGCTGCGCCTCGGCCAGGAAGCGGGACAGGCGGTCGTCGATGGCCCACACCGCCATTTCGATGCGTGGCCGGCGCGTTGTGCGGGCCACGCTGACGCCGTGCAGGGCTAACTGCAGGCGCTCGATGTGATCCGGGTAGTCCTTCAACTGCGAGCGCAGGCTGCGGGGAATGGGTGGCAGCGTGCTGCGCTTCTGCGGCGGGACTGGAGCCCTCGGGTACCCGGGCAGCAGGCGGCGGAGATAGGTTGTCACCATGCGCCCCACTCCTTTACCTCTACAGCGGACGGCACTGACGGGTCCATGAACTGCGGCAGCGGGACGATACGTTCGGTCGGGGCGGGTGTTTGCTGTTCCGCCATTTCCAGATCGAAGCGTACCTGCAGGTTCATCCAGAACCATGGCGAGGTGTTGAAGTAGTGGCCCAGGCGGATGGCAGTGTCAATGGTGATGGCGGCGGTGCCACGGGTGATGCTGACGATGCGGGTGTTGGAGACATGCAGGGCGTCGGCGAGTGCGCGGCGGGTGAGGCCGTTGGGTTGCATGAAGTCTTCCAGCAGGATGGTGCCGGGGTGCAGCGGTGGTGTTGGGGTCATGGCGCTGTCTTCCATCCGCTTCAGTCGCGGCCGAAGCCGGGGCTGGCCCAGCCTTCTCTGCGCGCTCGCTGCACTTCGTCTTCCTCGCCATAAGGCGGTTCTTCCTGGCCGATGCAGATCTCGGCGGCCACGTCATTCGATGCGTCGTTGATGACATTGCTCCACAGCGTGAGGTCCACCGTGTTCCGGTTCTCACTCAGCTCCACCACGCGCTCCATGAACATGCGGATGGCCTCGGCTGGCGCGTAGTACTCCTGCCTCACCGCGCCCTTGAAGCGGCAACGCAGATCGTCTTCCACCTTGGTGCGTACCCAGACCGGCTTTCTCATCGGCGTGTCCTCCGATTGCGGCGCGGCCGTGGATGCTGGCGGTACTCGCGCACCTGCGTGTAGTGCACTTCGCGCAGCACTTCCGTGGGGATGTGCAGCATACGAAAGCCCGGGGGATACACCGGCGTGGCAATGATCCGTTCGCCGTCGAACTCAACTCTGAACCACGTGCCCTTGCCCAGCCCCATGTAACGCAGCCAGCGGCCGCGCATCATCATGTATTCGACGCCGCCGAGGCCTTCGTCGTAGGGCGGTGGCGGTGTGGGCGGGGTGCCGCCGCATACGGCACAGCGCGGTGCGGGGGCTTCGAACGTCTCTTCGGGAATGTGCGACCTCTGCGACTGCATGGCAAACCTCCTGTGAGATGCGACCCCTGCCGGAATGGCGAGGGGTCGGGAGGTTAGAAACCGTCAGAAACACAAACAAAACACCGGCGGGCGTATTCCCCCCTTGCGGGGGTGTTGTATTAGCCACCCTCCCGACGTTGGACACGAACAGCTCCGACGCAGGACACCTGATGTGTTTCTGAGGAGTTTCTACGCTCCGGGGGCCATCCTGCAGCACGCGCATTGCTAAAAAAACAGGCAATTGCGAAAGAATCGTGGCGGATTTTTGACGCGCTCGCAAATGGTGCGACGCAATTGGCGCGTTGTGGTTGTGGGAGGTTTGGGGGGTGTTGAGTTGCGTTTCGGCACGGGGTGTCGGTATTGCCCGGGTGCTGGCGTGAGAAATTTTGATTTGCGTCGCATGTCGAAGCGACCAGCGTGGGTGGTCATCGAAAAATCGGGGCGAGTGCGTCATGGGATCACGCGGAGAGCGCGTTTCGATCCGGGGTTCATGCGTTAAAGAACGCGGGTTGTTTCACGGCGATCGTCTGTCGACCGATCCCACCGGGGCCGCGCGCGGGTTCTGATTTTCGTTGGCCACCGATGACCTGTCGAAGGTGGGTCGGGGTGGGTTTGCGGGACCGTCAAAAACATGGATGTTTTTGACGAGCCCCCATGGATGGGTTTACGGCGTGTCCCGCAAACCCATCCCGAGCCGCCAAACCAAAGATGCCTTGAACCGAGGGCTGTTCGCATGGGTCCAACAGCAGCCGGGCAAGCCCGGCTCTACGTATCCAGTGCAACCAGAAGGTCCGTGGGCGAATCCATGCAATCAGTTGATTGCCGGCGCGTGCAGTTCCACGCCGGCAACCGCGCCGATCATCAGCCCTGGATGAACTTCAGCAGCTCGGCGTTGATGTCGTCGGCGTGCGTGGTGCACATGCCGTGCGGGTAGCCCTTGAACACCTTCAGGGTGCCGTGCTTGAGCAGCTTGATGCTCAGCTCGCTGGCGTCGGCAATCGGTACGATCTGGTCGTCGTCACCGTGCAGCAGCAGGGTCGGTACGTTGATCGCCTTCAGGTCTTCAGTGAAGTCGGTTTCCGAGAACGCCTTGATGCCCTCGTAGTGCGCCTGCGCGCTGCCGGTCATGCCCTGGCGCCACCAGTTGTCGATCACGCCCTGCGATACCTTCGCACCTTCACGGTTGAAGCCGTAGAACGGGCCGCTGGCCACGTCGACGTAGAACTGCGCGCGGTTCGCCGCAAGCGCCGAACGGAAGCCGTCGAACACCTCGATCGGCAGGCCGCCCGGGTTCTTGTCCGACTTCACCATGATCGGCGGCACCGCACTGATCAGCACCGCCTTGGCCACACGGCCCGCCGCAGCGCGCGCCGCGTAACGTGCCACCTGGCCACCACCGGTGGAGTGGCCGATATGCACCGCGTTCTTCAGGTCCAGGTGATCGAACACCGCCGTGGCGTCGGCCACGTAATGGTCCATGTCGTGGCCTTCGCTGCCCTGCGACGAACGACCATGACCGCGACGGTCATGCGCGATCACGCGGTAGCCCTTGCCCAGGAAGAACAGCATCTGGTTGTCCCAGTCGTCGCTGGACAGCGGCCAGCCATGATGGAACACGATCGGCTGGGCGTCCTTCGGGCCCCAGTCCTTGTAGAAGATTTCAACGCCGTCGGAAGTGGTGATGGTGCTCATGGAACAGTCTCCGGAAAGGGGGTTGGGAATTACCGGACCACAGTAAGCAATGCGGGGTTAAAACACCTTCATACCTGTGTATGACGTCGCGCTCATTCCAATGCCTGGGTCAGATAGCAGGCCAGCGTTTCCGCATCCACCGGCTTGGCCAGAAACGCCAATGCCCCACGCGCCATGACCCGCTCGCGGATCGCATCGGTGGGGAACGCGCTCATGAAGATCATCGGGAACGTGCACCCACGCGCCAGCAACTCCTGCTGCAGCACATCGCCATTCATCTGCGGCATCTGGATGTCGGTCAGCAGGCAGTCGGGGGGATCCTGCAAGGTCGCCAGAAACGCGTCGGCAGAGGCGAAGGTCCGCGCCTCATAGCCCAGCGAGCGCAGCAGGCTGGACAGCGATTGGCGCACGCCGTCGTCATCGTCAACGATTGCAACTCGGTACATCGGGTTCATCTGCTACATCCTGGGGCCACGGGCCGGCCTGGGCCGACGCTGCCTTTATGCCCCAGGGTGGCGGGCAGCGGAACCATACACAGGTTTGTAGCCGGGCGGTTCAGCGCCCCGTGACGTGCACGCCCAGGGCCTCGGCGTGGCGCACCAGGTCGGCCAGCGAACGCACGCCCATCTTGCGCATCACATTGCCCCGATGGATCTTCACGGTGATCTCGCTCAGGTTCAGCACCCCGGCCACCTGCTTGTTCATCAGCCCGGCCACCACGTGCGCCATGACCTCCCGCTCGCGCGGGGTCAGCGTGGCGTAGCGGCTGTCCAGGCTGTCCCGGGCCGCGCTCTCCTGCCGGCGCTGGCGATCACGCTCGATCGCCGCGCTGACCGCATCCAGCATGTCCTGGTCGCGGAAGGGCTTGGACAGAAAGTCCACCGCCCCCGCCTTCATCGCCCGCACGGTCATCGGAATGTCGCCGTGCCCGGTCATAAACACGATGGGCAGGTGAATGCCCTGTGCCGCCAGCTGGTCCTGCAGGTCCAGCCCGCTGATCCCCGGCAGGCGCACGTCCAGCACGATGCATCCAGGCAGATCCGGAAGCGCCGCCTGCAGCAGCTCGGCCGGTGAGCCCAGCACCTGCGTCTGCAGCCCGATGGAGCGCAGCAGGCTGTCCAGAGCATCACGCACGGACGGGTCGTCGTCCACCACGACCGCGAGCGCGGGGTTGTTCATGCGGCATCTCCTGCAAGGCCGAGCACCAGCCGGAAGGTGGCCCCCTGCCCCGGTGCGCTGTGCACGGAAAGCTGGCCGCCATGCGCTTCGGCGGTGGACCGGCAGATCGCCAGGCCCATGCCCATGCCGTGCGGCTTGGTGGTGAAGAACGGTTTGAACAGCGTCTCCAGGTGCGCCGCATCGATGCCCGGACCGTTGTCGCGGATGCTGATGACCACCGCGCCCTGCTCGCCACGCTGCGCGTCCACGTGCAGTTCGCGCGCGTGCGGCTGCCCGGCCATGGCCTGGCTGGCATTGATCATCAGGTTCACCAGCACCTGCTGCAGTTGTATGGCATCACCGTGCACCGACGGCAGGCCGGAACCCACCTCCACGCGCAGCTGCACCGCGTCACGGTTCAGGTCGTGCTGCACCAGGCGCACTGACTCGTGGATCAGCGCCGGCACCGCCAGGGCTTCGCGCACCGTACTGCTTTTGGCCAGGAACGCGCGCACGCGCTTGACGATTTCGCTGGCGCGGCGCGCTTCGGCCACGCTGCGGGTGATGGCCGCATCCACTTCCTGCAGGTCGGGTTGTGCGCGATGCAGCCAGCGCAGGCCGGCTTCGCCGTTGGTCACCACCGCCATCAGCGGCTGGTTCACTTCATGTGCGAGGGTGGCGGTGAGTTCGCCCAGCGTGGCCACGCGCATGGCATGCGCCAGCTCGGACTGCGCACGCATGGCCGCATCCTGGGCGCGCCGGCGCTCGGTGACATCGGTATGGGTTTCCAGCACCCCGGTGATCCGCCCACGGCCATCGCGCTGCACCACCCAGCGGCTGTCCAGCACCCGCCACTCACCTTCACGGGTGCGTTGTTCCAGCGTGCCTTCCCAGCTGCCCAGCGACAGCAGGGTCGATTCCACCGACTCGCGCGCCTGCGGGTAGCGGGTGGACAGCAAGGTGTCGGCCACGCAGCCAACGGCCTGCTCGGACGACCAGCCGTACACCTGCTCGGCGGTGCGGTTCCAGAAGGTGATCACACCAAAACGGTCACGCACGAAGATCATGTCGTGCGAAAGATCCAGCAAGCGCGCCTGCGCGCTCAGGCGCTGTATCGCGTTCTGGTGCTGCAGCGCAAGGATCGCCGTGATGCCGATGGCGGCCAGGCTGACCACGGCGCGGAAGGTCTGCACGCCAACGTGGTTCAGCCCGTGCGAGTCCACGTAGGCCAGCACGGTCAGCACGATGCCGGCCAGCGCCGCGGTCATGATGTCGCCACGCCGGCCGGTGCGTGCCACCAGCAGCACGCTCACCACGTACAGCACGGCCACCGCCCCTTCCAGGGTGGAGAGCACGTCGATCAGGAAAATGCCTAACGTGAGCAGCGCCGCCGCCACGCGGAACGCGGTGCGGTGGGGTTTGCCAAGGGCAACGGCAATTGCGGGGGATGTGGGAAACACGGTCCTTGCCTCCGGGCGCGCCAACCGCCACCCGTGCGGCAGTCGCAGGGCAGTATCCCCCGCGGGCGCGGCGGACTGATCCCTCCATCGGGTGATTCTCCGCTGCACCGGGCCGGGCCGATACACACTTTGGTATGAGGCGGAGAAACGATGGCGCAATGTTGCGGGGGGCCGCGGCTGACTAGTCTGGCGATGTCGGCGCTGCCTGCCAGCGCTCCCTCCCCCGCCTTCCCGGAGCATGCCCATGAACAGCCTCGCCAACACCCCCGATTCGCCGCTTGCCCGCCAGCGCGCCGCGCTGAATACGCCCACCGACCTGGGGCCCAAGGCCACCAAGGACATCGCGGCCGCGCTGACCGTGCTGCTGGCCGACGTGTTCGCGCTGTACCTGAAGACCAAGAACTTCCATTGGCATCTGTCCGGCCCGCATTTCCGCGACTACCACCTGATGCTGGATGAACAGGGCGAGCAGATCTTCGCCACCACCGACGCCATCGCCGAGCGTGCCCGCAAGGTCGGCGGCACCACGCTGCGTTCGATCGGCCAGATCCACCGCATCCAGCGCCTGCTGGACAACGATGCGGACTACGTGACCGCCGAGGACATGCTGGCCGAACTGGCCGACGACAACCGCCGCCTCACCGGCTTCCTGCGCGGCACCCACGGCGTGTGCAGCGAATACAACGATGTGGCCACCGCCAGCCTGATCGAGAACTGGATCGACGAAGCCGAGCGTCGCAGCTGGTTCCTGTTTGAGACCACCCGCAGCCGTCGCTGATACCTCACCTCCTCCCCCACGGAGCTGTGCCATGAGTGCCTCCCGTCTTCCCGTTCCGCCCGGCAGTGCAGCGCCCGCGTTCTCGCTGCCGGCCACCGCCGACCAGCGCCTGAGCCTGATGGAGCTGCGCGGTCACCCGGTGATTTTGTCGTTCTACCCTGCCGACTGGAGCCCGGTGTGCGGCGACCAGCTGGCGCTGTACAACCAGCTGCTGCCTGAGTTCCGTCGGTACGGCGCACAGCTGGTCGGCATTTCGGTGGATGGGGTGTGGTGCCACGCGGCATTTGCCGAGACCCGGCATCTGCATTTTCCGCTGCTGGCGGATTTCCAGCCGAAAGGCGAAGTGGCGCGTCGGTATGGCGTGTATCGCGAGCAGGACGGCGTGTGCGAGCGTGCGCTGTTCGTGATTGATGCGCAGGGCATTGTGCGTTGGAGCTATGTGTCGCCGCTGGGGATCAATCCTGGGGCGGATGGGATTCTCGAAGCGCTGGAGGCGCTGCGTGGCAACGTGCACACCGATGCGATCGATCCTGCTGTTGTAGAGCGGGGCTCTGCCCCGCCGACGCGCACGGACACCCTCAGCGGGACAGAGCCCCGCTCTACAAATGCCACCGGAGCCCTCTCATGAGCCGCCTTCTCGTTCCCGTCAGCAGCTTCGACCACATCCAGGGCCCGGAAGATGCGGCCATCACCCTGGTGGAATACGGCGACTATGAATGCCCGTACTGTGGCGAAGCGTACCCGGTGATCAAGGAAGTACAGCGCATGCTCGGCAACCGCATGCGCTTCGTGTTCCGCAACTTCCCGATCAGCGAAATCCATCCCAACGCATTGCCGGCGGCGCGCTTCGCCGAAGCTGCGGCAATCGCCGGCCGCTTCTGGGAAGCGCACGACATGCTCTACCAGAACCAGCAGGCACTGGAACCCGATGACCTGCTGCGTTACGCCGCCCAGCTGCGGGTGGACCACACCCTGCTGCAGGCGGCCGCCGAGGGCAACTTCGACCCACGCATAGAGCGCGACTTCATGGGCGGCGTGCGCAGCGGCGTGAACGGCACCCCTTCGCTGTTCATCAACGGCCGGCGCTATGACGGTCCGCGCGATGTGGAAAGCCTGATCGACGCCTTGGGCGTGGTGGCGTGATGAACGCCGCCTCGCGCCATGTACGCTCGTTATGGGGCGCGACGCCGGTACATGACGATGCGCTGGGTACCATCCGCCGGCTCACCGCTGATGAGCTGCCGTTGCTGGAGCGGTTGTCGATCAAACGCCTGCTGCTGGCACCCGGCAGCATCCGCGAGCCGCACTGGCACGCCAATGCCAATGAACTGGGCTACGTGCTGGCCGGCAGCGTGTTGATCACGATTGTGGACAACGCTGATGCCATCAGCACGATACGGGTGACGGCCGGGCAGACGTTCCACATCAACAGCGGCGCCTTGCATGCCATCGAGAACGTGGGTGATGGCGAGGCGGAACTGATCATCGTGTTCAGTCATGAGCGTCCGCAGGACTTCTCGCTGCATGCGGCGTTCGGGGCGATGTCGAACGCGGTGCTGGGCAACACTTACGATCTGGCCTCGGACGCGTTCGCCCACCTCACGCGCGACACCACCTCACCGTATCTGGTGCGGCGCGTGGGGCCGGCCGTGGTGCCGGACTGTGCCGACCGCGCCGATCCGCATCGTTTTGATATTGAGGCGCAATCACCGCCGGTCGATTTCGCCTATGGCCAGGCGCGGGTATCGCGCACCCAGTTCTGGCCGACGCTGCGCAATCTGTCCATGTATTCGCTGCGGATTGCCGATGACGGCATGCGCGAGCCGCATTGGCACCCGGATACCGCCGAGCTGGGCTATGTGCATCGCGGGCATGCGCGGATGAGCATTCTCGATCCGGACGGTTCGGTGGATACCTATCTGCTGCAGCCTGGCGATGTGTATTTCATTCCGCGTGCATATCCGCACCAGATCGAGGCGCTGGGCGAGGACATTCATTTCCTGGTGTTCTTTGATCAGCCCACGCCGGGTGATGTGGGTTACCGGCTGGCGGCGTCGGCGTTCGCGCCGGGGGTGCTGGCGGCCACGTTCGGGGTGGAAGCGGCGGCGCTGCCGGCGTTTCCGAAGGTGGTGGAGGATCCGTTGATTGTGGCCCGGCGCAATCCGGTAGACCCAACGTAGAGCCACGCCCTGCGTGGCTGCGCGGTGCCCAAATAAGGTCGAAGCCACGCAGGGCGTGGCTCTACGCCCGGGCCTTTCGCCACTGCAGCGGGCTCATACCGGTCTCCACCCGGAACATGTAATTGAACGCCGACGCCGACGCATACCCCAGTTCATGCGCAATCACCGTCGGCGAGCGCCCCTGCGCCAGCCACTCGATCGCCCGCAGCAGCCGCAGCCGCGTCCGCCACGCACGCAGGTTCATCCCGGTCTCGCGCTCGAACTGGCGCGCCAGCGTGCGCGCCGAGGCCCCGAGTTGCCGCGCCCACTCTTCCACCCCACGAGCATCCGCCGGCTGGTCGTACAACGCCTGGCACCAGCGCTGCAGGCGCGCGTCCTGCGGCCACGGCAGATGCCGGGTGTGCTGCGGTTGCCGGCGCAGCTGCGCGATCACCAGTGTGCACAACTGCAGGTAATACGCGACATCGTGATCCGGCTGCACCTGGCCCAGCTCCACGATCAACTCGCGCAACAACGGCGACACCTCCAGCACCACGCATTCCGTTGGCATGCCAAGCGCGGCATCGTCACCGATGTACAGATTGCGGAACGCCGCCGGCCCCAGGGCACCGGTGTGGTGCACGGTGCCGGTGGGCACCCACAGCGCCTGCTGCGGCGAGATCACGTGTCGGGCGTGCGCGACCGTAACCTGCAGCACGCCTTCGGTCGCGAACACCAGCTGGTTCCAGGCATGCACATGCGGGGGAAAGCGCTCCCCGGCCGCCAGTTCCTGGCTGCGCGCCACGACCGGCCACGACAACGCCCCTTGCGTGGGCACAGGCACTTCGCGCCAGGTGGGGGAATGGTCAGCGGCGTGGCGACTGATCGACATGATGGGTCATTCTATCGAAAGACAGCCGCCCCGGCCTGCCCGAGCATGGCCGTACCCTTCCATGGAACCGACCATGCCCGCTTCCCCCACCCTGCGCCCCTGGCAGGTGATCTGTGCCGGCATCAGCGCACTGGTGCTCAGCGTGGGCATTGCCCGCTTTGCCTACACCCCCCTGCTGCCGTTGATGCGGGTGGATGCCGGGCTGAGCCCGGCGATGGGCGGCTGGCTGGCCACCTTCAATTACGTGGGCTACCTGCTGGGCACCCTGCTGGTGGCCCGGGTGGGCGACATGCAGCTGAAATTCCGCTTCTACCGGGTCGGCCTGCTGCTGGCGGTGGCCAGCACCGCGTTGATGGCGGTGACCACGACGCCCGCGTTGTGGAGTGCGCTACGCCTCGTGGCGGGGCTGTCCAGCACCGCCGGCCTGCTGCTGGCCTCGGGGCTGGTACTGAACTGGCTGCTGGCCCACCGCCACCGGCCACGGCTGGGCCTGCATTTCGCAGGGCTGGGCCTGGGCATCGTGGTGTCGGGCGTCGCGACCGGGCTGTTGGCCGGGCATGCCACCTCCAGCGCGCAATGGGGCTGGCTGGGCGCGGTGGGCGCGCTGTTCCTGATTCCAGCGTGGGCGTGGATGCCAGCGCCGGCACCCGCCTCGTCCTCACAGGCAGCCAGCGCCCCTTCCCCACCCAGCCGGCGCTGGCGGCAGCTGCTGATTGCCGCGTACTTCTGCGCGGGTATCGGCTTCGTGGTCAGCGCCACCTTCATCGTGGCGATTCTGGAACAGACCCCGGCCTTCCGGGGGCACGGCAGTGCAGTGTGGATCCTGGTCGGGCTGGCGGCAGTGCCGTCGACGTTCGCCTGGGATCGGGTGGCGTCGGCGATGGGCCTGATCCGTGCCCTGATGCTGGCCTTCGCCCTGCAGGCGGCGTCGTTCGTGCTGCCGCTGCTGGACGATGGGTTGTGGGCCGGGCTGGGCAGCGCGCTGCTGTTCGGGCTGACCTTCGCCGGCATCGTCAGCCTCACCCTCACCGTGATCGGTCGGCATTACCCGCAGAACCCGGCCAAGGCGATGGCGACGCTCACCCTGAGCTACGGCGTGGCGCAGATCCTGGCCCCGGCGATTGCCGGCACCCTGGCACGCAGCAGTGGTTCCTACCAGGCGTCGCTGCTGCTGGCGGCGATTGCGATGACGGTGGGCATCTTCCTGCTGGCGGCGATGCCGGATGATGCGCGAGACCACGCGTCGCACTGAACAGGCCCGGTGGGGTCGCACGACAGTCGACCGCCGATAGCGGTACAACGCCCGGGAAGGCATGACCCCGGATCGAAGAGAGCCGTCCGCGCCATCCACAACGAACGATCAATCACTTACCCGCGTCTGAGCAGTGCCCAGCCATCAATGTGAAATTTTTTTTGCGAAATGCTTGCCCAAATCCGCAGACCTCCGTATAGTTCGCCTCCTCGCCAGCGGCAACGCAGCGATGAAGTGGCCGAGTAGCTCAGTTGGTAGAGCAGGGGATTGAAAATCCCCGTGTCGGCGGTTCGATTCCGTCCTCGGCCACCATAATTTTGAAGGGCTCGCAGAAATGCGAGCCCTTTTTCTTTTTCAGATCAGTTCGCGCTCGATCTGATGCGGAAGATTTCGTAGAGCCGGGCTTGCCCGGCTGCTTTTCATCGAGAGAGCCAAGAGCAGCCGGGCAAGCCCGGCTCTACGGTGTTTCACCTGCCGCCGCATACAGCGCATCGGCCAGCTGTTCGATGTCCGCACGTTGATGCAGGCGTTCGAGCCAGTGCGCGGGCACTCCGGAAGCACCGTAGAACGCACCTGCCACCTGCCCCACTACAGCCGCCGTGGTATCCGCGTCATCACCAAGGTTGGCGGCGGCAAGTACCGCATCGGCAAACGTGTCGGTGGTGGCGAAACACCACAACGCGGCTTCAAGACTCTGCACGACGTACCCGGTACCGTGGATCTGATCGCGGGACTTGCTGAGGTAACTGCCTTCGGCGATACCGCGCAGGCCTTCGCTGCTCACACTGACGGTTCCCAGATTCAGAACGTCATCCTTGCTCTGCCCGTGCAGCGCGCGCGCCAGCGCAGTGGCGAACAGACGGCAGGCATCCAGGCATTCGGCGGCGGCATGAGTGGTGCGTGAACTGAGCACCGCCATCTCCAGCATGTCCGGCGCGTCCAGGTAGCGCAGCACCACCGGAGCCAGCCGCATGATCGAGCCGTTGCCGGCGCTGCCAGGGTCGTCATTGCCGGCGAGCGGTTGGCCGGTGGTCAGGAAGTTGTGCAGGGCACCGCGTGTGGCGTTGCCGATGTCAAAACACGTTCCCGTCGAACTCCAGTAACCATGCTGGTACCAGTTGGCGTAGCGGTTCATCTGGTCGCGCGCGTCGAAGCCACCACACCGCACGAGACTCTCCGCCAGGCACATCGCCATCGAGGTGTCGTCGGTCCACTGCCCGGCTTTGAGTCCGAACGGCCCACCGCCGACCATGTCGGTGAGTGGGGTGAAGCTGCCGCGCGGGCTGAACTCCACGGTCGTGCCGACGGCGTCGCCGCAGGCCAGGCCGAGGAGCGCGCCGCGATATCTGTCTTGTATGTCCATGGGGCATTCTAGGACCGAATGGCGCGTGGATCTGTAGAGCCGGGCTTGCCCGGCTGCTGTTGGCGCTGATCAACGGCGGCGTCGATTTGGGGTCATGCGTTACCGGACGTTGGTTGTTTCACGGCCGTCGTCTGTCGACCGACGCTACCAGGCTCCGTGGCCATCGGCAATGTGCGCAGGTCGAGTCACCAGAGGTAGGGATTGGTGTGGGCTTCCGTTTTCGCTTGGACTTGCCTCGAACCCGCGCTCTTCCCTGAGATTTCATGCTCTTCTCCTCTCACCATTTCGCCCACCTGCGCCCAAAGATTGCGTATGCCCTCGGAATGCGCCTCAAGAATGGTGTTCCGATGCGCTTTCCTGGCCTCGGTCGGCATGAGTTCGAATGCCGAGCGAAACCCTCTGACGAATGAGCTTCCGCTCCTGTTGACCGACATCACTGTTCTCCTGTTTCCCTTGTCCGATTGACGACAGAGAGTCTCTCCGCAGCTTCGTATCGTCCAGAGTGAAACGCGACATGATTCGTACGCAGCGGTGTGGATTTGGGGTCATGCGTTATCGAATGTTGGATATTTCACGGCCGTCGTCTGTCGACCGACGCTACCGGGCCTACGTGCCGTTTATTGTTCGTAGTGACTTACAGACTGCGCTCGAAGTCAGTGGGCGCGCCGCGCCGACAGACACCCACCGCTTTCAGCATGTCGGGAACCCGCATCGTTGCCTCACGCGCGGCGTCCTCGTATGTAGCTGCTTCAACCAACAGCCCAGGCAGATCGGTACTGGTGCCGACGTACACGTTGGCTTCTTCGTTGTGCGTGATGTCCAGGCGGATGGTTGTGGGGAAACCACAGCGCGCGAGGAAATGGCCAAGTGGCCAGCCCAACCGGTAATGCAGATTCATTTCGGCCTCCTGCAGCGAACAGATCGCTGCTCCCTGGCAGAGATGGTAGGTAGAAGCTGCGGGCATCACGATTGGGGATCGCGACACGTGTTGGCGGTATTGGCCCGGTGTTGGTGAAGCAGCGGGGCAAGCCCCGCTCTACGCACACAGAATTTTTACATCCTGCTCCACCCTGCCCCCTAAGCTCTGGCCTCCTGCCGGGAGACCTTCATGCGCCTTCGCCCTGCCCTGCTGTCCTTCAGCCTTTTGTTGACGACATTTGCCGCCAGTGCCGTTGAACCGGTGCGCTCGGTGCCGGCGCTGGACATGGGCCGCTATGCCGGGCAGTGGCATGAGATCGCGCACCTGCCGGTGTCGTTCCAGAAGAAGTGCCTGGGCGACATCACCGCGACGTACGCGCTGCGCGGGGATGGCCGGATCAGTGTCTACAACGCCTGCCGTACCGCCGAGGGCAGGATTGCCGCCGAAGGCGTGGCGCGGCCGGTGGAAGGGGAACCCGGGCAATTGCAGGTGCGGTTCGCGCCGGACTGGCTGTCGTGGGTGCCGTTTGTGTGGGCGGATTACTGGGTGATCGCGCTGGATCCGGACTACCAGTGGGTCGTGGTGGGGGATCCGGGGCATAAGTATTTGTGGATTCTGTCGCGGTCGCCGTCGATGGACGCGCGCTTGTTTGCGGAGCTGAAGGGCAAGGCTGAGGCGATGGGGTATGACCTGGGGCCGCTGAAGGTGATGGCACCGGTGGAGTGAGGCGCGGGGATGGTGAACGTCATGAAGCCGCCCTAGGATGGGCCGGGTGTCGTACACCCCCACAAGCACCATACGCCGTAGTATGCTCTTCACCCTGCACGAGGATTCGCGCCCATGTTCCGCCGCCTTCGCCCCCTGCTGACCCTGGCCCTGCTGGCCGCCACCGCCGTGGCGCTGACCGCCTGCAACAAGACCGTCAAGCGCGTGTCGCCGCCCGCCGCCAGCGTGCAGCAGTTGACCGTGCAGGCCGATGGCAGCTGGACCCTGGCGCTGCGCCTGCAGAACTTCAGTTCGATGCCGATGACCTTCGACAACGTGAACCTGCAGATGCAGGTCGGCGACCAGGACGCCGGCACGCTCGCCGCCAGCCCGGGCATCTCGATCGGCGGGGTATCGGCCGATGTGATCAACGTTCAACTCACGCCCAGCTCGGCCGCGCGCATCGTGGTCGCAGACGCGCTGGCCGGCAACCGCACCCTGAGCTACAGCCTCAAGGGCACCGTGGCGGCCACGCCGGAAGAAAAGAAACAACGCAGCTTCGATATCACCGGCCGCAGCACGCTCAACCAGGCTCCGGGCCTGCCGGGCGTGCTGCGCTGACCCACGGCCCTCGCCGCCCCACCCTTTCCAGCATGTGATCGAGACCCAACGATGAGCAGCTACACCGCCCCGCTTTCCGATATCCGTTTCGCCCTGCACGACGTGCTCAAGGCCGAGTCGCTGTTCGCGCGACTGGGCTTTGCCGATGCCACCACCGATGTGGTCGATGCGGTGCTGGAAGAAGCCGGGCGCTTCAGCGCCGGCGTGCTGGCACCGCTGAACAGCGTGGGCGATGAGATCGGCTGCGTGCTGGACCAGGCCAGCGGCGAAGTGACCACCCCGCCGGGCTTCAAGCAGGCCTACGACCAGTTCGTGGAAGGCGGCTGGACCGGGCTGACCGCTGCGCCGGAACTGGGTGGCCAGGGCCTGCCGCACACCCTGGGCGTGCCGCTGAACGAAATGATCAACGCCGCCAACCTGGCCTGGGGCAACTTCCCGCTGCTCTCGCACGGCGCGATTGAAGCGCTGAAGCAGCACGGTGAGGCGTGGCAGCAGGACGCGTTCCTGAAGCCGCTGATCGAAGGCCGCTGGACCGGCACCATGTGCCTGACCGAGCCGCATTGCGGCACCGACCTGGGCCTGCTGAAGACCAAGGCCGAACCGAACGCCGACGGCAGCTACGCGATCACCGGCACCAAGATCTTCATCACCGCCGGCGAGCACGACCTCACCGACAACATCGTGCACCTGGTGCTGGCCAAGCTGCCGGACGCACCGGCCGGGGCCAAGGGCATTTCGCTGTTCGTCACCCCGAAGTTCAAGGTGGATCGCAGCGGCAACGTCGGCGAGCGCAACGCACTGCGCTGCGGCTCGATCGAGCACAAGATGGGCATCAAGGGGTCGGTGACCTGCGTGATGAACTTCGATGGTGCCGAAGGCTACCTGGTGGGCCAGCCGCACAAGGGCCTGCAGGCGATGTTTACGATGATGAACACCGCACGCCTGGGCGTGGGTCTGCAGGGCATCGGCCTGTCCGAGCGTGCGTATCAGAACGCGCTGAAGTACGCCCGCGAGCGCCTGCAGTCGCGTTCGCTGAGCGGCCCGAAGAACCCGGACAAGCCGGCCGACCCGATCCTGGTGCACCCGGACGTGCGCCGCATGCTGCTGTCGATCAAATCGCTGGTGGAAGGCAGCCGCCTGCTGGCGCTGCACGCGGCGACCCTGATCGACGTGGCCCACCACGCTGAAGATGCGGGCGAGCGCGAACGCGCGGAAACGCTGGTGAGCTTCCTCACCCCGATTTCCAAGGCCTGCCAGACCGAATGGGGCATCGAGAACACCTACAACGCGCTGCAGTGCTTCGGCGGCCACGGCTACATCCGCGAACACGGCATGGAGCAGCTGGCCCGCGATGCACGCATCACCACGCTGTATGAAGGCACCACCGGCATCCAGGCACTGGACCTGATCGGCCGCAAGACGGCCGCCAGCCAGGGCGCAGGCCTGAAGCTGATGCTGGCCGAGATCGAGGCGTTCGCCAAGGCCAATGAAGGCAACGAGGCGCTGGCCGAGTTCATTGCTCCGCTGCGCGCCAAGGCGCAGGAATGGGGCCAGCTGACCATGGCCACCCTGCAGCGCGCGGCGGCCAACCCGGAAGAACTGGGCGCGGCCAGCTACGACTACCTGTTCTATTCCGGCTACGTGGTGCTGGCTTACTGGTGGGCGCGCAGCGTGGCCGCTGCGGATGCGTCCGCGCAGAGCGAGGCGTTCAAGCAGGCCAAGCGTGAAACCGCGCGGTTCTACTTCAGCCGCATGCTGCCGCGCACGCTCAGCCACGCCGCCGCCATCCAGGCCGGTGCCGAGCCGCTGATGGCGATGGAAGACGCGCGTTTCGGGGCGTAAAGCCCCCGGTGCCGACCAACGGTCGGCACCTACCGGTTCGCGGACCGGAACGGTGACAGTTTGCGTAGAGGCGATGCCTCTACACAAACTGTCACCGTTCCGGTATAAGCTGTTTTCCCGATGGAGACAGACACTAAAAGCTTAGGTCTGATCGATACCGGAGCGTCTTCCGCGCCGGTCGCCGACGCTTCGCCGTCGCCCACCCTGTATCGCCCTGGCACCGTGCGCCTGTTGTCGCTGGATGCCCACGGCCGGGTGCTGGACTGGATCACCTGGCAGGACGCCGCCTGCCTGTACGCCCGCGAAGCCGTGGCCTGGACCCTGGGCGACCCCTGCCTGCACATCCATGGCGGCACCTGCCGCACCACCGGGCTGCGCAGCGGCATGGACCTGCACCCGATCATCGCCGCGCGCGGCCATGCCCGATCGCGGGCGCTGGATCCCACCCCGAACCTGACCAACCAGGCGCTGTTCGCGCGTGACGCCCACCTGTGCCTGTACTGCGGCCAGCAGTTCAACCGGCCGCAGTTGACCCGCGACCACGTCATGCCCATTTCCAAGGGCGGCCGCGATGTGTGGGAAAACGTGGTCAGCGCCTGCTTCCACTGCAACTCGCGCAAGAGCGACCGGACTCCGCAGCAAGCCAGCATGCCGCTGCTGGCGGTGCCCTACCGGCCCAGCTGGATCGAACACATGATCCTGTCCAACCGCAATATCCTGGCCGACCAGATGGCGTTCCTGAAGGCGCAGCTGCCCAAACGCTCGAAACTGTCGGCCTGACCTGCGTCAGGTTGTCGCAGGCATCCTCACCGATTGCTCACCGCCGGCGCGGTTTGCTTGCTCCACCCCGGTTTGGGGGCGAAAATAGGCGCTTGAGAAGAAGCGCAGAAAACATGATCGATTCCGCCCGCTATCCCCGCCTGTCGCGCATCCAGAATCCGGATGACCTGCGTCGGTTTGAAGAGTCCGAACTGCCCGCCATCGCGGGCGAGCTGCGTGCCTACCTGATCGAATCGGTGGGCAAGAGCGGCGGACACTTCGGGGCCGGGCTGGGCGTGATCGAACTCACCGTCGCCCTGCACTACCTGTACCAGACCCCGACCGACCAGCTGGTGTGGGACGTGGGCCACCAGACCTACCCGCACAAGATCCTCACCGGCCGCCGCGACGAGATCCACACAGTCAAGCAGAAGGACGGCGTGGCCCCGTTCCCGAAGCGCGAGGAAAGCGAGTTTGACACCTTCGGGGTGGGCCATTCGTCAACCTCGATCTCGGCTGCGCTGGGCATGGCGATCGCGCGTCAGCGCGAGGGCGATGACCGCCGCGTGGTCGCGGTGATCGGTGACGGCGCGATGACCGCCGGCATGGCCTATGAAGCCCTGAACCATGCCGGTGGCATGGACCAGGAGCCGAACCTGCTGGTGATCCTCAACGACAACAACATGTCCATCTCCGAAGCGGTGGGCGGGTTGACCAAGATCCTCGGCCGCGCCACCGGCAGCCGCACGCTCAATGCGCTGCGCGAAGGTGGCAAGCGGATTCTGGGCGACAAGAAGAAGTCGCCGCCGGCGCGCTTCGTCAAGCGCTGGGAAGAACACTGGAAGGGCATGTTCGTGCCGTCCACGTTCTTCGAGGAAATGGGCTTCCACTACACCGGGCCCATCGACGGTCACGACCTGCCGGCACTGGTATCCACGCTGAAAACGCTGAAGGGTCTGAAGGGCCTGAAGCTGCTGCACGTGATGACCACCAAGGGCAAGGGCTACGAGCGTGCCGAGGGCGACCAGATCGGCTACCACGCCGTGGGTCCGTTCGACCCGGACAAGGGCCTGGTGGCCAAGGGCGGGGTGAAGAAGCCGACCTACACCGATGTGTTCAGCGACTGGCTGTGCGACGCCGCTGCCGATGAGCCGCGCCTGCTGGGCATTACCCCGGCGATGCGCGAGGGCTCGGGCCTGGTCCGCTTCAGCAAGGAATTCCCGGAGCGCTATTACGACGTCGCCATTGCCGAACAACATGCAGTGACGCTGGCGGCCGGCATGGCCACCCAGGGGGCCAAGCCGGTGGTGGCGATCTACTCCACCTTCCTGCAGCGCGCCTATGACCAGCTGGTGCACGACGTGGCGATCCAGAAGCTGGACGTGCTGTTCGCGATTGACCGCGCCGGCGTGGTCGGCCCGGACGGGGCCACGCATGCGGGTAACCTTGATTTGAGCTTCCTGCGCTGCGTGCCGCACATGGTGGTGATGGCCCCGGCCGACGAAGCCGAATGCCGGCAGATGCTGACCACCGGCCTGCGTTACGAAGGTCCGGCCGCGGTGCGTTACCCGCGCGGCAGCGGTACCGGCGTGGCCGCCGGCACGGATCTGTCCACGTTGGAGATCGGCAAGGCGGACGTGCGCGTACAGGGCAGCCGGATCGCCGTGCTGGCGTTCGGCAGCACGGTGCCGGCCGCGGAAGCGGTGGGCCGCGAGCTGGGCCTGACCGTGGTCAACATGCGTTTCATCAAGCCGCTGGACCGTGCCCTGCTGCTGCAGCTGGCCGGCACCCACGAAGGCTTTGTCACCGTGGAAGACAACGTGGTGGCCGGTGGTGCCGGGTCTGGCGTGTCTGAGTTGTTGAACAACGAAGACGTGCTGCGCCCGTTCCTGCACCTGGGCCTGCCGGACAGCTTCCAGCATCACGCCAGCCGTGAGGATCTGCTGGCGGAAGCCGGTATTGATGCGGCGGGGATTCGGGCGGCGGTGTTGAAGCGCTGGCCGAAGCTGGGCGAACGCACCGAGGTGGCGTAGAGCCACGCATGGCGTGATTCCGTGCGCAGGATCATGGCGTTGACACGCATGGCGTGTCACTACGATCCTTGGTCGCCCGCATTTTGGGGTCGCACGGGTTTGGTTGGTCGGGCGATCTGTAGGGACACGCCATGCGTGTCCATGTGAAACCCGGACGCAGATGCCGTCAACGGACTTCGAAATCGGCGCGGCAACCGCGGTTGACCCACACGCCGTTGCGGTCCCAACCCCAGGTCTGCCCTTCGATACAGGCCGTATTCGAACGCTGGCGGATCATGCGTACGTCACGGCGGATGCTGACGTTGCAGCGGCGCATACGGTTGTCGTTGGAATCGCAGCCAATGATTTCGCCGCGCCCACCGCCGTACCCACCGTTGCCGCCCCAGCCGTGACCACCGCCATGGGAGGGCCGCCCGCGTTCGGCGACGAACTCGGCGCGGCAGCCACGGGTGACCCAGATGCCGCCGCGACTTTGACCCCAGGTATCGCCCTCGATGCAGGGCGAGCCGGAGAGCTGGCGCACGAGGCGCGCCCGGCCTTCGAAGGGGCACTGCGCCGTGCGGTTCTTGTTTGATTCGCAGCGCACCGGGCCATCGTTGTAGTAGCCATCGTCATAGCGCTGCGCCTGCGCATTGCCCGCCAGGGCCAGTACCGCCACCGGCAGCAAACCCCACAGCCAGTTCTGCTTTCCGTGCGTCATGCGATGCTCCTCGTGCCGGTTGGATGAATGGGCACAGCATCTGCGAAACGCTGGCGTTCGCCTATAGGCCGGATGGCCTGATTTCAGGGTCGATTCAACTACCCGACGTGGCGCTGACCGCCCTGCCCGGCTCAGCCGTAATGCACGGCGTCGACGAAAGCGTTTTCAACGGCGACCCGGACGCGGCTGCTGCGGCCGGTCTCTGCATGGTGTTCGCGGGCCAGGGTATCGGCGAAATCGAACGCGACCGAGCCCTCGGCGAAGGTCACGGCGTCTTCGCTGCCGGGCGGCAGTACCTGCCAGCGGTGGTCGTGGTGCTGCACGGTGATCAACATCGGCGCATCTCCGGGTGGATGAGTGGACAGTACGTCTGCCACGGCCGTCGGGCTATCAGATTTATCTGAGTTTGGTGTCAGATACGCCGTAGAGCCACGCCCTGCGTGGCTGCGAACGGGTTGGGCACCGCGAAGCCACGCAGGGCGGGATTGCGTGCGCAGGAACATGGCTTTGACACGCATGGCGTGTCACTACGATCCTTGGTCGGCCGGAATGGGGGTCGCCCGGTGCCACTTGGTCGGGCGACCTGTAGTGACACGCCATGCGTGTCAACGCGGTGCCAGGCCATCCGTCAGTCTCCGGTGCCCAGGAACGCAAAGGGCTGCGACGGCGTGAACTGCGCCAACGCATCACCGGCAAACACATTGCGCTGGTCCTTGCCCAGGTCCAGCTTCAGCACTTTGCCGGTCTCCTGGCTGAAATCCACCTTGTTCAGATCCACCCAGAACGTATTCGGGGTCAGCGCGCTCTCAAAGAAATACAGCTTGCGCTTGTGGTCGGCCACGGTGCGCCAGCGCGTGGAGGAAATGTTCGGCTCCTCCGGCGTGGTGATGCCGAACGGCACCGACGCATTGCGGATGACGCTGAACACGCTGGCCAGCGCCTCGACCGGATCCTCGCTCTTCGGAATGGCATTGATGTAGAACTTGGCGCGCGCGAAACGGTCCGAGGCGCGGTTGGTACCAGGCAACATCACCGTCCCGCCAATCTGCTGCCAGTACGTATTGAGCGCCAGTTGATGGTCGAACTTCGGCGAGTTGGTCATCACCTGGTACTGCCTGCCGTGATGGATGACCTGTTTGCCGCCGATGTACTCAACGATGGCACTGTCACCGCTGGCATCGGACATCGACAGATGAAGCGTGGCGGTTCGATCCGTTCCCGGCAGCTTGTCCGTCACCAGCGTGTAGGGCTCACGCTCCAGCGCCTTCACCGCTTCATCGACCGTGGCGAAGTTGTCCAGCACGTACTGCGCCCACAGGGAAATCGCCAGCCCGGGTTTGCCGTTGCCACGCTGCGGATACTCCGACTCCACCAGCCACAGCACGTTGGCCGAAAGGCCCTTTTCGTTGAGGCCGTCCGTGGTGGAAATGTCGTAGCCACTGGCAATCACGCTGCCGTACTTCGCGGTCCACTCGATGGAATTGCGCCCGACCTCGCCATTGCGCTGCATGCCGCGCGGAAACACCCACAGATTGGTGGCGACATCCTCTTTCCAGTCCATCGAGCGGGCGGTGATGACATCGTCATTCGCCCCCAGGTACACCACGCGTGTGCAGGCATCAGCCTCACCGGCCAGCAGAGACAACGAGAACGCCAGCAACGCCGGCCGCAACGACCACATCGAACGCATCGCAAACCTCCTTTGGGGGAAACTCAGTAGCGCCACTCCACGCCCAGGCCCGGACCGGCCAGGGTCAGATCCAGATCCACGCCGGGGCTGATCTCGCGCAACGACAGCGAGCGGTACCCCAGCCGCAACCAGCTGTGTTCGGTCATGCGCAGGCCGTAGCTGGCCATCAGGTCCCAGCTGACCTCGTCGCCCGCGCTGCCCAGCGCCCACACCGTGATGCCCTGGCGCTCAGTGAACACCCAGGCCATGCGCACACCCAGCACGGGATCGACCCAATCGCGTGACACGGAAGCATCGCGGCCCAGCGCGGGCACGTCGACGTCGCCGCGCAGCTGCCAGTAACGCGCGCCGGCGATGGCGTCCATCCGGAAGACGGGGTCGTCAATGAAGCGGTACTGGCCCATCAGCGAGCCGGTCACGATGCGCGTCTGCAGTTCTGCGTCCAGGCCCACGCGGGGTACCTGTGCGGTTTCGCTGGTATCCACCCAGGTCAGGTCGGACAGCAGGCCCCAACGCCCCCGACGCAGGTCGATGACGGCCATTGCGGCCATGTCCAGGTGTTCGAGGGTGTCACTGAAGGATTGGTGCACCGACACCGAAGGCAGCGGCCCGAGCTTTGCGTCGCCTTCCAGACTGGCTCCCCACACGTAAGGCACGACGCTGACGCGCCATGCATCATCCTGTGCAAACGCCGCCGAAGGCAGCAGCAACCACGGCAGCAATCCATACCGGCGCATCAGCGGTCCTCGGGGGGAAGGAACGAAGGCAGTGCCGGATCATCACAACGCATGCACGGTGATGAGAGGGTGAACCGTGCGTGTCAGCGCTCCACCGGCAGCGTCACCACGAAGCGTGCGCCGCCACCGGCGGCCTCTTCCACCGCAATGCTGCCGGCATGACGCAGCATGATTTCCCGCGCCAGATACAGCCCCAGGCCACTCCCGCTGCCACTGGGGCGCAGGCGATGGAACGGTTCGAAGATCGATTGCCGTGCCTGTTCGGGTACGCCATCGCCTTCGTCGCTGACCGACAGCACCCCGCCCGGTTGCAGCGCCACCGCAACCAACCCGTGGCCACCGCCATGCGCGATGGCGTTCTGCAGCAGGCCGCTGATCACGCGATGCAGCGCGTCGGGATCGCCGCGCACCCACACGGGTGCTTCCGGTGCATCCACTTCGAATTCGTAACCCGCATCCACCACCAGCGGCGCGACGTCGGCGGCCACCTCGCGGGTCAGCGCGGCCAGATCGATACGCTGCTGCTGGCTGCGGTGATGATCCAGCCGCCGCAGGTCGAGCAGCTGTTCGGCGATATTGCTCAGCCGCCCGAGGTCGCGCTGCAGGCGTGCGCGTACCGTACCCGGCGGCAGGTCGCCAATGCGGGTGGCCAGAATGGCAATCGGCATGCGCAGCTCGTGCGCGGCACCGACCAGGAAGCGGTCCTGCGCATCGTAGCTTTCGCCGATGCGGCGCACGGCCGCGTTGAACGCATCCACCAGCGGCACGATCTCGCGTGGCACTGCATGCGTATCCAGCCCACGGCCGCGTTCGCTGATTTCGATGGCGGCGGCCTGCGCGGCGACCCGGTTCACGCCCTGCAGCGAACGGTGAATGGCCCATGGGGCTACCACCAGGGTGATGGCCATCAGCGGCAAGGTGATCCAGCCGCCGAGATAGCCAATGATGACCAGCAACTGCCGCCAGAAGCCGCGCTGCGGCACACCGCCGACCATGACGTGCACCCGGCCTTCGTCCCGATCCGACACCCACACGCGCATCGCCAGGTCCATGCCGCGGCTGCGGGTGCGCACGTCGGTGGGCTCCACATGGGCCAACTGCTCGACCAGCGGGCGGTACACCTCGGGGACGTTGCCGTGCTCTATGCGATGGCCCTGCTCGTCGGCAGCAGCAAACCAGAAGGTTGTGGTTCGATCGGGCACCGCCTCATCCACGGCCGGCCAGTCCACCTGCAGGGCGTCGCCTTGCAGCGTGATCGCATCGGCGACCAGTTCACTGGTGTTCCAGTCGATGTAGGCGGTGCTGCGGTCACCATAGACCAGCGCAATGCCGGTCAGCGCGATGATCACCATCGCCACCTGGATCAGGCAGATCTTCCAGGCCAGGCTGAAACTCAGCGAGCCGGGTTTGAGGAATTTCATGGCACGTCCTTGAGCAGATAACCGATGCCACGCATCACGTGGATTTCCACCCGCGCATCGGCTTCGGCCAGCGCCTTGCGCAGCTTTGAAACGTGCGCGTCGAGCGCGTTGGATTGAATGGCGTCGTCGAAACCGTACACGGCTTCCTGCAGCGCTTCACGCGCCACCGTGCGGCCCTGGCGCAACGCCAGTGCTTCCAGCACCAGCAACTGACGCCGCGGCAACACCAGCAGCGTGCCATCCACGGTGGCCTCGCGCGCCACGAAATCAAACTGCAGCCGGCCCAGGGTCAGGGTGGGCAATGCGATCTGCGAGGGCCGCCGCGAAATGGCGCGGATGCGCGCCAGCAGCTCTTCCACCGCGAACGGCTTGGTGAGGTAATCGTCCGCGCCCACGTCCAGCCCGACCACCCGGTCGGCCACTGAATCCCGCGCGGTGAGCATGATCACCGGCAGGTTGGGGACATGGCTGCGCGCCACCCGGACGAAGTTGGCACCGTCGCCATCAGGCAGCTGGCGGTCCAGCAGCAGGATCTGGTGCACATTGGCCTTGAGCGCCTCGGCGGCATGGGCCATGGAGGTCACCAGGTCCACCACCATGCCGTGCCGGCCCAGGCTGGCCTGGATGGCGCTGGCCAGTTCGGGGTCGTCTTCAAGCAGCAGGATGCGCATGGGGCAGAGCGTACAGGGGGTTCCGGCGCGCATGGTAGCGCGGCCGGCGGCGCAACGTTCCCACAATGTCCGGCCGGCAGGATGGCGGCTTGGCATTCTCAAAGTGGGAGGTGTATGCGCGTTCAACCCCTTCTTTTACCCGCCGTGGCGGTCGTCACCCTGCTGGCCAGCACCGCCGCGCAGGCCCAGGTGGCACCCGGTGCCAAGCCGCGCAGCAGCGTCGGGCTGGCGGTGGCGGCGCAGAAATCGCCGTACGCCGGCTATGACACCGACGTGCTGCCGATTCCGGTGGTGAACTACGAAGGCAAGTCGTTCCACCTGCGTGGCGGCAGCCTCGGCTGGAAGCTGTTCAACAGCGAAAGCACCGAGGTTTCGCTGCTGGCTTCGCCGTACATGATGCGCTTCAAGCACAAGGACACCGACGACGTGCAGCTGCGCCAGCTGTCCAACCGCAGCCTGTCGGCGATGGCCGGCGTGGCCGTGCGGCACACCGCGCCGTGGGGCATCGTGCAGGCCAATGTGCAGGCCGAGGTCAGCGGCCACGGTGGCGGTTTCGCGGCCGATGCCAAGTACGCCTATCCCATTCCGACCGGCAAGGTGACCCTGATTCCGGGGATCGGGGCCGGCTATGCCAGCGCCGACCTCAACGACTACTACTTCGGCGTGAGCGCACGCGAATCCGCGCGCAGCGGCCTGGCCACGTACAAGGCCGGCAGCGGCGTTTCGCCGTACATCGACCTGACCGCGATCATGCCGCTGGGTGCGCACTGGGTGGCCACCGGGTCGCTGCGACGCACGCGCCTGTCCGACGCGATCACCGACAGCCCGATGACCGAAGGCAAGCACATGGACAGTGCCCTGATCGCACTGAGCTACGGGTTCTGAGCATGCGCCGGGGAATCGTACGCCGCGTGGCGGAACTGGCGCTGCAGATAGAGCCGGACCGCCAGCGCGTACTGCAATGGATTGTGTATACCCGGCTGCCGGTTCGAGGGGGCAAGACCACCTTCGAACTGGCCTGCAATGGCCAGGGCGAACGCGTGTTGATGCTGCTGCACGGGCTGCTGGCACAGCCCGGCCAACGCCCCGCACAGCTGCCCGCGATGCATTGAGCCCTTCACCTGAGGAGACCCCCATGCCCCGCCCCTTCCCTTTGTTGCGCATTGCCGAAGCAGCGAATGACCCTGCGCTGGACGTGGCCCTGGTCGATTTCGATCATGCTGTTGCAGTGCTGATGGGGTTGGACCCTGTGCCGCATGGGCGCTTTTCGCGCGCCTATGTCACGGCGATCTTCCGTGCCTGCCTGGCCCCGCGCCTGCCCGGCCCGGATGCGCCGGGCGGCCGACCGGATCCGCAGATCGCGCAGGCGCTGAAGGTGTGGATTATTGAAAAGCTGGAGCAGTTTCCCGAAGAGCGGCGGGATCACCGCATGACCGCCGCGCGCCGCGCCGCGCATGGGTTCTGGCTGCAGTCGCTGGCGTACCCGCTGGACGATGATGGCGGTCCGCGGGCCGAGCGGTTGTTGGAAGGGTTGCTGGCGTTGACGCGCCCGGCTTAGGGACACGCCATGCGTGTCCCAGGGGACGCCGAACTCAGGTGACCTTCTTGGCCACCGTCATGCCCAGCAGGAACAGCACCACGGCAATGATGATGCCGGCCCAGAACAGGAACTTGGCGATGCCGATGGCCCCGCCGGCAATACCGCCGAAGCCCAGCGCACCGGCAATCAGGCCGATGATGGCAAAAATGATGGCCCACTTGATCATGCTGAAACCTTTCCCTCTGCGGGGAGTAAGAAGTGACCGTTACCGTAGCCAGTCGCCCGTGCTGCCCCGGTGAGTCGGTTGCCAGCGACATGTGAAGAAAGTCATGTAGGAATTTTCCGACAAACGGTAAGGTGCCCTTCATCGAGCGCCGGAATTAAGTGTTTGAATTGCATTGACTTTTGGTGAAATGCGTCGTCATTTCACTGAATGTGTGACCGTTGCCTCAGTTTCACCCCGTGGTCACAATGATGACGTCCCACACAACAGCAAGACCGCCATGCGCGCTTTCGTTGCCAAGCAGCACCCCGCCCTGCTGAAGGTCTATTTCCTGGCCTGCTACATCATCCTGATCGAGGAAGTGGTGCGCGCGCTGACCTGAGGACCCATCTCGGCGCATTGGTGCTCCAGAGCCTCCAGGGTGCGCTTCAGGTCCACCACACGGAAGGGCTTCTGCAGGCACAAGTGGTCGCGGAACGCTTCCCCCACTCCTTGCTGCCCATACCCTGTCGCAAACGCGAACGGAATGCCGCGCGCCTCCAGTTCATGCCCTACCGGCTCTGACGATGTGCCGGACAGATTGACGTCCAGCAATGCAAAGTCGACCCTCTGATCGCGCAGGATCAGCATGGCTGCCTGCACACTCGGCGCGGTATGGACCACGTAACCCAGATCAACGAGCTGATCCTCGATCAGCATCATGATCATCGCTTCGTCTTCAACCACCAGTACATTCCTGCTCATATCAGCTGTCCCTCCTCCAGGTTCGGCTGCGGCATCCACAGGTGGCAACGAACGCCGTCCGGTGCAAATGCCAGTTCGACCCCACCGCCGAGATCGTGTTTGAGTCCCCGTTCAAGCAGGCGAGATCCGAAGCCACGTTGCGCCGGCTCGTGCACGGCGGGGCCACCGTGCTCCTCCCACACCACTTCAATGCGTGGATCGCCGTCCAGATCGGTGCTGGACCAATGCAGGCATACCCGCCCCTCGCGGGAGGACAGCGCGCCGTACTTGGCGGCGTTGGTGCCCAACTCATGCAGCGCCATCGCCAGGGCCAGCGCACGGCGCGGATCCAGCCGGCAGCTGTCGCCTTCCAGCTGGAACTGACCGGGGGCACCGTAGGCATCCACCGTGGACTGCGCCAGGTCACGGATATCGGCACTGTGCCAGTTCTCACGCGTCAGGATGTCGTGCGCACTGGCCAATGCGACCAGGCGCTCTTCGATCTTCGCGTTCGCATCTTCCAACCCGGCCGCACTACGCAGGGTCTGCCGCGCGATCGACTGCACGGTCGCCAAGGTGTTCTTGACCCGGTGATTGAGCTCGTTGATCAGCAGTTGCTGGTGCTGTTCATGGCGCTTGCGCTCGGTGACGTCGCGGGTGCTGCCGGCAATGGCCTCGACCTGCCCATCCGGCCCGATCACCGGGGTAAAGATGTAGTCGTAGATGCGCACGCCGAGCGTGGCGTGCGGGAACGGCACATCACCGCGGATCGGCTGTCGGGTGGCGATCACCTGTTCGATCTCGCGGTCGTGCATGGCCGCGTGCCACGGCTCGTAGCCGATCTCCAGGCAGGTCTTGCCGATCGCCTCGTCCCAGCTCATCCCCCACATGGTCAGCAGGACCTTGTTGGCGTAAATGAACCGGTGCTGCAGATCGAACACGTACGACAGATCGGGCGTCGCCTGCAGCAGCGTCTCGTAGATGCGCCAGGTTGGAGTGTCCTGTTCCGGCTGGAGCACGTGTTCGGTCCCCTTGGATGGGCCGAATCTAGAGCGGTGGCTGTGAACGGGGCATCAGGGTCACAGCCCACTTGACCGGACGACCGCCGTCTTTGAAGATGACTCTGTTCATAAACTGGGCCAAGGTTGGACCATGTCGGGACTCATCGGCGAGCTGATCGAAGGAATAGTCGACTTCGTCACCAACGTATGGGTGGCACGCCGGCTGCGGGCGAATCGCGGGCGACCGGCCCGCTCGGTCGGCGAAGATGCGACAAAGGTTGCCGTGCTGGACCTTCAGCTTCTCGGACTGGGCCTGCTGGCCTTGATCTGCGGTGCGTTCATGGTGCTGGCGCTGCGATTGCCAATCTGGGTTGGCGTGCTGCCAGCGGTCGCCGCGGTGGCCTACGGCGTATACCGATGGATGCGGATGGTGCGGGAGTAGTACCTGATCGTACGAGGCGAATCGCAGTTGGAGCGCTATGTCAGGGCTTCAGTCTCTTGTGCCTTGCCGAACCAGAAGTCGTTCGATGGCAGATGCAGCAGCCCCAGCGCCGCGAGCTTGATCGCACCTACGCACCAGTCGAGAACGTCGAGCTGATCAAGGCTCGGAATGTAGGAAAACAAACCCAGGATCGCGACGGCGGTGTACACCGTACGTGCCCAGCGTTTTCCCAACAGAATCAGAGCCAGCCAGGCAAACACCAGCAGGTAGATGACAGCAAGCGCGGTGTAAGGCAGCCAAAGCGCTACCCCCAACGTGTTGGAAACCTCGACCAGTTGCCAAATGGCAATCGCATGTGTTGCTACCAGCAATGCAATTGACAGCATCAAGGCGCGGGGAACTCGACGGTCCATTTTTCACCCGCCGGAAAGTGGATCCGGGATCCAGTCATGCTGCCCAAACGGGCGGTGGTGGTCTACGGCGTGTACCGCTGAAAGGAGGCCGGGAGAGTCATTCGCTCTCGGGCCCCGCTACGGCGGAACACCCGACCTCAAGGCGAATACTAGATGTTCGGACGGGTCAGTCAACCTCAAATTCTTGTAAGAATTTCCCAACCCAACGAAAAAGGGCCCGAACCGCGAGGTTCAAGCCCTTGATCTTCACCAACAATGGTCGGGACGGCCGGATTTGAACCGACGACCCTCTGCCCCCCAGGCATCGTTTCTGACTGGGCCATGCCATTGATGCGTAAGGAGTTCCGCATCTTAACGGCGCAGCCGAGATAGCAAATTTCGGCCTATACGCATCAAGAGGTTACGCACACATAGGGTGAAGGCTCCTGATGCCTTCGCGACAAGGACCCTCGACCCGCGAACCTGTGTGCATAGGCTGGCGTAGACGGCTTTGCAATCCGCACCAATTTCAACAATTTCAACGGCTTATTGCAACCTGCCACGGATTCTGACACACACTGAAGCGGTAGCGCTTGTTCAATTTGCACATGCCGGCTATCCCGCGAGAGGTACAAGCTGCCCACCAATCTGAGAGAGCCCCAAACGCTCAAACACCCTGACAAGCATATGAATCGCATGCTGGCGTGCCTGCTTTTCGCTAAGGCGGGCCGCAACGTTTGGCCCGAGATCGAGCGACACCGACTGCCGCATAGAATCGAGGAATCCATCGTTCAAAACGATATGCGCGTGCGCAAATACGCCGTTCTCAGGCTCGTGCTCAACGGAAAAGACTCCCGGCTCGCAATAATAATCGTCATCGCAAAAAGTTCCGCGAACTCGACCTGCCTCCGTGCCGAAAAAGCCTACATAGGTGGGTAGGTCCTCCTCAAGAGTCTCGGGGTGGCTGGACAGCCTGCGCTCTCGGTCCGCCTGCGCCTTTACCCTGCCGAGCTCGGCGCAGGCTTCCTGGTCGCAATGCCGCTCCCAGAGAACCGACTCGACTCGCCTGCCGCTGCTTCCCTGTTTGAACTGGAACTGAGACGGATAAGCTGCGGCCGAGACATTGGGATAGGGCTCTCGCATGCGGGGCTCAAAGATCTGCCTGCAGACTCTATCGCCATCACTGATGAATTCTTGATGTTCGGCTGCCATCCTTGCCCCGCCCCTCCCAACGCAATAAATGAATTCTGCTCAATCGAATCCTGGCTAGCCGGCATCTCCTCACTCACGTGCGCTATGCGGCGTCCCTGACTGATAACGTTTGATATTGCCCTGCCGCTAAAGAATGCACTTCCCTGTGTGTCTCCTATGATCCAGGTAAGAACCACATCTCCATCTGCGTCGATTGACGGGATAGGAGCAACAGTGACGCCCCTGGCGTCCAACAAAGTGAGAAACGCCGCCGCCACATGCAATGACTCCGCATTCACCTCTGGGTCGCGAGACATGACGCGAAGTGCAGGCCCTGTCTTGGCCAGCAACTTCTGCCGCGGATCACGCCCGATAGCGCCTGATAGCCATAGCTGAAGTGATTTCGAGGATTCGTCCATATTCAGCCCGTTTGCAGGACAGACTTAGCTTGAGCAATTACCGCTCCAGTAGCACTCTCGAGACGCCCACCAGCGAGCGGCGGCGCGTCTGGGTGCGGATATGTATTCACATCGACCGTCTCCCTCAAGGCGCTCTTCATAGTTAAATTTGCGCCATGGGGCCCGACATGCACCATCTGAACAACACCAGTCTGCTTATTAAATAGCTGATTAAGCTCAAACGTGTTCTTCCCTGCCGTAACCGACCGCTTCACGTTGTACTGGACAACCACATCTTCCGAAGATGGTGGGGCGTCAAAACTGAAGGGTAATGCCTTCTTCAACCCTACCAACGCCGCTGCCGGCGACGGATAATCCTGGACGGTAGCTATAACCAGCCCCACACGTTGCGCTTCTTTCAAGTACGCGGACGCAGCGGTGCATACCCGCGACGCGAAAGAAAAAACCTGCTCAAATGGCACAGAACTCTTCGGAGGAAATTCTTGGCTCGGCTCCATCTCAGGAGAGAAATATATGTCACAGCGCACTGGGGACAGAACAAATCTGATCTGAACCTTATCCTCTAGCAACGTCGCAGTTACTATGCCCGTGGCCTTTTGTCGCTCGGTCGAGTCCGGATCGTTACCGGTCGCGGCGCGGCAAAGGTCGTCAACGTTGATGTCGGGAGATTTGGCGAAGAACAGAGCCAGCTGGATCCCTTCAAGACTCTTAGTCATTCCATGAACTCCACGTGCTTTCTCTCTGTTCGGTTGGGTCTATTGTAGGACAAGGGAAACGCACACGGGTTCCCTTGGTGGGCAATCCAGAGGTTCATTGGAGGCACCCTACCCCACAATCCCTTGACATTTCAACGGCCTGCACAACTTGACCGGTCACATCAAAGGATGGGGGTTCAGCGCTGTGCCTTCAGCATCCGCACCGGGGTACGGTGCTTCCTGGACCACTGGGAGGGGCTGGCACCTGCCAAACCTAGGCCATGCGGCTCACCGGCTCGGGATCTAGATCAACTGCTGCGTTGACCCATCCGTGAGTGTTACACGTACGTTAAACTCGCCGCCCCGAATCCGTCCCTCTTCCGCGAGCTGCACTCCGCTCTCGTCGAAGAGAAGCCAAGGGTCACCCTCATGGCGGCCCGCCAGACGTAGACCCTGGTCTGTGAAGACCGCAATGCTATCCGCGCCTGCTCGACCAGTCGCATGTTGCATATCGTTGAAGCCGATCTCAATTTTTCCGACCTTCTTCAGCCCCAGTATGTAGTCTTCCCCTAGGTTTAGCAGTCTCCCACGGCCCGATCCATGTAGAACCAGAAAGAAGGGGCCCTCGACCACCAGCAGCCAGTAACCATCCTTCTGAACCAAATCGCCCGGCTTCGCGTGTGCTGCCGGCAACGCTACGAACTGCTGGTCTGTAAACATCGCCATCTCCTTGGTCAGCCCGGCACGTCCAGGCCAATCCGAATCCTACACCTTCTCAGTTCAACTGGCCGAATGGCCACTTTGACCGGAAGCTGGAAGGCGACACGGTTCAGCGCCTCACCTGCGAGCGCCGGTCCTCGAGCCGCTGAAGGTATTGGTCGACCTCGGCTCGCAGGCGCGCCTGATGCCGCTCAGCCCAAAGTTCTGCGCCGGCCTTCCCACGCTCATAACCGCTACAAAGCTTCTGTTTTCTCAACTCTCGGCCCCGCTGATTGTTGAGGCTGATCCACCAAGTGTGGTCGTCCACTCGCTGGTACAGGCGTGCTACCTCGACCGAGTCGAGCAACAATTGGTTTGGTTGGTCGTGGTCGGCGGCACCTATCGCACGCCAGCGGAAGTCGGGAGGGAGCATGGCGCGCAATCCTACGGACGGCCGTCTCATATCCTGCGAGGGAGAAAAGCCTGGCCCCGGATCCGTGGTCAAGCCGAGGGAGTCGGCGGGGGTGTCCACGCATCCGGGTGAAGCCTGCCAGGGTGGGCACTAGGCCCGTAGGCGGATGTCTCCCCGCGCTGCTGCTGAATCTGCGACTGGCCCGGTGAAGCCGGCGCGAAGATGCCCAAGACCTCAGTTTATGTGCGGGCGGACCAGGGCCTGCATTCGGTCAATACCCGTCGGTACTTGAAATACCGACTCTTCCCGGCGTTGAGTGAGACCCCGCCATTCGCTGTGCGCGGCCATCCTGAAATCCCGTTCCTTGACTGGAATCCAGCGCATCGACCAGTACGGAAAGCGCCGTGTACTGCCTCGGCTATGGCCCAACTCTACGATCTCCCGGTGGCTGCGCGAGTTCAGAATCCGTGAGTAGGTGAGTGCCATCCCATCTTCGGGACCCTCGATGTACTGAAGGAACCGGCGGCCGTCACTCAGAAGGACACCTGTCACCCCAGCAATTCGGTTATGGGCTGCGGCATCCCGCGCCAGATAGTCAATCTGGTCAACGGTCAGCCCTGGCACTGCCTCACTGCAATAGACAAGCGACCGTAGAGGCATCATGCCTCCTCCCTATCTAAACGCCCCTGTCTGCCAAGGCTATCAGGCCTAAAGGGCCAATGTGACGGAATCTGGATAGACGGTAGGGTATGGTTCCGCCATGTGCGGCCGGTTCGTCCAGACCCCGATCAAGGCAAAAGGCAGCTTCGCCTTCCCCGAACTGGTGGGCGACCTGGTCGCCATGCCGGCCAACTACAACCTTGCGCCCACACAACGCGCGTCGGTGCTTCTGGATCGGGGAACGGGGCCGCAGCTCACCCGGATGGCCTGGGGACTGCTGCCATTGTGGGCCAAGGCCAAGAGCCTGCAGGGGTCTACCATCAACGCCCGAATCGAAACGGTGGCCACCAAGCCCGCCTTCCGGGCAGCGTTCAAGAAGCGTCGATGCTTGGTGCCCATGGCCGGCTACTACGAATGGTCGGTCAACGCCGAGGACGGGAAGAAAGACCCGTGGTTCATCCATGCGTCCGAGCCGCTGTGGGCGGCCGGACTCTGGGAGGACGCCAGCCCGCTGCTGGACGCCGATAATCTGGGCACCTTCACGATCATCACCGGGGACAGCAGCGGCGTTTCGGCCGATATCCACGACCGGATGCCGGTGTGGCTGGGACTCGACCTGGCCGAAGCATGGATTACGGCTGATCCTGACGACGCCATGAGCATGCTTCTGGCCTCCGAGCCTCCGGCCATGGAGGCCTATCGCGTCAGCCGCGCGGTGAACTCCCCTCGCAACAACCGAGATGACCTCCTCCAGGCCGTTGCGTGACGGCGCTACACCAGCCGGGCTTGCCGGTCATCCCATGACTTGATGATCAACTCGCCTGCGAGCTTGCTGCCCTGCCCTCCACCTATCGTGTATCCGATCTGCAGCGGCACCAGCTCAAAGCCTTCGAACACACGGCGAATCTCCGGGTGGTCGTTGATCGACACCACGAGCTTCCCTTGGACGGACCTCATCAGGTCGGCGATGCGCTCATACTCCGAGAACGGGAAGTCAACGCCGTAACCTTCCGTCTCCCAGTACGGCGGATCGAGGTAAAAGAGCGTTTCAGGCCGGTCGTAGCGCGCGACACACTCATGCCACTGTAGGCGCTCGATGACGACACAGGCGAGACGCAGGTGCACTGCGCTCAGTTCCTCTTCGATACGGAGCAGGTTGAGGCGAGGCCCCAAGCCGGACGCGACCACGCCAAAGCTCTGCCCCTGCACTTTCCCACCAAACGCGAGCTTCTGCAGGTAGTAGAAGCGCGCGGCGCGCTGGATGTCCGTAAGTGTTTCCGGCCGCTCCATCTGCGCCCACTCAAACATCTGGCGCGAGACGAGCGCCCACCGGAACATTCGCACGAATTCGTCCAGATGGTGCCGCACGCAGCGGTAGAGCGTGACCAGGTCACCGTTGATGTCGTTCAGAACTTCGAGCGGTGCAGGGGTCGGTCGCATGAGGAGTGCGGCCGCTCCACCGGCGAATGCTTCGACGTACGTGGAGTGCGCCGGGAAGTGCGGGTAAAGGTGTTTCAGCAGCCGACGCTTACCGCCCGGCCACGAAATGATGGGGTTTGGCATGTTCTCAACCTTTGCGATGTGTAACGGCGACAATCCCTGCGCTCCTTCGAGGGCGCAGGGCTTCAGCCAAAGCCAGGTGGTGAGAACACCTGTGTTGCGGCGGTGGTCAATTGCTTGCAGGCATTCGACCACAGCCCTGTCTTCTATCCGACCTCCACCTCAATCAGCGGGAGGTTTGGCGCGGCCTCGATCATTCGGCCTTCGCGTACCCATGCATTGTACGGAATCGCCTGGCTGAGTTGGCCAACTACACGCATCTGCGCGCCGTCGTACGTGGTGAGGCTGCTGGTGCCGTCCGCATTGTGCGCGGTGACGGTACCAAGCAACCGCGCTTGACCACCCAGCAGCCCATTGAAGTTGTCCCACAGTTCAGTCCGCATCGGTGTAGTGCCTCTCCAGGGTGATGGTCTGCTCGATCACGATGGCCTTATCGTTGGTTCGCGCCTCGGTCCGTGCGGCGATACAAAGGCCGTGCCACGTGCCCTCTTCCCCAACCACCTCCACCAGGTCGAGCGGCCTCACTCGCCCCACCTCACCCGGCCGGAGCGGGCCGCCGAATAGCGGGATGACAAGCTCGACCAACGCCTGCTCGCCCCTGTCCGACAGAATGTTGCGACCGCGCTCGGTACCGGCCGCCGCCGTACTGATGAGCGGACTGCTGGACTGCGGCGCGTACAGCTGCCCCGCCTCACCGCTGCGGCGCACCTTGCAGGTGACGCCCTTGCCGGCCAGCTCGCCGGTGACCACAACCGCGTCGTAGAGCGGCGCACTGCGCATCTGTAGGCTTTCGTTGCTTACCACGTCCTCATAGATCACATGGTCAGGCGTGCGCTCCTTCCAGTGCCAGGGGCTGTGGGGATAGCGCGCGCGCACCTGGAGCGTCTGGGCAGCGGGGTCTGACTGCACTACCCCACCGCTGGCCTCGGCGAGGCGGCTGATGGCATCCAGCGCGGTGGTCGCGTCATAGAACCAGGCTCCGGCCGGCACCAGCCAGTCAACAGTGTCGTAGGACGCCGTGAACCCGGTGTCTGCCAGCTCCTCGTTGACCAACTGGGCCACCGACCTGTCTTCTGTGGTCACCTTCACCCGGCCCGGGGCGTAGGGCGCGGCCAACAGCGCTGTGCGGGACCGGCCGGTCAGACTGATGCCACTGCCGCCCCACTCGCGACGAGTGCTGTAGCTCTCCACCAGCGCCGTCCAGACATAGCCATTGAGGGTGACCTCCACCTGACGCGGGCCGGCCGCTGAGGGCTTGAGCAGCGGCAGCTGCGCGGTGTCGGCCAGCTCGAAGTCGAAGGTGGATCCCCAAGCATCGCAGCTGGTGTTGATGGCAACCCCGGCCATCTCGATAGGCAGCCGGTCCGGCAGGCGGACCACTGAAATACTGTTGATCACAACGTATGTCCTTTGATGAGGGCGCACCACGTAGCACGCAGCGACGCCAAGGTTCAGGGCCGCCAAGCCGCGTGTGCGAAGCGGAAGGCAGCTGAGGTTGAGTCCCACGCGCGCACCTGGAGTGCCGTAGGGCGGCGGCTCCGGCTCAGGCTCCGGCGGGATAACCGGCGGCCGTACGATCCACGGGAGGGGCTCCGCCGGCCCCCACGGCACGTCTCGCTTGCTCTCCCAGCGAGACGCCAACTGCCAGGGCACCTGATGCCCTCGGGACGTGATGGAGGCACCGCCCCACCGCAGCAGCAGCTGCTGCGCCGTGGCGCGCAGGGTTCGGTATGGGAGGCGCACCGCCTGCCGCACTCGGCCGCTGGAGCGCCATGCGAACCCTACCGCCGCATGGTGCCGGTCCATGGCTTGCCACGGGACCGACACCGCCGTGCGCCGCTGTTCCATGCGGGCGGACCAGTGAAGTCCGGTGACGCCAGCAGAAGAAGGGGCGAACGTCCACGCCAACGACACGGACGACCGTGCCGACGGCTGCTGCAACCGCCAGTCCACCGAAGCAGAAGCGCGGCCTGAGCCGGCCTGCGACCATGCAACTGTGGCAACCCGGCCCATGCGGTGGCCGGGTTGCCAATACAGACCGACCGCTCGGCGCAGGGTAGCGTCGGGCTGCTCGGGCGGATCCACGCTGCTCCACTCCACGCCGAGGTTGAGTGCGACGTGTGAGCCGGCGGCCAGCGAGAGCGGCCCAAGGTTGAGGGAGACGCGCTTCACGTCCGTGGCCACCGCGCTACTCCTCGACGGCTGGGAGCACCCAGTCCTGGATAGCCGCGTTCTGCATCCCCGTATCGTCGTAGCCGATCACAGTCATTGGCAGACTTGGGTCAAGGCGGTCAATCCGCCAGGTGCCGTCGGTATTACTCATCGTGCTGGCGATACAGATACCGGTGCTCCGCTCCAGCACGTGGATCCGACCACGAGCCGGCTGATTCAGAATCCGGAAGCGCCCGTCGATCTCGTCTGGTTCGGTGCCCGCCGGTCCCTCGCCTGCAAGGAACCCCGGCCCGGCAAACAGTTGCCGAGTCGAAGCGCGCATGCCGAAGCGAGCGCCTAGCGTCGCCGGCACCAATCGGACGAGAGATGTTCTGAAGCCCATTCTTGCTGCAGAAATCGGCATGTCTTACCACTCGCTAGAAATGTCAATCAGCACCTGACCGCAGTAGCTTTGGTTATAGGTCATTTGATCGGCCTGAAAGCCCTTTGCGAGCAGCTCGGTCCCGGACGGGAACCCCGCCACGTCACGCAACAACGCCATCTCCGGGAAGGGACGAAGGTGCAACGGGGCATACAGACCGGGCAGATACCCACGCGGCGTCATATTTGTCTCTAGAACAACCACCGGGGAATACAGCAGGCCGTTGTTCACAGGGAATGGGTACGTAGGCATGTTGGTGTCTGTTCCAATTCCTCGCGTCTGAGTCTGCCCATCGAAGTAGAGCGAGGACCGCATAGAGCCGGGCACTGCCTGATAGTTCCGTGCCAGAAACAAGTACGTCGTAGCGTCCGAGGTTGGAGCGGTGTTCATGGTCGAAACAGCCCGTAAGCTGAAGCCAATGCTGTTCGATCCTTCCGTGTCGGAGCCTTTGTACGAAACCACGAAGTTGTGTCGGTCACCCGGCTTGAGTGAAGTGATATCGCCTGCATAGTGTGGATGCATAGCAGCAGATCCAGCACTTGAAAATGCATTACTGGTATCGATGAAGAGATAGAAGAACTTCTCGTTGCCCACCGCAACCCACGCGCGCCCCTCGCTACTCGCGACAAAGGATTTCTCCCAGCGCGATCCCGCCGCCTTTAGGGCCACCGAGGGGGTAGCATCAGTGCCGGTATCAATGTCGGTCATGGCAGAGAAGCCACGAACCAGCGCCGAGCGTTGCGCGGTGTCATCCACGCGCAGGTAGTAGCCCGTCCCATTGAGAACGGAATTGCGGTATGCGCGTACGTTTGTGCCGGTGAATGCCTTGGTCCATCCCATCCCAGCTTTGCGATTTGCCCCGCTGCCATACCCATCCACCAGCAGCAGATCTAGCAACGCCACCAGCGCACCGGGATCACCGGACAGCAGCGGCGCGCCAGGGTCAGAACTCTTATAAACGGTAGGAATCAAGCTCATGCGTTATCTCCGGAAACGTTGCCTACTACGAGGAAGCGGGTGGAATCCACAACGCCCTCGGGAGCGCCGGGAAGGGTCGTGCGGACCAGCCACACCGGGGCCAAGCCGCCGATGGTGTTGAACCGCACGACGTTGTTGGTGGACCAGCCGCCGCCCCAGCCCTGCCGGCGGATCGTGAAGTAGGGGCGGTTGGTGCGCGGGTTAATCGGGGCACAGTCCACGCTGATGCTGCCGGTGGCGATGGTACCCACCGTCTCGCCGATCACTTCAAAGCTGGTGGCATTGGTGAACCGGATCGCCCAGCGTTCCGTGATGGCATCGCTGTTGGTGAGCACCAGCGGGAAGTCGGTGTCGTTGTAGGTGCCGGGCGCGGAGCTGCCCGCCAGCAGGTCGCTCCACGTGTTGCTCCACGCGGCCTGGTCGAACAGGTTGACGACGCGGGCCTGCAGATCCAGTGAACCATTGGCCTCCCCCAGACGCAGGGCCGTGCTGATCATGGCTTCGCCGGCCGGATAGTCGTGGCTAAGTCCGTTGTTCAGCTCGATCTCGCCGGTGATCTGCGGCTGCACCACCAGGCGACGGTCTTCAATGCGCTCTGACACCACGATAGGCAGCTGGTAGGCGGACAGGTTCAGCGGGCTGCTGAAGGTCAACCTCCCCTGCTGCAGGTCGTAGGTGTACCAGGCGCTGTCTACGGGGACGCCCAGGGCGTCCACAACCTCCACGGCCGCGACACGCGTGCGCCCGAAGGCCACCACCTGATTCGCCTGCGGCGAGGCGATGCTGTGCTTGGCGGTGTGGTGGACCAGCACCGTCTGCCCCGCCTTGAAGGCAGGCACGCGGCCATCGGCGGGGAGTCGGACCGACTCCAACCCGATCACCACGGCGGAGAGCGGGATCGAGCGGAACACCACAGCGCCGATGAAGATCGTGCCGGGCAGCACCAAGGTGGGCTTCCAGACCTGATCGCCCACCACGGTCGCCGGGTCAAACCAGGGCTGACCTTCGTTACCAGCCGCGAGCACCATCTGCCCGAAGGAAACCTTGGCGACACCGGTCTCCCAGTCAACCGTTCCGCTGATCTGCCCCCCGCTGATATTGCCGTTGACGTCAGTCGTGGCGATGAGCTGCTGCCCATCGACGGTGACCGCCCGCATCGTGAACACCCCCGCCCGCAGCGGCGAGCCTGGGGCGCGGAAGTACACACTGGCCGTACCCGGATCGGCTACGCGCGTAAGCAGCGACTGGATGGTCACCGTATTGGCACCGCCGGCCGACCACTGGGTGAGGTTCACCGCCCCTGCGGCATAGTCGATGGAGCCACCATACGTGCCCGCTCCGGACACCGGATCGATGTTGTAGTACAGGCCGCCATTGCGGTCGACGTAGGTCCGCCCCTTGTAGGTGAAGCGGACGCTGCCAGGCACGATGCTGTCGCTGATCGTTGGCGTGAGCAGCAGCTGCACCGGCGGCAACGGAAGCGCCTCGGTGGAGGTCGTCTGCGTTTCACCGGCGACCATCCAGCCCAGCGAAATCAGAGTGCCTGCCGAGAAGATCGCCTCCACATCCTTGCGGTAGTAGCCGATGACCTTCAGGCCGCGTCCGGTCACCACCTCATAAATCGGTATCGAGACAGCGTGCACGGTGAACTTGCCAGCCTGCAGGTTCAGCGCACCGGTGGCGTAGTTGATCGACCCGAGCGTTGCCGTCAGGGACTGCCCATCAATCTCAACCCCGACGACATTACCCTGCCCGTCGTCACGTGCCGTGACACGCATGACCTGGGGCGCACCGGGAAGGCCGTCAGCGCCCTTGTTGACCGAGATCAACCAGTCCAACCGGAGACTGCCGGCCGACACCGGCCCCTCCGGAATCTGGATCGGAACAACGCCGGACGCGTCGGGCACGGGCTGCACGGTCAGGGCCAACGCCTGCCCATAGTCGTACTCACATGCGAGCTGACTGTCCGCGTCAGGCAGCGACACCGGACGGATCATCACCTCGCCGGTGGCGTAGGTGATCGACCCTCGCACGGACGACCCGATCAACAACCGGCCAGCACCGTCATCGGTCACCAGGACGTCACTGCCACCCACGCGCAGGGTGAACCGCGCCGTGCCCGGCACCACGCCGTCGTTGCCAAGCAGGAAGTGCAGCGCGGGCGGCTCAATGGCCGCATCACCGGCGCGAGCCTCAGCCAGCACCGGCGTGCCCCAGCTGGTGAGCACGCTGCTGTCCAGATCCGGCAGCGCGCCGGCGGTGAGCACCACCGCGCCGGTCGCGTAATTGATCGAGCCACTGCCCTGCCCCGGCTTGCCCACCAACTGGCCTTGCCCGTTGTCCTGCAGGCGGTTCCATTTCCCCAAGGCGCGGTAATCCACAACCACCGTGCCAGGGGCCGGTAGCGGGGCAATTTGGAACAGCCAGTTGTAGCCCTGGTTGTTGCGGGTGACCTGCACCTGGTCGGAGAAGCCCTGAGCAACGATGGCACCAGCCGGTCGCGCAGTCACACTGACGGCTGTGGAACCCACGTTATTGGCGCTGACCAGCGTGATGGAGCCGGCCTGGTAATCCACCGATCCCGACCAGGGCGATGAACCGGTGGAGGCCAGTGCCCCCCTGCCGTCGTCGCTCAACTCGACACTGCCGGCCACAACCCTGACCGAGCCGAGCACCATGGGCGTGCCGAGGAAACGCGTAACACCTACACCGGCGGAGAAGCCCGAGGAGAAGTTAAGGGTCAGCGCACCGGCGGCACCGGCCGGTACGTAGCTGATCGTCCCCAGACCTGCCAGCACGTCACTGACGGGCGTCTCAGCAGTCGAGGTGGGGACGATGGTCACATACGGGGTATCGACCTGGACCGACAGATCGCCCGGCTTGGCCGCTGCGGTCAGGCGCTTGACGCTGTGATAGCTGGTAGCGTCAACCACGTTGGTTTCATAGATGCGGGTCGGCGGCTTGATGCTGGTCTGGCGAATGGCCTCCTGCCCCGGGAAGTCAAACAGCAGTGCGGTGACGGTCTCGATGATGATCACGTCGCGATCAAACGCCCCCTGATCATCGTGGAAGGTACTGGTGGTGCGTGAGAGGACACTCTTTACACGGATGTACTGCTCGTTGGCCGTGTAGCCGGGGGCACTGACAAATAGGCACAGGTTGTCGTTGATATCTGGGCTGGGCGCGTCCTTCATGCAGTAGAACTGCACGGACATCTGCCCGGCGTAATGGTTGCTCAGCAGCACGTAGCGGGATTCGACGTTGCGGGTGATGTAGCCCTCCACCCGGTTACGCGCATCGCGGCGCACGTCGCTGTAGCTGCCGGTGGCAAACATGCTCACCTGCACTTTCGGGTCCGCCGGCGGATCCAGCAGCACGCCGATCACATCCTTGAGCACATCGGTGCCAGGGGTGTCCACGTGCACGAACATCTTGCGCAGCGTGGCGCGGCCGGTGGTGCGCTCTTCGTCGCCGATGTCGGGGAACAGGTTGTTCATCTGCCCGTCCACCACTTCGGCCTGCACCATCCGACCACCCCCATCGGGGTTATCGGTCAGGCGCTGGGACTGACGCATCTTGATATCTGTTGCGGAAATCGTCATGGGTTACACCGTCATCAATCGCAGGGTGATGGAGAAGTAGTCGCCGTCCAACGCGGGCACGGCATAGTTGATGGGGACGGCTTCGAGCGCAGCGCCCTCCGAGCGCCGCCAGCGCACCTCGAACGTCCGCTCCCCGGTGTTGTGGTCAGGCATCATCAGCTGTAGGGAACCAACCCGGGGCTGTTCCTCGCTCGCCTGCAGCTGGCGCAGCACATCCAAGGTGACCGGGCCGATGTAGGTGTTGCCCTCGGTCTGGGTCTGCAGGGTGATCGGCCGGCCCGCCTGAAGTGCCGATTCCTGGACGATCCGCGCCCCGGTCAGGCTGGTCTTTACCTGTTGCCCCACCCGCCACGCGGTGAATTCATCCATCCACTGCAGGTCCGCCGGCAGCACGATTCCAGCCAACAAAATGCGACTCATCGGTGGCCTCCGGCGCGGACAGACACGCTCTTGCTGCGCGCCAGCTTGTCCATGACCATGGGCACGACCAGGCCCGCGATGCGCTCAGCCTGCTCACGATCCGCCGCAGAGGCGCTTGCAGCCACGCTCCGGCTGGGCGCTGACCATTCGATTCGCAGGACATCGCCGCCGGCGCTGCCACCACTGCCTTTGCTGACGCGCTTGGCGTCCGCCTCTGCCTGCAATGCCGCCTCTTCCTGGGCAGCATCCAGCCTGGCCCGGCGCTCTTCCGCAGCGGCGCGGCGGCGCTCGGCGTGCTTGGCCTCGATCTGCTGCTCGATCTGGAGGACTTCCTCCAGCTCCCCCTCGCCCACCAAGTCAAAGCGCTGCGCCAACTGCCGGCGCTGCTTGGACAGTTCGTCCATGCCCTGCAGAACTTCCGCCTGCTCCTGTTTATAGGCTTCCAGCTCACGGCGCTGCGCAGCCAGACTGTTCCAAATGTTGGCGAACTGCTGCAAACCCCGTGGCCCGCCGATCTGGCTGAGCAGTTCCCGGGTCTTTGCGGAAATCGTGCCCATGTTCATCGAGAAGCCGCTGGCAGCGGCGGATGCCTTGGTCAACGTGCCGCTGGCACCGCCGGCCGCCGCCCCTACCGACGCCACGCTGCTGGCCGCCTCCGCAGCTGCCGTCTGCACCTGCTCCATCGCCTGCGTCGCTTGGGCACCGCCCTGGGCGACAGCCTGGCCTGCGGCCACGCCGGCTTCGCCCTGCTGCGACAGCTCTTGGTTGGTGGCATAGGTGGCACCCTGCACAGCCAGCTGAGCATCCACCTGGTCGCGCTTCCATTTGTCGCTGTTTGCCACTGCTGCGCGAGCCGTATTGGAGTAAGCGACGAACGCGCGCCGCACGTCTTCAATCGCGGCCTGCCCCCGCGCCGCGCCATTGCGGATGGCCTCAAACGCGTCTTTTGCCGCGTCACGCGCCGCGTCCAGCGACGCCTGGGACTGGATCCCCAACCGACCGAACTCATCGTTCAGCGGATTCATCGCGTTGGTGATTTCGCGGATGCGGGCATTCAGCGCCGCTGCCGAACGCTCCGCCTGGTCGAACCCCAACTTGCCCTGCTGCCCCGCCGCCTGCAGCTGCGCGCCCAGCGCCTTGGCTTCGTCCAGCGTGGCGACATTGCCAAGCGCGGCTTTGAAGGCCGTCTCGATCTGGGCGCTGGTGGCAAGCGCGTTTTCCACCACCGTCGCGAACGCGGCATTGGCGTTCCGCCCAGCGGCGGTGAAGCTCATGCCCATCCGCTCTGCAGAAACCCCCAGCTTCGTCATTGCAGCCAACAGGGTCTGTTCCAGCACCACGGTGGTGTTAGTGGCCGCCGATGGCAGCGAGGCGAACGCCGCCTGCGCTGCGGCCTGGAAGCGGGACAGCTCTTCGCCGCTGAGCTGCTGCAAAGTGGCCATCAGGCCGTCACGGACATTGCGGGCCGCCCCGGCTCCCTCTTCTGCGATGGAAGCCAGCGCCAGTGCAACGTCGCCGAGCGCGTTGGAGTCGGTGTAGTTCAGGCTCTGGAAGAGCTTGCCAATCTCAGTGACGGCCAGCTTCGAGTCACGGCCGATGCCCTGGAGCTGGTCCACCACCAGCTGAGCACCCGCACCGATCCCTGCCTTGAGCGCATCCCCCGCGACTTTCGAGCCGGCCGCGAGTGCCTGGAACCCAGTAGCCACTTCCGCAAGCCGTGCACGCACCTGTTCCAGCTGAGCCAGCTGCTCCTGAGTGGCAAGCCCCATCTGCTGCTGGGTATACAGGTAGCCGAACTGGGCGCTCAGGTACTGCTTCAGACCATCCAGACGGGTCTGATAGGACTGGCGCTCCTGCTCACCCAGGGCCGCCACCTCCGCCATGGACTTCACCGACACCTGTCCGAACGACGCTACTTCCACGGCCAAGGATTTGTAGGCGATGCCCTGGAGATACATCTGCTCCCGCATCTGGCGCATGAACTCGCCGGCCTCTTTACTGGCCTGGCTGTTCTTACCCAATTCCTCGCCCAGAGCTTCGCCCATGCTCTGCAGGCCCTTGGTCACCAGCTCCACGCCCAGCAGCGCCACGGTGATCGGTACCGCAGCTGGCAACCGGCGCAGGATGTTGCCCAGGGTCAGCGCGCCCTTACCGGTGGCATCCATGGCCGCAGCACTTGCAAGCTGCGCCTTCGTAGACGCAATCAGTGCGATGCGCCAGGTGTTCATCTGCACAATCGCGCGGACAATGGCGAATGTGGCAAACGCCTTGCCCAGGGTAATCAGGGCGCTGCTGTGCTCGACTACCCACGTGGTCGCAGTGCGGGCAGCACTCGCCATCGCCACGATGGCATCGGCCGTCTGCCTTGCCCAGCGAGTGAGGGTGCCGTCTTTCGCCAGCCGGTCTGCCAGCTCCAGCATCTCCTGCAGCTGGCTCTTGAAGTACGTCAGCACGCCCTGGTCGGCGACCTCCTGCTTCCAGTCCTTGAAGCGCTCGGTTGCGGCCTTCCACAGACCAGCGATGGTGCCCACCTTCGCCGCTGCCGCCGCGCCACCGTAGGATTCCGTCAGCAGCTCCAGAATGATGGTCTGGGCTTCAGCCACGCGGCCGGTGGCCTCCAACTGGGTAATCAGTTGTTTCTGGCTGGCGGTCAGCGTGAACCCCTGTTTGCTCAGGGACTCCATGGCCTTGGAAGGCGTCTGCAGCGCCTTGCCCACCACCTCAGCCGACTGCTCCAGGCTGATGCCCAGGCGCTGCGCCTGGTCGATGGTGATCTGCATCGCCTGCGGGAACTGCTCGCCGACGATGTTGGTGTAGGACAGCATGCGCACTTGCGCTTTGGATATCTCGCCGTCATCGAACAGCCCGCCCTGTAGCTGCCGGCGCATCTGGGCCAGCTGGTCGGCGGTGAACTCACCCTGGCGACCGGTCGCGGCCAGGGCCGCCTCCAATTGCGCAAGTTCCTGCTCCGCATCGCTACCCTCGGTAACGATGCTGCGGATGCCATCAACGATCTTGCTGAACCCAATGAAGCCCAGCGCAGCAGCTGCCACGCCCTTGAGCTTGTCCATCACCGAGCTGGTGGCACCGGCGGCCGCTCCCAGCTCCACAGTGTCCCGCGTGGCCTGGTTGGCACGGTCGCGGTAAGCCTTCAGTGATTCGGCCGCGGCGGTGCTGGAACGCGCCTGCGCCCGGAACTGTTCGTCGCTGTCCTGGATCTGCTGGTTGCGCCGACGCGTCTCTGCGGCGGCCTGGGCCGACGCCTTCGCCTGTTCGGTGAACGCCTGCGCAGTCCGGGTTGCCTCGGTGCGCAGGCGCTGCTGACCGGCGGCCAGCTGGGCAGTATCTACGCCCAGCTCCCGCAGTTCGCTATCGGCCTTGGCGACCGCTTCCCATTGCTTGTTGAGGGACGCCTGCAGTTTGTCGCCTTCCGCCCGGAGCGACTTCTGCTCCTGCAGCAGTTCGCGCGACGGCCGCGCCATCTCGGCGATCTGAAGGCTGAGCGAATAGGCGGCGCGCTGGTTAGCGTCGTAGCGCTGCTCCAGCTCGGCCAGGGACTGCATCATCCCGTCAAAGGCATTGGCCTTGCCGGCGGTGCTGTTCAGTTCGACCAACCTGTCAACCAGCTTGGCCGTGTCTGCGCCTGCATCCTCCGTTGCGATGCCCATCTGCTCGAGGGCAACCCGCAGCTGATCGACGCCCTCGGTGCCACTGGTCTCAAGGACCAGCCGCAGTGCTTCCTCGAATGCCGCCGTGCCTGCCATCAACGCTTCCTCTTTCGTGCCAGCTGCAGCTGACGGATCAACTCGCTACTGCGGTACTCGTTCATCTCGCGCGCCAACTTGCTGGCGACGATCTCGTTCTCACCCATCACCATTTGGAAAGCGCTCGCACCACCCAGAATCCGCAGCTTGCGACGGCCATCACGGCCAGACGGAGCGGTGGCGTCTCGGGAGAACTGGCGCACCACGATGCGGCGCTGGCCGCCAATGCGTGCGATGAATGCCGAGGTGTAGACCTTGCGCTTTCCTACCTGGATGCCAGCGGTCGCGCCCGGCGTCTTTCGGCCACCCCAACGACCGTTGAATGCGATCAGGGAGAGCTTCTGCGTGGACGCTCGAAGCGACAGATACTCGGAGCCTTCAACCTTCCCCGACCGCACGCTGAAGCGCCCCTTCAGGTCACCGGCACGGACCGTGTAGACCTCCCGGATGGCTTTCTTCGCCGCCGGCTCAAAGCGACGACGAACAGACGCGATCGAGCGTGAATCCGCCTTGGAGATGGCGGTCTTCGAGAGGCCATCCACTCGGGCGGCCAGCCGCGCCAACGCGCCGATATCGGTCTGTCCGAAGCTGTTGAACTTCGCCACTATCGGCCCCCGCTCACGTCAAAGCAGGACGGCACCACGATGGGTGCCGCCCGGAACAGACCGCTGTCGGCCTGCGCGCCCATCAACCCGCCGTCTGCTCGTACACCTCAAAGGTGTACAGCGCGTCCTCTTCCGAGCGGAAGATGACCGGGCCAGTCAGCGTCACCTGAAGCGGTTCGTCGCTGAACCAGTCCACGTCGCCGTCCACGGTCAGATCGACCTGCGGGATACGCAGCAGGCCATTCTCGCCGCTAATGCGGTCCTGCACGTCGCCCAGGATCATGAACGACTTGTTGGGCACCGCGCCGCCGTTGATGGCGGTGTGCAGGTAGCTGTCGAACGAGTAGCTGATGGTCAGCGCATCCCCATGCGCGATCTCCCCGTCAGCCACCGGAATCAGGATGCCCTGGCGGTTGTCGATCACGTAATCCGTGCCAGCTTCCAGCTCAACGTTGCCCTTCTTGACCACCGGAACAGGCGACGCCGTGACGAAGCGGTGGGGCAGCTTCACAGGGGCATCCTTGCTGTGGACGGTAATGGGCCGGTCATTCACGGAGCCGGCTTCCACGGACGCGGTTACCGCGCTGCCGTACAACATGCGTGCCAAGATGGCCGCCGGGACTTCGAGCGCGCCAATGGTCACACTGGTGGCACCGGGGTTGGCGTCGGTATGAATGATCTGGTTGTAGCGATCATCCCGGCGCTTGCTCTTAATCTCGGTGGTATCGCCTGCTTCATAGCCGAACGTGAGCGAGCTTTGCTCCAGCGGCTTGTTGCCGAACTTGTCGTCAGTGTCAGGGATGACGGGAATCCGGTTCGCACCGGCACCGAACTCATACAGGCGCAGATCGCCGGCAAACTTGCGAACCTTGGGCTGGGTAGCCATGGGGAATCTCCTAGGGGTTGGTCACGGGCTGGAACAGTTCGGTCAGACCGGCCCGCGCGGTGATCTGAGCGACAACACTGGAATGACCGGCGTCGTCGGTGACCTCGGCCAGTTGGGAATCCACAACCTCGAACGAGGTGAAGCCTTTGGGCAGTTCGCGGACGTCGATCATCAAGACGCGCATCAGGTCCTTACGCGCGCGGTGTACCAAGCGGGTTGGGCGGGCTTCGTCTTGATTGCGGGGCACGCTGAACTCGATGACCACCCCCACGTCCGACGTCGCCTGGACGCGGTTTGCAGACGCGCCGCTGATGCGGTCAACGATGATCGCGGTCGCAGCCGTGTCGATGTTCGCCGGCGCATCTTCATCGTCCAGGATGATCAAGCCTTCGCCGAGAGTGGTGCGGAAGCCGTCGCCTTTGATCAACCTGATGCGGGAAGCCAGGAACTCGACCAGCTGCCAGGTCTCCGGCTCAGCCAGCACCGCCACTTGGTCAGCCATGACGCACCGTCCAGCGGCTCAGCGAGCCATCGTCTGAGACGATCTTGGAATTGGTGTAGGTGATACCGTCGATCTTCACCTTGCCCCCTTGAACCAGTACGAGGCCGTCCCTGCACACGTAGGCAACTTCGACCCGGTTGGCGACGAACTGCCGCAACCCGCCGATGGTTTCCACATCTCTATCGACATAGACCTCGCAGGGAACAGCCGTGGAACTACCTGGCGCGGTGTACTCAGCCACTTCCGCCATGCCCACACTGGCAAAGCCCGCATGCAGGGCTGCGTCCAGATCGGCCAGAAATTCACGCTGGCTCATCGACCTACCTCATCGGCACGGCGACCAGCCACCGAGAGCGCCAGCGCCACGGCGAGGACCACGAAAGCCAGGATCTGGAGGAAGACGATCAAGGCTCACCTCCGCACTGTCGTGCGTATGCCTGCAGCGCCCTTCGTCACATTGGTCGGCGGCTCCAATAATTCGGCCCGCACTTTCGTACCGGTCGTCGGCTCCACCATCAGGCTGGCTGGCGCTGGCGACGGCCTGGGACAGTGCGGCGGTGTGGACGGCGGCCTGCCAGCGGTCGTGCAGCCGGCTATTGCCAGCACGCAGCTCAGCGACCAGGCGGTCGGATTCGGTCTGGGCATTTGTCTTCTCCTTCTCGTAGCGGGCGGCCAGCGCGTTGGCGGCCTTGGCGTCGGCCCGCTCCTTCGCGACCACGGTGGTGAGCTGGCCGATCTCGGACTGCGCTGCTGACAAGTCGTCCTCGGCCGACTTCTGGCCGGCAGCAGCAGAAGTGGCGCTGGCCTGCGCCTTCCAGACGCTGCCGCGCTGCCAGGCGATCACGCCGAGCAGCAGAACCAGGGCGATGGCGAGGGCGCGGATCATGCAGACACCCCTTCCGGATCGGGGATCACAGCACCAAGCTGGCGCAGCGTGGATTCCAAGAGGCGAATGCGGGTGCGCAGAGCGCTCGCATCTTCTTGAGCCTTCAGTCTCAGCTCCATCTCCTGCTGCAGTCGGGCGTCCTGATTGGTCAGTCGCTCCTCCAGCGCCTTCACGCGCCCGGTCAGCCCCTCGATCAGGACGACGTTCGCATCCGTCTCGGAACGCTCCTTCCGGCGCGAGAGCAGCGCTCCCCACGCCTCGCGCGCGAGCCAGAAGGCGACCATTCCACCGGCCAACCACCACGGCGCACCTTCACCTACGTCCGGGCCGGCCATCAGTTCAGCGCCTCGTTGACACCCTGCTCGATCACGGAATCGGCCCAGAACAGTCCACCGTTCTCGTGCCGGGCAATCGCGCGGACCATGCGGAAAAGGGTCACCGGGCGCGACAAAGACACGATCTCGGTAGCACCGACGCCGACCTCGTTGGCAACCTGGCGTACATACGCCGAGGTGTTGTTTTCGACCGGCGGTGCCCAGCGGTTGATCATGTCCCGGACGGTGCGCAGGCCATGCTTTTTCTGATACGTGAGCAAGGTCTTTGCGAGGGCGCGGAAGCCAGCCTCGGGCGTGTTGAATACGCAGAAGCGGCGTTCCTTCGCCAGGGCGGCGGCGGAGCGGTCTTCGCCCTGCCACACCACGCCGGTGCGGTCGATGTTGCCCGGGTTGTTGTTGCGCACGCCACGCGGCGTATCGGCGCTGTTCATTGTGATCCCCTTGACCGTAGTGGAGTGCCGGCATCGCCCACGCCATCCCGGCGCATGTGGGCGATGCCGGCCAAGCTGTTACGCCCCGCCGGCGTCGCCGGCTTCCGCCGTACCAGGGGTCAGGCGGACGAAGACGTTCAGATCACCCGCGTCGGCGGGGTTGACGGCGAAGCCGATGTTGGCGACCTCGTCCGCCCCGGCCTCTGCCGAGATCGCCTGCTTTGCGGCGGTATCCCAGTTCACCGATGCGCCTACGGCGAAAGTTGCCGCAGGAAGCTTCGGCAGCAGGAACACGCCTTCAACGTGGACGGCGATGAGATCGTCGACCTTGCCGTCAGTGACGGCGACACCGACGAGCTTGCCCTCGATCACCAGTTCGCCGCTCTTGGCGTCGCTGGTCAGGGTCACATCCAGCACGCGGCCGTCCTGATGTGCGTTCTTCATGGTTCGTTCCTCAAAACAGGATGGAAGGTGACGGGCGCAGCGCAGTTGCTACGCCCGTTCAAGCGAAAGGTCAGGCCTGGGGATTGCCCGGGTTCTTGTAGATGCCCCGGTAGTCGGCAATGGCCGGCGCAGCGTCCAGCCGGACCTTCCACGCAACGCCATCCACCGTGAAGCCCTGCTCCTGTTCCAGGTACGGGGACTGGTTGCCGTCCAGGTAGCCCACCACGATGCCGTCCACGAACGACGGGTTGGCCAGGCCGTACCACGCCTTCGCGTCCTTCTCATCAAGACGCCCGTGATCCCATACGTCGAAGGTGTTGCGGACGGTGTTGGGGTCGCGCTCGCCCGTTCCCGTCCCGACCGCAAACTCTGCCTCGCGCACAGCGCGAGCCTGCAGTCCGAGCGCCACGGGGGTGAGCAGCCCTTTCATCGGCACCTGAATGAGATTGTCGTTCTTATCCTTCTGCAGCCGCATTGCAGCCTGCATTGCGCCGACGCTTGCGGTGCTGATCAGCGCCGCCGGCAGCAAGTTGCCATGCTCAGGACTGAACAGGCGCTTGCCGTCGGCTAGGATCGGGTTCTTGTTGATCAGATCGAAGACGGCCTTCGCCAGCGTACGGCGCGCGGCCTGACCCATCTTGCGCGGGACATCGCTGAATATGCCGAGATCGTCGTTGATGATCGCCTGACGGGTGATAGTGAACAGCTTGCCGTAGGTCACGATCTTCATTGCTTGCGACTGCTCGCTGAAGGTTCCCTGCTTGTATTCACCGCCTTCCGGCACGATGTCCAGATCGGAGAAGGCCCCAAGACCGACCAGGTTGGTCGGCTTGAAGTCGGACACATTGACGGCGCGAGTGAACTGATCGAAGTTCTCTTCCGCTTCCTGATACCCCTGCAGCACAGCGCGACGCGACGCATCGCCCAGCAACGACGGAAAATCCGAAGTGCTGTGCGTGAAGGCCAGACCCACGATCTGCATGCGGTCCATGCCAGCGACATTGGTGCCGGTGGCTTGCACACAAGCGCGGGCAATCTCCGTCATGCTCATGCCGCGATACGGGTTGCCATCGGTCGGCTGTTCCAGTCCGGCTCGCGCCTGAATGGCATTGGACATGGCAGCGCGGGTCAGCTCGCGCTGATCAGTGCCAGCGGTGATCTGCGCGCCACCGTTGAGCGGACCGGCGTTGCTGGCCAGCAGGGCCAAGATGTGACGACCCACTGCGTCAGCGGTCACGTTGGAGTCGGCCTGCGCCATCACCCCATCGACATACTCGCGCACCTGAGCATTGCCCATGTGTGGGGTCGCCATCGCCTGGATCTGCGTGTTGCGCTCGCGCAGCGCGGCCATGGCTGCCTGTACGGGGTCGGCAGCGGCAACTACCGGTACCGGACTCACCGCAACGGGAGCGACCGGCGGCGCGGTGGTGGTGACGCCTGCCGGTGCCGGAGTCGAGCGGCCGGCATTGGCGAGGATGTGGCGGTACTGCTGGTTCATGGTGGGATCCTCGATATGGCCGATCACGGCCGACTGGCTGACCTCAGAAAGAGAGGCGAATACGGTGGGAGAAAGGGACGCAACAATGTGGTGGCGCAGCTGAGCGACGACCGGGGTTGCCGCGCCGTCGATGGACTGGAGGTAGCCACTGATGGCCACCGCCGATGCGCTAGCCAGGCGAGCGCTGGCACCGCCGTCGGCATCGATCACCACATCAGCCAACCCGGCATCGACCGCTTGTGGGCCGGAGTACCAGTGATCCACATCGTCGGTGAGCAGGCGCTCCATCTCTTCGCGGCGGCCGGAACGGGCCGCGTACGCCTCCAACATCGCAGTGGCATGAGCATCGAGCGCATCAGCGTTCTGGCGGAAGGCGGTGGCACTGCCTGCGGCAATGGTGCGGGGGGCGTGAACCATCACCAGGGAGCTGGCATACACCCGGCGCTCATCGCCCGCCTGCAGGATCAGAGAGGCAATGGAAGCCGCCTGGCCTTCTACGGTCACGACCTTGCGGGCCGCATGAGCCTTGAGCGCATTGTGGATAGCCAGCCCATCGGCGACCACACCACCCACGCTGTTCAGCCTGACGTGAATGGTGGACGCGGTGATCTGCCCGATCTGCTCCACAAGCTCACTGGCCGACACCGATTCCTCGAACAGGAATCCGCCGATAGCGCCGTAGATCATGACCTCTGCCGTATCGGCTTCGGCCCGCACCTGATACAGCGCCGGCCCCAGCTCGGGGTTGTTACCTGCGTCAGCTCGGACGCAGCGTGCAATGGCAGCAGCCAACAGGCGTGCGTGCATGGTCATTCGCTCCTCGAAAGATCGTGCTGTAGCGAGGCCACTACTCGGGCACGGGCTTCAGCGCTGGTGGTGGATGCCGGCGGCATCAGGTCGCGGTTCTGCTCCTGCCAGTCTTCGCGCTGGCGCAGGACCTCTGCGGGGTTGTTGCCGTACTGCAAAGTATTCTGCTGCGGCGAAACCCAGCCGCGATCCTCTGCCTCGCCTCGGGCGTAGGCTTCTTTCAGCGGGTCGATCCATGGCATGACCGGCCGCACATAGGTAGACGCTGCGAGGTTGCGCAACGTCCAGCCGCGAGGCAGCTTCACCCGTCCGGCCAGAACGCAGGCCTGGACGAAGCGCACGCGCTGAGGCCGCACACTGAGCGCGATAAAGCGCTCAGCCAACATCAAGTAGCTACCCCACTTCTCCACCAGCTCCTGGCGCTGCGCCGAGTATGTGCCGTTGTAGTCCAGCGAAAGGCTGGAGTAGCTGACGCCAATGCCGCCGGCGGCGGCACGCAACTGCTCCTTTCGCCACGTCGCTGCATTAGGGTTCGGCCGGTCGGTTCCGAGGCTCTCAATGGACTCGCCGGGCAGCAGGTCATCAAAAATCGCACCCGGAGCCAGGCGCAGCTCGCGCACCGGAACTCCGTGCTGAATCAGGGCGTTTCCACCCAAGTCACCGGTGTAGGCCTCACCCGATCCCTTCTTGATTTGGAAGGTCATGGACGCGGCGACCTTGGCCGCGATGCGTTCGGACTCTTCGTAGTCCTTCACGTCCTCAAAGCGTGACATCGCGCTGGCGAAAACGCTCAACCCGCGAACCTGGTGCAGTCGTTTGACCAGGGCAATTCGGTGCATGAACTCGGCTGACACACGCTTCGTCTCGGTGCGATTCCCGGTCGGGTCGCCCGGATGACGCTTGAATACGTGGTAGGCAATCGGCTTGCCCCACGCATTGCATTCGACGCCCTGGCTGATGTTGCGCGCCGGATCGTTGAAGTCCAACGGGACAAGATCAGCCTCCAGCATCTCAATGCTGTAGGGAACGCCAGTGCCGTGCTCCAGATACTGCACCGGACCGATCAGGTCCTGGTAGAAGGAGTCTCCGTCGCGGAACCAGCTTCGAGCCAGCAGTTGCTGGCACATGCCGTAGTCGTGAGTACCCGTGACTTCAGGGGCATCCCACCATTCGTCCCAAAGCTCATCCAGCTGCAGAGCAAGCTCGCGATTGATGGCCTGACCTGGCAGGCGAGGCGCGGACAAGACATCGATACCGGAGCCGACAGTGTTCTGCACTAACACGTTCAGGGCGTTATCGGCCAGATCGAGATCGCGCTCAAGGTGGCGTGCTTGGTCGCGTAGCTGGCGAGCATCCATGCTCGCGATGGCATTACCGCTGCCCCAGTCGCGGGCAAGCTTCCGATTGCGCGACGGACGGGTGACCTCATGCGCACGTGCCAGAACGTGAGCGAGCTGCGCGCGCGCAGTTGCAACCGCGCGGTCGGCACTGAGCGCAGCCGCCAGTCGCGTCTTCGCGGTAAGCGCGGACGACATCAGGTAGTACCACCGAAATCAGCATTGGCCCAACGCGCACGCCGGCCACCGCTCGCGGCCCTCGTGACTGCCGCCTGCCACTCCTTTCGACCTGCGCGGATCTCAGCCAGGTCTGCTCGCGTCAGCTGTCGCTCACCGAAACGATAGGTCTGTCCGAGTAGGACAGCCTGCTCGGCGGCAATGTAGGCATCCAGCATTTGTTGAGCAGTCTTCATGACTGCATAGGCTAGAGGCTGGCCTGTCCAGAACTTCAATAAAGTCGAGGACAGCGACGCCTCTAAGTTGCTGATTTCTCAACGCGCGGAAACTAATTTGTCTCCACATTCATTGAGTCGGCGGACACGTTCGCACTTTCCGGCTTTGGGAGGCCGCCTGGGAACAGTGCGTGGAGCTTGGAACGCGAAACATCAAACTGTCTCATGACGTGTTTCACGGGAATCCCTTTCCTCAGCTCCGCGCGAATCGAGTCCACCGGATAGGTCTTCTGCACCGCAGGAAAGTACGGTTGTTCGCCAGCGAAGCACTGCATTACCGAGTCTACAAAGGGCTGGGCCATACGCTCACTGATGCCGATGTCCGCGAGCATCGCCGCCAGAATGCGCTCCCGAAGTTCGTCACGCGTTTCTCGCCGTTTTGCCATTACAGCCCCCATCCGTCACGCCCGAAACCTGCGGTGCGCGGCCGCGCACCGGAGCCGCCATGTGCCGGCCGCTGACCGCCTGTTCCACGGGAATCAATAGTGCCCTGCCCTTGCGCATCGCCATGGCCGCTCTCGGCACCCGCGTGTGTTCCACGGGAATCCGTACCCGCGCTTGCAACCGCTGCTGCCAACTTTGCCTCCAAAGCGTCCCAGTCGGACTTGGTAAATCGGTGCAGACGCACCTCCGCGTGATGCGCGGCGGCATAGGCGTACACCCATGTGTCGAGCGGTTCATTGCGCGTGACCCGCTTCTCGAACCGGTTCTTGACCGGGTTGTAGACCTCCGAGACCAGTCCAGGGAAGAACTCTTGCGGCAACTCATCACTGAAGCGCACCAGTCGCGCCTCGGCCTGCCGCTCGGCATCAGCCGCCAAGCGGCTGTAGAGGTAGTGCTTGGCCGCCACAGTGCCGACGTGATGAATGGTGATGCCGCGCTTGTCGGTGCGGTCCTTCCAGGTCACGTCCGCCAGCTTGCCCTTGGACAGGATTGGGGCGTTGTTGGGCACCGCGCCGAAGATGCACATGACCCGGGTTATCTTGCGCTGACGCACGTAGTTCTTCACCGCCTCGGTGCGGTGGCCGCCGGCGTCGATAGCCGTGGCCGATGCCCGCAGCTGCACCCCGTCCTCCCGTTCAACGGGACGGTTAAGCAGATCGGTCAGTGCCACCCACACGTCTTCTTCAGCCGGGTCGCCGGCCAGCTCGAAATAGTCCAGCGTCCAGGCGGTCATCCCCCTTCCCCACCCCACGATGTGAACCGCAAGGCGATTGTCCTGGGTATCCACACCCACCGTGATCGCCAGCACGCCGCGCGGCGCGTGGCGCAGCCGGTAGCCCTCAGCGCGGTCGGCGATCACGTTGTGCTTCACCGCCCGCATCTTCGGGTCTTCCCACGTCTCGGCCAGACGGTCGTTGACGAAGGTCTTCAGCGAGGCCGGATCGTTCTGCGCATCCAGCCACTCACCCACTAGGTCGATCCAGCGCGGCCCCAAGCCGAACTGGTAGTACAGGCAATTGATGTGGTAGCCGCGAATGGACGAATCGGGATTGGCGGGCACCCAGCGGCCGGCGGCGATCATGTCGGCCTTGTGGTGCTCTTCGATACATGCACCGCACTCGCTACAGGCGTACCAGGCATGCTTCGCATCGGGCGACCAGTGCAGCCCGCTCCACTGCAGGTGCTGGAAGTGGCCGCAGTGCGGGCAAGGAACATGGTATCGGCGCTGATCGGACTTTTCATAAAGCTTGGCAATCCGGCTCAAGCCGGTGATGCCGGGCGTGCTGATGTAGAGGCGCTTGTAGGTGGTAGGGAAAGAGGACGTTCGCCCGTCCAGCATCTTCACCGGGTCATCGCCGGTCAGTAGCACCTGCGGGGCTTCATCAATCTCATCCACGACCAGGTTCTTGACGGTGGTGGATTTGAGGCGCTGGGGACTGCCCATGTGCTCCACATAGAGCTGACCACCGGCAAAGTCTTTGAATGTGCGCTGGTTGGAGCTGTCGCGGCTGGCGGTGCTGCTCAGCGCTTTGCGCACCGCCTTGCACACCTCGATCATCGGGTTGAGCTTCTGATTCACCCATTTGTTCATGGACGCCTCGCCCGGCAGCGCGTACATGATCGGGGCCGGCGCGTAGTCCATCCAGTAGGCGATGGAGTTGGTGGCGATCTGGCTCTTCCCGAACTGAATCGGGAACATGCAGGCCTGGTCGTGCACCGGGCTGCGCGCGGACATGTTGTCCATCGGCTCGCGCAGCGGAGGGTTGCGGGCGGTCACCCAGCGACCGGGCTTGCTGCTGCCCTTGCTGGATAGGCGCATGTGTTCGTCATTCCACTGCGACACGGTGAGGGGACGGCGCGGCTGAAGCGAGCGGGCGAGCACAGTGTGAAGGCGAGCCTGTGCAGTCATTCAACCACCACCGCAGATGCAGAGCGGAAGCCCCGGCTCATCTCTTCCAGGGCATGGCTGACCTCGTTCCAGATCAGCTCCCGGCACCGAGCTTCATCGGCCGTTGCGGCCAGCTGCGGTGCCAAGGCATCGGCCATACGCTCCAGCTCAACGCGAATCGCGGTGGCGGCTTCAGCGAGCACGGCCTCCACCTGGCTGGCGTCGAGCAGCTTGCCCATGCTGACCTCGTAGTCGCGAGCGGCAGCCTTGGCATCAATCTCGGCTTTGTCTGCCAGCGCCTTCGCCTTGCGCTTCGCATCCGGGGTAGCTGGGGCAGCGGTGCTCTCCCCGCTGGCCTCGCTGTCGCTGTCATCGTCCAGGTCATCGCCGTCCACGCCGGCCCCGTCCCCCGCCCCTGCCAGCGAAGAGCCGCGCGCCTGCGCATGGCGGGCGGCGACGGCACTGTAGGCGGGGTCCTGAGTCTGGCCGTACAGCGCCAGGGAGGCGTCGCGCAGGTAGCCCTTGCCGTCTTCAGCGCTGACCAGGCGGCCCTTCTTCTTCAGCTCCACGATGTAGGACGGCCGACAACCGATCAGCACCGCCAGCTCTTTGCCCGTGACCTGTACGTCCTCAGAAGCCATCGACAGCCTCCCCTTCCTTTTTTTTCAAAAGAGCAGTGACAGAAGAAAACGCGCGCGCGAGCGTGGGTGCGGGACGTGCGGCGCGGCGTGCGGGCAACGAACTCCGCGAATCGCTTGCGCCGCCTGCGTTGTGCGGGACGTGCGGGACGTGCGGGCAGCTATACGCGCGGGCGCATGCATGAAGGCAGGCGGTAGTCGGGCCATCGCTACGCGCACGCCCGCGCAGGTGCGTTAGGGCAGCCCCGCACGTCCCGCACAGCCCTACTGCCACTAGGGCAAATGCCCGCACAGATGCCCGCACATCGTCCCGCACGTCCCGCACGTCCATAGGCGAGCGACTCATGCACGCCCCCGGTAATCGTTGAAGGCATTGCGGAACGCAACCAGTTCATCGCCCAGGAAGGCCTGTTCGCTGCGGTCGTCCTCCGGCTTGGTCGGTCCCAGCATCAAGAACCCGTGCGGGCCGAGGGTGTTCTGGCCCACCGTGTAGCGCTTGCGCGCACGATCCGGGTGGAGGATCTGTCGCTTGCGCACCAGGGCATTGACGAACTTGGGGTTGGGCGCAGGCCGCACCCCCTCCTTGTTGCACCAGACCTTGTAAAGCTCATACCACTCCTTCGACAGCGCCGGGCGGGGCTTCACCCCGGGTATGTCGTTGCCATACAGCTCATCCAAGAACCGCTGTGGGCTGTCTTGGCTCAGACCGATCAGCTCGCGCTTGGCGTCGGTCATGGGCGGATTGGTGCCGTTGGTGAACCCGGTCAGGTCCAGCCGCAGCAGGTAGTCGTGCAAGGCGGCAGTGCCGCCACTGTGGATCTCCTCCAGCGCCTCTTCGTAGAACGCCTGCGTCAGCTTGTCCGGCGTCCAGATCACCGCGTGCCGACGATCATCCTCTTCGAGCACGACCGGCATGGCCTCGTTTGACAGGAACACCAGGTTGGCGTGGTTGTCCTCCTCGTAGGCCTGGATGTTCTTGGGGTTGATGCGGATGCGGTCGCCGGTAATCAGCGCCTTGAGCTTGTTCTTGAGGTGGTAAACCTCGGTGCGGGCCACCACTTCGTCGGCCAGCAGGAACAGCTTGCGGCTGGCCCAGTCGTTGAACTTGTCTTCCAGCGCGGCCTGATCAAGTACCCGGCCGTAGTCACCGAAAAGCTTCATATACTCGTCAAAGAACATGTTCTTGCCGGTGCCCTGCGGACCGTGGATGACGATGGTGCTCTTCATCTTGGCCCCGGGATGCTGCAGCGGGTACGCCAGCCATTTGAGCACCCAGTCGTACAGGGCTTTCTGATTGGACTCGTTCCCGCACATGTGCCAGAGCACGTGCAGCAGTTTGGAGCATTCGCCGGCCTTGGGTGTCGTCGGCCAGCCGGCGAACAGGTTGCACGTGACGCCCTCCTTCGTGCCGGATGGGTCGAAGTCGACCTCACGCACCCGCACGATGGATCTGCCCGGGTGCTCCATCCACGCCCGGTGCAGCTCGCGACGCACGCAGGCATGGCCCATGTCGGCTAAGGCGATCAGCATGTGCTCTTTATGGTCGAACACCGTGCCGCCCTGCCCGTAAACCAGTGCGAAGCGCTCCAGCAGTTCGTCCAGGGAATCGATGGGTTTGAGCTTGGCCTGCCCCGCGCCCCCGGTGGTGGTGGCCGACGGCTCGCGAATTTCGCTACGGGGACGCCACGAAAGCTCCGTGATGCGGGCCTCGACTTGGCTGCGCACAACGTGCAGTCCTTCGAGCACGTGCAGGTCGTTGAAGTCGCTGATCTTGCGGCCGGTATCGATGAAGCGCTCGCGCCGGTCTTCGTCGTCCGCGAAGCTGGGCAACAACACCGCGCCGCCCACGTCCATCGCAGCCGCTTCCGCGCCGAGCAAACCGGCGTTCGATGCGCCGTGCGATTCGCCGCAAGTCGGGCAGATTTCCGGTGCCTCGGCCAACACCAGGCGCGACTTGCAGCGCCGGCACTTCTGCAGCACGTCATCATCGCCGCAGACCAGCACCTTGACGCTGCGATAGCGCTTTGCCAAGGATGCGGCCACCGGCATCAGGTTGCCGGCATCGAAGGCAACCGCGACCGGGTAGCCGGTGGCCATGTGCAGCGTCGAGGCCGTGGCATATCCTTCGGCCACCAGCAGTATCCATTGCGGCGTGCCGCCAATCAGGTGGAAGTGGCCCTTCTTGGCAAGGCCAGGCGGCCAGAACTCTTTGGCCGGCTTGTTGCTGGCCTTGGCCTGTTTGGCACTGCGCAGCACCTGCAGGCCGTGCACGGAACCGTTGGGATCCAGCAACGGCACCAGGGCCACACCGCTGCGCCCGTAGCGCAGCCCGAATGCCTGCACCGCTTTGTCGATGAGATATTCGGCCTCGCCCTCGGGCAGTGCTCTGTTCCAAGCGGCTGCCGCCCGCGCTGCCGCGCGTCTGTTCTGCTCCAGCCGCGCCGCTTCTGCCCTGCGGCGGTCCTCGGCCAGCCGACGCTTGAGCGCCTCGCGCTGCTCCTGGCTGAAAGCGCTGTCACGCTTGTGCAGTTCGACCTTCTGCGCGCCGTTGTCGTTGCCGTGCCAGACGCCGAAGGTGCCGACGATCAGCGTGTCGCCGCTGCTGGTGTTGAGTTCATGCAGCACGTACCAGCCGCGGCGCTCGCGTGACCCTTCGACCCGGCATCGCACCATGCGCCCGCTGGCGTCCAAGGTGTCGAGGATAAGGCCGGCAGCGGTGAGCTGGCCGAGCACATCATTGTAATTCGCAGACATTCAGTAAGTTCCAGACCCGCTGTGTACCCGAGCAGTGCGCGCTTGATCACCCGCAAAACGCATGACCCAGGAGGACCCATCGACCGGCGCTCGTTCAGGTTCGACGTTCAGCTTCGAAGGCGCGACCGAACTGAATCGACGCGACCGCGTTTCCATTGCTCCCCGGGGGGAAGGGGCGCGATCAGGGCTCGCCATCGCGGCAGACCTCAAGCTGTAGGGAACATTGCCTCTGCTCCACAGATTCCAGCGCCGCCCACGTGCGCTCACGTTCGGCCAGCGCGGCATCACCGACTGGCCCAGGCTCAGACCCGGACAGCAGCTGCTCGATCCGTTCCATCTCACGACGCGCCGCTGCGCTGACGATGCGCTTGCCGTGTGCACGTGGTGCCCGGGGCGCGCGATAGGTGACCATGTCATACCCGCGCCCTGCTCTTCTTCAAAGCCCGGCGCAGGTTGCGCTCGATGCGGTGACACATGGAACGCAGATCCTGCAGGGCATCGAGCATGCGGTCGGCTTCTTCCAGGGTGACCTTGTCGTCCTGCAGTACGTCGAGGGCTACGGCGGATAGCTGTCCGCAGAACTTGGAGACGTGCAGCAGCTTGTCGCGAATGGCGGCGATCTCATCGGCCACGGCATCCGGTGCCACTGGCACGTGGTCGATGGTCAGGTTGAACTGGGCGGCTAGGGACAGAATCCAGTCGGTGGCCACGGACGTGCCCGCCGCCTGCTCCACCATCCAGTCGGTGAGCATCTCCATCATCTCCATGGAGAGCGATTCGCCCTCCAGGCCGCGCAGCTTCTTGCGCAGGGACTCACCCTTGATGGCGGCACCCCGACGCTTGGTGAGATAGGCGGCAGCAGCGTTGACGCTGCCGGGCATGCGGGAGACGGCGTTGTAGGCCGCATCGCGCCAGTAGATGTCCGAGCGGGCACAGGTCATACGGCTATCCCCTGAGAGACGCAGAGTTTCATCGTTCCTCTCGCGCCCCATCTCGCTGCACGATTGGAAGCATGAGCGAACTGATTGGATTCGAGCGACAGATGCGATTTACCGCCATCTGCGCCTATTGCGCGACGAACGGGATAGGAGGCGTGGAGGCGGTGCTCTTCACTCCGCTTCTGTCTCCGACACAGCGCGGAACGCGGAGCTCGAAGCTGAAGCTGATAAGGAGCGACGGTCATGCCGCATCCACCCCGACAATACGATCCGCATCTGGATCCGAAGGTTGATCGGGCGCACGGGTCAGTCCGCTGGTGCCCAACAGATTGAGCACCTGCGGCACCGCCGGCACGCTGCTCTCTTCCGGCCAAGCCGCGACATCTTCAGTTGGGAGACCCAACACCTTTGCCAGGTGTGCATCGCTGCTCAGGCCCAGACGGGCGCGCAGCGCGCGCTTACTCATGCGGCTATCGACCAGCGCGCCGATGGCCTGCCGGGCTTCGCCCGATTCGACCCCGAAAGCGTCCGGGCGAAGCAGTTCGAGATACTGGCGGCGCGCCGGCGGGATGCCTGTCGATCGCCACTCGCTCACGGAGGGCGGTTTGATCTGGCAGATGCGGGCCACCTCGGTGGTGCCACCCAGGCGGTCGATGATCTCTGAGTCGGTTGGCTTGTCCATGCGGCTAGATTAGGACTCGCTAATAACTGAGTCAATAGCCAGTCCTAACTCAATGACAGTTAGCCTTGCCTAATGAATACACTCGCCGACCGCCTGACCACCGCCATCGCCCGCGCAGGGATCACTAAGGCCGAGCTCGCGCGGCGAGTCGGAATTAGCGCGCCCAGCATCAACGGATGGTTCAGCGGCAAGGCTAAGTACCTCCGAGGGGAGAACCTGCTCGCTGCAGCCAAGGCCCTAGACGTAGACGAAGGTTGGCTGGCTACCGGCAAGGGAGCAATGGTGCCGGCCGGGCGCGTGGACGATAGCCCGGCAGCTTTCGCAATCTCACCAATCTTAGAGACTGAGACCCCGCCCGGCTATGTTCGCTTCGAATTGTTCGAAGGGGGTGCGGGAATGGGGGTTGGGTTGGTGAATCAGGACTTCCCAGAGGTAGTCCGCACCATCGAGATCGCGGAATGGGAAGTGCGCAAGAAGCTCGGCTACCTGCCGGCACCTGGTCGTATCCAACTCATAACCGGACGCGGCCCGTCCATGCGCCCCAAGCTCGAAGACGGTGACATTGTCTGGATCGATGTCACCTGCGACTTCTTCGACGGCGACGACTACTACCTGATCAACATCGGCGGCGAGACGCAGATCAAAATGCTGCAGAAGCGCGGCGACGGCATGTACGTAGTCAGCATCAACCCTGACTTCCCAACCTATCGCGCTGATGAAGGCGAAGTGGCGATCCTGGGCAAGGCGCTGATGCACGCTGGCCTCCGCCGGTTCTAGCCCCACAGCCCCGATACAACATACAGCGCCAGCTTCTCTCAATAAAGATATTAGCCTCTCCTATTGACACGGAGATTAGCCACTCCTAATCTCTCCTCGTCGCCCCAGTAACCGCCCATCCGGGCCGGGGCACGGAGACTCATGGCTTATCTCACCATCAGCGCTGTTGGCGTTCCGGTGGCAGACGCCCGCCCGAGCAACGGCACCGTCGTAGTCCGAATCGGCACGCCTGGCGAAGGCCTGCTGTCCCTTTCCGCGCAGGAAGCCTTCGCGCTGGCGCGTGGGCTTATCTCTGCAGCCGTCTCGATCAACTCCTCGGAAGGCGCAACCGTCGCCGCAGCGGCTGACACCAGCGGAGGCGCGGTTGTCCTGTCCGTTGGCGGGGAAGCAATCCTTAAGCTGCCCGTCGAAACGTGGACCCAGCTCTCCATTGAGGGCTCCGACGCAGCCTTGGCTTTGCAAGGCGACACACTCAGGGCGCATTTGCGTTCACCGATGCTGCAGCTGGGCAATGCCGACCTGGTGGGGGCATGAACATGGCGCAGGCATTCGATGACAGCAGCCAGACGCATCTGCCCTACCCCAACACTTTCTGCCCGAACTTGGACGAGCTCGAGCGCCACATCATCCTGGTGTGGGGCGAGCTCTGCGCGGCGTCCATTGCCAAAAGCTCGTGGATGCAGGAGCTACTGACAGCACAACTGCACGACCTGGGGGTGCTCAGGTACCAGGCGCAACAGCGCGAAGGAAGTGCGCCATGAAGGCCCGCATGCGAACCGCGTGGGCAGTGCTGGCGCTTGTAGCCGCCGTCGTAGTCCCTCTCCGGATCACAGAGATCCATCAGGCGTACGAAGCCCGCCAAACCAAGGCGCTTGTCGCTTCCGTGCCGGCCAACAGGTGATTGCCATGCAGACCGCCCGCCCTACCCCGCCCGACATTCCGCTCTGCCGCCCCGGGCATCGGCCGCAGATCGTGACAACCACTGGCGCTCCCCTAGGGCACCAGCTCGGAGCACCGTGCCCGCCGCTGATTCACTTCGAGTGCCACCAGTGCCAGCTGGCCACTGTCCCAAGCGCTTCTCTCGCGATTGCCGAGCTGCGGTGGACCGACCCGAGCCTGCGGGATGAGCTCATTGCCATTTCCCACCTCGCTCGGGCTCGCGCAAGCGTCCTGGCACGGATGCCTTCTCAGAATGCTGCCTGACGTGGAGAACATTATGGCCGCAGAACTAAAGCCTATGGAACGCGCAGCGTTGATCGTTGCCCGTGGCTCCAGCAACAGCACCCTCAAGCGAACGCGCGGCGGATTCTGCTCCGCCAAACAGCCATCGCGCATCTTCAGCCGCCGCGTGATGAACTGGCTCTACGAGCGTGCGCTTCTTGATTTCGACGACCCGGACTGCCCCGGAAAAGCCACCCTCACTGCCCGAGGCGAAGCTGAGGCGGATGCATTGGTCGCACAGGGGCTGAGCAAGGCGGGCCTGGCATGAATCCGTCTGCACTGCCAATCGAGAAGACATTCGCCACCGGTTCCCACGGAACCACTCTGGTCCTGATGATCTGTGCAGGCTGGTTGTGGGCGGGGCTGTACGCGAGCCCGTATAGCAGCTCACCGGCGGAAGTTGCAGCGTCGGCCCGTCTCACTGCCAAGGTCGGTCGCAGAACGCTGAACGTGGGCGGCCACAACTTCGCCGTCTCGAACGCATCACTGCACACCATCCGCCGTTGGCTGGATAGGAACGGCGTGCGCGTGCGGGTTACACCGGACGCCACGGCGAGGAAGGCGGCATGACGCGCTGCACGTCGTCAGGGCTTACGCGGAAGCCCCTCAATATGTCGTTCGGCTGCGCTCACACCGAGCTGAAAGCCATCACCCTTGCTAGTGATCACGCTCACCTTCGGGGTGGAAACGGCATGCCCATCCACCTGGAGGGCGTAGTCAAAGAGCCCCTCGCCGATTTCGGTCACGGTAACAACGAACGTATGCCCATTGATGAGGCCACGGAGAGTTTTGCGCGAGGAATCCGCAGGCATCGAAAAGGCTGTCTGAATGGGCAGCCATACTTTACAGATGAATGCATTCAGCGGGAAGTCGCATCTGCACTACGTTGTTTGATGACGCCACCGGAGGTGCGGGGTTCGTCCTCAACGGCCGATGGCCCGCCTTGCCAGGGAGTCATCGGGGTCCAGTTGGCTGGCAATTTCTCTCGCGGCGTCCAAGGCCGCACATCGAGCAGCCTGATGGCTCGCGAAATCACCTTCCAAGTGGATCGTTTCAAGTTGCCTACCACCACCGCCACCTTCCCTAACGCGTTCAGCATAGGACGGATGGACCCGTGCACTTCAACGAAAACGAACTACGCGCCCGGGACGTACTTCTGCCAGAGCAACCCTGCTTTCTATCAAATCCCGCGCCAGCTGCTCGGCAGACTCCAATGCGGCTTGGCAGGAAGTCTCATCGGGCATGGGCCGCTCAGATCTTGCGATCCCCTCTACATCAACAGACAGCACGCGCCACTGATGAGCACCGCCGCGCCACAAGTGAACCGTGTATGCCCTCCCATCTACAGACAAGTCGACGCTGTGAAACGATTCTGGAGCAACTGCTACTGCCATCTTTCGCACTCCGACTGCACTCAATTCGATTCTGCTATGAGCGCATTGTGGCTGCAAGGCCGCAAGACCGCGTCAAGGCGCGATACCGGAATCCAGCAGCGTGTCAGCCCAGGCGCGCGCCTCGCGTGCGCCTTCGGTGATGGCTTGGATGATGCTTTCGAAAGGTCCGAACTCCTTAACTTGCGTTTTTCCCTCAGTTCCACCGGGCCACTTCAGAACCACGGTGGCCAGAAAGCCGCTAGCCACCGGATCAACGACCAGGTGCAATTCAACATCCCTATGCATCATGCGCATTTTGCGCATCCTCGGCTCAGCACGCAGCTTGAAGAGAGCAGTTGTGCAGTTGGCTGGTTGCCACTGCGCACCGCCAGGAAAATCGCCACCTCGCCAACACCATCTGCAACGTTCTCTCACGAACTGCAGCGTCCGCGCTTGCTAGCTGTCGATCTGCTCTACCGCGAAACCCACACCGATATCCAAGGCTTGCTGCAGGGTAGACGCATCCGGCAGGTCCGAGACTTCGATAGCTGGCCGTCCGTCGATCTCGATGGCGTGCACGAAAGCACGCTCTCCATTCGGCTGCCACGCTTCCACCGAGAAAGCGATGCCAAACAACGAGCAATCTATGTATTCCTTTTGTATGAAACGCCCGCCCATCCCACGAATCCCATAGGGCGCACACCCAGGATCGTGTTCCTCGCGCAGCATGCTGTCAATGCGGTGCAGCGGTGTCAGTATCCCTGCAGAACCGGCCAAATCTTAACCATTCAGCTTTGGATCGGGCGACTTCGCCCCGGCGGACGCAATGATGTCATTGGCAATAACCTCCCCTTGTTGAAGGGCCTCAAGGCAAGAGCCGGCATGGAAATCGATATGCCCGACAACTCCTACATTGTGGACCTGGACCTTCTGAAGCTTCCAACTCGTGTCGCTCTCTCGTACAAGCTCACACGTGTAGGAGTACCGACCAATGGAAAGCGTGACTCTTCGCAGACCCATACGTCGCTCCGCCGCTGCCTACCAGCGGAGTCTGCTCCCGGAAACGAAACTGCTCAAGAGGGTGTTCTTCCGATCCCAATCTGCCCACGGGCGGTGGATGGGTCAATCGGGTCTGAGCGCTTCTACAGGCCGCTCCTGCAACGCCGCTGCGACGATGCGCCGGTGGCGTCAAGGGTCACTGGTGATCGCGACACAAACGGCGTGCAATTGCCTGGCGCGCCGCATGACCAATTGTCAGGTGCTGGTCGCGCCACCTATCAGGGAGCTGACGTAGGAGCCTCCGAGCCGCTCGGCCTCTCCTTCGGCCTCAACCATGCTCTTGCTCCGTGCGGTCGCTTCAAGGGTTCGCACGTGCGTACTGTCCGACCGAAAAATATGCGCGACGCCCCGCCAATACCAACCGTAATGGACTGCCGATACAACTATTCCGTAGGAGTTCAATTCTGTCCTGAAGGGCATTCCACAGACTCAGTTTCTTTACCTTCGATAGTGCCAATACGTCGCCACACCGTCACTCACGCATTCTCACGCCCCTTGCTAGCTCGCCTCGCCGACTCGCAGTTTGGTGAGACGAGCAATCGCCCAACGCAGACCAGCATCGAGCGCATCCACCAAATTCTCGTGCTGCCCACACCGGGGCTGGTCAACCACGGGAAGTTCCCCAACTTCCACGTAACACACGACAGCTTTACCACCTTCCGGCTGGCAGGCTTCAACATAAATGTTGTGGCCGTAGCAAGTCGTTACCAGAGAATCAAACTTCAATTCTTGAGCCATATCACCCTCCCCCTTGCACCCAAGATCATCGAGGCAAACCGGCCTACGGTCAACAGGAAAGGAGGCCAGGCCAGATGTCAACTTTGGGTTGGCCCGGGCTGGCACCGGAGGCCGGGCAATTCCGCCACAGATTCGGCCGAAATCAGCAAAAAATTGCACGGCATTAGGACGTCCGGGGAAGCGGCACTATGCATCTGATGACCCCCCAACGGTGGCTGGAGACCTACTTTGACCAGACGAGCCAGCCAAGCATCCAGCAGCTGCACCGATGGCTGAGGGACGGGAAGATCCCTGGAAAGAAGGTGGGCGGGACGTGGTTCATTGACGCGCACGCCTGGCTGGCCGACGGCGACGAGCTCGTTGCCCGAGTATTGGAAGCAGGATAAGAAATGACACCACGAAAGCGTAGCGCTTGCCGCCAAGGGTGGCCCGACAACCTTTACCCGAACCGGGACGGCTTCAAGTACCGCCACCCGGTCACTCGCCGCGAGACGTTCATGGGCCGCGACAAGGCGAAGGCATTCGCTGCGGCGAAGAAGCTCAACGCCGTGCTGATTCCCGGCAACGACTTGGTCGGACGGGTAGTCGGCTCACGCGAGACCGTCGCCGATGCAATCGAGGTGTTCCGTCGCGACGACATCCCTGCTCGTGATTGGGCACCCAAGACCGCTGAGGTGTACGAAAGCGTCATCCGGCGCATTAATGCCGGGATAGGAAGCCGGCCGGTCGAGGAGGTCACGGTGAAGGATTGCGCGGAGTTCATTCGTGCAGTGACCGTGTCGGACCGCGCTAGGCAACAGTTCCGCCTGGTGCTGGGCTGGATTATGGCCTGCGCGGTACAGGAAGGCTGGATCGACTCCAATCCTGTGCTGGCAACTCGTAGGTTCCAGCATGAGCGCAAGCGAGCCCGTCTTACCAAAGAGATGTACGCCGCCGTCTGGGACAAGGCTGATCCTTGGCTGCGCCTGGCAATGGACATTTCGCTAGTCACCCTCCTCCGGCGCGACGACGTAGTGTCACTGAAGTTCACCGACATGCGTGATGGTGCGTTGTGGGTCATCCCGCAGAAGACCGAAGGAAGCAGCTTGGTGAAGCTGAAGATACGCATTGGGGATCAGCTGGGAGCCCTGCTGGCGCAGGCCCGCGATAGTGTCCTCTCGCCCTACATCATCCACCGGCTACCGGAGAAGGCAAGGCCCTCAAACATGCGGGCCTCCGCTCGCCAGCACCACACCCAGGTCATGCCAGAGCAACTTACTAGGGCGTTTCAAGACGCTAGAGAGGCGGCTGGAATCACCGGGGATAACCCTCCCAGCTTTCACGAGATTCGTAGCTTGGGCGGCGCGCTACTTACCGAGGCTGGCTGGCAGATCGAGCAGGTCCAGCGCCTTATGGGCCACACCTCTGCAAGCATGACGGAGCACTACCTGGAGGGGCACGATGCGCCATGGCACAGCGTGGAGCCAGGCGCTGTGCTGCTGCGATAGAGCGTCCGGAGGCAACTCCAAAATCGCGCCAATTAGGACGCGGCGCGATTACCGAGACCACTAAAGCGCTGTCAACCACACGGGTTCACCCCCGTTTTCACGGACACTTACGAGAAGGCCGATCCAGGCCATGAGGAGTGTTCATGTCAAAGCGTAGGAAGTTCAGTGCCGAGTTCAAGCGTGGCGCGGTTGAGCAGGCCAGCCAGCCCGGCGTCAGCTGCGCCCAGGTGGCCCGGGAGCTGGGGATTCGCGACACCCTGCTGACCCGCTGGAAGCGTGAGGCACGAGCCCGGGAGCTACCGCCTTCGGCGGCACCGGGACACCCAGGGATGAGGAACTGGCCCGCCTCAAGCGCGAGCTGGCGCGGGTAAAGAAGGAACGGGATTTTTTGCGAGAAGCGGCGACGTTCTTTGCAAAGGGATCATCCTGAGGTATCAAGTGATCGAACGTTGCCGCGATGAGTTTCCGATTCGTCTGATGTGCCGTTGCCTGAAGGTTTCGGTCAGCGGTTATTACGGGTGGAGCAAGCGTCCTGCCAGCGCCCGGCAGCTCGACAATGAGCGCCTGGTAGTACGAATGCGTGAGCTTCATGAGGACAGCCGGGGTACGCTCCGAGCTGGCCGCATGCGCGAAGACCTGGCTGAGGAGGGCGAGACTGCCAGCCTGAACCGGGTAGCACGCCTGATGGCGGCCGACGGCCTGCAGGGTTGGCCTCGGCGCAAACGCCGGGGGCAGCGTGGCAGTCCGGCCGTGACGCCACCGGGCGTGGTCAACCTGCTCGAACGCGATTTCGTCGCGCTGGAGCCGGAGACCAAGTGGGTGACAGATATCACCGAGATCAAAACCCAGCAGGGCAAGCTGTATCTGTGCATCGTGCTGGACCTTTACGACCAACGCGTTGTGGGGTGGTCAATGCACGATCGGCAGGACCGTCAGATGGTGGTCCGAGCGGTGCAGATGGCGGTGTGGCAGCGGCAAGGAAGTTGTGCGGTGATTCTGCATTCGGACCGTGGCAGCCAGTTCCGCAGCGGTGACTACCAGGGATATCTGGCCGCCAACAGCCTGATCTGCTCAATGAGCGTGGTGGGGCATTGCGGTGACAACGCAGCCTGCGAAGGCTTTTTCGGGCTGCTCAAGCGTGAGCGGATCTATCGAACGAGCTACTGCACACTGGATGCGGCACGAGCGGATGTGTTTGACTTCATCGAGCGACGCCACAACCCGAGGATGCGCAGAAGGGTCGCCAAGCAGGATCAGAAAGTTGCAGCTCTTTTAGAACCGTCCGTGATATCGGGGTAGAACCCCGGACGCTTGTACCTCGGTCGGAGTAAAGTTCTGCACTCCTTTCCAGATGATGGCCACCCTGGGCTTCAAAACGTCTTGGAAGCCATAGACGGGAGCGCAGCTGGCAGTCCTAGAGCTCCCCGATGTACTTCTATAGGGTGGTAATAGGGTGAGAATAGGGTGATAAAGAAAAAAGGCTCACGCATCCCTGCGTAAGCCTTTGATTTCTTTACCAGCATGGTCGGGACGGCCGGATTTGAACCGACGACCCTCTGCCCCCCAGGCAGATGCGCTACCAGGCTGCGCTACGCCCCGATGATGCTGGTGTTGTCCCCGCCTTGCAGCGGGCCGACGAGTATACCCGTTTTGTGAAGAAAATGGATCAGCGCCGCAGCAGCTGCAGCACTTCTTCCAGTTCCATGCGGGTCTGCTTGATGATCTGGTTGCTCAGCGCCGACTCTTCGCGGGCACCCGCCCCTTCCAGGCGCAGGCGCGCACCGCCGATGGTGTAGCCCTGTTCGTACAGCAGGCCGCGGATCTGCCGCACCATCAGCACGTCATGGCGCTGGTAGTAGCGACGGTTGCCGCGGCGCTTGGCCGGCTCCAGGCTGGGAAACTCGGTTTCCCAGTAGCGCAGCACGTGCGGTTTGACGTCGCACAGCTCGCTTACCTCACCAATGGTGAAGTAGCGCTTGGCCGGTATCGGCGGAAGTTCGCGGTTACTGCCCGGATCCAGCATATGCCTCCACCCGCTCCTTGAGCTTCTGGCCCGGACGGAAGGTGACCACCGTACGGGCGGAAATCGGAATCTCCTCCCCGGTTTTCGGGTTGCGGCCCGGGCGCTGGTTCTTGCGCCGCAGGTCGAAATTGCCGAAGCCGGAAAGCTTCACCTGACGTCCCTGTTCCAATGCTTCACGCAGCACATCGAAAAACGCGTCGACAAATTCCTTGGCCTCGCGCTTGTTCAGACCGACTTCGTCGAACAGCTTTTCGGCCATCTCCGCCTTGGTCAATGCCATTGCCTGCTACCCCCCATGCTTCCCGCTCATCCGCGGATCCGGGCGTGGTGTTCACGCTCCATGGCAGCCACCGCCTCGGTGACCACCGCGTCCACGTCGCGGTCCGTCAGAGTGCGCGACTTGTCCTGCAAAATCAAGCCCATAGCGAGACTCTTGAAACCGGGCTCGACGCCCTGCCCCACATAGCGGTCAAACAGGGTCACCTGACGCAGCATCGGGCCGGCGGCACGGCGCAGAGTGGCCTCCAGGTCGGCCCAGGCGGCCCCTTCCGGGACCAGGAAGGCCAGGTCGCGGCGCACCGAGGGGAACCGGGACAGCTCGCTGGCACGCGGCAGCTCACGGGCAGCCAGCGGGGCCAGGTCCAGCTCGAAGGCGTACACGTCGACGTCGATGTCCATGGCCTGGGCCAGGCGCGGGTGGATCTGGCCGATCCAGCCGATGGTCTGGCCGTCGCGCAGGACCTCGGCCGAGCGGACCGGGTGGCCGTACGGACGGGTCGAGGGCACGAAGGTCAGCACGGCACCGGAGGCGGCGGCCAGCGACTCCAGGTCGCCCTTGAGGTCATGGAAGTCGACCTTGCGGGTGGCCAGGCCCCACTGCTGGGGATCAGCCTCGCCGCACACGGCCACGGCCACGCGGGTGGTTTCGATGGGAGCCGGGCGGTCGTCGCCGGCCTGCGGGTGGAACACCCGGCCCAGTTCGAACAGGCGCACGCGGCCCTGCTGGCGGGCGGCATTGCGGCCCAGGGTGGCCACCAGGCCCGGCAGCAGCGCCGGACGCATCACCGCCAGCTCGGCCGAGAGCGGGTTGGCCAGGGCTACCACGTTCTGGTCCAGCTGCCAGCTGCCCAGCAGGGCGGCGTCGACGAAGGCGTAGTTGATGGTTTCCTGCAGGTCGCGGGCGACCAGCTGGCGACGCGTGCTGAGCTCGTCCAGGCGGGTTTCGCTGGGCATGGCCACGCGCGCGGCACCGCCGGGCAGCGTGGTCGGAATCTGCTCGTAGCCGTGAATGCGGGCCAGCTCTTCGATCAGGTCTTCTTCGATGGCAATGTCGAAACGGCGGCTCGGCGCGGTGACCTGCCAGCCTTCACCGGCGGCGGCCACGTCCATGCCCAGTGCGCGCAGGATGCGCTCGACGTTGGCATCGGCAATCTGGATGCCCAGCACACGCTGGATACGGGCGCGACGCAGGGTGATGACGGCGGCCACGGGCAGGTCGGCGGCGTTCACCGCTTCGGTGACCGGGGCCGGGGTTCCGCCGGCCAGGTCCAGCACCAGGCGGGTGGCGTACTCGATGGCGGTGCGCGGCAGCGCCGGGTCGACGCCACGTTCGAAGCGGTGGCCGGCGTCGGTGTGCAGGCCGAGCTTGCGGCCGCGGCCCATGATGGCGGCCGGGGCGAAGTGCGCGGCTTCCAGGAACACAGCGGTGGTGTCGTCGGTGACGCGGGTGTCCCAACCGCCCATCAGGCCGGCCAGACCGACCGGGCGGTCGGCGTCGGTGATGACCAGGAAGCTGTCATCCAGCGCGGCGTCGCGACCGTCCAGCAGCTTGAGCTGCTCGCCGGCACGCGAGCGGCGCACGCCGATGCTGCCCTGCAGGGTGCCGAGGTCGTAGGCATGCATGGGCTGGCCCAGTTCGAGCATCACATACTGGGTGATGTCGACCAGCAGCGACACCGGACGCACGCCGCTGCGGCGCAAGCGCTCGGCCATCCACAGCGGGGTGGCGGCGCGCGGATTGACGCCTTCGATCACGCGGCCCAGGTAGCGCGGCGCTTCGGCACCGGCGTTAAGCGCGATCTGCAGTTCGCGGTTGCCCACGGCAGCGACCGGCGCAGCATTGAACGGCACCACTTCGCTGGCGCACGCGGCGGCCACGTCGAAGGCGATGCCGCGCACGCTGAAGCAGTCGGCGCGGTTCGGGGTGAGCTTGATCTCGATGCTGGCGTCGGGCAGGCCGAGGTATTCGACCAGCGACTGGCCGACCGGCGCGTCACCGGGCAGTTCGAACAGGCCCGAGGCGTCGCTGTCCAGGCCCAGTTCCTTGGCCGAGCACAGCATGCCGTTGGAGTCGACGCCGCGCAGCTTGGCGGCCTTGATCAGGAAGTCACCGAACTTCGCGCCGATCATCGCCAGCGGAGCAACGAGCCCGGCGCGCGCATTCGGCGCGCCGCAGACGATCTGCAGGTGCTCGCCCTGCCCTGCATCGACCTGGCAGATCTGCAGGCGGTCGGCTTCGGGGTGGCGCTCAGCCGAGACGATGCGCGCCACGACCACGTGGTCGAGCTTCGCCCCGAGGTCGGTGACCTCTTCGACTTCCAGGCCGATGGCGGTCAGCACCGCGCTCAGTTCATCGCGCGAGACCGTGGTGGGAACGTGGCTGCGCAGCCAGTTTTCAGAGAATTTCATGGTTCACCTTGTAAGCCGGCGCATGCGCCGTTGGCTTTGATGGTCTTTGTCGCATTCCAGCCGGGCATGGCCCGGCTCTACGCAAACTGCTTGAGGAAACGCACGTCGTTCTCGAAGAACGCGCGCAGGTCATTCACGCCGTAGCGCAGCATGGCAAAACGCTCCACGCCCAGGCCGAAAGCGAAGCCGGTGTAGCGCTCCGGATCGATGCCGACGTTGCGCAGCACGTTCGGGTGGACCATGCCGCAGCCGAGCACTTCCAGCCAGCGGGTGCTGCCATCCGGCTGCTGCCAGGCGATGTCCACTTCCGCACCCGGCTCCACGAACGGGAAGTAGCTGGGGCGGAAACGCATTTCGAAATCGCGCTCGAAGAAAGCACGCACAAACTCGGACAAGGTGCCCTTGAGGTCGGCGAAGGTGGAATGTTCGTCCACCAGCAGCCCTTCGACCTGATGGAACATCGGCGAATGGGTCTGGTCGCTGTCGCTGCGGTAGACCTTGCCGGCGGCGATCATGCGCAGCGGCGGCGCGTGGTCGCCCATGTAGCGCACCTGCACACCGGAGGTATGCGTGCGCAGCAGGCGGCCGTCGCCGAAGTAGAAGGTGTCGTGCATGGCACGCGCCGGGTGGTGCGGCGGGAAGTTCAGCGCTTCGAAGTTGTGCCAGTCGTCTTCGATTTCCGGGCCTTCGCTCAGCTCATAGCCGAGGCGGCCGAAGATTTCGGTGATGCGCTCCAGAGTGCGGGTGACCGGGTGCAGGCCACCGCGGTCGCCACGACGGCCCGGCAGGGTGATGTCGATCGCTTCAGCGGCCAGACGCGCGTCAAGCGCGGCGTTGTCCAGCACGGCCTTGCGCTCGCCCAGCGCGGCACTGACGGCGTCACGGGCGAGGTTGATGGCTTCGCCAGCGGCCTTGCGCTGGTCCGCCGGCAGGCCACCGAGCTGCTTGAGCTGCGAGGTGATGCTGCCATTCTTGCCCAGCAGCGCCACGCGCAGGCCTTCCAGCGCGTCGGGACTCTGCGCGGCGGCCACGTCGGCCAGCGCCTGGGTGGTGAGGGATTGGATGTCACTCATGGATAAACGGGACCTCGCGTCGGTCGATCTTCGCGATGGACGCCGGGCCGACTCCCGTCGCCACAAAAAAGAATGGGGAAGGACTTGCGCCCTTCCCCATGCATTGCCTTACCCACAGCCGTTGCGCGTGAACGGCAACGGCAGGGGAATGGACTTATGCCGCCAGTGCGCCCTTGGCCTTTTCAGCCAGTGCCGCAAAACCGGCAGCGTCGTGCACGGCGATGTCAGCCAGAACCTTACGGTCCAGGGTGATGCCAGCCTTCAGCAGGCCGTTCATGAAGCGGCTGTAGCTCAGGCCGTTGATGCGGGCAGCCGCATTGATACGGGTGATCCACAGCGAACGGAAGTTGCGCTTCTTCTGCTTACGGCCGATGTAGGCGTACTGCTGTGCCTTGATGACGGCCTGCTTGGCAACGCGGAAGACCTTGCGGCGTGCGTTGTAGTAACCCTTGGCAAGGGTCAGGATTTTCTTGTGGCGGCGACGTGCCTGTACACCACGCTTTACTCGAGCCATGGTTCAGTCCTCAGAGGTAGGGAAGCATACGGGTCAAACGGCCTGCGTCTTCTGCGCGGACGTGGTTCGTCTGACGCAGGTTACGCTTCCGCTTGGTCGCTTTCTTGGTGAGGATGTGGCTGCGGTTGGCGTGGCCAGCCTTGAACTTGCCGGAGGCGGTCTTGCGGAAACGCTTGGCCGCCGCCCGGTTGGTCTTGATCTTGGGCATTGCTATGTCCTTGATGATGTTTTTTTACTGACCAGGGCGGTGGCTGTGCCACGCTTTCCGTCCGTGCCCTTGCCTGCTTTTAAGCCAGATTCCCCGATGGGAACCCGGCGGGTCCTTCACCCCGCAATACGGGGCCGCCCATTATGCACGACCCTGGGGAGGGATGCAAATGGTTGATTTGGGTGGGATTGGGGGCGTGCCGCCCCCGTTCATCCGGTTATTTCTTTTTCGGCGCGATCATCATGACCATCTGACGCCCTTCCAGGCGCGGACGGGACTCGATCACGATGTCCTCGCCCAGATCGGCTTCGATCCGGTTGGCCATTTCGCGACCCAGTTCCTGATGGCTCATTTCACGGCCACGGAAGCGGATGTTGACCTTGATCTTGTCACCTTCTTCCAGGAACCCGCGCATCTTGCGCAGCTTGATCTGGTAATCGCCTTCGTCGGTGACCGGTCGGAACTTCACTTCCTTGATTTCGACCTGCTTGGTCTTCTTCTTGGCCTCGTTGGCCTTCTTCTGCGCTTCGAACTTGAACTTGCCGAAGTCCATGATCTTGCAGACCGGCGGATCGGCCTGCGGCTGGATTTCGACCAGGTCCAGGCCTTCTTCTTCGGCCATGGACAGCGCTTCGTCGCGCGACAACACGCCCACCATCTCTCCGTCGCTGCCGATCACGCGGACGCGCGGCACTCGGATTTCCTGGTTACGGCGGTTCTGTTTGTTGTCAGGGGTACTGATATTGCAATCTCCCAGAGGAATCAAACCGGCCCTGGACACGGCGTCCATAGGGCCGGGACTTGTTTATACAGACTGTTCTGCCTGCAACCGCTCGATGAAGGCCTGGACGGACATGCTGCCCAGATCCTCGCCGGAGCGCGTACGCACGGCCACGGCGCCGTTTTCCTTCTCCCGGTCGCCCACCACCAGCAGGTACGGGACCCGCTGCAGCGTATGCTCGCGAATCTTATAGCCGATCTTCTCGTTGCGCAAATCGGCGTTCACGCGGAAGCCTTGATCCGCAAGGGTTTTCCTCACATCACTTACGTATTCAGCCTGAGCGTCGGTGATATTGGCCACCACCACCTGGGTCGGGGCCAGCCAGGCCGGGAACTGGCCGGCGTGGTGCTCGATCAGGATGCCGATGAAGCGCTCCATCGAGCCGACGATGGCCCGGTGCAGCATGACCGGGTGCTTTTTCTGGCTGTTTTCGTCCACGTACTCCGCGCCCAGGCGGCCCGGCATCATGAAGTCGACCTGCATGGTGCCCAGCTGCCAGGTACGGCCAATGGCGTCCTTCAGGTGGTACTCGATCTTCGGGCCGTAGAAGGCACCCTCGCCCGGCAGCTCCTGCCATTCCACGCCACAGCTGGCCAGCGCCGAGCGCAGCGCGCCTTCGGCCTTGTCCCAGGTGGCGTCGTCGCCCAGGCGCGATTCCGGGCGCAGCGCGATCTTGATCTGGATCTCGTCGAAGCCGAAGTGCTTGTACACCGCCAGTGCCTGCTGGTGGAACGCGGTCACTTCCGATTCGATCTGCGACTCGGTGCAGAACACGTGGCCGTCGTCCTGGGTGAAACCACGCACGCGCAGGATGCCGTGCAGCGCGCCGGACGGCTCGTTGCGGTGGCAGGAACCGAACTCACCGTAGCGGATCGGCAGGTCGCGGTAGCTGTGCAGGCCCTGGTTGAACACCTGGACGTGGCCTGGGCAGTTCATCGGCTTGACCGCGTAGGTGCGCTTCTCCGATTCGGTGAAGAACATGTTCTCCTTGTAGTTGTCCCAGTGGCCGGACTTCTGCCACAGCGACACGTCCAGGATCTGCGGGCAGCGCACTTCGCCGTAGCCGCTGTTGCGGTACACCTTGCGCATGTACTGCTCGACCACCTGCCACAGCGCCCAGCCCTTCGGGTGCCAGAACACCAGGCCCGGGGCCTCTTCCTGCAGGTGGAACAGGTCCTGCTGCTTGCCGATGCGGCGGTGGTCGCGCATTTCGGCTTCTTCGATGCGCTTGATGTAGGCCTCAAGCTGCTTCTTGTCGGCCCAGGCGGTGCCGTAGATGCGCTGCAGCTGCTCGTTCTGCGCGTCGCCGCGCCAGTAGGCACCGGAAATGCGGGTCAGCTTGAACGCCTTCAGGAAGCGCGTGTTGGGCACGTGCGGGCCGCGGCACATGTCCACGTATTCCTGGTGGTAGTACATGCCCATGGCCTGGATGTCGTCGGACATGTCCTCGATCAGGCGCAGCTTGTAGTCCTCGCCACGGGCCTTGAAGATCTCGATCACTTCCGCGCGCGGGGTCATCTTCTTGATGACGTCGTAGTCCTGCGCGATCAGCTCGCCCATGCGCGTTTCAATGGCGGCCATGTCGTCCGGGGTGAACGGACGCTCGGAGTAGATGTCGTAATAGAAGCCTTCGGCGATGACCGGGCCGATGACCATCTTCACATCCGGGTACAGCTGCTTGACCGCATGGCCGACCAGGTGGGCACAGGAGTGGCGGATGATCTCCACGCCCTCCTCGTCCTTGGCGGTGATGATGCGCAGGCTGGCATCGCGGTCGATGACGTCACTGGCATCGACCAGCACGCCATCGACGGAACCGGCGATGGTGGCCTTGGCCAGGCCGGCACCGATGGACTGGGCCACGTCCATGACGCTGACGGGGTGTTCGAATTCACGGCGGCTGCCGTCGGGAAGCGTGATCGCGATCATGTCTTTGGGATACGTAGATAAAAGAAAAGCGCCACGAAGGCGCCTGGGCAAGGGGCCGTCGGGGGACGTCAGCAGTGGGCGGTGGTAGTGCTCATGTCGCACGCTGGGCCGGCGCGTTGGCGCGGGCCACCTGGATTGCCTGGGTTGGAATGCGTTGATGGTAAACCAAACCGGGACTTCGCCGGTAGAGCCGGGCTTGCCCGGCTGAATACGCGCCTGTGGCAGATGAAAACGGCAATGATTACCATGCGCAGCTTACGCCCCGCCCCGCTTCCCACGAGTTGCCCCACATGAGCCTGCCCGAATGAGCGCCGATACCCTGGCCACGCTGTACTGCGTGCTGGCCGGCGGCGCGTCCGTGTTCTCCGCGCTGGCCTTCTACGCCGCTTCCCCGCACTGCCGCTGGCCGCGCCTGCGTCGCGCTGGCCGCCTGGGCCGGCAGATCGGCCTGGTCGCCTTTGCCACCTCGTTGTGGCTGTGGATGGGCCAGCTCGGGCTGGCCACCGGGCTGTGCGTGACCCTGGGTGGCTGGATGCTGACCGCGCTGGTGCTGCCCTATCTGGCGGCCTGGACGCGCCCGGACGCGGAGGCACGGCGCTGATGTGGGCACGTGCACTGGCCGGCCTGTTTGCCGGCTTCTTCGTCGCCGCGGCCGCGGCCGGCCTGGTCGCCTGGCTGCCGCCGGGCCCGTGGCAGAGCGCCATCGTGGCCAGCATGATCGCCTTCATTCCGTTCTGGATGCTGGCCGCGCTGTGGGCGTTTGCCTTCCGTACCGGTACGCGCGCCTGGGCCTGGCTCAGCATCAGCGCCGCCGGCGGTTTTGCTCTGCTGTGGCTGCTGCGCCACTTCCATTGGGTGCAGTGAGGCCCGACCGATGAAATTCAGCTCGCTCACCCTGCGCACCTTCACCACCCTGCACACCTGGGTCGGTCTTGTGGCTGGCTTCGCCCTGTTCGTGGCGTTCTATGCCGGGGCCATCACCGTGTTCCACCACGACCTGCCGTTATGGCAGTCGCCGCAGGGCATGTCGCAACCGGCACAAACGCTGGACGACGCGCAGCGTCTGCTGGATGGCGTGCTGGAAAAGCATCCCGACGCCCGCAAGCACATCGGCATGACCTTCCCCGGTGCGGAAACACCGCAATCGGTGGCGTACTGGCAGAACGCGCAGGGCACGTGGCTGTTCGCCTGGGCCGATCACGTCGATGGCAGCCCTACCCCGCCGCAGGCCGGGCTGGCCGAGTTGGTGAACGAACTGCACTACACGCTGGGGCTGCCGGTGGCCGGCATCTATCTGATGGGTGTGGTGAGCCTGCTGTACGGGCTGGCGCTGTTCTCGGGGCTGGTGATCCACCTGCCCAAGCTGCTGGGCGACCTGTTTGCGTTGCGACCCAGCCGCAACTTCAAGCAGATGTGGCAGGACGCACACAACGTGATCGGCGTGCTCAGCCTGCCGTTCCATCTGCTGTTCGCGGTGACCGGCGCCCTGCTCTGCCTGGTGTTCCTGCAGCTGGCGGCGCTGAATCCACTGATCTACGACGGCAAGTTGATGCAGGCGCTGCCGGCGGCGATGGACACCGCGCCGATCCGCGCGCCGGCCAACGAGGCGGTACGCCCCGGCAGCCTGGCGATGCTGCATGCACGTTCGATTGCGGTGGCCAATGAGATGGGCCAGGCCGAGTTCGAGCCCGCGTACCTGAAGCTGGCCAACGCCGGCGATGCCAACGCCACCATCGAGATCACCGGTGACGGCGGCAAGGCGCTGGGCCCGCTGGGCGCGGTGGCGATGGACGCCAACTCCGGCGAAGTGCTGCACACCCAGTTGCCGGGCCAGCGCGATGCCAATCACGCGACCCTGGCGGCCGCCTATGCGCTGCACTTTGGCGAGTTCGGCAATGGGTTGGTGCCGTGGCTGTACTTCGCACTGGGGCTGGGCGGCGCGTTCTTGTTCTACTCCGGCAACCTGCTGTGGATCGAGTCGCGGCGCAAGCGTCGCCAGCAGGTCCAGGGCCGCGCGCAGATCAACATGGCGCGGGCTACCGTGGGCGTGTGCATCGGCTTGTGCGTGGCGGTGTCGGCGGCGTTCGTGAGCGTGCAGGTACTGGAACACCTGGCTCCGGCCCAGGCCGAGGCCGGCATGCGCTGGACGTGCTTCCTGGTCTGGGGTGGTTGCGCGCTGTGGGCTGCACTGCGTGCGCCTGCCAAGGCCGCGGTGGAGCTGTTGTGGGCGGCTGCCATCGTGACCGCGTTGGTGCCGGTGGCGCATGGTGCGATGAGTGGGCTTTGGCTGTGGACCAGTGCGCAGCATGGCTACTGGCCGTTGTTCTGGGTGGATGGTGTCGCCGTGGCGATGGCGGTCGGGTTTGCGGCGATGGCGCGGGCGACGCGGCGACGTGCAGTGCTGGGGGATCCGAACAGCGTGTGGGCCATCGCGCGGTGACAGGCGACGACACGCATGGCGTGTCGCTACGCGGATGCCGGGGTGTGCGCGGATGATTGATCGCGCGCGATGTCGGGCCATGCGCCGATGAATGATCGTGCGCGATGCCAGGCCATGCGCCGATGAATGATCGTGCGCGATGCCGGGCCATGCGCCGATGAATGATCGTGCGCGATGCCGGGGCACCCGCGGATGATCGATCGCGCGCGATGATGGGGCGGTAGAGTCGGTCGATAGACGACTGCCGATAAAGGTGATCGGCGCATTGACGCATGGACCCTGTCGGGCACACCTCTCCGATCCCCGGTCATGCGTTCCCGGGCGTTGAATTCCTATCGGCAGTCGTCTATCGACCGACTCTACCGCCATCCATCCCGTGCGTTCCGTCCATTCCCGCCCGCACGGGCAGCGAAAGGCGCGCCTCCCTCAGCGATAGGGTGCTGCCATCGCCTTCAGCAGGCTGCCTTCGTCATCGTCGCCGGTCAGCTCCCAGGTAAACACGCCGCGCAGGTTCTGCGCCTTCGCGTAATCGGCGCGGATGCCGATCGAGGTTTCATCCTCGTAGCTGATGAACACCTTCTCAGCTGGGTTGTACAGCCACGGTGCCTGCGCCACGGGATGCCAGTGCCGCTGCCAGCCGGGCTTGCCGAGCAGGTCGGCGCGGATGCGCCGCCAGTCGCCGGCGTCGGCCGGGGCGCTGTAGGGCTGGTGCAGGCCGTTGCTGGCATTGGCGTTGAGTTTGAAACCACGCCCGTAGAACGGCACGCCCAGCACCAGCTTGTCGTCCGGCACGCCATGCTCGCGGTAGTAGCGTACCGCACCTTCCACGCTGTTCCAGCGACGCTGCGCCGGGTCCAGCGGATCTTCCGGGACCTCGCGCATGGGCGCGTTGAAGGTGGAGACCTTGGAGAAGCCGGTGCCCATGTCATAGGTCATCAGGTTGATGAAATCGAGCGCATGGCCGAGTTCTTTCAATTCGTAGCTCAGCGCCGGGTCATACGGGCCATCGGTCTGCACACGACCGGCCGGCAGTGCCGCAGTGAGCAGCCGGTGCGGGCCACCGAGCGCATCCAGCTGGCGACGGAATTCCTGCACCAGCAGGGTCATGTTGTGGCGGTCTTCGGGACGGTCGGCGATCTCCAGTGGGCCGCCGTAGACCGGGAATTCCCAGTCGATGTCGACGCCGTCGAAGCTGCCGGCGTGGTTTTTGAAGAACAGCTCCACGCAGGAGGCAACGAAGCGCTGGCGGCTCTCCTCGGTCAGCGCGGCGTCTGAGAAGCCGCCGGCGTTCCAGCCGCCGATGGAGATCATGCTGTTGAGGTTGGGATGTGCACGCTTGAGCGCTGCAAGCGCCTTGAAGTGCTCTGGTGCGTTGGCGTCCACCACGCATTTTCCATCTTCAATACGGGCGAAGGCGTAGAAGAGGTGGGTGAGCGTGTCTGCCGGGATGGTGGCGATCGGGTAGCGCTCGGCGGAGCCGCCGGGGTAGTAGGCACCGATCACTTTGGCTGCCGGCTTATCGGCTGCGTGTAGTTGGGTCGATGACAGCGCGAGGGTGAGGAACAGCAGAGCTGAAAGCGGCGATGCACGAAACATGGCGGGCTCCACGGAATGCGGAATGACGAAATACGGGATCGCGAAATGGGGAATCGCGAAATGCGGGATCATGAAATGCGAGGTAGGGTCGGTCGATAGACGACCGCCGTGAAGTGTTCAACGTCCGGTAACGCATGACCTTTGGACGGAACAGCGTCGCTTCGTTCCGTGGTCATGCGTTAAAGAACGGATCACCGTTATCGGCGGTCGTCTATCGACCGACCCTACCAGTTCCCAGCCGCCCGTCCAATGGCCCATGCGATGGCGGTCCAGCCGTCCGTCCAATGGCCGATGCGATGGCGGTCCATCGCCGCGACGTGCCCAAAAAGAAAAAACGGGCCGAAGCCCGTTTTTTCATTGCAGCAATGACGCCAGCCGATTATTCGGCCGAAGCGCCTTCGCCTTCTTCCACGGCCTTCATGGACAGGCGGATGCGGCCCTGCTTGTCCACTTCCAGCACCTTGACCTTGACCACATCGCCTTCCTTCAGCTTGTCGCCGACCTTCTCGACGCGCTCGCTGGAGATCTGCGAGACGTGGACCAGACCGTCCTTGCCCGGCAGGATGGTGACGAACGCACCGAAGTCCATGATCTTGGCGACCTTGCCTTCGTAGATGCGTCCCGGCTCGACGTCCGAGGTGATCTGCTCGATGCGCGACTTGGCAGCCTGCGCCGCGATCGCGTTGACCGAGGCGATGACGATGGTGCCGTCGTCCTGGATGTCGATCTGGGTGCCGGTTTCCTTGGTGATGGCCTGGATGGTGGAACCACCCTTGCCGATCACTTCGCGGATCTTGTCCGGGTGGATCTTGATGGTCAGCAGGCGCGGCGCGTAGTCCGACAGCTCGGCACGCGGGGCGGTCAGGCCGTGGGCCATTTCACCCAGGATGTGCAGACGGCCAGCCTTGGCCTGCTGCAGTGCCTGCTTCATGATTTCTTCGGTGATGCCTTCAATCTTGATGTCCATCTGCAGGGCGGAGATGCCCTCAGCGGTACCGGCCACCTTGAAGTCCATGTCGCCCAGGTGATCTTCGTCACCCAGGATGTCGGACAGGACGACGAAGCGATCGCCTTCCTTGACCAGACCCATGGCGATACCGGCAACCGGCGACTTCACCGGCACGCCGGCGTCCATCAGGGCCAGCGAGGAACCGCAGACCGAGGCCATCGACGAGGAGCCGTTGGATTCGGTGATTTCCGAGACCACGCGGATGGTGTACGGGAAGGCTTCCAGCGACGGCATCACAGCCAGCACGCCGCGCTTGGCCAGACGGCCGTGGCCGATTTCACGACGCTTCGGCGCGCCGAAGCGGCCGCACTCGCCCACCGAGAACGGAGGGAAGTTGTAGTGGAACAGGAAGTTTTCCTTGTACTCACCGGCAACGGCGTCGATGACCTGGCCGTCACGGGCGGTGCCCAGGGTGATGGCAACGATGGCCTGGGTTTCGCCACGGGTGAACAGCGAGGAACCGTGGGTACGCGGCAGCACGCCGGTCTTCACGGTGATCGGGCGGACGGTGTCCAGGGCGCGGCCGTCGATGCGGACCTTGGTGTCCAGCACCGAGTCACGCATGGTGCGGTATTCCAGCTCGCCGAATTCCTTGGCCAGCTCGGCACCGTTCCAGCCTTCAGCGGCCACGCGGCCGGCCAGCGATTCGGTGACGTCCTTCTTGATCGCGGCGATGGCGTCGCGGCGCTGCAGCTTGTCGCGGACCTGGAAGGCTTCGCCCAGACGCGGGCCGATGGCTTCCTTCAGCGCGCTGATCAGCACGTCGTTCTTCACCGGGGCGACCCAGGTCGACGGCTTGGTGCCGGCTTCCACGGTCAGCTCGTTGATGGCGTTGATGACCTTCTGCATTTCGCGGTGACCGAAGGTCACAGCGCCCAGCATCACTTCTTCGGACAGCAGCGCGGCTTCGGATTCGACCATCAGCACGGCGTTGGAGGTACCGGCCACGACCAGTTCCAGTTCCGAATCCTTCAGTTCGGTCACGGTCGGGTTGAGGATGTACTCACCGTTCTTGTAACCGACCTTGGCAGCGCCGATCGGGCCCATGAACGGGGTGCCGGCCAGCGACAGGGCGGCCGAGGCGCCGATCAGGGCGGCGATGTCGCCGTCCACGTCCGGGTTCAGCGACATCACCGTGGCGATGATCTGCACTTCGTTGCGGTAGTCTTCCGGGAACAGCGGACGGATCGGGCGGTCGATCAGACGCGAGATCAGGGTTTCCTTCTCGGTCGCGCGGCCTTCGCGCTTGAAGAAGCCACCCGGGATGCGGCCACCGGCGTAGAACTTTTCCTGATAATCAACGGTCAGCGGGAAGAAGTCCTGGCCTTCGCGCGCGCTCTTGGCGGCGACGGCAGTGACCAGCAGCACGGTGTCGTCCATCTTGACGATGACGGCACCACTGGCCTGACGGGCGATTTCGCCGGTTTCAAGCGTGACGGTGTGCTTGCCGTACTGGAAGGTTTTGGTGATTTTTGCCACGGGGGATTTCCTTGGATGATGCTGTCTGCGAATGGACCGCCGGCGACCCTTGCCGCCTGCGGGTGACCGGCTGTTCCGGTCCAGGCAATGTGATGCGGTACTACCAAAACAAAACCGCGGCGCATTCCTGCGCCGCGGTCGGGATTCTTGCTTAGCGACGCAGGCCGAGCTTTTCGATCAGGGCCTTGTAACGCTCGACGTCCTTCTTCTTCAGGTAGTCGAGCAGGCTGCGGCGGCGGTTGACCATCTGCAGCAGGCCGCGACGGCTGTGGTGATCCTTCTTGTGGGTCTTGAAGTGGCCGGTCAGCAGTTCAATGCGGGCGGTCAGCAGGGCGACCTGGACTTCCGGGGAACCGGTGTCGGCGGCGCTGCGCTTGTTGTCTTCAATAACCTTCTGGGTGTCGATCGACATGTCTTTTTCTCTTTAGATGCGTGGCCCGCAGAAACGCCGCAGTGGCGTACCGCGTGACTCGCCGTGAACGGAAAGATGAACCCGCAGATGCGGGCTGCCTTGAAAAGGCCGCGAAATTGTAACGGTCGGGGGGCTTCGGGACAAGCGCCGGGTGCGTCAGGTCACAGGTTGAAGCGTCGCTGCGGAGCCAGCAGACCGGCCTCATCGACCTGCCCCAGACCCTGGATCTGGCCCCCCGGCCCGTACACAGCCACCCCGCCCTGCGCCCAGTCGGTGTTGCGCAGGCGCTGGCCCATGCAGAAGCGATGCGCCTGTTCAGCATCCAGTTCGACGCGGGGGTAATGCGCCAGCCCTTCTGCCAGCGGCAGCAGCAGCGCGTCCATGGCCGCTTCGTCACCCTGCTCCACCAGCTGGCGCAGGGTGTCCAGCGTCACCATGGGCGCGTCGCGGAACGGGTCCACCCACAGCCGACGCAGGCCGGCGATATGCGCGCCGCAGCCCAGGGTTTCACCCAGGTCGCGGGCAATGCTGCGAATGTAGGTACCTGAACCGCAGGTCACGCGCAGGCGCAACCGCGTCGGCTGCTGGTCCAGCACCTCGATCGCATGCACCTCGACCTCGCGTTCCGGGGCCTCGATGGCCTCCCCGCGGCGGGCCTTCACATACAGCGGCTCGCCGCCCTGCTTGAGCGCGGAATAGATCGGAGCGCGTTGTCGTATACGACCCCTCAAGGGGGCCAGCGCCGCCTCCAGCTGCTCCGGCGAGATCGCCGGCACCGGGCGTTCACGCAGCACGCTGCCGTCCGAATCATCGGTGTCGGTGGTCTGACCGAGCACGATGTCGGCGTCATAGGCTTTGGCCGAGCCCAGCAGCAGGCCGGCGATCTTGGTCGCCTCGCCAAAGCACAGCGGCAGCAGGCCGGTGGCCAGCGGGTCGAGGCTGCCGGTATGGCCGCCCTTCTCGGCGCGGAACAGGCGGCGGGCCACCTGCAGCGCGGCGTTGGAGCTCATGCCGGTCGACTTGTCGAGCAGCAGAATGCCGTCCAGGCGGCGGAACGTGATTCGATTCATAGAATAGGTGCAATACAAAAACGCCGGGCGGTGCCCGGCGTGATATCAGTTTTCTTCGTCTTCCGCCTTGCGGCTCTTTTCCGCCGCAACGGTATCCGGCAGGTCGCGCAGCAGGTTGTCGATATGCTCGCCGCGATCCACCGAATCGTCGTAGTGGAAGTGCAGCTCGGGCACGTGACGCAGCTTCATCGCACGCGCCAGCTCCATGCGCAGACCCCAGGCGATTTCCTTCAGGCCCTTGACCGCTTCCGCCGAACGTTCCGGCATCAGCGCGGTGACGAAGACTTTGGCATGGGCCATGTCACGGGTGATTTCCACGTCCGAAACACTTACCGACGGCAGGCCGTGTTCGCGCACCGCGTTGTGCACGAGGGTTCCCAGTTCACGGCGGAGCTGGGCGGAAACACGGTCAGTTCGATGGAAGGTTTTGGGCACGGGGATCTCTTGATTCGATAGCAGGTAAAAGGGGCCCGACCGTTGGTCGGGCCCCGGGGCATTACAGGGTACGCGGCACTTCGATACGCTCGAAGCATTCGATCTGGTCGCCGGCCTTGACGTCGTTGTAGGCCTTCACGCCGATACCGCATTCGGTACCGTTGCGGACTTCCTCGACGTTCTCCTTGAAGCGACGCAGCGATTCCAGTTCGCCTTCGAACACCACCACGCTGTCGCGCAGGACGCGGATCGGCTTGCTGCGCTTGACCACGCCTTCGATGACCATACAGCCGGCCACCGCACCGAACTTCGAGCTGCGGAACACGTCGCGGACCTGGGCGATACCGATGATCTCTTCGCGGATTTCCACGCCGAGCAGACCGGAGGCCACCTGCTTCACCTGATCGATCACGTCATAGATGATCGAGAAGTAACGCAGGTCCACGCCATTGGCTTCGATGATGCGACGCGCCGAGGCGTCGGCACGCACGTTGAAGCCGATCACGGTGGCCTTGGAAGCCACGGCGGAATTGGCGTCGGACTCGGTGATGCCGCCCACGCCGGAGTGGATCACGTTGATGCGGATGTCTTCGTTGGACAGCGCGACCAGTGCCTGGCTCAGGGCCTGCACCGAACCCTGCACGTCGGCCTTGATCACCAGGTTCAGCACCTGCTGGCCATTGCCCTTGCCCAGGGTTGCCATGATGTCTTCCATGCGGCTGCCGGCAGACTGGACCATGCGCGATTCACGGCGCTTGGTATCGCGCTGCTGCGCGACGTCCTTGGCGAGGCGCTCGTCGTCGACGACCACGAAGTCATCGCCGGCATCCGGCACGCCGGACAGACCCAGCACCTGCACCGGAATCGACGGGCCGGCGCTGTCAGGCTGCTTGCCGGTTTCGTCGAACAGCGCACGCACGCGGCCGTACTGGATGCCGCACACCAGGTAGTCGCCCTTCTTGAGCTGACCCTGCTGCACCAGCACGGTGGCGATCGGGCCACGGCCCTTGTCCAGCGAGGATTCGATGACCACGCCGCTGGCGCGGCCTTCGGACACGGCCTTCAGTTCCAGCAGTTCGGCCTGGATCGAAATCGCGTCAAGCAGATTGTCGATGCCGGTGCCGGCCTTGGCGGAGATTTCCACCATCTGGATGTCACCACCGAAGTCTTCGGCCACGACCTGCTCACCGAGCAGTTCGTTCTTCACCCGCATCGGGTCGGCACCGGACTTGTCGATCTTGTTGATCGCCACGATCAGCGGCACACCGGCCGAACGCGCGTGCTGGATGGCTTCCTTGGTCTGCGGCATGACGCCGTCGTCGGCGGCCACGACCAGCACCACGATGTCGGTCAGCTTGGCACCGCGGGCACGCATCGAGGTGAACGCGGCGTGGCCCGGGGTATCCAGGAAGCTGATCACGCCCTTCGGCGTTTCAACGTGGTACGCACCGATGTGCTGGGTGATGCCACCGGCTTCGCCACCGGCGACCTTGGTGCGGCGGATGTAATCCAGCAGCGAGGTCTTGCCGTGATCGACGTGGCCCATGATGGTGACCACCGGCGGACGCTGCACGGCTTCGCCCTGCGCGCTGTCGGTCGCCGCCAGCAGTGCGTCTTCGGCATCGTTGCTGTCGGCACGCACGGCCTTGTGGCCGAGTTCTTCGGTCACCAGGGCGGCGGTGTCGTGATCAATGGTCTGGGTGATGGTGGCCATCACGCCCATCTTGAACAGCGCCTTCACCACTTCGCCGCCCTTCAGGGCCAGCTTCTGGGCCAGATCGGCCACGGTGATGGTTTCGCCGATGGCGACTTCACGCACGACCGGTGCGGTCGGACGCTCGAAGCCATGGCTGCCCGAGCCGCCACGCGACTGCTCGTTGCCACGACGGCCCTGCTGGCCACGCGCCGCCGGACGGCCACGCGAGTTGCTGTTGTTGCCACGGCGGGCACGATCGGCGGCCGACAGGTGCAGCTGGCCGGCGAAACGGTTGCCACCGTCGTCGTCGCGCTTGTTGCCGCCACGGTCATTGCCACCACGGTCGTTGCCGCGGCTGCCACGGTCGTCACTGCGCGGTGCCGGACGCGA
>NZ_DAMDFR010000013.1:0-89471 GCF_032103445.1 Stenotrophomonas sp.
CGGGGGCGGCAGTGCCGCCCTGCAGCGTCTGTTTGCCGGGGCCGAGCAGCCCGAGCCGCTGCTGGCCGCCTTCGCCAATGGCATGGCCACCCTGCCGGGTGAACTCGGCGACATGGGCCTGCGCCTGCAGTCGGCGCTGCGCAGCGCCGACTGGGTCAGCTATGGCCGCGCCATGCGCCAGCTGATCGACAAGTACATCCGCACCATCGAGCAGGACAGCCCGGACGGGCCACCGGACAGCCTGCGCCTGCGCGAGCTGCTGCGTCACACCCTGGGCGTGACCGTGGCCAGCCTGCTGCAGAACATGCCGGAACTGAAGAACGAACCGGTACAGCTGGCCGCCGACCTGCGCCTGTGGCATCCCGGTCAGCCGCTGCAGCCGCTGGAGGTGCGGCTGCGCGAACTGACCCACCAGATCGGCGTGCGCAGCGACGGCTGGCAGGAGCAGCAGGAGCTGCTGCTGAGCCTGTTCGACCTGCTGCTGGAGAACATCAGCGAACTGCTTGACGACAGCAGCTGGCTGCAGGGCCAGCTGCACGCCGTGCGCGCCCTGATCGGCGGTCCGCTGGACCGCGACTCGGTGGAACAGGCGCGCAACAATCTGCGCGAGGTCATCTACAAGCAGAGCCTGCTCAAACAGGGCATCGTCGAAAGCAAGGCCGCCATGCGCGGCTTGATGGGCGAGTTCATCGAACAGCTCGATGGCATGGCCACCCACACCAGCGACTATCACGACCGGATCAGCAGCTACGCCATGGCGTTGAAGGAAGCGCGCAGCATCGCCGACCTCAACCAGCTGCTGCAGGACGTGCTGCGCGACACCGGCAAGGTGCAGGAACAGGCGCTGCAGGCGCGCGACCACCTGGGCAATGCACGCCGCGAAGTGGAACAGGCCGAGGCCCGCATTGCCGAGCTTGAGCTTGAACTCAGCGACATGTCCGGACAGATCCGCACCGACCCGCTCACCGGCGCACTCAACCGCCGCGGCTTTGATGAATTGCTGGAGAAGGAAATCGCGCGAGCTGCCCGGCATTCGCATCCGCTGGCGATCGCACTGCTGGACCTGGATGACTTCCACCAGACCAACAGCGAACACGGCCATCCCGGTGGTGACGCGGTGCTGCGCCACCTGGTGACGGTGTGTCAGCTGCTGCTTCGCAATTCGGATGTGGTCAGCCGCATAGGCGGTGATGAATTCGTCATCGTGATGCCGGAAACACCGGCAGCCGACAGCATGTCGACCCTGTTGCGGCTGCAGCGCTCACTGGCGCAGCGACCTCTGCATCTGGATGAGCAGCGGGTGCCGGTGCATTTCAGTGCGGGGGTGACGCAGTGGCAGGCGGGGGACAGCGCGGAAGTCGTGCTCAAGCGCGCGGACGCGGCCCTCTATGCTGCCAAGCGGGTCGGCAAGAACCGGGTTCAAGCGGGCTAGCGCCCGTAGAGCCACGCCCTGCGTGGCTGCGAACGTGTCTCGCACCGCGAAGCCACGCATGGCGTGGCTCTACAGTCGGCGATCTGGCACCGCGAAGCCACGCAGGGCGTGGCTCTACGGTTCCGGTTAGTGCGCCACCGATTTGCCGCGCGCTTTCTGGATGCCGGTCACCGCCAGCAGCACCACTGCACCGGCAATGACGCCGACGATCAGGTTACCCGCCGCTTCCACCAGCCAGCCCACGTTGGTCTGGCCCGCCAGGCCCAGCACGAAGTGATGCAGCGCCGGCACGTTGTGCACCAGGATGCCGCCACCGACCAGGAACATCGCGAGGGTGCCGGCCACCGACAGGAACTTCATCAGCCAAGGGGCCGAAGCCACCAGCCCGCGACCGAACGCGGCCACCGCGCCGCCCTTGCGCGACAGGTACAGGCCGGCATCGTCCAGTTTGACGATGCCCGCCACCAGGCCATAGACAAACACGGTCATGCCCAGCGCGATCACCACCAGCGCGGTCACCTGGTTGATGAACGGCTGCCCCGACACCACGCCCAGCGACAGCACGATGATCTCGGCCGACAGAATGAAGTCGGTGCGGATCGCCCCCTTCACCTTGTCGTTCTCCCAGGCCACCATGTCAACGCTCTCGTCAGCCAGTGCCTTGGCCCGCTCGGCCTTGTGCTGCGCGTCCTCTTCCTTGGAATGCAGGAAGCGGTGCGCCAGCTTCTCCACGCCCTCATAGCAGAGGAAGGCACCGCCGATCATCATCAGCGGCACCACGATCGGGATCGGGAAGCCCTTGGTTTTCAGCCACGCTTCCAGTGCGCTGATCGCCAGTGCCGCCGGCACCAGGATCGCCTTGTTGACCAGCGAGCCCTTCGCCACCGCCCACACCACCGGCAATTCGCGATTGGCGCTGACCCCGGTAACCTGCTGGGCATTCAAGGCCAGATCGTCGCCGAGCACGCCCGCGGTCTTCTTGGCCGCGACCTTGGTCAGGATCGAGACGTCGTCGAGCAGCGTCGCAATATCGTCGAGCAGGGCAAACAGGCTGGCACCGGCCATGGCAATCCAAGGTTCATTCAGGTGCGTCGATTCTGACTGATCCGGGCACGTTCGTGGAAGATGCCCGGATTCACCGCTCCACCACCTGCCGACGGCGACACTGCAGGCTACCCCGTCGCGGAGCCCTGCTTGAGCACCCTGCCCACCCCACCCGAGTCGCCGTCTCTGGTCAAAGGCATGAACCGGCGCAGCCAGATCCTGCGCCTGCTGATGCGCTACCGGCATTCCGGGGTGTTCTCGGGCATGAACCTGGATGCCCGCGCGGTGCATGAACTACCGCCCGAAGGCAACCCGGAACAGTTTGTCACCGACCTGGAGTCACTCGGCCCCACCTTCGTCAAACTCGGCCAGATGCTGTCCACCCGCCCGGACATGGTGCCGGTGGAGTTCGCTACCGCTCTGGAGCGGATGCAGGAAAAAGTCGCCCCCATTCCGGTCGAACGCATCTACGCCATCATCGAACAGGAACTCGGCGCGTCGGTGTCCAAGCTGTTTGCCCGCTTCGACCCCGCGCCGCTGGGCTGCGCGTCCATCGCACAGGTGCATCGTGCGCAGCTGCACGACGGGCGCGAAGTTGCCGTCAAGGTGCAGAAGCCGGAAGTGGCCGCACAGCTGCGCTCGGACCTGGAAGTGCTGCGCAGCTTCGCGCTGGCCGCCGATCACCTGACCCAGGTCGGTCGCCGCGTGCGCCTGCGTGACTGGCTCAACGAATTCGCCAAGACATTGATGCAGGAACTGGACTACCAGGCCGAAGCAGAGAACCTGCAGCGCTTCGGCCAGCATCTGCGCCCGTTCAAGCGACTGTGGGTACCCCAGCCGATCTGGGACTACTGCAGCCACCGCGTGCTGACCATGGAACTGGCTCAGGGCGTGCGCGTGGACATGATTCCGGATGTCCGCCGCACCGAGGAGCCGATGGCACCGCTCGCCGCCGCGCTGATCCGCGGCTACCTCGACCAGATCTTCGTGCACGGTGAGATCCACGCCGACCCGCACCCCGGCAATCTGCGCGTCACCCCTCAGGGGCGACTGGCGATCTTTGACCTGGGCATGGTCGCGCACATGCCGCCGCGCCTGCGCGAGCGCCTGCTGAAGGTGTTGTTCGCTGCCGTGGATGGACGTGGCGAGGAAGTGGCCGATGAGATCATCGGCATGAGCACGCGGCTGGAAGCGTTCGATGAAGAGCGCTACCTGCGCGAGACCGGCCAGCTGATCGCACGCTATGCCGCCAACAACAGTTTTTCCGAAGGTCGCGTGGTGCTCGACCTGGTCCGCATTGCCACCGCCAGTGGCCTGCGCACGCCGCCCGAGCTCAGCCTGCTCGGCAAGGCGCTGCTCAATCTGGAAACCGTATGCCGGCTGCTGGCACCGGATCTGGACACCCGCCGTATCGTTGAGAAACAGCTGCAGCACGTGATGCGCGCGCGCCTGCGCAAGTCGCTGTCGGCAGCCAACCTCGCCAGTGAGGCGATGGAAGTACAGCAGCTGCTGCGCGACGGCCCACGCAAGATGTCCGACATCCTGGCGCTGCTGGCCGAGAACCGGTTGCAGATGAAGGTGACCGGACTGGAAGAATCGCGGCTGATGGAAAACCTGCAGAAGATCGCCAACCGCGTCTCTGCCGGTATCGTCACTGCCGCGCTGATTCTGGCGGCCGCACTGATGATGAAGGTCAACACCGGCTGGCATCTGTTCGGCTACCCGGCCATCGCGATGATGTTGATGATGATCGGTGTGGTGCTGGGACTTGGCATCATTCTCAGCGCATTGATCTTTGATCGGCGTGCGCGTTCGAAGGAAGAACGTGGTCATCGGTGAACGGGGATTCATGCGTTCACGCCGGTTTTACACTTCTGTGCGCGAAGCGTAGTAAGCGCTGAATACGTCGATTCAACAAACATTTCAGTCAGGTTCGCGCAGGCATGATCCGGTCATCAGCCTGTCATGCAGGCGTGCTTGGAAGCGAAACACCGCCTATGACCTGGATCCTGTTGCTGTCGCTGCTGCTGCTCACCGTACTGTTGCTGGCCTCGCGTGGCTGGGTGTGGTGGAAGGTGTCACTGATGTCGGTGCTGCTGCTGGCATTGAGTGCGTGGTGGCTGATCAACAAGCTGTCCGGTGATGGCCTGAATTCGGCCACCCTGTATCACCTGGGTGCCGACATGGAAGGTGCAGGCGTTGCCGACTTCAAGGATTATATCGCCGGCTTCATCGCACTGGCGCTGGTCTCGCTGCTGCTGCCCCTGCTGCTGGTGCGCCGCCGCAAGTGGAAGGAATCGCGCCATGGCGGTGCCGTGTTCGCCGGCTTTGCGGCGACGTGGCTGGTCGCCATCGCAGTCAGCCCGCTCTACCGCGATGGCCATCGTCTGTACCAGCAGACCCGTCCGGTCGACTACACCGTCATTGCGCCGGAGTACCAGGTGCCGCAGCAGCCGTTGCGCAAGCCGCGCAACATCGTCTGGATCTACGGCGAAAGCCTGGAGCGCACCTATCTGGACGAAGCCGCGTTCCCGGGGCTGATGCCGAACCTCAACCGACTGGCCGCGCAATCGCTGGACGTGCGTGGCCTGGCCCAGGCCGAGGGCGGTGGCTGGACCATCGCCGGGCTGGTGTCCTCGATGTGCGGCGTGCCGCTGACCACGGCACAAGGTGACGAGAACAGCATGGACCGCATGGGCAGCTTCCTGCCGGAAGCCGTGTGCCTGGGCGACTACCTCAAGCAGCAGGGCTACACCAATCACTATCTGGGCGGTGCCAACGGGCTGTTCGCCGGCAAGGGACAGTTCCTGGCCACGCATGGCTTCGATGAAGTGCATGACCTGGCCTGGTTCAAGCAGCAGAAGATCGCCCGCTCGCACTTCTCGACCTGGGGCGTGCACGATGACGTGCTGCTGGACAAGGCGTATGACCGCTTCATGCAGCTGTCCAAGGCCGGCCAGCCGTTCATGCTGACCACGCTGACCATGGATACCCATCATCCGGCTGGGCATCTGCCGGTGGCCTGCAAGCGAACGCGCTACCAGAGCGACTATGGCAACATCGGCCTGCTCAATGCGCTCAAGTGCACCGATGGTCTGATTTCGAAGCTGGTCGACCGCATCCAGGCCAGTCCGTATGGCGAGGACACCCTGATCGTCATCGCGTCGGATCACCTGGCCATGCCGAACGATCTCAGTCACGTCCTGGCCAAGCAGAAGCGTGAGAACCTGCTGCTGTTCCTGGGCAAGGACATCGCACCGCGCCAGCTGGCCACCACCGCAGGGTCCACGCTGGACTCCGGTGCCACCCTGCTGAGCCTGGTTGACCCGGACATCAAGGCGATCGGCTTCGGCCGTTCGCTGCTCGACCCACAGCGTGCCGACAGCGCCAGCGTTGCCGCACTGCGTGACGGCGGCAAGGACTTCCCGCGTTACCTGGCGTTCTCGCGCTCGCTGTGGCTGGGTGACACCACCCGCCAGCTGCGCATCGACGACGACAACCAGGTGGTGGTCGGCCTGCAACACGTGCAGCCGCCGGTACTGCTGGAGTATGACAAGCAGTGGGACCTGAAGTCGGTGTACCTGGAAAACACCTCCAAGCAGTTCGAGCAGGCCGATCCCGCCAATACGCTGGCCTACGTGGACCGCTGCACCGCCTTCGAGGATGGCTCTGCCGATGGCGACTGGTGCGCCATGCTGGTCCACCGCGACAAAGGCATCAAGCTGTATCGCGATGACCAGCTGCGCCAGGGCTTTGCGGTGGACGCCCCGCTGGATGCGTTCAACGGACCGGTGCCGAGCATCCGGCAGGCGCACATGATCACCGAGAAGGGCCGTCGCACCCGGGCCGGCCAGTACATCCTGCAGCTGGTCGCCAAGCAGGCCCCGAACCGCGGGTTCTGGATCGAAGCGGTGTCGTCCAAGCGCAAGGTGGTGGTGGCCCAGCAGTGGGTGGAGCCGGATGCGGAGGGGCGTATCACGGTGCCGTTCGGCCTCGACCATGAGGTGGACGATCTGGAGATCCGTGCCTGGCTGAATCACGCGGAGAAGCTCGCCGTGGATACCTTCGCGCTGGTGCCCTCGCGTCGCCCGGGACGCTCGTGAGCAGGCGCTGACGCTTCTCGCCCATTGAAAATGGGAAGCCGCGCACACTCCAGGGCAAAGCGAGATTCGTAGAGTCTCTGCGTTCGCGTCTCGCGTCGCTGCTGGAGTGTCCGTCTGTTTGCCCCCGTGTCGTCCCCCGTTACGGCGGGGGAATTTCGTACGCCGCCTGCAGCGACGCGCGGCCCATCCAGTGATGCGCGTGCGGTGCCGATCACACTGTTCAATGCCGCGTTGCCCCAATCGCAACCGGCTCCACCCGCACCCGTCGAGGCATTGCATCCGCTGCTTGACCGCGTGCTGCGACGCTGTCCGTTGCTGCCGTCGGAAGTGGAGCGTATCGAGAGCCGACTGCGGCAGATGCTCGACATCCCAACCCGCCCTGGCCAGGTTGCCACGCTGCTGCTTACGCAGCTGGAACAGCGTCCGGATGCGCAACAGGCCCGGCTGCGCGCGCAGCTGCTCGCCGCACTCGAGAACGACGAAGCAGGCGCATCAAGGTGGCAGGCCGAGTGCGCCCGGGTGGTGGCTGCCCTGCTCAACGCGGTGGTGCGTCTACAAGGCCCGCGCGCGGCTGGTGCCGCACTGTATGTCGTCACCAATCGGCTGCTCGGTGGTTATGGCGTGCAGGCGCTGGCGTTGCTGCAGCATGCGCGCAGCGCCGCGGCGCTGCTGGCACAGAATGCTTGGTTGCCGTGGCTGGAGTGGCTCTGCCAGCTGCCGCTGCCGTCGCTGCACGAAGGCGCCTGGCTGGAACCGTTACTGACTGCATTGCCGGCCGAACTGCATACCCTCGGCAGCGGACTTGTGTGCGCGCACGAGGCGCTGCATGCACGGCTGGCACCCTCGGAATCGCCGGTGCGGCTGATGCTGCTGGCGACCACGTGGGTGCTGTGGTCGCGGCTGCCGCCGGTCACCGAAGCTGCTACAGCGCTGGGCCGGGATCTGGTCGCCGTGCCACAGGCGCTGCAGCGCCTGGATGCCGTCGGTCATGGCATGCGGCAGCTGCTGGCAGCCCCCTGCCCTGGGCGCAGGAGGGACGCGGCGGCCACATGGCTGCCGCTGGCCGCGGCAACGCTGGGTACCGCCGCGTTCGCGCGGTCACGCACGGCTCCGGCTGCGATGCCGGCGGCCACGGCACTGGCCATGTTGTCTGCTGCGGTTCCCGCAGGCGCGAGGGTGCTGCGCACAGACCCCGGCGTCGCCGAAGACCGCGTCGCGTTGATCGAAGCGCTGTGGGGCCTGCGGGATACCACGCCCGTCGACGCCAGCGCTGACCTCACCACTGGCACGCTGCAGCCGGTCCCCCATGGACTGCATGCGCAGCGGGTACAGGGCGTGCGGGAGTTCCTGGGCCATCTTTACGAGGAGGATGATTTTCTGGACGTCCTGTACGCAGAACGTACACCGCCTTGCACACTGCAGATGGACAATGACACGCTGTCAGGCCGTCGCGTACTCAGCCAGGCACGCGTGGTGCTGCACCCACGCCCGATGCAGCACACGGACGCACCGTGGTCGCCTCGCACCCGCACACTGCTGCAGCAACTGCAGTCCGCCGTTGCCCGGGCGGGCGGATGCCACGACAACGCGCGGGTGCCGCTGCACTGCGCGCTGCAGTTCCAGCTGGGCGTCACTCTCAACTCAACTGACGTACCTGTCCCCACGCTGGACGCCATGATCGGACAGCTGGAGCAGCGCCTGCCCGAACAGCCGGCAGTGATGGCTGCCCAGGAAACGGCGACGCTGCAGCACCTGCGCGACGATCTACGCTGGGCCAGCGCACAACCCATACGGGGTATCGCACCGCGCTGGCGCAACTGGCGGCCCGATCCGCGCTCCATCATAGGCGGCAACCTGGCGCTGGCCCGCCGCGTGCTTCTGCGGCTGTCCCAGCAGCCGGCATTCGTGGAGCTGTGCGAGCGCAGCGGCGTGTTGCCGTACACCCTGGAGTTTCCACAACATGGAGCCGTGTTGGCCCGTGCCAGGGACAGCGATGCGCGGCTCGCGCTGTTCAATGCGGAAGCACCGCCGCCCGCGATGGCAACGCTGGCCAGTGCGCTGCGTGGTCTGTCGGCGTTGCTGCATGCGCCGGTGCGCGCCGACGGCATCCTGAGCGTGTCAGAAATGCTTGCCTATTACCGTGTGCCGTGGCCGGGGGTTGCCCACGACAACGCCACGTTTGACGCCTGCATGGCGGACATCGACCGGCAACTGCAACGACTGCTGCGGCCCGGCGAAGTGCGCGCTCAGCGCGTGCCTGCGCCGGACGCGCCGACGCCGGCACCGGATCACCAGGCCGCAGCCGATGCCATATGGCACCTGTTTGACCAGGCCCGCATCGGTAACGGGACATCACTGCACACCGTGCCGCTGACCGCCTCAGCGCAGACCCCACTGCTGGGTGACTGGAGCGAAGCGCAGCAGGGCCTGCAGCGGTGGTTCGAAAGCCCCGGTCTTTGGCTGCCGATGCGTCAGGCGAATGCGCGTTTCCGCGACCTGCGTGTCGCGGCCGACCGCGTTCTGGTGGTGGCACGTGAGGGCGGCACCCTGCTGCGGTTGAATGCCAGCCTGTCGCAGCAACGCACCCTGGCTGCCCGCTTCGGCTGCATCACCCGCCGGGACGCGCCTCCGGTCAGCGCGGCACTGAATTACCTGGGCGTTGCGTTGCCATGGGAAGCATCGGCGTGCCACCCGCCGCCCGCGGTGCAACGCCTGCAGCTGTTGTCCCTGCTGAAGCAGCTGCACGACCGCCACAAACAGGTAACGTCGGACCCGCTGCATGCGCAGGCACTGGGTGATCTGCACCAGGTGCTGGGATGGCTCAAACGCATCGACGCGCGCGGCGTTGAAGCTTATCGTCCCAGTGTGGGCACCGCAGCGGCCGCTGATGCCTATGCAGCGCTGGAGGTGTTGGTGCAGCTGGTGACGCACGCGCAGGTGAATCGATCACTGCCTGGAGTGGATGCCGCGCTTCAGGCCAGCTTCGACGTCAACGGCACGTTCTGGGCGTCGTACGCTGACGGCGCACGCGCACGCATCAACGCCACCGAAGCCTGGTCCGGGATGGACGGGCCCGGGGCGCTGCTGGACACCCTGCGCGCCCATGCCCAGCGACTGGGCGGCGTCGTGCATCTGCAGGGGCAGCTCGAGCCGTTACGGCTGCTGGCGACTTACGGCGGCTGCACCGCGCATGAGTCCGCCGCGCCAACCGGCCTGCAGCGTTGCGCCGAGCGCATCCTGGGTGAATTCAGGCTGGGCATGCGGGCCCACCTGGTGCATGCGCGTGACCTGCTCGATGCCGATGAGCTGGAGGTCGTGCGCGAGACCACCACAGGTTTCCTGGCCCGCCAGGGTTCGGGTCACCTGACCCTGCTCGAGTATCTGGGTGCCCCGCTGGTGGAACAGGGGCACTTCGCCTGGAGCGAGCCCGACCGCCTCAACTACGTACTATCAGAGATGGTCCGTACGGACCCCGCTCGTGCGCTGCAGGCGACGCTGCTGGACGCGCTGGGCTGGTACGGCGGTAGTGCCGGTGGCACGACCTCATCGACCGTACTGGGCAGCCTCACCGTCGTCGCGCTGGTTGCCGACCTCGGACCGCCTTCGGTGCGGGAACAACGTATCGTCCTCGGCTACCGCCTGCACAAGCACGTCAATCGCGGACGCACCTTTGCCGACATCCGCAGGGACTTCGCTGCGTATCTGGGCAGCCTGGATCGCATGACTCCGGAGATACAGCGCATGGCGGTGCAGCTGGTGCTGCAGGAACAGGCTCCCGAGCTGCTGGGCAGCGACACGCCCCCACATCTGCTGTTCGGCAGCGCAATCGCCGCGACCGACTACGTCAGCGGTGTGCACCTGGCCGACAGCATCCAGCGTGGCGTCTGGTCGCAGATGAACTTCACCACGCTGCTCACCTTGTCGGCTGCGCTGTCCAACGATCCGGACATTCCCCCCGAGGTCCGGCAGATGGCCATCGACGCCCGTGCGTTGCCTACGCTGGATTGGCAGGTGTTCCGGCAGCTGGACGACGACGCCCCGCCCGTTCGCAACCACACGCAGCAGATCGTGACGGCGATGGCAGCGTTCGATGCACGAATCCGCCGGCTCAACGCCGCGGTCACCGACCTGCTGGCCCCACTACCCTACCGGATGCCCATGGTGGAGGCGGAGCTGAGGCGGGTGTTTCCGCATTTCCCAGGCGTCTTCGCCGGTCTGGAGTGGAACGCGACCGAACTGCGGCTGTGCAACGACCATGACTGGTTTGGCCACAGCTTTCCCCTGTTCGAGCTGTACGCCGCCGGCGAGCTGCTGCGTGCCCCGAAGCAGTGGTACCCGTGCCGGCACTATGTGCCCGATACACCGTTGAGCCGTGCGCAAGGCCATGCGCAACATGCGCTCCGGCACAACCACACCCATGTGGCCATGCAACGCGGCTTTGCGCGGCTGGGCAACGTCACTGCGCGCTTCCAGCAGTGCTTCGATGACTACTTCACGCGCGCCCGCCAGGGTTATGGGGTGCTGATCGAAGAGGCGCTGTACCTGCGCCCGGAGGCAGAACGTGCCGCCATCGCACGCGGCAATGTCACGGTGTTCACCCTGCGTCAGCCGGTGCCCGACCTGGAGGCACAGCAGGAAACGACGGCGGACCGGCAGCCCTATCTGGGTCGCTTCGGTGTGGTCTACCGCGTCGACGTGGAAGGGAAGCCGCGCCATTTCCAGTTGTTCCCGCTGCAGAGCCGGATCCTGCCGCTGGATATCGAAGGCGAACTGCCACTGGGCGGAACGCTGGAACGTCGCAAGGTCCGTCTACGCAACGGCAAGTGGACCACGGTGCTGGTACGCCGTGGCACCTGTCTCAACGTGGACTGGGAGGCCTATGCGAACTACCAGAGCCCGGTGCCGGGGCGCAACGCGTCGGTGATTGTCGAACCGCTGATCTCGACCGCTTCGACAGTGGCGCTTCCACCGGGCACGACCCGCTCGCCGTTCCATGCGCTGGTGACACCGGTGCAGGAGGACTTTTTCTGGCTTGACCCGGTCGCCTTCCTGCACGAAGCACGCTCGCCCACCTCGTTTGAGGCACATCTGAAAGATGAGCCGTTGTGGCTGAAGACCGTGGAGTTCATCGTGCCGTTCGTGGCCAATCTGCGAAGGATCGGTTCGACCGATCGCGACGAGTTCGCGTTGGCCGCGTTCGGGCTGTACCTGGAAGGCGTGCTGGTCGGCTGGCCGTTGGCCAGTGGCGTTTCGCGGGTGCTGGCCCGCCCCGGTGCGATGTTGTCGCGCGCACGTGTTGGCGAACTGGCGGGAACGCTGGGCAGTACCGCGCTGGGCACCCTCAACCCCCTGGCCGGGACCATCTCGGTGACCCGCCTGGGGGTAGGGATCGTGCAGCGCGGCCTGGGCGGCGGCATGCAGTTCATGTGGTCGTGGCTGAACCGCCCGCGCTTGTACCCGGGTCGCTGGTCGTGGACGCTGCGCGCCGGCATGGCCGTACTGCGCGGCGCGCCGCTGCCTGAAGGTACACCGCTGACGCTGAGCCTGCGCACTGTGCACGAAGTGGAACATGTACTGGTGGTGGGCGTGCCAGCCAACACAGCCCAGCGTGCACTGCACCTGTTTGATCCCGCAACGCGGTTGCCCTACGGCCCGGTGCTGCGAACCCATCCGGAATCCGGCAGCGCGGCGGGTGTGCTGTTCAAGGTCGGTGAAGGCTTGCGGTTCAAGCCTTCGGCCGGCAAGGGGGTGCTGAAGCCGATCAAGCATGGCTCGAAGGCGTCGCAGGAGGATTCCGAGGAGCAGCTGGGGATGCTGTCGCCGCCTGATCTGAAGGGGTAACGCAAAGGCAGCCGGGCAAGCCCGGCTCTACGGATCGGCGAGGTCGTTGGAGTCGCGGATCAGGACGGGTCGTCGGGGTCGCGGATCAGGTGGATGTCCGTGGGCGAGGACAGTGCGATGTCGGCAGCGGCGAACTTCTGCAGCAGGCTGAAGTACAGGTCACTGCGCACGCCATACACCGCACGTGGGCCGGAGGTGTAGGCGAAGCTGTTGATGGCGATCTGTCCGTTGTTGATCGCGTCGATGAACACCGATGGGGCCGGGTCGTCCAGCACCGCCACATGCTCGGCAAAGGTATCCAGCATGATCTGGCGCAGGGTGACCACGTCGGTGTTCAACGGCACGCTGAACTGGATCTGGATGCGGCCCTGCACGCTGCCCATGGTCATGTTGCGGACCGTTTTGGTGATCAGCTCGGAGTTGGGCACGATCAGGGTGGAGCGGTCGCCGACCTGGATCTCGGTCGAGCGCACGTTGATGCGGCGGATATCGCCTTCCTGGTCGCCCAGCTTGACCCAGTCACCGATCTTCACCGGACGCTCGGCCAGCAGAATCAGGCCGGAGACGAAGTTCTGGGTGATCGCCTGCAGGCCAAAACCGATACCCACCGACAGCGCACTGACCACCAGCGCCAGCTTCTCGAAGCCGATGCCCAATGCGGTCAGGCCCCACAGCACCGCCGCGAAGATGCCCAGGTAGCGGGTGACGGTGCTGATCGAGTTGCGTGCACCGGCATCCAGTTCGGTCTTGGGCAGGTAGGTATCGGACAACCAGCGCTGGAACGCCTGCATCACCGCCCAGACCAGCACGAACGCCAGCACCGCATTGAATACATCGCGCGGACGCAGCGTGGTGTCACCGAAGGTGATGCCCTTGGACAGCGTGTCCAGGCCACCCAGCAGTGCATTGGTGTTGCCGAATCCGGCTGTCAACATCAACACCGCCAGCAGCACGACGCAGATGCGCAGCAACGCCGACAGCAGCACGCCGCCCTGCTCCATCCGTGCGGCGCTGAGCCCGGTGGTCAGCACCACGGTCTGGCCAATACGCCCGGCCGGCGACAACAGCCAGATCGCCAGGTCGTTGACGAATTTGAGCAGCACCGACGTGGCCATCAGCACCACGGCACCCCAGATCAGCTGCCGGCCCACGAACATGGCGAAGTTGAGGTAGCCCAGCAGGCTGGCGATGACCGCTGCGGTCACCACCATATTGCCGGCCACGCGTGCCAGCACGATCCAGCCGCTGCGGCGGTTACTGGCCTTGGGCTTGGCCGGCTGGTCGCCCTGCGCGTCCAGCTTGGCCTGGGCTTCCTCCGCCTGTTTCCGGTTCATGCGCGCCAGCGAGACCAGGATGGCCACGATCAGGGCCATGTAGGTCAGCGCCATCAATCCGTCCACCGCCACGGTGGTGACCTGGCCGGTGCGCGCCGCCTTGTTCAGCGCCACCAGCACGATGCTCACCCAGGTCAGCGCCGCCGCACACCAGGCGTACTTGCGCAGCCGCCAGGCCAGGTCGTCGTCCAGCGTCATCAGCCGCCACGAAGGACGCTTGGGCATCAGCACCGCCGCGCTGACGGCGGCCATGAAGGCGGCCACGAAGGTCGCCAGCTGGAAGTTGTATGCGGTGGTCTCCAGCCGCGATGGAATCGCGCCGATGGCGTCCAGTGAACCGATCAGCACCACCGCGGCGAAGCCCGGCAGCAGGGTGCCCACGGCCATCAGCCACACCGCCAGCCCGGAACGACGCAGGCGCCCCTCCGGCGCGCGCTCGGAGGCAGCCAACCGACGCCCCAGCGCCCGCAGCCACAGCCGCAACGGGAAGAACATCAGCAGTGCCAGCACCGCACCGGTCAGCGGCGAGCTCCAGCCATGCTTGGCCACGCCCTCACGCAGCGCGCTTTCGCCCTGCCGGTACAGAATCACCAGCCGCTGCAGGTCGGTCGGCACATCGGTCGCGAATTTCTGCCACAGCGACGGCGACAGCGGCGAGCTGACCTTGCGTGCCAGCTCTTCGCCAAGCTGGGTGGCGCGCATCTTGTCGATGTCGGCGCTGAGCTGTTTGGCATCCACCGACATCAGCTTGGCGCGCGCGATGGCCGCGGCGACGTCCGCCCGCTCCTGGTTCAGGCCCTTGCGCTGCTGGGTCAGCTCACGCGCCTCCACCTCGCCCTCGGCCGCCGTACCCAGCTGCGAAATACGGAACTCCAGCTGTTCCAGGCGCGGCTGCAGCGCGGTCTGCGCGGCATCGGCCCGGCGCTGCACATCCAGCGCGCGGTCGGACAGCATCTTCAGTGAGTCCAGGGTTTCGGCATCCTCCAGCGAGGTGCGGATCGCCTTCAGGTCCTTGTCGGCCTGCGCCAGCTGTGCAACCGGGTCGGCGGCTGCGTCGTCGCTGGCCTGCGCCCAGGCACCGGTGGCCATGCCCAGCCACGCGCACATCATCAACGCGGCCAGCGAACGGATCAGATTGAAACGGAGACGGGAAGACAAACCGGGGGCACCTGCAGGTTGCGCGGATCACCGCGCGTGCGCGGACTATAAACCGCTTCAGGTTCAGACCGGGTGTGTGCGTGCCACGTGGGTCCGACTTCACTTCGCCATGGCATCGGCCCCGGCATGGTGGCGTCCACCTCGCCACAGCGCCTGCGATGACCACCTACACCGACCTGAAGACCGTCCCTGACCTGAACCTGCCCCGCTATCTGGGCACCTGGTATGAGATTGCCCGGCTGCCGATGAAGCATGAGCCGGAGGACTGTACCGATGTGTCGGCGCACTACAGCCTGAAGGACAACGGCAACGTGGCGGTGCTCAATCGCTGCCGGCTGGGCGACGATGTCGAGCAGGCCGAAGGCGAGGCCTGCCCGGTGGACAACGACACGGCGCGCCTGAAGGTCAGCTTCCTGCCGGCCGGCTTGCGCTGGCTGCCGTTCGGCAAGGGCGACTACTGGGTGATCCAGGTCGCGCCGGATTACAGCGTGGCGCTGGTCGGCAGCCCCGACCGCCGCTTCCTGTGGCTGCTGGCGCGCGATCCGCATCTGGACGCCACCACCCGCGATCACTATCTGGCCCAGGCCCAGCAGCAACAGTTCGAACTGGGCCCGCTGATCCTCACTCCACACACCGGCCATCCCACGGCCTGAGCCGCGCATGGACCTGAAAAGCGGCTATCCATACTGGGCCATCCGCAACGGGCTGATGCACGCCTTTCCGCCCTTGCAGCAGGATCGGCACTGCGACGTGCTGGTGGTCGGCGGCGGAATCAGTGGTGCGCTGATCGCCAATGAACTCTGCGCGCACGGCCACGACGTGGTGCTGATCGAGCAGCGCGACATCGGCTGGGGCAGCACCGCCGCCAGCACTGCGCTGCTGCAGTATGAGATTGACACCCACCTGATCGACCTGGCGGATCAGTACGGCGAGTCCGCCGCGGTGCTGGCCTACCGCGCCTGCGCCGAGGCGATTCCCGCGTTGCGCGACGTCGCCGCCGGTTTCCGCGGCGTGGACTGCCATCCGATGCACAGCCTGTACTACGCCAGCAAGCGCCGCCATGGGTCAGTGCTGGAAGCCGAATGCACACTGCGCCGGAAACACGGGTTCGACGTCACCTGGCTGGACCGTGCCGAGGTGCGGGCGCAGTACGGCATCGAGGCACCGGGCGCGATCCTGAGCGCGCTGGCCGCACGCGTCGACCCCTACCAGCTCACCTACCGGCTGCTGATGCGGCTGGCCAAGGCCGGCTGCGCGGTGCATGACCGCACCACCCTGCATACCCTGCAGACCACCGCACGTGGGGTCAACGCGATCACGGCCGAAGGCCTGCAGATCCGCGCCAGGCATGTGGTGCTGGCCACCGGCTATGCCGGCCAGCGATGGTTGAAGCCGCGCGTGGCCCGCAACCGCAGCAGCTATGCCTTCATCACCGATCCGGTCGACCCGGATCTGCTGGGCGCGTTGTCGAACACGATGGTGTGGGAGTCGGCGCGGCCGTATCTGTATCTGCGCAGTACCGGCGACCATCGCCTGCTGGTGGGCGGCGAAGATGACGCGGTGGACGTGCCGGCCCGACGCGACGCACGTGTGCAGGGCAAGGCGCGCACGCTGCTCAAGCAGGTCAACCGGCTGTTCCCGGACCTGCCGCTGCAGCCCGCCTTTTCCTGGGCTGGCACGTTTGCCGAGACCGCCGACGGCCTGCCGTTCTTCGGTCCGCACCCGCAATGGGGGCCGCGCGTGCTGTTCGCCATGGCCTACGGCGGCAATGGCATTACCTATTCAATGGTCGGGGCCGGGCTGCTGCGCGCCCGGATCGAGCGCCGCCGGCACCCGCTGCAGGCGCTGTTCGGCTTCGAACGGCACACGACAAATCCTGTGAATGACAGGCATCATTCAAGCAGCGCCTGCTAGCGTCAGCCTGTCGGCCGCCCTGCCTGCCCCGGAGCCTCCCATGATCCGCCCGCTTTCGCTGCTGCTGTGCCTGCTTGCCCCCGGGGTTGCCCTGGCGCAGTCCGCCGCCGGTGCCACCGGCCCGCAGTCGGCCACCGACCTCAACCTGGCGGTGCCGCAGGAACCGCTGCAGTACATGAATGACCCCACCCTGCGCGGCGACCCGCCCGGCACCTTCTACGGCGACAAGAGCGGTCGCCGCGTCGCGCGCGGGCCGGCCGGCAATGGCATTGCCGAGGTCACCGATGACAAGCTGCGGGTCAACGGCAGCTTCACCACCGGCATTGGCTATTCGGAAAACTTCGGCAATACGCACTTCAACGCCGCCGAACTGAACCTCAACAAGAATTACACCAACGACGAAGGCAAGACCCGGAACATGAATCTCAACATCCGGGTCAGCGAGGGCAAGGGGCCTGGTTTCTATGGCCCCTATGGCTACGGCGATTACGGGTATGGCGGGGGCGGCTACTGGGGCGGCCCGGGTCCTGTGGGCTGGTAAGTCGGCTCAGTCCCACCAGCCGTCGCGACGGCTGCTCAGCACGCGGCCGTCGTAGCCGCTCATGCGCACGTCCACGCGCTGGTTGTTCTTGTTGTAGGCGTCCAGCGACCAGGTGGCCCCGTCACGGTCCACTTCAGTGATGCGGGTGTAGCCCGCCTTGGCGGCCAGATCGAGGATCCTGCCGGCATCCAGCACCGCACGGCCGTTGGCTGAATCAAAGATCTCACCCTTGGCCGGGTCGATCAGCACGTCATCGCGGCTACCGTCGGCACGGGTGACTTCGGCTTCCCACATGCCGTCATCACGTTCCAGCTCGTGCACCTGGGTGTAGCCGGCGGCGCGCAGCTTGGCCTGCACCTCGGCAGCGCCCAGTTCGGCGGCGAAGGTCGGGGCGGCGGTAACGGTGGCGGCCAGAGCGGCGGCAATCATCAGAGTCTTCATGAGGGGGTTCCTTGTGGCAACCGGACCATTCCGGCAACGCCAGTCTGGCAAGCGTCCTTAAGCGCCTCATGAGCAGCATTGTTAGGGTTTGTTTAATCGCCACGCGTATACCGTAGGCCTTGCTCCCACGTATGCGCTTCCATGTCGCCCTACGCCCTTCTGCTGCCCCTGCTGCTCAGTGCCACCCAGGACCCCATGCGGGTGCTGGACGGCGACGCGCGCGAGCAGCAGGCCGTGCGCCAGGCCGTGCAACAGGGCCGCTATGTACCGCTGGAGACGGTGGTGCGCGATGCGCTCAAGCGCTACCCCGGCAAGCTGCTGGAGGTGGAGCTGGACGATGACACCTATGAGATCGAGATTCTCGGCCCCAACGGCAAGGTGATGGAGCTGGACTATGATGCGCGCAACGGCCGCCTGCTGAAGATGGAAGAAGACTGATGCGCCTGCTGCTTGCCGAGGACGACCCGGTACTGTCCGATCGCCTGCGCACGCTGCTGGAAGAAGCCGGCTACGTGGTGCTGCACAGTACCGACGGCAGCGACGCCGAGTTCCAGGGGCAGGTGGAGGACGTGGCTGCCGCAGTGGTCGACCTTGGCCTGCCGGGCCTGGACGGTCTGAGTGTGATTGAACGCTGGCGCCAGGCCGGCCGCACCTTTCCGGTGCTGGTACTGACCGCCCGCAGCCGCTGGCACGACAAACTGGCCGGCTTCGATGCCGGAGCGGATGATTTCCTGACCAAACCGTTCCAGCCTGAAGAGCTGCTGCTGCGTCTGCGTGCGCTGATCCGCCGCAGTGCCGGCCATGCCAGCCCGCGTCTAAGCTGTGGTCCACTGCAGCTGGACGTCAACGCCGCGCGTTTCGAACTGGACGGCGAGCCGTTGGCGTTGAGCCCGCAGGAATACCGCATTCTGAGCTACTTCATGCATCACCCGGACGTTGTGATCAGCCGCTCGCGACTGGGCGAGCATGTGTACGAGGCGGGCTTCGATCCCGACTCGAACACGCTGGATGTGCTGATCGGGCGCATCCGCCGCAAGCTCGGCAGCGAGTTCATCCACACCCATCGCGGGCAGGGCTTCCGCCTGTCGGCGCAGCCATGAAGACGCGGTCACTGCGCAGCCGTCTGCTGCTGGCCGGCGGGCTGGGCATGCTGCTGGTCTCGGCGCTGGCCACCTGGTGGCTGGGTGCCTTGTTTGAAAGTTCAGCACGCAACGCGTTGGACGCCCGCCTGGGCAACGACCTGGTATCGGTGCTGTCGCTGGCTGAAGTGGATGCCAACGGCCAGGTGCAGTTCCGCCGTGAGCTGGTCAATGAGGACTACCGCCGGGTGTTCTCGGGTGCGTATTGGCAGGTGCGGACACCGAAGGGGCAGGCGCTGGCACAGTCACGATCGCTGTGGGACGGCTCGTTGCCGGTACCGCAGGCGCTGCAGACGGGTCCAGCGCGCGCTTTCGACAGCCTTGGGCCGCTCGACCAGCCGCTGCGCGTGGTGGCCCAGCAGGTGACCCTGCCCCGTGCCTGTACGCCGCTGCAGGTGCTGGTCGCCGCCGACCGCAGTGCCCTGGACGACCAGGTCAGCAGCTTCCGCCAGCGCACCGCGCTGGCGTTGATCGTGCTGGTGGCGCTGTGGTTCGCCGTGCTGGTCAGCCAGGTGCACTACGGCCTGCGCCCGCTTACCGAGCTGCGCCGCATCGCTGCACAGGTCCGCAATGGCGAGAACGTGCGCTTTCCGCAGCAGGGGCTGGTGAAGGAAGTGGCCCCGCTGGCGGACGAGCTCAATGCACTGCTCGACCATCACGGACGCATGGTGCAGCGCGCACGGCGCAGCGCGGCCGATCTGGCGCATGCATTGAAGACCCCGTTGACCGTGCTCGCCACGGAAGCCGAGAGCGATGGCAGCGACTGGCGCCAGACCGTGCGCGGCGAAACCGCGCGCATGCAGTCCAGCATCGACCGCTATCTGGCCGTGGGCGTGGCCGCTGACCACCAGCAGCGCACGCCGGTGGGCCCGGTGCTGGACGCGCTGTGCCGGCTGATGCAGCGCGTGCACGGTGACCGCGACGTGCGGTTTTCCTGCGACGCCAATGCGCAGGGGCTGTTTGCCGGTGCGCGGGAAGATCTGGAAGAGATGCTGGGCAACCTGCTCGACAACGCGGGCAAGTGGGCGGCGCACAGCGTCGAGGTGAAGGTGCGCCACGAGGGCAACAGGATGCGGTTTGAGGTGCGCGACGATGGGGCGGGTTTGCCCGAAGAGGATCTTGAGCGCGTGCTGGGGCGTGGTGTGCGCTTGGATGAGCGCGCTTCGGGCAGCGGCTTGGGGCTGGCGATCGTGGCCGATATTGCCGAGAGCTATGGCGGTACGCTGACGTTGCGCAATGGTGCGCCGGGCTTGGTGGCGACGCTGGTGTTGCCTGCAGGTTGAGGTGTTGCCGTAGAGCCGGGCTTGCCCGGCTGCCTTTTGGTCGGTTGCCCGCAGCCGGGCAAGCCCGGCTCTACGACAAGCGCGCGCGGATCATTTTCCGGCGTGCATCCACCAACAATCAATCGCGTCCAACGTGATGTGGATCATCAATCCAATCCCGAACAGGCGCGTCTTCTTCGGCACGCACAGCCCCGCGTACACCGCAATTGCCGGCGTGGTGTGCAACGGATGGAAACCAATGCTGCAGCGGTTCGGCGCGTAGATCGGGTCGGCCAGCAGGTGGTCCAGGTCGATGATCCAGCCCAGCAGCAGCAACGCCCACGCCGAAAGAAAGCGCTTGCGCCAGAACATCCACGCCAGCAGTGCAGGCACTGCGGCGTGGAGAAACAGATGGAAGATCGCGCGTGCGGTCACACCAACGGTTCGTCGGACAAATACGTATAGCCGGTCAATCCGGCTTCGAGCGCCTCGGACAGTTCCTGCGCGCGCGCCGGCTCCAGGTTCGCCGCCGCCACACGCTCGGCGTAGGCCGCACGCAGATCGTCCAGACGGTAGCCCACGTAATCGAGCATCACGTCGGTGGTGTCGCCGCGACGCTGCTGGGTAATGGCATAGCCGTCGGCATCGGCCACCACTTCCACCGCGTCGGTATCACCGAACAGGTTGTGGATGTCGCCCAGGATTTCCTGATACGCACCGACCATGAAGAAGCCGATGCGGTAGCTTTCGCCCGGCTTCATCGCGTGCAGCGGCAGCGAGGTGTCCAGGCTTTCATTTTCCACATAGGTCTTGACCATGCCGTCGGAATCGCAGGTCATGTCGGCGATGATGCCGCGGCGGCCAGGCACCTCGTTCAGGCGCTCGATCGGCACGATCGGGAACACCTGGTCGATCGCCCAGGCATCGGGAATCGACTCGAACACGCTGAAGTTGACGAAGTACTTGTCGACCAGGCGTTCGTTCAGTTCATCCAGCGCCGGGCGGTGGCTCTTTTCGTCGTAGCTCAGGCGTGCGCGCACGCCATGGGCGATGGCATAGAACAGGTCGTCGATGCGCGCACGCTGCGGCAGGTCGATCTGGCCCAGCGCGTAGCTGGCCAGGCCCTCGGCATGGAAATGCTGGGCCTCCTGGAACAGTTCCACCGCAGGGCGCTGGTCCAGTTCCTCATGGATTTCGCGCAGGTGGCGGATCGCCGCCGGCTCGTCGTCATGCGCATCCGGCACACGGCCTTCCTGCGCCTGCTCCACTTCGGAGACATTGGCGATCAGCACCGCGTGGTGCGCGGTCATGGCGCGGCCGCACTCGGTGACGATGCGCGGCGGGGTCAGGCCGTGCTCTTCGCAGGCATTGGCCAGCGGCTGCACGATGTTGCTGGCGTACGCGTTCAGGCCATAGTTGATCGAGCAGAAGCTGCGCGAGCGGGTGCCTTCGTAGTCCACGCCCAGACCACCGCCAACGTCGACGTGGGTGATCTTCGCGCCCAGGCGCGACAGTTCCACGAAGTAGCGGGTGGCTTCGCGCATGCCGTTGGCGATGTCGCGCACGTTGGAGATCTGCGAGCCCATGTGGAAATGCAGCAGGCTCAGGCAGTCGGCGTATTCGGTGTCGCGCAGCGACTTCCACAGGTCCAGCAGCTGGCGCGGGGACAGCCCGAACTTGGCCTTGTCACCGCCGCTGTTCTGCCATTTGCCTGCGCCCAGCGACGCCAGGCGCATGCGCACGCCCAGGCCCGGCTTCGCGTCCAGCGCCTTGGACTCCTCCAGCACCAGCTTCAGCTCGGAGGGCTTTTCAATGACGATGAAGGTCTGCAGGCCCAGCTTGCGGCCGATCAGGGCCAGGCGGATGTACTCGCGGTCCTTGTAGCCGTTGCAGACGATCAGCCCGCCCGGGCGCGACAGCGCCAGCACGGCCATCAGCTCGGGCTTGCTGCCGGCTTCCAGGCCGAAGCCCTCGCCGTGGTGGCTGGCCAGGGTGCCGGCCACGCCGCGGTGCTGGTTGACCTTGATCGGGTACACGGCGGTGTAGCCGCCGGCGTAGTCCCAGTCGGCCTGGGCCTGGCCGAAGGCGGCCTGCAGCTTGCCCAGGCGCTGGCCGAGGATGTCCGGGAAGCGCACCAGCAGCGGCAGCTTGGCCCCGGCCGCACGGGCCGAATCCACGATCGTGGGCAAGGACACCACCGGGCCGTCCTGCCCCGTCGGTCTCACCACCATATGCCCCGCCGGATCCACGTCGAAGTAGCCATCCGCCCAATGCGGAATCGAGTAGGTCTTACGGGCTTGGTCGAGGGACCAATCGGTCATTGCAGTGGGCCTGGTTGGTAAAAAAGGGGGTGCATGATAACGCCTATATGCCGACAGCTCCGTTATCATGCGCGCCCGCGCCCGTGTCCAGGCTTGAACCTGAACGGGGCGGACCCCGTCCGGACGCGCCTTGTGCCGCCATCCCGGCTCCAACACCCTCCGAACAGGACCGTTACTCCATGACTGACAACAGCAACTGGTACATCGAGCATTTCGAGCGCACCGGCTCGGCCATTGGCTACCGCATCACCGGCAAGCTGGACGAGGTGCAGTCGCCGTTCCAGAAGATCGAGATCTTCCAGACCACCGACTGGGGCAACCTGATGACCATCGACGGGGCCATCATGCTGACCAGCAAGGACAATTTCTTCTACCACGAGATGATCAGCCACCCGGTGCTGTTCACCCACGCCGCGCCCAAGCGCGTGGTGATCATCGGCGGCGGTGACTGCGGCACCCTGCGCGAAGTGCTGAAGCACAAGGGCGTGGAAAGTGTGACCCAGTGCGACATTGACGAGCAGGTCACCCGCATGGCCGAGAAGCACTTCCCGGAGCTGTGCGACTCCAACAGCGACCCGCGCGCCGAGCTGATGTTCGATGACGGCGTGGCCTACATGGCCAACTGCCCGGCCGGCAGCGTGGACGTTGTGATCGTGGACTCCACCGACCCGGTCGGCCCGGGTGAAGGCTTGTTCAACAAGGCCTTCTACGAAAGCTGCTTCAAGGCGCTGAAGGACGACGGCATTCTGGTCCAGCAGTCCGAATCTCCGCTGATGCAGCTGGCGCTGATCAACGAAATGCGCACCGAGATGGGCAAGGCCGGCTTCCAGTCGTTCAAGACCCTGCCGTTCCCGCAGCCGTGCTACCCGACCGGCTGGTGGAGCGTGACCCTGGCGCGCAAGGGCCAGAGCAGCTTCGACTTCCGTCAGGCCGATTCGGCCTCCAAGAGCTTCGACACCCTGTACTACACCGCCGCGCTGCACACCGGCGTACTGGTGACCCCTCCGTTCGTGCAGGCCGCGTTGAAGGGTTGATTCCGGGGGTTGTGAGGGCCGGCCAACGGCCGGCGCTACCGGGACGCGTTCCGGATGTGGACAACAAAAAGCCCGCGCTGGAAACAGCGCGGGCTTTGCTTTGCGGTAGCGCCGGCCGTTGGCCGGCCCTCGCGGTGCCTGTTACAGCGCCCAGATCCCGGCAATCACCAGCAGCACCAGGCCCCACTTGATCGCGTGGTAGGCAAACGCGCTCTTCGCGCGCAGCGCCTTGGCCTTCAGCCGCACCTTGTAGAGCCCACCAAACGCCTTGTTCACGCCCCCGGTGGGATCGCCCGGCAGGTTCGGCGAGGCACCGCCGGCCAGCAGCGTGGCCGCCACCGCGCGGTTGAACAGCCCCGGCAGCCCGAAACGCAACGGCCGCGCGATATCGCAGAACAGGATCACCCGGTCTTCCTGGGTCTCGTTGTGCGCGTGGTGGATGTAGGTTTCGTCGAACATCATCCACTCACCGTCACGCCAGCTTTTGCGGATGCCGTCCACTTCGATGTAGCAGCCATCGTCGTTCGGCGTGGCCAGGCCCAGGTGCAGCCGCAGCGAGCCGGCGAACGGGTCGCGGTGCGGACGCAGTTCACTGCCCGGCGGCAGCTGCGCGAACATCGCCGCACGCACCTCCGGAATCGACTCCAGCAGCGCCGTGGTCTGCGGGCACAGCGCCTTGGCCGACGGATGCGACGGGCCATACCAGCGCAGGTAGAAGCGCTTCCAGCCACGGCGGAAGAACGAGTTGAAGCCCGCGTCGTTGTAGGTACTGGAGGCGGCGATCTTGTCCGCATCGCGCAGCGCCAGCGCCTCATCACGGATCATCTTCCAGTTCGCGCGCAGCGGCTCCAGCTGCGGGAACTCCTTGCCCGGGTCCAGGAACGGCGTGGTCGGCACCTTGGAGAACAGGTACATCACCACGTTGATGGGAGCCATGAAGCTGGAATGGTCCAGCAGCTGGCGCGACCAGCGCGCCCGGACCTTGCCGCGGTAGTGCACGTACAGCACGCACGCCACGAACAGGGCCACCACAATTATCTTGATCATCGAACGTCCACCGGCGGCTGCCGGAAAGCTTCAGTGAAGGGGAGTGCGCACGCGGTGCTGGCGGGCCATGGGGAGCGGCGGGCCACGCGTGCCGTATTCAAGATCGTTATGGTCCGCATGGCTTCGTGTCCGGTCAAGCCAGTCGTGTACAGGTAGCGGACATTCACCGCACGGCCTGTCTCATATCAATATCAACCATTTGATTTTGAAAGGTATTCTGCCAACGCCGGAACGCCTGTCCGTAGCGTGCGCGACAAACTGTTCCACCGCTGGGTCCGACATTTCTCCGACAAGGGCTGGATTGCTGTACTTCCGGGTACTAAAATTAACGAAAGTTTGACATCACCCCCATTCAGCAGCACCGGTACGCCTGACGCTTCGCGCCGACCACCGGGTCGCCCAAAGAACGTCATGAATACTCCTGCTACCTCGTGTGTCGATGACACCGCTCCTGCCCAGTTGCTCAAGCGTGGCGAACGCCTGCTGGAACCGGACGTCTACCGCACGTGCCTGAACGGCCAGCCGGCCGTGGTCAAGGACTACACCCGTTACAAGGGCACCCCGCTGTCGCTGGTGGCGCGTCTGCTGGTGCGCCGTGAGGCCAGCATGCTCAAGCGCCTCAGCGGCTGGAAGCACGCCCCAGCCCTGCTCGGCACCATCGGTGGCCTGGCCCTGGGCATGGAGTTCATTCCTGGCCAGACCCTGAGCGCGGCCACCTCGGTGGGCGCGGAGGTGTTCGAGCAGCTGCAGTACGCGCTGAGCCGCCTGCACGCCGCCGGCATCACCCACAACGACCTGCATGGCACCAATGTCATGGTGAACGGCGGCGTGCCGGTGCTCGTGGACTTCACGTCGGCCTGGCGCAGCCCGCGCTGGCTGCCGGTGCACCCGGTGTCGCGCCAGCTGCGCCGTAGTGACATGAAGAACCTGCTGAAGATGCGCCAGCGCCTGACCGGCGAGCGCCCGACCGAGAGCCAGGCCGCGCTGGTCGCCGACCCGCGCTGGGTGGCGGGTGTGCGGGTGGCGTGGAAGCGCTTCTACCGGTGGTTCAAAAGCGTACCGTAGTGCCGGGCCATGCCCGGCAAGCTTTTTCAGAGCGCATCAGCATCCAGCTCACCCGTACGGATGCGCACCACGCTGCCCAGGTCGTACACGAACACCTTGCCGTCGCCGATCTTGCCGGTGCCAGCCGCCTTGACGATGGCTTCCACCACCTCGTCGACCTGGGTGTCGGTGACCGCCACCTCGATTTTGACCTTGGGCAGGAAGTCGACCACGTACTCCGCGCCCCGGTACAGCTCGGTGTGCCCCTTCTGGCGTCCGAAGCCCTTGACCTCGGTCACCGTGATTCCGGTGACCCCACGCTCGGCCAGCGCCTCGCGCACGTCGTCGAGCTTGAACGGCTTGACCACCGCCATGACCATCTTCATTCGTTGGCTCCTGTATTTGCGGCAGCGAGGATACCGCCTGTCGGCCGATGAACGCGATGCTGCCCCCGTATTCCGGCCACCCCCACGGGGATTATCCTAGGCGTGAACCTGGCCAGCCCCCACCGAAGCGGAGTCCCCCATGATTGACCTCAACCAGATCGACGACCTGGCCCGCCGCCTGAGCGACATGGTGCCGCCGGGGCTGCGCGAGCAGCGTGAGGAACTGCAGGCCACCTTCAAGAGCGCCCTGCAGGCCGGCCTGGCCAAGCTGGACCTGGTCACCCGCGAAGAATTCGACGTGCAGCGCGCGGTGCTGCTGCGCACCCGCGAGAAGCTGGAAGCACTGGAGAAGACCGTGGCCGCGCTGGAGTCTGCTGGGAACGCGCCGGAGCGCCCGGCCCCGTAACCCAGTCGCGTCACGTCGGATCGGGATCGAGATCGCGGCGCGGGATCAACCGTAAAGCCACGCCCTGCGTGGCTTCGCGGAATTGGACCCACCCATTTCCTGGCCTCGGTCAGGGGCGGCCAGACGCGCATGGCACGTCGCTACCGCGGCAGCCAGCGCGTTGCTGCTTCCAGTGCATCCTCACCGTCTGCCGTCTCATCCGGCTTCACCTGTTCAAGGACGTGCCCGGACCTGTCCTGCACACGGGTGGTCGTAAGCACGACTCGAGCGCCATCCGGCAAGGGGATTGGGCTGTTGCCCGTGGCCAGACCCGCGCTGGCTTGGCCAAAGATGCGGGTGTTGGGCCGGTCGATGAACGCGATCGCAGTCATCTCCCCAGAACTGGCCGTGCGTGGACCAATCAACACAGCAACCGGTGCCTGCGAAAGATCACATTCGCGCGCGCCCCTGATCTTCCAGGGGAAAACCTTCCCCTCCCTGTCGACGAAGGCACCTGGCGATACTTCGCCAAGGAGGGGAAAAAGTCCGGCCAACATGGGCCACATAGTGCCACCGCTGTTATCCCGCAGGTCCACCACCCAGCCATTCACGTCTTGCCCGATGGCACACAGCTGTCGCTGGATGCCGATGGAAAGCTCGCGGGACGAGTGCTTCTCGACGCCGCTCACGCTGGGCACTTTCACGTAACCCACGCCGGTGCCAAGCCGCTCCACGCGGGGCTTCTCAGCAGCACGCGTGCGCTGGGTCGCAAAGTCGCTCTCGTGCGGCAAACGGAATGTGCTGTGCCGGTCGCCCAGTGACCTCAGGATCTCCCGATACAGCGGGTAGTTGTCTGCCGACTGCGCTGCATTCGCAGCAGCGTCGATGCTGGCCTGGAACGTCTGCCAAGGTACCCGGTCGGCGTACAGCGCACGGGCGCGCACGGTGGCAATGAACGCATCCAGGTTCCCCTTCGCGTCGGTGTCGCGCGCCGCCGTGCGTTCGGCGTCATGACGGATCTTCAGCGCCGTGGCATGCGCCTCTCCACCGCCGCTCAGCGCCATGCCGAACACCAGTCGTGTGGCGTTCTTTGGAACCGTCACCGCCAGTTGCCGCTCGGTCAGACCTTCGTGCGCCTGCACCGGCTGGCGCTCGGTGTTAGCGACCAGCAGGCGCGCACCTCCTTTGTACGCGATTAGCCAGAGCACAGCTCGCCCGTTGCCATTGACCGACATCTCCGCGCTGACCACATACACGCCGCCGCCCTTGCCACTGATGTCGAGCAGGGAAACGCTGTTGCCGAAAGCTTTGTCGACATCTGCTACGCGACGGAGCTCAACCGCGGCACCGTCGGGTGCGGTGGGATCCCCTGAAACGGTGCCGTTGTAGGCGTTGCTTGGACCCAGGGAAATAGGAGGCCGCTTTGTGCCAGCATCCGCGGCAAAGCAGGAAAAAGCCGCAAGACCCGACAGAAGAAATCCTGCCGCACGACTGCGTAGTGAGGTTTTGCCATCCAGTTGCATTGATCGCCTCCGTCCTTGAAAGATCTAGCTAACACCTTCCGTTCCAGGTCCGCAATCGTTCACAAGGTTAAATTCCGCTTAGTGCGACAACTTTGTGATCAGCCTTCAGCTCTTCGACTCGTCGGGCCATACGGCGCTCCACTTCGTCGTGTGGAATCGCCGGGCGAGAATCCGTCAGACTCCGCTTCACCTTGGCTTCCAGCCAGCGCTCGCGGGCGGGTTTCGTCTCGACGACGTCGAACTGGCTCTCTGATGGATCATTGACGGCATTCATCATTGAAGACTAGCGTCCGCAGCAAACTTCAATCATTCGGCGTCACCTGTTGTCGCTGCTGACCCCAATCTCCATCCACCGTCACCTGCGCATCGCCCAGCCGTTGGGTCAGCGCCTCGAAATCCAGATCCGCCATCGCCCACAGCTGGTCACCGTGGGTGCTGGCCAGTACGCCATCGGCCGGGAAGCCACGGTCCATCGGTGCATACAGCACCGCCTCACCGGTGTTGACGTCCAGTGCCGGGCTCCAAGCGGCCTCGCCAGCGGTCACCGCCTTGGCGACGAACATGCGGTTCTCCAGCGCGCGGGCCATGCAACCTACAGTCACGCGGGTGGAGCCGGCGTCGGTGTCGGTGCAGCTGGGGACAAGCAGCAGCTGCGCGCCGGCTTCGCGCTGGGCGCGCACGCTGAGCGGGAATTCGCTGTCGTAGCAGACCGCGATGCCGGTGCGTACGCCACCCAGGTCGAACACCTGCAGCGCATCACCGGGTTCGATCACGCCGAGCTGCTTTTCAAAGCCGGTCAGCTGCATTTTGTCCTGATAGCCGCGTTGCCCATCCGGCGTGAACCACCACGCACGATTGCGATAACGTCCTTCGCCCACCTGCAGCAGGAAGGTGCCGGCCTGGATGATCATGTTCAGGCTGCGCGACAGATCGGCATACAGCGCCAGCCAGTCATCGTGAAACGCCTGAATACCGCGCAGCGATGCCGGCAGGCTCTTGGACACCTCTGGAGCCAGCGCCGCGGCCAGCTCCAGCGAGAGATATTCCGGCAGCACCGCCAGCTGCGCACCCGCAGAAGCAGCCTCACCCAGCACAGCGCGCTGACGCTCGGCGAACGCCGCCCACGAGGCCGGAGCCTGGATCGGATACTTCGCAACCGCCACTTTCATTCGGATGTGTCCAGTTCGCGCAGCCAGAAGCTCAGCGCGTGATCGCTCTGCACCGTCGCGCCGACCTCTTTCCACGCCAGCGTCGCACGCAGTTGTGAATGCTCGCGATAGCCACGACCTTTCCAGAAGGCATGGTTGCTGTGGTAATCCGCCGGGCAGCGCGGATCGTCAGCCGCACGCACCACCGATGCGAATGCGTTTGTGCGCACGCCAGGCAAGCTGCGCGCATGTTCTTCGCGTTCGTCGAAGAAGCGGTGCCCAAGCCCGCGTCCACGATAAGCTGGCAACAGCACCGATTCACCGCAGTAGAAGATAGGCGCTTCGGCCAGACCCGCCTGCTGGAAGGGCTCACGAATGGCGGTCTCCGACTCCACCAGCGGCATGCCGGTGGACGCGCCCACAGGCGCGCCAGACTCGTCCAATGCCAGCACCAGAACCCCACCCGCGGCCTGGCTCAGCGCCTGCAGATACTCGCGCTCATAGGCCATGTCGCCGTCGTACAGGTACGGGAAGTCGCGAAACACCGCGATTCGCAGGCGTGCCACGTGTTCCAGCCACGGCAGCATGTCCGCGCCGGTGACCCGCAGCACCTGGATGGCCGGATTCATCTCAGGCACCCGGTGCGATCTGTGCGATCCAGTCAGCAAGGTTGTAGTAGTTGCTCACCCGCGCAATGCGGCCATCGCGTATGTCGAAGAACGCACCGCCCGGCAGCACATACCGCTGGCCAGTCGCCTCCGGCAGACCGTCGTCGGTGGCCTGGTACTGGCCATGCACCACATAGCTGGCCGCCACGTGCACGCCGTCGGCGTTGGACATCACCACGATGTCCTTCAGCTGCTCGGCATAGTTGCGGTCCATGCGCTGCAGGAAGGTGCGGAAGGCCTCGCGGCCAACCTCGCGTGCACCCTGGTTGAGGTCATGGGCCACGTCATCGGTCAGCAGGGCCAGCATGCCCTCGCGGTCGCCGGCGTTGAACGCCTGGTAGTAGCGCTCAACCAGCGCTTGTGCCTCAAGGCTCATGAAAGTCTCCTGGTGGGGGCTGCAACGCGCAGCAGACCCGAAGTATCGGAAATCTTCCCGTGCACGTACACCCGTAGCGCCGCGCCCTGCGTGGCTGAACCACCGGATAGAATCCCCCCACCCAACGCCTCCCACAGAAGCATGCCCCGCTGCCCTTGCCATTCCATCTGGCCCCAGACCCAGCTCAACACGGCCGGCAGCCGCGAACACTGCGTCTCAACGGTCGAAGCAGCAGTACAGGCTGGCCACCTGCACGAAACTGAGGTTCCCGAATCAGCCGGCCCCTTCCCGCCCGGTATCGTGCTGGCCTACACCTGCATCACCTGCCACCAGACCTGGCTGCTGGAGCTGCCCGACCGCGCATCCGGCAGCTGGCGCAGCCATCGAGCCGTGCCCGGCCCTATAGTCACGCAGCATTGAGCCGCTAACGGTGGGGTACCTCTGATTTCTTCACCCTCAAGGAAGCGAACGTAATGTCTTCACGGATGACGCATGTCCAACCTCACCGGCCGCAAGCTCGAGCCACACTGCTGCTGTGCGGCCTGCTGCTGTGCAGCCTCGCCCACGCCGATGGGGTCCCCAGCGTGCAGATGCACCGCGCCGGCGCCGGCACGCTCGACAGCGACGGCTGGACCGAGGCCAGCTCCACTCTGGGTGACTTCTCGGTACGCCTGCCCTGCCTGTTCAATGACTTCCGGATGACGCCCATGAGCGGTGACATGGTCATGGCAGACGGCCTCGGCTGCCCGGCGGGTGCCATCCGCCTCAGCGCGGTGCGTGCGCACTACCGCGATGAAGCCACGGCAAGCAAATACTTCGAGAGAATCGCCACGGCCGGGAATGCGCCGGGCGCGCAGCTCGAGCGTTCCAGCCAGGACGGGCATCCCACACAGACGCTGCGGACCGAAACAGATGCGGTTTGCGCTCTGGCGCGTACGGTACGGGCGGGGGACAGCAACATTCTGCTGATCGTGGAAGGGCCGCGATCGCAGTGCGACGCGATCAAGACCACCGCCACACCTTTCCTGGCCTCGTTGAAGCAGGGCACCGGGGCAGTGGCAGCAGCGCCGGCCAACCCAGCACTGCCGGAGTGTCCCCTGGCACTGGAGCTGGCCAACGGTCCCGTGCAGTCCGCCTTCAATGCGCTGCCGCATGATGTGCGCGAGCAGATGGAAGAGCAGAAGTGCCAACCAGCGACGGTCATGACACTCATGATGAGCCAGCAAGGCATCTGCAGGATCGGCGATACCACCATGTCGATGGCCTCGCTGATGACCCTTAAAGACACAGGTGCGCCGGTAGGACTGATGTTTGCAACCTGGTACGGTCCGGACAAAGACGCGGCGCTGAAGACCCTGCTGGAAAGCCATTACCCTCGGCAACCGCTTTCCGTTTACGCGGGACTTGAGAGGTTGACGCACGACGTTACCAGCGTGGTCAGCCAGCCGGGCGGTGCGCTTCTGTCGCTGACGCGACCCTCCCCCGGTACACCCGGCGTTACGTTCAGTACCGTCACCCAAGGCACCGCTGCCAACCTTGACTTGATGAACCGCGACCTTAACAGCTGCCGCTGAGTCGGGCACGGGTCGGCTGGCGGCTGGCCGACAGCCGTCGCAGCCGCTTATGATCTGCGCACTCTTCCCTGCACCGGCATCATGGATCGATCCCGTACGCGCGTGCCCTCGTCTGCCAGCGTGGTCTGGTGGGCAACCCTGCTTCTGCTGCTCGCCTGCGCCACCAGTGCAGTCGCCCAGACCGCACGCAAGCCGTCCCCCTACGAGGTCCGCCCGGGCGCTGACACAACCGCGACCGCGCCCAACACAGGCCCGGACTTCCTGCCGCGCATCCATACCGGCGCGCAGTTCCTTCAGCTCGCGCGCGTCTACAACGCGGGCACCGCGCTGGAACTGCCGCACCTGATCTTTGTCATCGACCGTCAGGCCGGCAACCGCATCTACTACGTCAACACGCCGCGGCATGCCCTGCATGAGCAGTTCGTGCGCCAGCAGCGGCTGGTGCGCAGCCTGGACAAGGCCACGCTCAACGCGCAGTACCGGGACCCGAACCGACGGTTCCTGTTCGGCACGCTGGCATGGCAGCAGGATCTACCGGGATACACCTACGAGTTCTGGGAAGGCGACCAGCTCACCGCCGCGCTGCTGCGCGAGACCGACGCGGCAGTGCGTGCTTCGTTCGCCGAGCCGGTGCGCTTCAAGACCAACTCCACCCAGCATGATGCGCTGGCACGATCCACCGGGCTGGCGTTCGTCACCCAGGAAGCCTTGCTGCGCGAACAGCGCTTCCTGCCCTTGAACACCGGCAGTGCGGAAGGTCGGCTGCGCATCGTGCGCACGCAGGCGCAACTGGACGCACTTTCACCGCGCGACATTCCAGTGCTGGACGAGGTTCCCATCGCGCTCGCCCCTGTCGCCGGTCTGGTAACGCAGCGCCCCTCCACCCTGCTCTCGCATGTGAATCTACTCGCCAAGGGCTGGGGCATTCCCAACGTGTACGTGCGCGATGCCCTGCAGACGCTGCGTCAGTACGATGGACGCTGGGTGTCGCTTCAGGTCACGGCCAACGACTATCGGGTCACCCCGCTCAAGCGCCCAGCCCGAACGCCCGCCAGCAGCACGCCCCGCCCGACGGTACGCAATCTGCCTCGCCCCGACCTCAGCGTGAGCGCGCTCACGCCGCTGGCATCGCTGCGTGCCCGTGACAGCCGGCAATGCGGGGTGAAGGCCGCCAACCTCGGTACGCTCAAGGCGGTGCTGCCACCGGCTGCCAGCGTGCCCGTTGGCTTCTGCATCCCGTTCACGCATTACCAGGCGATGTCCGAACGCCTCGGCATTGCCGAACGCCTGCAAACCCTGCAGCGCCGCACCGGCTTCGACAGCGATCCCAATGTGCGCCGCGAGGCACTTGCCGCCCTGCGTGCGGAGATCGCCAATGCCGCGCCCGACCCGGCCTTCCAGCGCGACCTGGACCGGCAGTGGCAAAGCCAGCTGAAAGGCGCTGCCGTGTTCGTACGCAGTTCGTCCAATTCCGAGGACCTGCCCGGCTTCAGCGGAGCCGGCCTCTACACCACCGTGCCGAATGTGACGCGCACGGAGGCGGTGGCGAAGGCGGTGCAGACGGTGTGGGCGTCGGTCTACAACTTCGAAGCCTACGAAGCACGTGCCGCCGCAGGCCTGCCACAGGATGCAGTGTCGATGGCCGTGCTGGTACAGCGCGCCGCGCCCTCGGACAGCTCGGGGGTGATGATCACCCGCGACCCGTTCGATGCCAGTCGCAAGCACATCACTTACATCTCGGCCAAGCGGGGCCTGGGCATCCGCGTGGTGGAAGGCAAACGCCAGGCCGAGCAGGTGATGTACTCGAACTGGTCCAAAGCGGTGCAGGTACTGAGCCGCTCCGCTGAGGACACCCAGTTGGTTGCCCAGGCGGGCGGTGGCGTGCGTGAAGTGGCGATCACCGGCTCACGCCAGGTGCTGACCGACGCGCTGATTGCGCGCCTGGCAAGACTGGGCGTCACAACCAAGCAGGCGCTCGGCGGTGTGGACCAGGACATCGAATGGGCCGTAGTCGGCGACGAGATCCTGATCCTCCAGTCCCGCCCTTACACCCCGTAGAGCCACGCCCTGCGTGGCTACGCCATGTCCGATCAACCGACACCGCCAGACAGGCATGGCCCGTCCCCACGCAATGCCATCAAGCCTGCTTGAACACCGTACGCTTCCCAATCGGAGCGGCCTTACGCGCCGTCGGCTTGGCCAACCCCGGAATCAGGTAATCCGCCACGCTGCGACCGCGCGCGGTTTTCTCCAGCAACCAGCGCGGCGTGCTGCCACGACCCGACCAGGTATTGCGCTTGTTGTCCGGATCACGGTACTTCACCGGCGCTTTTCCAAGTTTCGTGCGCTTGACGCGTTTGACGCTTTTGGCAGGCGCGGGGGCCGCCGCAACCTTGCCGTCACCCACAAGTTCTTCGATGGAGTAACCGGAAGCTTTGAGCAGCGCAAGCACCTTCCGGCGCACTGTGGTAACCGACGGACGCTTCTCCAGAAGCGCTTTACGCTTCTGGGCGGCCTTCATGAGGGACGTGAGTTCGCGTGAATTGAGCTTTTCGAGGTCAATAGTCATCAACTGAGAGTCGTGCCAAGCGGGTGGGCTGTCAAGCGCCACCCGTCATCGCGGTCGGACACTATTGTCCGCTGATGCATATCAGGAACACGTCACGGGCATTCCTTCGCACTCGAAGCGCAATGCGCTTGTGCCGGGTGGTCCTTCGAGCAGCCATGGTCTTCTCCAGGTGGCGCGGACTGACCGATGCACAGCGCGTCCGCCACGTGGTCTGATGCATTGAGGATTGCGCGACGCGATTGCGCCCTGTCAACGGCCGCGGCGTCCTGCCCGATCTCCACCATGCGCCTCATGAACAATCGAATGGCTTCGGCCGGCGCGTAGTGCGTGCGCTTCAGCACGCCTTTGAAGTCAGAACGCAGCTCGTCTTCTACCCGCGTGCGTACCCAGGCTGGCTTTTTCATCGGTGTGCCTCCCGACGCGGGCAGTTCTGTGCGGCTTCAAATTCGTCTTCGGGTACGTACGACCTTCGTGTTTGCATGGCAAACCTCCTGCAGAGTGCGACCCCTGCCGGAATGGCGAGGGGTCGGGAGGTTAGAACCGCAAAGACTCACAGAGAAAACGGCGGGCATATTCCCCCCTTGCAGGGGTGTTGTATTAGCCACCCTCCCGACGCAGGACGTACGTTCCGACGCAGGACAACAGGTGTGAAGTCTTTGGAGATTCTACGCTCCGGGGCCTACCCTGCAGGAATCGAACAGCAACGGACATAGCCAATTGCGCCACAATCGTGGCGATTTACTGGCGCGCGATCAAATGGTGCGACGCAATCGGCGCGGTAGAAGTTCGCAGCGCCTGTGGCAGTAGTCGAGCACGCACTCGGATACCAAGGCTGTCACAAGCGGATGAATGTCTCGATGTGTGACGTGCGTGCGCTTTTGCCCGTCCACGATGGACCGGCCGATTGCCCCATCTGGCTCACCTGCGACACACACCCCCTACTTCCGGCACATGGCGGATATGTAACAGCGCTTATACATTTCGGCCATGGACGCCCCCTCTCCTACCCTTGGCACCTTGGTCCGGCACCTGCTCGAGCAGCTGGATGGCGATCTTGAGGGCGTCTACGCGGCCTCGGGGCTGGAGTGGCGGCCCCGCTACACCCCGGTGCTGCGCGTGCTCCTGCGGCTGGGCCCGGCCTCCATCAAGGTGCTGGCACAGGAGATCGGCATCACCCATTCCGCGGCCAGCCAGACGGTCACGCAGATGGCCAAGCAGCGCCTTGTCGCGCTGAAGCCCGGTACCGATGCGCGCGAGCGCATCGTGGTGCTGAGCGCCAAGGCCAAGCGCATGGTGCCTGCCCTGCAGCGCCAATGGGCCGCGACCAATGCGGCGGCCGCGCAGCTCGATGCGGAGTTGTCAGTCCCGCTTTCCACCGTTCTGGCCGAAGCCATTGCCGCATTGAATCAACGGCCGTTCTTGTCCCGCATCGCCGCGGCAGCTGCCGCGTCCAGTGGTACCACCAAAACATAGCCGCAGTACCCACAGGGGATCGCATATGAACGCAGTGACGCAGTCCAGTGCAGTGCCCGCTCCGACCCGTCATACACGGCAGCCGATCGCGCTTGGCGAGCACGGCGTGCTGAAGCCAGGCAAGCTGCGCTGGTTGCGCGCCTGTGCCTGGGCCGTGCCCTTGTTCTTCCTCGTCGCCATCCCGGCAGGTGCGATCACACAGTTTCTTGGCAGTTTTTGGCCAAAGACCAATGAGCCGATGCAGTTTGTCGCCGGCCTGCTTGGCGCCATGGCGTCGCTGGGCATCTATGCACTGGCCGTGCGACTGGCCGAGAAGCGTAAAGCGTCAGAGATTGCGTTACGTCCCATGCTCCCACAGTTGGGGATTGGCCTGTTGATCGGCGTGGCGATGTTCGCTGCGGTGATGGGCATCATGGCGGTGTCCGGCCTCTACGACATCCAGGCAACTGGCCCGGCATCTGCGTGGACTCCGCTGCGCAGGGCGCTTCAGGCCGGCGTGGTGGAAGAGCTGATGATGCGGGCGGTGCTGCTGCGCCTGTTGTGGCGGGCGTTCGGCCCATGGGTGGCGTTCGCGGTGTCGTCCGCCGTGTTCGGCCTCAGCCATCTTGGCAACCCCAACGCGACGGTGTTTGCCGCCATCTGCATTGCGCTGGAGGCCGGCGTGATGTTGGGCGCGTTTTACGCCCTCACCGGGCGCGTCTGGATCTCCATTGGCGCACACGCGGCCTGGAACTTCACCCAAGGCTATCTGTTTGGCACGGCCGTGTCGGGCACGGAACTCGGGCCGGCCATCGCTCGGAGCACACCCAATGCCGCGGTACCGGAATGGCTCACCGGCGGTGCGTTTGGTCCTGAAGCGTCGCTCCCAGGGCTGTTGGTCTGCCTTGCCGTCGGCCTTGCGGCAGTGTGGCTGGCATGGCGTCGCGGTCAGTTCGTCAGGCAGTGACGGGGTTCGGGGTGGCCGGAGCAGCGGCCACCCCGATCCTGCTCTACTGGAAGTCCAGCGACAGCTCGACAAACATCGAACGACCGAACGCGTTGTACACACCTTGATCGTAGTACGGCCAGTTGCCGTTGGTGTAATCCCGCGGCGGGCGTTCGTTGGTCAGGTTGTTGGCCGTCAACAGCACGCTGGCCAGCTTGTTGATGCGGTAGTTGACCGTCGCGTTCCAGGTGGTCCACGGCCCGATGTTGCGTTCCTCGCCCGCGGAGTTCCAGGTGCGGGCGTTGCGCACACCGAACACGTTGGTACTGAAGGCACCGATGTTCCAGCTCGCGCCCAGCGTGGCGCGGTAGTGCAACTCATTGGAGTTGGCGCAACACAGCATGTCCAGCACCGGGTCGCCTTCCTGCTGCTGTAGTTCGTGCTTCAACGGACGGTAGTAGCCGGCGTTCACCCCGAACTCGCCCGCGCGCCCGGCGCCCCAGCGATAGTCGCCCGATGCCTGGATGCCGGTCTGGCGCTGCTTGGCCAGGTTGATCGGATACGAGAACACCTTTTCGACGCCGTTGGGATTGAGCGGATCGGTGCCCGGCAGGCGCTGCACCTGCCCAAGAATCTGCTGGCAGGTGGGCGAGTTGATGTCAAAGGCAACGTCGCCGTTCTCGGAACGTCCCAGCCGGCAATTGGCTTCGGTGGCGAGGATGCTGTCAGTGCCGAGAATGGACACCTCGTTCTCGATCTTCACCGAGTTGTAGTCGACCGACAGATTCAAGGCGTTGTCCAGCGCGGACCAGACGAAGCCATAGGTGAAGGTCTCGGCGGTGATGTCCTTCAGGTCGCGGTTGCCGGTGCTGGAGGACAGCACCTGCAGCGAGGACTGCGGGCACTCATCGTAGTTCTCCGAGGTGTATCCAGCCTGACGGCACAGGAACGTGTCCACGTTGGTGGTGTATCCGCTGCTTTCACGCGAGTACAGATAGAACATGTCGGGCGACCGGAACGCCGTTGCATAGCTGCCGCGCAGCAGCAGCGACTCCACCGGGCGGTACTCCAGGCCCAGCTTCCAGGTCGCCTTGCCGTTGCCGCCGCCGCCCTGCAGCGAGTACTTGTCATAGCGCCCGGAAAGATTGGCGCTGAAGGTGTCGAAGATCGGCACCTGCAGTTCGGCACCCACCGCGTACAGATCGCGCTGACCTTCTGCCGACGTGCCGGCCGTCGACCCTCGGAACAGCACGCCTGCATTCGGATCGGCCGACTGGTTGAAGAACTTCTCACGCGTGCCCTGCAGGATCATCGCAAAGCCGACATCACCGGCAGGCAGACCGAACAGAGACGTGTTGGTCACCAGTGCGGTCACGCCCGTGCGGGAGGCCGAGGACTCGGCGCGGTTGGTGCCGCTGAACTGGTCGTATTGCTGCCGCGTCAGGGGCTGGTACAACAGATCCAGGTTGGGGGCATAGGCGTCGTAGCCGTTGACCTTGCCCAGCTGCGGGCCCAGGTAGTAGTCATCAATACCGGCGGTGGCCAGGAAGTCGGTTGATTTGCGGGTGACATCAGTGCTGGACCGGTTCACATACACGTCGTAGTCGAAACCGGTGTCGCCCAGCCCGCCGCGTGCGCCGGCCGTGATGTTCAGCGAGCGCGTGTAGACCCGCTGGTCCTTCGCGTCCATCCCCACTTCCTCCGGCGCGTAGATGCGCTGCCACTGCTCGTAGTTGCCGCTGGTCTGGTTGTAGAAGGTCTTGTTCCAGAACGGGCTGCCACCGGAGTACGTCGGTCGGCTGAAGCTGAAGAGGATGTCCGAGTACAGCTCGGTGGTTTCGCTGAGGTGATAGCGCAGGAAGGTGGTGGCGTTTACGTCCTCGCTCTTGTTGTAGAGCGTGGCCGTGCCGACATTGTCAGGGCTGCCACAGTAGTAGCCGGTGCCCGCCGCGTTGCGATGCGCGTAGGTGGTGCTGCCACCGAACAGATAGGAGAGCGGCGCGCAGGTAGCCTGGCCGGGGTCGATGTAGCCGTTGGGGGACATCTGCATGCGCAGGAAGGTGCGCGACGGGTCCTGCGGGCCGGTCGGGCTGTCGTTGACGCTGTCGATGTAGCTGCGGTCGGATGCGAAGATCGGCTTCTGCTTGGTGTACTCCAGCCCGTAGCTGAGATCCAGGTTGCCGAAGGAATGGCCACTGCTGAAGATGAAGCGCTGACTGGAACCACCGCCATCGCTGTAGCCGCCGGCGCGGTAGCGGAAGTGCGTGCCCTCCACCTTGTCCTTCAGCACGATGTTGATGACGCCCGCCACGGCCGACGAGCCGTACACCGACGACTGCCCGCCCGTGAGCACGTCGATGCGCTCGACCATGCCCAGCGGGATGTTGGCGATGTCCACGATGCTGGTATTGCCGTTGTAGGCCAGCGGATAGCTGTTGAGCGGACGGCCGTTGAGCAGGGTCAGCGTGTAGCTTGGATCCAGCCCGAACAGACTGACCGTCTTCGCACCCGGGGTGTAGAAGCCCGTGCCCTGGGAGTCCTGCACGGAGCCGTTGGACGTGGGCAGCGAGCGCAGCGCATCGAACACGGTGGTGAAGCCCTGCGCTTCGATCTCCTCGGCGGTGATGGTGGTCACCGGAGAAGGCCCTTCGACCTGCGCGCGCGGAATCAGCGAACCGGTGACGTTCACCGTATCGAGCTGACGTGTGGCCGGGGCCGCACTTCCTTCATCGGGCGGGGAAGACTGTGCCTGTGCGAGCAGCGGTTGGAGCAGTACGGACGACACCAGCAACGACAGCAACGTGCGCTTCATCTTGCAGATCTCCAGTACAAGGTCTCCCGGCGCGGTACGGCGCAGGAGACGGGGTGCGGGGTTCCATGAGGCGTGGGGGTGGGGCTTTTCTAGATCGATCTAAATCCGTTGTCAATAATTTGAAATGAAACCATTTCCAAGCGCTTGGATCGAACGAAATGGCACTTGCGGCGGGTCACGGGCTTGTTGCAGGATCAGCGCGGTTGTCCATCACGTCCTGGAGTGCCGCCCATGCGTCTGCGCCGTTGCCTGATCGTCCCCGTGGTTGCTGCAAGCCTCGCGTTTTCCAGCGCATACGCGGCCGACATTCAACAGACCCGCGACGGCGTCACACTCACCTACCAGGACCAGAGCGGCTCGACCGCTGCAGATGTGCGTGACCGGATCATCGCCACGTTCTTCGCCACCTACCCGCGCCAACGACACGACTTCCATCCCTCGGCACCGTCCAGCGTGCGCATCGTGATGGACCCGTCCTACGACGGCGTCGCGTACGTGGGCGAGAAGGAGAAGTCGGCCACCATCACGATCAATCCGGGCTGGCTGGTGAAACACCCCAACGACACGGACCTGGTGACCCACGAAGGCATGCATATTGTGCAGGGGTATCCCGGCTACGCCAGCGAGCGGGCACCTTCTTGGCTGGTGGAAGGCATCGCGGACTATGCCCGCGACCAGTACGGTGTCGACAACGCCGCCGGAGGCTGGGCACTGCCTACGCAGGTCAAGCCGGAGCACAAGGTGGACAGCGGCTACCGGGTCACTGGCGCGTTCCTGAAATGGGGCGAGGCCGCGCATCCGGGGCTGGTGAAGACGCTTGATTCGGCGCTGCGCAGCGGCAGCTATACGCCGGCACTGTGGAAGGAGCACACCGGTGAGGATCTGTCGGCGCTGTGGCAGGCTTATACCACCCAGCAGTAATACGTCTGCAAAGCAGAAATCTCTGACGTGGATTGTCTGCCCGTGCTGATAGGCATGGGCGTGCCGTAATCCCAGACTTTCGGGCTCCTGCCACAATCCGGAGCCCCGCATGAGCCTAGCGCTGGTGCACAGCCGCGCCCGCATCGGCATTCATGCGCCGGCGGTACGTATCGAAGTGATGTTGAGCGGCGGCCTGCCGCATACCACGCTGGTGGGTCTCCCCGCTGCTGCCGTTCGCGAATCCTGCGATCGAGTGCGGGCCGCGTTGCTGTGCGCGCAGTTCGAATACCCGAACCAGCGCATCCTGATCAACCTGGCTCCCGCCGACCTGCCCAAGGAAGGCGGCCGCTTTGACCTCGCCATTGCGCTGGGCATTCTCGGGGCCAGTGGTCAGATCGACCCGCTGCTGCTGAATCGCTATGAGTTTCTGGGCGAGCTGGCGCTGACCGGAGAGCTGCGCGGTGTTGATGGGGTACTGCCGGCTGCACTGGCGGCCGCCGAAGATGGTCGCAGCCTGATTGTCGCGGCTGCGAACGGCGCGGAAGCCGGGCTGGCCCAGGACGCGGACGTGCGCGTGGGCCGTACCTTGCTGGAGGTATGCGCCTCACTGCAGGCGCATGATCTTCCGCGCGCCGTTCCTGCAGCCGCCATCGCCGCACAGGTGCCGGATCTCAGTGACGTGCGCGGGCAGCCTTTGGCTCGTCGTGCCTTGGAGGTCGCCGCCGCCGGCAGCCATCACCCGTTCATATGATAGCCGTTTATTTCTTGGTGCAGTAGCCCGCTGGCTGCCGAGCTAATTTCGATCAGCTTCCCCGACTCACTGTCTCGAGGCACTAAGTCCCGCTCCCCTACCCCTATACTGTGCAGGCGATCATGTCTGCTGTCCGGGCAGGCGTGCGAGGTCGCGAGTATCGTCAAAGGAACGAAGAATGCGCCTTCAGGAATCAAGCGTTTCGGTAGCAGAGCTGATTGACCAGTTCAATCGCGGCGACATGGTCGTGAACAACGAATACCAGCGGCAGGCTCGGCTATGGCCAGGTGCCGCCCGTAGCTACTTCATTGACACGATTCTGTGCGGCTTCCCGTTCCCCAAGATCTACGTCTTGGAACAGCTGCGCTTGCCCCAGATGCGTCCGTTCAAAGAAATCGTCGACGGACAGCAGCGCGTGACAACTATCATTGACTACGCACAGGGGCGCTTTGCCTTAGGGAAGAACTCGCTACAGTTCGCAGGAAAGCGTTATGCAGACCTAGATCCTGACGATCAAATCAAGTTCATGAGTTACGCGATCTCGTGTGATGTCATCCGAGACGCTGAGCGTGCGGACATTCTTCAGATGTTCCGACGAATGAATGCCTATACGCTACCTCTTAACGAGGCAGAAAAGCGCCATAGTGAGTTCTTCGGCACCTTCAAGGATTGGGTGACTGAGCGTCTCGAAAAGTGGGGGCGTCTCATAGCTGAATGGAAGATCCTATCCTCCAGAGGGATCGTCCGTATGGAAGATGCGGAGCTGATCGTCGAGATCGCGCTTGCAATGGAGGATGGCATTCAAAGCACTAGCGCAGCTAAGCTACGGAAGCTCTACAAGGCGTATGACTCTGAGTTTCCCCTTCATGCGGAGTGGGCAACGCGAATCGACGAAACGCTCCAGTTCATCCAGACAGACCTTTCGCCACTCCAGTCAACGTACATGACGAAGTCATATGCATTTCTGTCGTTGGTGGTTGCGCTTATCCACAACAGGTGGGGAATTCCCGGGCTTGCCAACAGCACCCAGATCAACCCGACCGGTGCCTTCACCAATACGCCTGACGCGCTGAATCGCCTCTCTGACCTTGCATATGCACATGAGAACAAGGATCTCGATAGTCCATATCGCCGTTACGTTGAGGCTTGCGTTGCGGGATCCAATCGCGCGCCACAGCGTTTAGTGCGAGCGGAGTTCATCTTGAAAGCTCTACAGGGCGCACAGTGAATGGATCTACAGTGGCTGCAGAGCCGCTTAGACAGGCGGCTTGACGAGGTTCGCGATCATCTGGTTGCGACGCTTTCCACCGCAGTTTTTCCAATCAGGGATGAGGCCAAGCTGCACGAACTTGAAGGCATTCTGTCGACTCTGTGGCAGAGTTGGAATCGATATTGCAGGCATGTGGTCATGGCCTCATGCCTAGGGTGCGACACGAAGACGCTCGGTAGTATCGTGGGCGTCCATCCTTCCGAACCTGTGATTGCCTACATCGCAAAGAAGCAGCAGAACGGAGTGGCACCTAGTACGGTGTCCACTCTCACCCTGACGAGGCTGGAGCCAACGTGGGGCGATATGGCTAAGCTCATGCAGATCATCACCGCGCTGGCACCCGTGAATGCTCCGCAGCTGCTAGCTGCCTTTGGCAATGTTCCCAGAATTGCGCACATACAGACCATTCGCAATGCAACCGCACATAGAAATACTCAAGCCATGGATGCGATATCCGCATGGCAGGCTTCATACGTTGCGAAGAGAGTACGCCATCCTCTAGAAAGCCTCTTTTGGATGGATCCCAATGTAGGTAAGTATTTGGTACTCGCCCGCATAGATGACATGAGCCAAGCTGCTTTCATGGCGAGTTGCTGAGGGATCTCTCCGCTCTCATCACCACGTTGCGAACTCCTGCTGACGTCCATGATTTCAGCCGTTGTGTCGGTACAGCCGCAGAGTTCAGTGCAGCAGCCACGGCGGCATAGGTTGAAGCGCCTGATAACTGGATGGCTCGGATCATGGGATGAGTCTTTCTAGCGAACGCGTCAGCACGCTCCATCCTTCGTCGAGTACCCTGCCAATGAACCTTTGCGATGTTTGGATTTCCAAGCTTTACGCCGCGCCGTTTCGCGGCGTCCAAGGCGGCTTTAGTACGCTGTGATATCAGGTCTCTTTCATGTTCGGCGATCGCTGCAATGATATGGAGCGTCAGCTTGTTAGCAGTCGGCATGTCAACTGCAATAAAGTCAACGCCTGACTCCATCAGCTGAGAAATGAATCTCACGTTCCGGGCAAGGCGGTCCAGACGAGCGATAAGAAGTACCGCTTTTCGTTTCCGGCAAAGATCTAACGCAGCTGAGAGCTGAGGGCGTACCGCGACTGAACCCGATTCAATTTCCGTGAACTCTCCTTCCAGGCTATCGGAAGGACACAAGTGAGCTCTGACCGCAGTGGATTGGGCTTCCAGTCCCAACCCGCTCTTACCTTGCTCCCTAGTCGATACACGGTAGTAGCCTACGAATGCGACCATATAAGTTCCATACCCCCGTTTTGTTTTTATAAGGTGCCCCGCCTAGGATCGCGGGGCTGCCCTGAGGCTTTAACAGAGTCTCGCCAGACTCGGCTGCGACGACACCGACCTCCATACACTCATGTGCAAGGACCCGGGGTCGCTTGTGAAGACCAACCTGATTCTTCGAGATCGTCATTCACGGTAGCCGAGACGCAAATGGACTGACCTCCTTTAGTCCAAGGAATCTGACACCCAGCGTTCCCGCACAGCGCAGGATCACCGTTTACGCTATGGGGTAGGCTTTCACTCGCTCCGGCTTCAGGCTGATACCCCAACCTGAGTAGCTGTGACCGAGTTCTTCCATAGGGCTGCCTTTCGTCAGCAATCTCTACTGACTGCGCCCGATCACCCTGTATCGGCGAATTCTGCGCGTCTTCGGTGGAAGGTGTGGTAGGCGGTGTGTCGGTCGCCTGCACGCCATGGATTTCGCTGACCGTACTTGCCGTCTTGCTAGCGTCAGGACGTCGAATCGCTGTGAACCGAAGATTGAAGCCCGGCTCTTCCATCGAACCCGCTTCCGTGAGGCTTGACTCCCATATCCCTCGCTCACCACTGGGATCTTGCAAGAAGTCGCCATCGAATTCGACTACTTCGCCTTCTTGCATTCCTGCTAGTACAGGGAACAACGGATTGTTCGGCGTGATAAGAGACCCAGATCCTACATCGGAGAGGCGGTTGTTTACGGTTCGGTAGCCTACGTCGAAGCCATCCACAGACGTCCCAATCCTAAGCGACACAACATCGGCACCTTGATTTGTGCTGATGCTCTGAATTCTGCCGAGCCATCCCCTGATCGGACCGTTGGCGGCGAACGTAGTCCGCGCCTTGTTGCAGGCATTGAACGCCGTGGACCTTTGGATCTCGTTAACTCCAGCCCTGTAAGCAACCAAGCACTCGTGATTCAGCTCAGCGAATTTTCGCTGGGTCGCCGGGTAGTCCAGCTCGCCAGCCCCCCGATGACAAGCGCCCAACGTCAGCACCATTGACACCAACACCAGTCCACTCCACTTCATGACCCACCCCTAAAGGATACCTATAAGTAGTCTACCTCTAACTCTGTAGAGCTAAAAGGAGCGCTCTCTTAGGGTTGCGGGATGAATTCCCCTCTTATCAGGCATCTTGGTCAGGTGTGCCGCGAGCGGCGCAAGGCAGCGGGTTTTAGCCAGGAAGGATTTGCCGACCATATCGGAATGCATCGCACGTACTACAGTGCAATTGAGCGGGGCGAGAAGAACCTGCAGCTCGACACCCTCTCCAAGGTCTGTGCTGGGCTCGGATGCAAGCCGTGGCAGGTGCTGCAAGAAGCAGACCCCTGAGACCTGAGCTCCTTGGACTGGGGGACCGAGTAAGGCAGGAAAACATTGGGTTAGATATCCGAGATGCTGGATTTCCCTTCAGCCTCCGGTATCTTCATGTTCGTTCGCGGCACCCCCTTTTCGTTCAGCAACCTTGACGCAGAGCAGCGTCAGGCACTCCGTAGCATCATCCCCGATGAGGCGCTGCCTGTTCCGCATGACGGGACCAAGCCGAGGCGCAATCGGCAGGCTGTCAGTTCAGTCGGTTCAGTAGGTTCCGTCGTAGCATCCAATGAAGAGCGGATGAACGCCGCCCTTCTCACCTACTTCCGCGAACACGACTTCAAAGGCGTAGCGGTCACTCTCACGTTTCGCGCAGCTCGACGCCCCGCTGTCCTTACTCTGGAGGCTGCCCAAGGCTCCGTGCGGGAACTCATCAAGCGGCTCAACAAGTTCTCTGGGGGGCGCAGGCGTCGTGCCTTGCAAGTGATTGCCGTACGGGAGGGCGGTGTCAGCCCCCAAGCTGCTGTCCGCCTCCACTACCACCTGAAGATTGAAGTTCCCGAAGGAATGACGGCAGAAAACTTTGCCTCCAAGGTGGAGCATTATTGGACCAAGTTGAGCTGGGCAAGTCCGAAGCAGAACGTGGTCAAGCCACTGAGCGATGACGGTTGGACCAGCTATATAACGAAGAGGCGCAGTAAGCAGAGCTATGCGGACGGTTTCGACTGGATCAACACGCATCTCCTGCCACCCCCGATTGCCGAGTGCTCGAGCGGTGCCTGACCTTGACCTTGCTATCGAGGGCGATCAGTCGCCCTTGATAGCTTCGCCGTGTCCGATGAGGGCTGCCGGGAACTTGAAAACTAATTTCAACTGACCGAACGATGTCCGATCATGCCCAGTCCGCGACATCGGATAAAAGGTCTTATTCGGAGCTGCGCGTTCGCAGATGTCAGCGATTGACTAGTCTCAATTCCTTCATCTTGCGACTCGCCTTAGCTCTGAAGACTGGACCGCGCATCCCGTCGATCCGCTCCTCAGCCCCGCTGCGGTAGAAGATGTGAACTTCAAAGTTCCGATCCTTGAGTAGCCTTCTGAGCTCAGCCTCGCTCTTAACACCAAAGACCGCCCGCCAGTCCTCGGAATTGTCGACAGCCTCGCCGTCCTCAGAACCGTCCGGTCCTCCGTCCAGTAGTTCTTCCAGTACATGCATCCCTGGTGAAATGACCATCCGATCAACCAGCGATCGGATCTGCTCAGCCAACGCTCGACGCAAGATCGCCGCATTTGGCGGGTCTCTTCTCCACCGGGATATCAGTTGTTTCAGCGCACTTCTGCGTTCGCTCTCGCTTGCCATCTGAACTTCTGCAACCCTGAGATCCAGCACTGTAAGTCGCTTAGTGGCTAACGCCAGCGTCCTCTCTTCCTCGTCGAGCCTGACCTTCACGGCTCGACTGCCCTCGCCGGTGCCTTCTCGGATGATGAAGTCGGTTAGCTTGCCGATCGCATTGCGGGACGTCTCGAGCTGTTCTTCGAGAGTACGCTTCTCGTCCATCGCCTCCTTGAGACGCTGGTCAACAACCAAGCCACTCATCACTTTGCGAGCATCAAGGCTCTCAATCTGTCCGAGCAGAAATTCCTCGACTAGCCCGTATCGCAGCGGTTGCATCGAGCAGCTGCCCTTTGCCAATGCAACTGAGCAATGAAGGTAGTCCCCACCCTTCGGCGGCGGTCCCTTCGAGACGAACCTGTATCCAGCGCCGCAGTGGCAGCGGAGCAGTCCAGTGAACAGATTCCCAAACCGCTGACCCTTGCGCCCCCGACCCGTCACTCGACGGGCATCCAGCGTTACTGCGACTTCGCGGAACAATGCTGCATCGATCACCTTTGGGTAGTACTCGGTGATTGCCTGTCCGTCTTCAGTCCGAATCTGTCGTCCATCTTCAATGCGCACTGTGTGGGGCTGGTACTCTCCAAGGACAGTACGGCTACGCAGCAACTTCTTGATGTAAGACTCTCTCCATACCGCGCTCGGCTTCTTACCCCAAGGCACCTCGCCACGCTCGTTAAGGTGCCTCGATATGGAGTACGCCCCCCAGCCGTTTCGCGCTAGCTCGAAGATCTCGCGAACTATCTCAGCGCGGTGTGGGTCTACTTCAATCCTGCCGTCCTTCACTACCAGCCAGCCAGGCACCCGCCTCGTTGCTATCTTGCCGGCGCGTCTAGCCTCGGATCGTTTACTTATCCACGCCTCACGACCGCGAACGGACTTCATCTTGGACTCTTCATGCGCTCGCGCCATGATGAATAGAGCACCAATCAAGTTGGTAGCATCGCCCACGGTCTGGGAAGAGTACTCCTGCTCTGGCGAGAGCGTCACGACCCTGATGCCTCGATCAATGAGGTCAAGCAGGAGCGGAAGCGCCCGACTGATGTCCTGGCGACTCAGGCGGTCTATAGACTCAACGATGAGCACACTTCCACGCTCAATCGCGCCGCTGTCCACCAGTGCGAGGAAGTGGCTCAATGCGCCAAGCTTGTGGTTCTTCCCGTGGAACGCCGAGACGCCAAGATCATCGAAGCGGTCTTCTAGCAACCAGCCCCTCCGAGTGGCATACGCGTTCGCTGCGTCGACCTGGCGACGCCTAGAGTCCCCTTTTAGCTGTTCAGGGGTCGACATCCGAGTGTAGGAATAGACTTTGGGCATGATCTGGAGCTGAGGCATGGGGACCTGTAATAGGCTACAACATGTTGCTGCTGGGTAGCCCGGGTTGCGGCAAGACCCTGCTGGCCTCCCGGCTGCCGGGCATCCTGCCAGACGCAACCGAGGCCGAAGCATTGCAGACCGCGGTCATCAGTTCATGCAGCGGCAATGGCATTGATACCGCACGCTGGCGGCAGCGCCCGTTCCGCGCGCCGCATCACACCGCCAGCGCGGTGTCGCTCGTCGGCGGCGGCTCTTATCCTCGTCCGGGCGAGATATCGCTTGCGCACAACGGCGTGTTGTTCCTGGACGAACTTCCGGAGTGGAGCCGGCACACACTGGAAGTGTTGCGTGAGCCGCTGGAATCCGGCCACGTCAATGTGGCCCGCGCTGCGCGCACCGATGCCTTCCCTGCCCGCTTCCAGCTGGTGGCCGCAATGAACCCCTGCCCGTGCGGCTGGGCCGGCGACCGCAGCGGGCGCTGCTGCTGTACCCCGGAAAGCATCCGCCGCTATCGCGCCCGCATTTCGGGTCCGCTGCTGGACCGCATTGACCTGCACGTACAGGTGCCGCGACTGGAGCCAGCGGAGCTGCGCAGCGATGCACCGCTGGGCGAAGACAGCCGCAGTGTCCGCGCACGTGTGGTGGCAACACGCGACATCCAGCTACGGCGTGCGGGCAAGCCCAACGCCCTGCTGGTTCCCACTGAACTCGACAAGTACTGCCGATTGGCCGATGACGATCAGTATCTGCTGGAAGCTGCCGTCGAGCAGCTGCAGCTTTCCGCCCGCTCCATGCACCGCATCTTGCGGGTGGCCCGCACCGTCGCGGATCTGGCTGGTTGCGACAGCATCGAAACCACGCACTTGGCCGAGGCCATCGGGTACAGGCAAGTGGATCGGGGGCCGTCGCGATGAGTTCTCAAGTCATCCCAACCACTTGGGTTATTTTGGAGTAGCCTGATGCCAACAGTCGCCCGCTTGGATGGACTGAGAGTGATGACTTTTCCAAACGACCACGCTCCTGCACACGTGCACGTGCAAGGGGCCGGACGAGAGGCGATCCTCCACCTCTGCTGTCCCGCTGGTCCTCCAGAGGTCAGGGACTACGTAGGGTTTAACGCTACCGAAGTTCGGACGCTGCGCCGCAATATTGCACCACTTGTCCCCCGCCTTTGTACTTGCTGGAGAGCGATCCATGACCGAAACTGATCGACAGCGTGCGCACGCTCGCGGCGAGATGCAGCGACTGCAGGAAACCAGCGCAGTCGTCTCCGTGCGTTATCAACGCAGTACTCGGCGGGTTGTACTGGAGCTTGTCACCGGTATCCAGCTATCTGTCCCGGTTGACCGGGTGCAGGGACTGACCAATGCAAGTGCTAATCAGTTGAGTGAGATTGAGGTCTCGCCCAGCGGTTTGGGGCTTCATTGGCCACAGCTCGACGCAGACGTCTACGTGCCCGGTCTGCTTCAAGGTGCCCTTGGCAGCAAGAAGTGGATGGCGTCCTTGTTGGGTCGCGCCGGCGGAAAGTCGACGAGTGACGCAAAGCGTACCGCGGCACGCCAGAATGGTCGGCTTGGCGGGCGTCCGCGCACCACGGATGAGTCAGCCGACACGCGACCGCAACGACAGGCGAACCTGTCTGGCTCCCTAGCCGCACGAAGTGGAACGATGTCCGTTGTGCCATCTGCTACAGCTCGGCGCAGTGTGGCAAAGGGCAGAAGCACCAGCTGACCCAAGGTCAGATCACACCACCGCGCTTCCCAACCGCTCCTCCAGCTCCACCTCGCGGGTGATATCGGTAAAGAACCCGTACCACCTGCGCGCGTGCCCGGTTTCCTTCAGATCGCCCCGGCTCAATACCCAGCGTCGACTGCCATCGGGCCATTCCAGGCGGAAGCGGGTCTGGAACGTGGTCGCCGCCGGGTCTCGTCCGACCCATTCGCTGCGCACCCGCTCGCGGTCCGGCGGGTCCATGCGCGCGTACCAGCTGTCGATGCGCTCGCGCACGCTCATGGCGGCCAGCTCCAGTGGGTGCGGCGTCATGTAGCTCAGTTCACCCGACTCCTCCGCCACCCAGAATACGGTCGGCGTGCCTGGTGCGGCGTACACGTCTTCCTGTTCGCGCGCGCGCAGCGCCGCTTCGTAGCGCTTGGTATCGGTGACATCGATGCAGACCACCGAAACACCCAGCACCACGCCGCCGGCATCGCTGACCCGCTCGTGGTTGAGCAGGAACGTTTCGGCGGTGTGCGGCATCACCACTTCGCTCAGATCGCCCTGGTCGTCGCAGAAGCCACGCAGGATAAGCTCCAGCGCACGGCCCCCGATCTCCACCGGCAGCACGTCGGTGACTTTCTGCCCGATTACCTCGTAGCGTGGCACATGGATCATGTTGCAGAACTTGGCGTTCGCAGCAGCAAAGCGCAGGTCGGGGTCGATGAAGGCCAGGCCCACCGGCGAGCGCTCGTACAGGATCTCCAGCTGGTACTGGCGCTGGTAAGGGGTGAGGTGTGTGCTGGATGGGGCCGCCTGGCGTGGCTCAAACCGGGCCAGCCAACCGGCAGCGGTGGCCGCGTCCATCGCCGGGGCCAGCCACCAGCCTTGATAAGTGTCGCAGCCGATACTGGCCAGAAACTCCAGTTGGAAGCGGGTCTCTACGCTCTCGGCAACCACCTTGGCCCCCAGACTCTTCCCCAGGCCGACAATGGCCGACACGATCTTGCGGCTGGCCTCATCCTGCTCCAAGGCACGAATGAAGCTGCCATCGATCTTGATCTTGTCGAACTGGAAACGATGCAGACGCACCAGGCTGGAGTAGCCGGTGCCGAAGTCGTCCAGCATGGTCTTGATGCCCAGTTCGCGCAGATGGGCGATGCCCAGCTCGGCGGCGCGCTCGTCCTCCACCACCTCGACCTCGGTCATCTCCACCCGTATCCGACGCAGCGGGAATCCGGTGGCTTTGAGCGTGGCAATGATGTGGTCCACCGTGGCTGATTCCTGCAGCATGGTGGGCGGCATGTTGAAGGCCAGGTAGAAGTCGCCAGGCCATTCACGGGCAGCGCGGCAGGCCTGTTCCACCAGGTGGATGGTGAGGCTGGCGATCAGCCCGGCGCTTACCGCAACAGGGATGAAGGCATCGGGCAGCAACAGGCGGCCGTCGCTGGCGCGCCAGCGGGCCAGTACTTCAAAGCCGCGCAGGTTGCCGGACTGCACGTCCACGATGGGCTGGAAGAACGGGACGACGGCGTTGGTACGCAGCGCGTACTCGAGTGCATCGTCGGTGACTTCCGGAACAGTGGAGGCAGCTTCGACACGTGCATGCGGGGGTTCGGCAGCGGTCATGCGATGTGTCTGTGGCATTCCGGACTCGGCGGAAAAGGGGGCGGCAGCGGGAGCGGTGGAAATGTTAGCGAACTGACGCTGCAAGCAATGTGCCGTGACAGTTCGCTCAACGCATGTGAGCAATCACGTGTAGACGTTTCGTGTGACGGATTGTCGCATTACGGGTGCGACGGCCTTTCACGCCTTGGCAGTGAAAGTGTGACGGCGTGTGGAGCAGAAACCCAAACTCACGCGGATGGTTACCGCCTCCCGCTCAACGCGGCCACACTAAATGTGATGCGCGTCACAATGCAATTAGACAAGAGCCGTTTTTGGATCGTTCAACATTCGCCTGCGTACACACGAAAACTGCGCAGGAACGCCGCCGTTGGCGACGTCAGCCACGCAGCACGAACCGCTCCAGCGCCAACGCGACACCGTCCTCGGCGTTGGTCGCGGTCTCATGCAATGCAGTGGCTTTGACCACGTCCACCGCATTGCCCATCGCCACGCTGGTGCCGGCGAACTGCAGCATGGTCAGGTCGTTCTCCTGGTCGCCGATGGCCATTACCTGGCTGCGGTCCAAGCCAAGGTGTTCGGCCAGCATTTTCAGCCCAGGACCCTTGCCTGCACGATGGTCGAACACTTCAAGGAAGAACGCCGCGCTTTTGAGCACGGCAAAGCGCTCGATCAGTTCCGCCGGCAAGCGTGCAATGGCCGCGTCCAGCACCGCCGGTTCGTCCACCATCATCAGTTTGATGAAGGACATCGCCGGGTCCATGTCGTCCACGCTGCGATACGAAAGCGGGACATGAGAGAGGTGCGAATCCACCACGGTGTAATGGCTGATGTCACGGTTGGTGGTGTACAGGCGCTTGCCGTCCAGTGCCTGGAAGTGCACGCCGAGTTCGCGCGCGACCCGCTCCACATACACGAAGTCGTCGAAGGTCAGCGGGAACTCGGCCACGCGATGGCCATCCGCCAGCCGCTGCACCAGCCCTCCGTTGCAGGCGATACAGTAGTCCTCGGCACCGTCGATGCCCAACTCGTCAAGAAACGGGGCGAGACCTGAAACCGGGCGACCACTGGCCAGAACCACCTTGACTCCCTGCGCTCGAGCGAGGGCGATGGCCTGCTTCACCCGTGGCGTGAGCTGATGGGCCGGATTCAGCAGGGTGCCATCCATATCGATGGCCACTAGTTCGATTGCCGGCGTACGCAGGCCCATGTCCATCACTTCAACCCTTTCAATTGCAACAGATTCCGGCACTGAAGCCGGGCGCTATTGTAAGCGCTGAGTCGCGCCACAGCGCTCACCGAACACCACCTCGCCCTGGCACAACACTTCCATCAGCGGCGTGCTGGAAACCTTGCCGGCCCAGTAATCCGCGATCTGCAGGCGTGCCCTGGCGTAGTCCCAACCGCCATCGATGGTACCCAGCAGGGCGTAGTCCAGCCGGGCCTGGGTGGTGCACCCGGACAGGTCGACCCTGCACAACACCTCGCCAATGCCGTACTCGCGCTTGAAGGCGGCGGCCTCTTCCAGTGCAGGGGTGGCAAAGAATGATTCCAGGCGCGACAGCTGGTCGGCGAACTCTTCCGCGCGAACCTGCTCGAACAGGCTTTCCCAGAACAGCAGCGACAACCGTGCCGATGGCACCCCGTGCAACTGCGGGTGACGGCTCCCGGCACCGACCAGGGCCAGGCCCAGCGGCGCATCCGGTTGCCGGCGTGCAATATCCAACGCGTGCTGCATGGCGTGATGCAGACCATGACGATGGGGGTCCGCCTTCAGGCCATAGTGGTACTCCGCAGTGGACACAATGCGGTAGTGCGCGTAATACGCATGCTCGACCGACTTGTAGCCGAGCTTGATCCGGTGCATCGACGGCCTCCTCCGTGAATTCGAACCCGTTATCGGTATCGGCGCGGGCGCGGGGAACTTGCGCTGCAGCGCAAAAAGGGCCGGCCAGGTTTCCCTGGCCGGCCCCCAACACCACACTCATGGCCCCGTAGGAGCCGGAACATCAGCGGCCCATCGCGACCTTCTGCTGTTCGTCCTGCACCTGGTTCTGCTGGGTGCTGTTGTTGTTGAGCAGCTGCGCACTGGTCTGCTCCACCGACGGAGCCGGCTGGCCGAGGTCCACTGCCGCACGGAAGCCCGGCGTGGTGCCCATCACGAAGGCCTTGCCGTCCTGCACGGTCACGCTGTGCAGCTTCTCCGGCGAATCAATGCCGGCCTGCTTGGCCTGGGCAGTGATGTGGGCGGCGGCTTCGTTGGAGATGGGGCTGGGCAGCTGGCCACGAATGGCGTTGTGCAGCGGCGTGTCCGGATGACCCTTGTCGCCGAGCAGCGGACCGGCCGGCTTGGCCTGTGCCTGATGCTGCGCCTTCTCCAGTGCGGCGTGGGTCTGCTTGCCGACGATGCCATCGTCACCCAGGCCATGCTGGCGCTGGAAGGCAATGACCGCCTCGCGGGTGTTGTCGCCGAACTTGCCGTCCTCGGCCAGGCGCTTGCCATCGGCATCGCGCACACCCAGGCGATTGAGTTCCTTCTGCAGTTCGGTGACCTCATCGCTGCGGTCACCCTTGCGCAGGGTACCGGCGGGGGCGTCATGGTCATGGTCATGCGCGTGGCCGTGCTTGCCGGCTGCCTGCACCACGCCCTTGTTCCAGTAGGCCTCCGGATTGATCAGATTCCCCTTGGGATCCTTCATCTGGTAATGCACGTGCTGGGCATACTGGTTCGGACCCTCCGGCCCACGGCCGCCCATGGTGCCGATCGGGTCACCCGGCTGCACGTGCTGGCCCACCTTGGCGGTCAGCCCCTGCATGTGCAGGATCTGGTGCGAATTGCCGTCGGCATCCTGGATCATCACCGTGCCGTACTTGCCACCCACCGAGGTGACCACGCCGGCGACCGGGGAATGCACGGTCGGGTGCTGCAGGTTGCGACCGCTCTGCCCGCCCACGTAGTTGAAGTCGCTGCCACCGTGGGCCTTTTCGCCGCGGTGTTCACCGAAGTGGCCGGTGATATGCGGCTTGACCCCGTTGTGCGGCGGCAGCATCACGTTCATGGTGTGCTCGTAAGAGCGGGTGGGATCGGCCTTGGCCACGGCGGCGGCACCGGCGGCAGCGCCAGGGGCGATCGCCGCGCCGGCCTGTGCAGCCTGCTGCGGTGCGTGGTTCTGCCCCTGGGTCTGGGCCAGGCGCTGGTTTACGAACTGCTCGTACTCATCCAGATGCGGCGCGACCTTGCGCTGGGAAAGCCCCAGGCCGCCGTAATCGGTGGTCGGGCCATCGTGATGGTACTTGTAGATGTAGTCTTCGCCCTGGCCACGGCTGCGTGCCAGGTTGCGGTTGTCGACGAAGTGGGCGACGAGTGCGTCCGACTGGGCGTCGACGTCAAAGCGGTTGGCGTTGCTTAAACCGTAGTGCTTGCCGGTTTTGTCGATGAACTGCCCCAGGCCGGAGGCCGAAGTGGTACCGGCGGCGGCATCGGGATTGAAACCGGATTCAACGCGGGCAATCGCCAGCACATAGGCAGTTTCGCGCGGGGTCAGCCCGGCTTCGCGCGAGGATTCGATCAGCGAGTCGATGACGCGCGACTGTACTTCGGGCGTCGCATCGCCCCATCGGCGCGATTCACCATGCAGGCGACCGTCGTTATCGCTGATCGGCTCGCGGTAATGGCTCCACGGCTTGATCTGGCTGCTGCGATATTCCGCGCCCTTGGGCTGGATCATATCGGTGTAGATTTCGTTTGGCATGTCTGTGCTATCCATTCTGTGAGAAAGAGGCTTTCCTTAAGGGGTGTTGCTCCTTGTATCGACCAACGGTCGATACCTACCACGTACTGACCAACCGTCAGTACCTACCGCACAACTCATTCTTCGATGTAGTCCACCTCCTCGGGATGGGTGATGCCGAGCTTGGTCAGCAGGGCTGCGTACTCGTCGTTGTTCGGGGACTTCTCGTCGCCTTCGTCCTTCAGCGGCGGGTTGCTGTGGGTCAGCGCGGTTCCATTGGTGTCGTACAGATAGAACCATTCGCAGAACGCGCAGCCCTGCTCCACTTCGCCAAACTGCACGACGAAGTAGGAAGTGCCCTTCTCATCCTTCACGCAGGCCAGGCCGACCGCGCTGTAGTCGCTCATTTCCGGCGGGTTTTCGAGGGTGCGGCGCTGGCCGTCCTTTTCGAAGTCCATGCGGGTTCGGGATGTTTCGTCGTTGGCCGGCAACACGGTCAGCGACAACCGGGCTCCGTTGCATTCCTTATGCATGCCTTTCTCTTCTTGCGGGGTGGATGAAACGGGTGCCGCAGGCGCGGCGGCGGCCGGCGCGGTGGGTGCTCCGGCCTCGTCACTCGGTGCACTGCATGCAGCCAGCAGCGCAACCAGCACGGGCACAAGCAGGGTCTTCGACATCACAGGCTCCTCAGATGGATTCGTCCACCTTGCGCACCAACTGCCAGCAGGGCTTCTGTGCGAAGTAGTACGACTGCTGGTCGCTGGTATTGGGTGTACGGAACTGCACCTTGATGCTGCCGTCAGGCTGTGTCGTGTGGGTGATCTCACGTGCCTTGCTGCCCGCCGAAGCAGGGTTGGGCATGACCGGCCAGGTCACCTCGGCCAACGGAATCTGCTTCACCACCTGGGCAGGCTCGGGATCGGCGGTGACATCCACGTATTCGCTGATCAGCGGGTCGGCGGTCGCCTTTTCCTGCAGTGCGATCTCCGCACCGAAATGCGGCAGGAAGGTCTCAAAGTCAGGATAGGGACAGCTGGCCTGGGCATCGGCCGCCACCGGTTCCGGGGGGGCCGAGTCAGCCGTATCAGCTGGAGCGGTGCCGGTCGAGGCCGCCGGGGTGACGGCAGCGGGCGCGGTGTCGGTAGGAGCTGCCGGCTCGGCGGCGTTGGGCTTGCAGCCGGCGAGCAACACACTCAGCGACAGGGCAAGCAGCGTCATGGGACGTAGATGGGACAACGGATCCTCCTGATTCGTGTCGGGCGCATACAATGTCTGCGCCGGGGCGCGTAGCATAACGGCGCGCCAATACGATGGCGTTCACGGGCCTCTGACGGTGCGCAGGCAACCTCACGAAGCGTGACTGCCGTCACACTTATCGACACATTGGCCTGTTGAGGCGCTCCGACACGCGCCAGACACCCTCTCAATCGTCAGGGAATTGACATGCGTATTCTGCAACTTGCATTGCCTGTCTCCGATGTAGCCCAGGTCGGCGCGTACTTCAGCGACGTGCTGCAGCTGCCGGTGGACAGCGACAGCGTGCAGATCGGGTGGACCCGGGTGCAGTTGCGGGCAGCGGGCAGCGAGCCGGTGGGCGGTGTGCACCTGGCCTTCAACGTGCCGGCCAACCGGTTCGCCGCGGCGACCGACTGGTTGCTGGCACGCGCGCCGCTGCAGACCAATGCCAAAGGCGAGGCGCACTTCACCTTTGGCGATGCCTGGGCGTCGGAGTCGATCTATTTCGAAGGTCCGGACGGGTTGATCCTGGAGCTGATCGGCCGGCGAAGGTTGCCGGCCTCGGACCTCGCCGGCCAGTTCCATGGCAGCGAGCTGACCTGTGTCAGCGAAGTCGGGCTGCCCGTTGCCGACGTGCCTGCGCTGCATGCCCGCGCCGAGGCAGTACTGGGCCTGAAGCCGCTCAGCCCACCCACGCCACACTTCGCCGCATTGGGCGACGACGAGGGGCTGCTGATTGTGGTCGATGCCACGCGTGCCTGGTTCCCGGAGCAGAAGGTGTTGCCTAATGCGCGGAGAATCGAGGTGTGTGTGGGTGAGTTATCTCTGGGCGAGCTTGAAGACAGGGACCACGGCTGGCGGGTGGTATCGGGCTGACCGGCGCGTGCAGTGAAAGGCCCCGCCGAAGCGGGGCCCTTACGTACCGCATCTACAGCCAGCAATCACTCTTCTTCGTCCTGCCAGCCCTGCTGCTGGTTCTGGTTGCGCTGCTGCTGTTCCTGCTGCTGTTGCTGCTGCTGGTCGCGACCTTCCTGCTGCTGACCCTTCTGGTTCTGCTGGGAACTCTGATTACGCTGCTGGCCCATGTCGGTCTCCGGATGCCGCGTGCGGAATGCCGCGGTCGGGGTGACTGTGTGCAGAGCGAGGTTAACGTTGTGTGGCAGTTTTCCAACGAGTTCGTCAACGGATCACCACGAACGACGGTAAGTGCTTGCTGCACATGGCGATGCCCCCCTGGTCAGGCTGCTTGTGCCAAAAGGTGATGCATACATGCGACCTTCGCCATATGACGCAGTCATCTGGATGAACAGGATGGCCGCGCGTCGCAAACGGACAGCGACTGCGCAACGCACGAAAACTGGCTCTGGTGCGACTCCGCCGCTGGCGCAATCCGCAGATCTGATCACGTAGTGAACGACACGGAATGCCGTCCCTGCGATGTTTCCTGCGCGGACGGAAGCACCATTCGAATGGTGCCGTTTTTCTCTATTGACGCGCTGGCACCCCGCACGCATGTTCCGCCGCATGAACGCATTTACCAGCACCCTGCCTCTGGCCGATGTCGCCCACGTGCGCCAGGGCCACGCCTTCCGTGGCGCCATCCCGGCCGTTGCCGATGGCCCGGTCCGTGTCATCCAACTCAAGAACCTGACCTCGCCAGAGACCCTGTCTGCCGAGGCGCTGCTTCGCACCCGGCTGCCGTCACGCAACCCGCCACACTACGTGCAGCACCATGACATCCTGCTGGCCAACCGCGGCAGCCGCCCTGTCGCCACGTTGCTTGCGCATCCCCCCGCGCAGACCGTCTGCAGCCCGCATCTCTACATCATCCAGGTCATCGCGACCGAGCTGCTGCTGCCCGAGTTCCTGGCGTGGCAGCTCAATCATGTGGAGGTGCAGCGGCAGCTGCGCCGGCAATCCGCCGGGTCACGCCAGCACAGCGTGCGCAAATCCGCCATCGAGCACCTTCGGCTGCGCATCCCCCCCCGCGCAACACAGCAGCGCATCGTCTCCGTCACCCATGCCCTGCAGCGGACGCGCAGCAAGGTCGACGAACTGATGCAGGCCCGCGACGCGGAGATCACGGCACTGGCCGAGCGCATGATCCAGGGGCGTGCTGCATGAGCGAGATCACGCTTCGCAGTGCCCGTGCCACGCTGGCCGCATTGAAGATGGCGCGCCGGTGCATGCAGGACCCGGCCGACCAGGAGGCCGCCACCCACCTGCTGCTCCTGCTGGTGCTGCTCAAGGTGGCCAGCGACGCGCAGGCGGATCGTCGTGCCCCCGCAACCAGAGGTCCCGCTGCACCCGACATGCCACCACCGGCGGGCGCGCGGGCGCTGGAAATCGTGCCATCCACGGATTTCGAGCGCCTGGGTCGTGCCCCGCTGGATGGCCTGGCGATGCGCGTACGCGACGTATTGAATACATTCTGCCTGGGCAACCGGCAGGTGCTTGGCGAGGTGGCGGAGGTTCTGGATATTGCCTCCGGACTTCCCGGAGATGCTGCCATGTACCGCGTGCTCGAGCGGCTGCGGATTCCCGCACTGGACTTCCGCATTCGCAATGGCGTCCAGCGCCCCGATCTTGCCGAGGCCACCGATCAGATACTGGGGCAGGCGCAGGGACGTCGCAGCCGCGAAGACGGCCTGCACGTCCCGGACGCGCTGGCCAGCGTGATGGTGGCACTGCTGGATCCGCGCGACGGTGAACGGGTGTACGACCCGTCCTGTCACCATGGCTGCCTGCTGCTCGCCTGCGCGGGCTGGGCACAGCAGGTCCAATCCTCGGCCCGGTTGAGGCTGCACGGCCAGGAGGCAGATCGGCGGCGCTGGGCCATGGCGCGCGTGCGCTTCCTGCTGCACGGCCAGAGTGGAAGCGGCCTGGAAGCAACAGATCCGCTTACCGATGTCGCGCACCTGTGCAGCGCCCCGTTGCGCAGCCATGTGCAGGTCGCGCTGTCGCGTCCACCGCTGACCTTGCGGTGGGACAGCGCGTTGGGGTCACTCGACATCCTTGGTCGCTTCCAGCACGGCATCGCGCCGCGGCAGTGGGCGCACATGGCGCTGATCCAGCACATGCACGCCCAGCTGGACCCGCAGGTCGGTCGCATGGCCGTGGTGGTTCCCAACGGGGTACTGTTCCGCGACGGCGAGGAAGCGAAGATTCGTCGCGCCCTGCTCGAGGCGAACGAAGTCGACCTCGTCATCAGCCTGCCCGAGCGCCTGTTCAAGGGCACTGCGATGTCCACCTCGCTGCTGGTGCTGCGCAAGGCACGCCAGGACCCGTCGGTGCTGTTCATCGATACACGGCCACTGCTGCAGGCGGCAGGCAAGGGAGCGCGCATGGACGACAGCATCGCCCGACAGGTCATTCAGCTGTGTCAGCAGCGTTGCAACGTGTCCGGCATTGCGCAGGTGGTACCGGTGGCCGAGGTCCTGTCGTCCGGTGCCGTGCTGAATGTTGCCCGTCACATGCACGCCGACATGGAGGTGGACAGCGCCGACCCGCGCACCCTGCGCGACACCCGCGTGCGCCTTCACCTCGAAGCCGAGGTACTGCTGCGTGAACTGGATGGTGAGGTGGAGGCGATGGCACGCGACATCGAACGTTGATGTCGCAAACAGGGGAAACGCGACAACCAGGCTCGATTGAAACTGCATGATCCGGAATGATCCGCAGGGAAGCGCTTACCGGACATCTGCATGAAGGGCCCCCGCCACGAAGACGCTGTTCGTCGTTCCGCCCTGGCCTGGCTGAAACGCCTGGGCTGGAATCATCTTTCCTTTGAGGAGTATCGGGCGCTCACCGGCCACCCGGACAACGTGCTGCTTGCTGATCGCGTGCGGGCCATTCTGCAGCGCTTCCGTTACGTCCACGCAGGCCGCCCGCTGCCGCTGGCCGATGAGAAAATTGACGCGATCCTGCGCCAGCTGGCAGATACGCATCCCGGCGCACCGTGGCCTGCGGCCAGCGCGCGCGCACTGCAGATGCTGCACACGGGCATCAGCGTCAATGTGTCGCTGCCCGATGGCAGCCGCGTCACCCACACCCTGCCCCTCATCGACTGGGCACATCCGAACCGCAACCATTGGGACGTGGCGGACGATCTGCGCGGATGTGGGTATTCCCGCGTGGATGGCATCCGCGACCTGGTCTGCTTCGTCAACGGCATTCCGCTGGTAGTGATCGCCTGCGTGGAGCGCGACTCACACCGTCACTGGGGGCGCATGCAGCAGGGCGCACGCCATCTGCTGCAGAACCTTCAGCCCAGCGCGCTCGAACCGTTGCCGCGCCAGGCGCAGCTGCTTGTCACTCTGGACCGCCGCGGCGGCGCCTACGCGGGTGCGGGCACTCCGGTCCACGCGTGGACCCGCTGGCGGGAAGAGGGCTGGAGCGCGGCCGCGGTAGCGCAGCGGCGCAACCTGCCCGTCCTTCAGTACGACGGTCCGCCCGATGCTCCATTGGCGACGCATGCTGAGGTGATCTGCGGCGTGTTGAGCCACGCGAGGCTGCTGCGCCTGCTCCACCGCTATGTCCAGTCGTCACCACACGTGCAGCCAAAGCTGGCGCGGGCGGCGCAGTTCTTCGCGGTGGAAGCAGCGCTGGGCCACCTGCGGCGCGTCGCCCGCTATGGGCGCAACAGCGATGCCCAGGTCTGCCTGGCGCCGGGCTGCGGACTGCAGCGCGCACGCGAATGGCTGGCAGCCACGATGCTGGCCGACCTGGGCGATGGCACCTTTCGTCTGTTGATACCGGTGCAGCATCCGTCACGGTCAATGCCCGCGTGGGCACGCGGCCAGCGCGTACCCGACCCACCCGCCGGCGCGCGGCAGCTGCGCGCCTTCCTCGAAGCGCACCAGCCCTCACCGCTGCAGGTTTCCTTGCAGGTACTGCTGCGCTGGGCCGACAGCGCACATTCGGCGAGATCGTCAGGCCGTGGCCTTGTGCTGCTGCTGGACGCCGGGTTCTGGACCCAACCCGGCGCGTCACTGACACAACTGAGGCGCTGCCTGCCGGACGCCACCTGGCTGACCTTTGCGCCGGCTCCGATCGAGGCCGATGCCAGCTGTCCGCATCCGGGCACGATCATTTATCAGTATCGCGAACACCAGGCGATAGCAGATGGCGTTGTGGTTCCGGTACTGCAGGGGCGACGCGAGGACGTGGATCTGCTTCAGGATTCCGGCGCAGGCTCGATTGCCCGACATTTCCATAGCCGCATTCTTGATCTGCAGCGTGGCCTGCGGGGCACCGTGCTGGTGGACACGGTCGCGCAGGCCGAGCAGCTGCAACAGGCATTGGTCGACGATGGGCGGCTGAACACCCGGGTCAGACATCTGGATGCACGCGGTCACAGCCGCGAACGTTTGCCGGCCATGCCACCGGCGGATGTGCAGCTCGAGATATGCAGCGGTTCACTGCCCGCATTGCAGGAAGCCCGGCTCGGCATCGCGTATGTCGAACGCGCGCTTTCCGCCGTTGAACACGCGCGCCTGCTTGGCTTGATCAACCAGCCGCATCCGGACAAGCACGCGGCGCTGCTGGTGCTGGGCCACCCGGCAAGCGCCAACCTGCACGCGCCAGGCACAGCAGCGCTGCATCCGGCATCCGTACGGACAGATCCGCTGGCCCGGCTCGGCGCATTGCTGCCCGACAGCTCAACCGAGGCGTTCAGCGCGTGCGTCGAGCGCGTGATGCCGCGCTGGGAAGTCACGCCGATGGGTGAGGACCGCGATGCGCACCGCCGGCGCCGGCATCTGCTGCGCCGCCGCCTCACCGATCGGGGACTGGCGCTGCAGCACGCCACGCCGGCTGGACACTGCCTGCCGCAGGATCGCCACGACGCCGAATTCGCCCACACCCGCCACACGCTCCGCTTCTACGCACGGGTGGATCAGGCCGCTGCGGATGCGGCGCTGGAGTCCAACGACTACAGCGACGACGACCGGCGCGTGCGGCATTGGCTGCGTGAGGGTGCGCGGCAGGTGTGCGAAGCCCCCGCGACCTATGCAGCCGCCGGCCGCTGTTACGCGGAGCTACGCGCCGAGCTTGAACATCCCGGCGAAGAACCGGGCCGCGTGGAGCCTGCGCGGCGCGAACTGCAGGGCATTCTGCGTGACCATCCCGGGGCGGCGGGCCAGATCACCGCACTGGAGCAGTTCCGCGCACGGCTGCCCGCGCTGCTGGGTCACTCCGGGCCGCTGCGGCGATCGCGGAGCCACCTGCTGCTGGAGGGCATCCTGGGCACCGGCATGGGCGTGGAGGGCCACGCCCCACTGGCGCGGTTGATCGAAGCGACGGTCCGCTCCGGGTACCGGTTGCTTCCTGACGAACCGCTGCAGTTCCGCCAGCACCTCAGGGCCAGCCTACGCGGTGTGCTGGAGCATGAGTTCGGCGCGATGCGCGCCGAGCTCATTCTGGACGCGCTGATCAGCCGCGCCCCGCACTGGATCGGCCCGGGTCAGGGCATGACCGGCGGCACATAGGTCAGCGTCATGCCCAGCAGCCACAGCAGTCCGAGCACCAGCGGGATATGCACCAGCAGCTGGATGAAGGTGAAGCCGACAATGTCGCGCGCCTTCAGCCCCAGCACGCCAAGCAGCGGCAGCATCCAGAACGGGTTGATCAGATTGGGCAGGGCCTCGGCGGCGTTGTAGACCTGCACCGCCCAGCCCAGATGCGCATGCAGCTCATTGGCCGCCTGCATCACGTAGGGGGCCTCGATGATCCACTTGCCCCCACCGGACGGAACGAAGAAGCCCAGCACCGCCGAGTACACGCCCATCACCAGGGCGAAGGTGTCCGTGGTGGCGATGTGCACGAACACGCTGGACAGCCGATGCGCCAGCGTTTCGCCGCCGCTGCCGGCGGCGTGGGTCAGGATCATGGCGATGCCGCCATACAGCGGGAACTGGATCAATACGCCAGTGGTGCTGGGCACCGCCTTGGCCACCGCATTGAGGAAGCTGCGCGGTCGCCAGTGCAGCAGCAGGCCCAGCGAAATGAACAGGAAGTTGTAGGTATTGAGGTTGGCAATGGCGGTCACCACCGGCTTGCTGGCGAACTCACTGAACAACCACCCGAAGGCCAGCAACGACAGCAGTACGGTCAGCAGCGGGCTGTACTCCAGCCATTCACCGGCGCGGGTACGCGCAGGCAGCGGCTCGGGTTCGGCCTGGGCGGCACCCTCAAAGTCAGCAGCGGTGCGGGCGGTGGCCGGTCCCGGCGCGGTCATCCAGGCAATGATCAGCGACACCACGATCAGCGCGGCGGTGAGGGCGATCGACTGCCACAGGAAGATGGTTTCGGTGAAGGGCAGCACACCGGTGATCTCCACCAGCCCCGGCGGCATGCTGGCCGGATTGGCCTGCAGCTGCGCGGCCGAGGAGCTCAGGCCCATCGCCCAGACCGCACCCAGACCGAGGTACGCCGAGGCACCGGCAGCCCGGTAGTCCATGCGCAGATCTTCGCGGCGGGCCAGCGCGCGCACCAGCAGGCCACCAAACACCAGCGAGAAGCCCCAGCTGAGCAGTGACGCCAGCATGCTGACCAGGCCGACATACACCACCGCGCCACGGCCGCTGCGGGGAACCCGTGCCAGCAGGTCGATGAAGCGCGCCACCACCGGCGCGGTCGCTACCGCGTAGCCGCCAATGACCACGAAGGCCATCTGCATGGTGAACGGAATCAGGCTCCAGAAGCCGTCGCCGAACGCTTTGGCGGTGGCCTGCGGGGTGGCCCCGAAACCCATTGCCGCCACCGCCACGATGACCACACCCAGCACCGCGAACACGTAGGCGTCGGGGAACCACTTCTCCGCCCACGCCGCCGAACGCAGCGCCGCGCGCGCCATCCAGCCGTCCTGTACCGCCGCCGATGCCGTGTTGGCCATGCCCTACCCTCCCAGGTTTGATACCTGGATTCTCGGGGCGGGTCCGCGAATTGTCAGTAACCCATTGGTCGGGTCGCGGTCAGGCCCGGACCAGCGCGACCGCAATGCCGGCAAACACCACCGCGCCCACCCAGTTGTTGTGCAGGAAGGCCTTGAAGCAACGGTCGCGGTCGCGGTGCCAGCACAGATGGAACTGATAGACGATGAGCAGCGCGGCGACCGCCAGACCGGCCCAGTACGCCCAGCCGAGCCCACCGCGCAGGCCCACCAGCGCCAGGGTTCCGAGGAACAGCGCATACAGAATGCCCTGGATCACCAGGTCCAGATCGCCGAACAGGATGGCGGTGGAATGCGACCCCATCTTCAGGTCGTCATCGCGGTCGACCATGGCGTACCAGGTGTCATAGGCGGTGGACCACAGGATGTTGGCCCCGTACAGCAGCCAGCCGATCACCGGCACCTCGCCCTGCACGGCGGCGAACGCCATCGGAATGCCCCAGCCGAAGGCCAGGCCCAGGTAGACCTGCGGCAGGTGGGTGTAGCGCTTCAGGTAGGGGTAGCTGGCCGCCAGGAACACGCCGATGAAGCTCATGCCGATGGTCAGCACGTTCATGCTCAGCACCAGCGCGAACGCCACCAGCATCAGGCCGGCGAACAGCAGCAGCGCCTCGCGCCCGCTGACCCGCCCACTGGCCAGCGGACGGTCCTTGGTGCGCTTGACGTGCGGGTCCAGCCAGCGGTCGGCGTAGTCGTTGATGACACAACCGGCCGATCGCGTCAGCCAGACCCCGGCGGTGAACACGAACAGGGTCCACAGCGGGGGCATCCCACCGGCGGCCAGCCACAGCGCCCACCAGGTGGGCCACAACAGCAGCAGGGTGCCGATCGGGCGATCGGCGCGCATCAGTTTCCAGTACTGGCCCCAACGCGACGGCGGCGCGCCGGCGGGGGCATCAAATCGTTCGTAAGCCATGGTGGCAAGGATACGCCAGCCCACCCGCAGGCGGGCTTGCACGGTCCGTTCGTTCAAGGGGGAGCAGACCTGCGCCGCGTTTACCGCTAGAATGCCCCTCCCGCACCGCCACTTGGCGCTGCGATGCCCGCCCCGGCCCTGTGCTGACGGCGTGGCGGTTCTACAACGCGCCCGTAGCTCAGCCGGATAGAGTAGTGGCTTCCGAAGCCATTGGTCGGGGGTTCGAATCCCTCCGGGCGCGCCATTTGAACGTCCTACAGCGTCCTAAGAAGGCCGAATATCCCTTTAACTTCAAGGGTTTCGGCCTTTTTTGTGTCCACTATCGTCCTATGTGATCCACATCAATCCCAAGTCTGCAGGCGGTATCTTTGACGGTAACTCACCTACCGCCTACACCCGTTACCGCCATCATGTCGCTCACTGATACCGCAATTCGCAAGACAAAGCCCACGGCAACTGTGCAGAAGCTCCGCGATGGCGGTGGCCTTTACTTGCTACTTCGCCCTGATGGTGGCCGATGGTGGAGATGGGACTACCGTCGTCCCGTGACAGGCAAGCGCAATACCCTATCCCTGGGAACGTATCCCGATGTGAGCTTGGCTAGCGCACGCGAACGTCATGCAGCGGCGCGCAGATTGCTCGCCGATGGTGTTGATCCCGGCGAGCAGCGCAAAGCGCAAAAGGCAGCAACGCTCGAGCGTTCCGCAAACACCTTCGAGGCTGTGGCTGCCGAGTTGATCGCCGTGAGAGCGAAGAAGATGGCCGCTACGTCGCTTGAGCGACAGAACCGCATTCTTGCGAAGGATCTAGGTCCATACATCGGACGGATACCTGTCGATGGTGTGACTGCTCGCGACTTGCTGGATGCGATCCGAAAGATAGAAGCGCGCGGCGCAAACGAGACCGCACATCGCGCACGAATGCTAGCAAGCCAGGTCTTTCGCTACGCCATTGCTACAGGCCGTGCAGTCCGTAATCCCGCGGAAGACCTGCGCGGCGCACTCGTACCCGTCGAGGTCGAACACTTCGCCAGCGTCACCGATCCTGCGCATGTTGGCGGCTTGCTCCGCGCTATCCACGGGTATCAAGGTACGCCCGTCGTCGCTGCGGCGCTGCGCCTGGCACCGCTCGTTTTCGTGCGTCCTGGTGAACTACGGCACGCGCTCTGGGCAGACATTGACCTTGCTTCTGCAGTGTGGCGCTTCACGGCAAGCAAGACGGGACAACCGCACATTGTCCCGCTCTCGACGCAGGCCGTTGCGGTCTTTCGCGACCTACAGCCGCTTACGGGCCGCCTCGCCTACGTCTTTCCCAGCATGCGGGGCAAAGGACGCCCCATGAGCGAGAATACCGTCAACGGCGCTCTCCGCCGCCTAGGCTATGACTCGGACACGATGACTGGTCACGGCTTCCGCGCGATGGCACGCACCGTGCTGGATGAGGTACTTGGCTTCCGTCCGGACTACATCGAGCATCAGCTCGCACACGCAGTCCGTGACCCAAACGGACGGGCGTACAACCGTACGGCCCACTTGGTCGAGCGCGCAAAAATGATGCAGGCGTGGGCGGACTATTTGGACGGTCTACGGACTTCCTACTGACCGCCTTGTTCCTCCTTTTTCATTTCTGACTCATCGTTTTTGCTGGTTACAGTGGTAACGGCGGTTACACGACTACCAACGGGCCGAAAATCAATTGGTTACGTTAATTCTCGGCACGCCTCGCTTACTGGTTACAGCTGGTTACGCTGGTAACAACGGCAGGCGATAAGTCCGCATCGGACGCATGCGGAGCGATTCCGCGTGCCGATGTAATGGCTGTTCCGCAGCCTCTCTCGGAAAAGCGGACTGGCTTCGGAAATCGCCAAGCTGTCCCCATGAGGGCTGGCGACCAAGCCCATCCCGCCGCTATTCGATGGCTCGCCTGCCACGCATCTTGCTCTTGCCCTGCAATCGCAGAACGCCAGGCGCGCCAATTTGCCTTGCGCAACCAACCGGTCGGCCTGGCTGCCGCGCTCGCTTTCAGCTCCCGTCAGTCGGAAAACTCGCCCAAAGAGTGGGTATGTCAAGTGGCATGCGTCATGTGTAATTTTACAAAAGATTGTAAGGATTTTCCTACAAACCTAGTCGCGTGAGTTAAGTGGCGACAGTCTCTAGCCTTCTAGCCAAGCCCACAACACAGGGCGGCGGTTGACAAATCGTCAGCCCCGCAACCTCTCAAATGCTTGGTTCTCCCCACCCAACGCCCGCCGTACCCGGTCAGCCCAGGACCCCGAATCCCGCCCCCTCCGCGCGTACGGAGCGCTTCATGCGCAGGCCGGAGGTGCTCAGCCGCACCGGTATTTCTCGCTCGCACCTTTACTGGCTGATGGATCGTGGCCGGTTCCCTCAGTCGATCCCCCTTTCCCCGCGCGTGACCGTCTGGCTTGAGTCGGACGTAAACGCGTGGATTGCCAACCAAATCCCGAACACCCACCCGCGAGTGCAGCCGTGAAAGACACCATCGTCCTGACCATCTCCAATCAGAAGTTCAACCTGAGCTCGGCAGAAGCCACGTTCCTCGCCGAGCATCTGCGTACCGCCGTCGCGCAGCCGGACCTTGCGCTGAATTTTTCCCAGCAACGGTCCGTAGAGCGTGGCCGCATCGCGCTTTCGCGTGGTGTCGCTGACGTTGCCACCGCGCACACCACGGACTGCTAAGGAGCCTCAATGACTCGTTCCAGGGCGTTCCTACGCTGCCCGCATTGCGATACGCCGTCGGTCACCCGGACCAGCGTGATGCACACCAAATTGCTGCGTGAATCGGTCCAGCAATGCCAAAACGCACTGTGCGGCCACACGTTTTCCGCCTACACCGAAATCGTGCGGACGCATACTCGCAGCGCGTGTCCGCGCGGCGACGTTGATCTGCCGATCAGCACGTATGCGGAACGGTCGGCGCTCAGCCAGAAAGCGGAGAAACAGAGTGCTGTCATGCGCAAGGCCAAGCGATGACGCGGCAGTTGACAACGCCGGCTCAGCCAGGGCAGCATTACCCCGTCGCCGCAAAATCGGCGACCGGGATTGGCGTCCCGTACCACAAGGCGCACCAGCGCCCATCGACCGATGCATGGCGCTTTTTTTCTGCCTGCTGTGTCGTCGCGGGCAACTGCTTGCCAGTTCTACGGCGGGCGGTGCGCGGGGGGTCTCGACCCCACCGGTCCTTGTGCCGGCACGCCAACCGCGTACCGTCCGTCACCCCGATTGGCGTCGGGATGGCGGATTCCGAATCACACAAGGAATCCAGCTATGTCTCTCGACACCCTGAATGCGCCGTCGCGCTTCCCCGTTCGCATTGCCCATCACTTTGGCGAAATCGCCAACACCCTGGAATGGGATCACTCCCTCTGGCTGGCGCTAGGCGTGCGCCTGCAGGGTACCGGCAAGGCTCCCGATGCACTGACATTGGCGGAGGTCGAGCAAGCCATTGCGGTCACCCTGCGGGAGGCTGCGCAATGATCCGTTTGCATCTGGATTCCCTCGTCGCGAACGATGACGCCGTGCGCCACGATCTGTTCAGCGCCGCGCGTCAGTTCCAGCGCATCTATACCTTGCCGCTGATGAACCTGTTCCAGCTCATCGACTCACTCGAGCGCCGGCCGGGCGCACTCGAAGACCTCTCGGTAGGTCAGCTGATCTCGATGATCGCTGCGGCGGAGGTGGCACCATGAACGCGCGTAACGGACGGGTGACTGGCATCCCAGGGGTGCCGAACGGACGCGTCAGCGCGACGGTGGCCGACGCATGGTTTGACGCTGACACCACCGCGCACCTTGTGGCGCTGGCACAGCGCGTTGAGCGCGCGCACGCAAAGGCCGCAAAGCGGCTGAGCGATGCATGCCGCGCACTGGACGCTGCGCTGGCAGGCCACGCACTGGAGGACCAGCTTCGCACTCGTCTGCTGATTCCCCTGCAAGGCGAATGCGAACGGCTGGCGGAGAACGTCGAGCGTGCCCAGGTCAGGCTGTCGCTGTGTGCGCCTGCGACCTCCCAAGCCGCGTTTGAGCGTGGCATCGCTCTTCAGCTGCAAGACCTTGAAGATGCTGGTGGGCACGAAGGTGCACACGCGGGTGGCGGTAGCCTGCCGCAGGGGAGCTACCTGCTCAGCGAGGACGGCTTTAATCGACTGGAACGCGCCCGCGACGCGGCAATGCTGCTGGCCAGCGTAGGTGACGGGAACGGCGAACGCATGGCGATCACCTACGACGCGCTTGCCGCAAGTGCAGCGTACGTTTTCGATGACTTGGCCGCGGCCGTGGCCAACGCGCAGCACGCCAGCGAACTGGATGCGAATCATGGCCGGCGTTGACGGCTTTATCGCCGCGCTTCGCAACGCAGGCGTTCCGGTTCAGGCGGCGGTGGCTGATGGGCGGCTGCACCGCGTGCGCGCTCAGGGCGACGGTCCTGGGCAGCGCAGCGGCTGGTACGTGCTGCATCCGGGTCCCCCAATGGTCGGTGCCTACGGCAACTGGAAGACGGGCGCTAATGAGCACTGGCGCAGCGGCGACGACGCAGCGCTCAGTGCTCAGGAACTCGACCGGCTACGAGAGGCAATGCGCTGCGCCCAACGTCGCCAGCAGGCCGAGCGTGCCCGGCGTCAGGCCGCTGCCCGACAAGTGGCGGTGACCCGCTGGCAGCGCGCCAGCCGTGCCGACGCAGGGCACCCCTATCTTGCTGCCAAGGCCATCGCTGCCCACGGCCTGCGCCAGCTCAACGATGTGTTGTTCGTGCCCATGCGCGACGGCCAGGGGCGCCTGTGGAGCCTGCAGTCCATCGACCCGGAAGGCAACAAACGATTCCTAGCGGGGGGGCGGAAGCAAGGGCTGTACTACGCGATTGGCCGCGAGGTTAGCGACGTGGTGTGCGTAGCAGAAGGCTTCGCGACCGCCGCCAGTGTGTTTGAGGCTACCGGCTATCCAACGGCCGTGGCTTTCGATGCTGGCAACCTGGAACCCGTGGCAAGGGAGCTACGGGACAAGTTTCCGCATGCACTGATCGTGCTGTGTGCGGACGATGATGCGGCCACCGCGCTGACGCGTGGCGTCAACCCCGGGCTGGCCAACGCGCAGCGCGCAGCGCAAGCCGTAGGCGGTGTCGTGGCGATGCCGCCCCGCGCTGCCGACGCCACCGAATGAACCCTTTTCTTAACACCAAGGCGCTCTGCGCCGGCGCGGCAATGGAGCCTCGTGCATGAGCAATGTCAAATCCGTCGACTTCAATGATGCCGCCAAGGCCGTGGGCAAGAAAGCTGTCGCAAGTTCAATTCAAGAGGCCGTGCGGAAGGGCGCTGGCAAGGCCACCAAGAAGCGCGCCGGGACCGACGCTGACACTCCTTCGCTGCCCAAGGCGCACTATCGGCTGAGCGACGCTGGCGTGTTCTACGTGGGCGTCAATGAGGACGGCGATCAGGCCGAACCGGTGTTCGTCTGCTCGCCGCTGAAGGTTGAAGCGAAGACCCGTAACAGCCAGAGTGAAGAGTGGGGCCGGCTGCTGACGTGGACCGATGCGGACGGGCACCGCCACCAATGGGCCGCACCGGCGGAAATGCTGGTGGGTGACCCGCGCGAGTTCGTGCGACAGCTGGCGGCAGGCGGCGTCGAAATGTCGGCGCACCGCAGCACCTTGCCACGGCTGCTGGCCTACATCATCCAAGAGCGAATTGACGCCCGCGCGCGCAACGTCGCGGTTCCCGGCTGGCATGACGAGCGCTACGTCCTACCCAGCGCTGAAAGCTACGGCCAGGGCGACGAACTGCTGGTCTACCAACACAGCGGTGGACTGCAGCACCACTATGCCGCTGTGGGCACTCTGGCCGACTGGCGGCGCGAGGTGGCCAGCCGTTGCCAAGGCAATTCCCGTCTGGTGCTCGCGGTGGCCACCATGTTCGCCGGGCCACTGCTGCGCTTCACTGGTGCAACCGGTGGCGGCTTCCATATCGTCGGCGGCAGCAGCAGCGGCAAGACGACCGCACTGCGGGTTGCCGCCAGCGTGGTCGGTCCGCCCGAGTACGCGCGCGAGTGGCGTAGCACGGCCAATGGGCTAGAGGGTGTGGCCGTCCTGCACAACGACGCAACGCTGATCCTTGACGAGCTAGCGCAGATCGATCCCAAGCAGGCTGGCGATGCTGCTTATCTGCTGGCCAACGGCAATGGCAAGAGCCGAGCGAACCGTGCCGGGGATGCCAGGGCGGCGGCGCGCTGGCGGGTGATGATTCTCTCGGCTGGCGAAGTCGGGTTGGCGCAGCACATGGCCGAGGCGGGTAAGCAGGCGCGTGCCGGCCAGTCCGTGCGGTTGGCAGACGTTCCGGCGGAGGCCGATGCCGGCCATGGCATCTTCGAGCACCTGCATGACGCCAATGATGGCGCGGGTCTGTCGGCGATCCTCAAGGACGCCGCAGGGCGCACCTACGGCTCGCCGTGGCCGCTGTGGCTGGACTACTTGACCCGTACTGACAGCCCCACGTTGACGGCGCAGTTGCGCGAGTCGACGGACCGTTTCTTGGCCACCTATGTTCCAGACGACGCCTCCGGTGAGGTGCGGCGCGTGGCAGAGCGCTTTGCTATCGCCGCCTTCGCAGGAGAGTTGGCCAGCAGCTGCCGTCACAAACTGACTGGGTGGCCCAAGGGCGAAGCCACCACGAGCATCGCGTCATGTTTCCAGGCGTGGCTGAGGCGGCGGGGCGGCGCTGGTAGCGCGGACACCCATGCGCTGCTGTCGCGCATCCGCGCCTTCTTTGAGGCGCACGGAGAGAGTCGCTTGGAGGCCTACCGCGCTGCGCAGGGCGGTCTACCCGTTCGTGATCGCGCGGGCTTCAAACGCTTTGATGAGGTCGGGGTCACCGAGTACATGGTGCTCCCGGAAGCATTCAAACGCGAGCTGTGCGAAGGCTACGACAGCCGCCAGGCCACGCGCACGCTGGTGGACGTGGGGTGGCTGAAGCCAGCCGCTGACGGTCGCGCATCGCAAGTTGTACGCATCCCGGGCTTGGGTGCAGTACGTCTCTTTGTTTTCGATTCGCGCAAAGTCCACGACAGCGCGCTTTAGCCCATTCGTTACACAGGGCCGCCTGCATTCTGCTGGCGTACCGATCCCCTCCTCTCTAATGAGAAAAAACTATGACCAATGATCAAGGCGAAGCCGCAGATAGCTGCGTATCCGCATCCAATGAACTGCAGCCCCGGAAGTTCGTGATGGATCTAGAGAAGGTGGAGCACCTTCGTGGTCTGCACTCGAAAATGGCCGAGACTCTAACCAGCAAGCAGCGTTTAACGGCCAAGGTGGAGACGATGCAGCGCGCACGGCTGGCAGCTCAAGCGGATGCGGCTGCGGCGCGCGATAGGTGGCGGGAAAAACTGCGCGACAGCGATGGAACGCTCACGCGCGACGTGCAGAAGCTGCGCGTTGCAGAGCGCTCAGCCCTGTCTCTCATCGAAGAGTATGAGGCTCTGGAAGCAGATCTCGCCAAGGACCTCCCACGCCTGAATCTAGAGGCTGCGGACGCCGCTTCGGAATGTATCAGTGCTCAGAATGCAGCGGTTCGTGAAGCGGCGGCCCAGGCTTATGAACAGGCGTTGGCACATGCAGCTGACAGCTTAGCGTTGGCTTTTGAACTGCATTGCTCCGCCGCGAACGCGGGATTGAGCTATCACAATCGCAGCACGAGGGAGCATCTAGCGGATCAGTTCTTCACTACTGTAGGCATGTAATGACCCACTGATTTCCTGCTCAGGTGTTATTTTTCCCGAGGGAGACATCGATGAGCGAAATGATGGAAGAAGAGATCAAGCGTTGGACGGCCCGTCGCAAGTCGGCGCTGGTCCTTGAGATCATCCAGGGCAAGACGACGGTAGCTGCGGCCAGCCGGCAGTTCGACCTGACCCCGGCCGAGATCGAAAGCTGGGTTGAGGATGGCAAGCGCGGCATGGAGAACGCGCTGCGAGCCAAGCCCGAGGATGTTCGCGAGCAGTACGAGCGACAGCTGAAGGACCTGCAGGAAGCCTACGGCGAGGCCATGCTGGAGATCCGCGCTCGAAAAAAGCTGGCATCCCTGCTGGGAAAGGACGAGAGCTGATGCTCTCGATCCGGCAGGGCTTGAAGGTCGAGGGCGTTGCCGTTCCGATGGCCAAGCTGTGCTAGTGGTTTGGCGTGGCCCGTCGCACGACGTACTACAAGCCGACGCGCTCGCCCGCCAAGGTGAAGCCGGAGCTGGCCGAGCCGATCAAAGAGATGATCGAGGCGGAGCCGAGTTTTGGCTATCGCACCGTCGCCGCGTTGCTTGGCATGAACAAGAACACCGTGCAGCGGATCTTCCAGCTGAAAGGCTGGCAGGTGCGCAAGCGCGCACTTGGCCAACGTCCGCGCATTGAGGCCAATGTATCGCGGGCTGAAAAGCCGGACCAGCGCTGGGCGACTGACCTGTGCCGCGTATGGGGCGGCAAAGACGGCTGGCTCAGTCTGGCGCTGGTGATCGACTGCAGCACGCGCCAGTTGCTCGGCTGGCACCTGTCACGGAGAGTGTCCGATTTTTTGTGTTCGGACGGTGGCGGACTACGTTGGCGCAGCCCATGCTTTTCAATACGGTGATCTTATGAATCTTTCGCCATAAAGCACGGCGAATTGGCTCATGGCCTCCTTCCATCCTTGCCCGGCACGGCTCCAATTGGCGGTGATGTTACGTAATCCCAGCCAGATCAGCTTGAACGCTGCTTCATCCGTCGGGAAGTGTCCTCGCGTCTTGATCACCTTGCGCAGCTGGGCGTTGACGCTCTCGATGGCGTTGGTGGTGTAGATGAATTTGCGGATTGCCGGCGGGAACACGAAGAACGGGATCACCCGGTCCCACGCCCGCCGCCAGGCGGCGACCACCGTCGCGTGGCGCTGGCCCAAGGGGCTTGCTTCAAACGCAGCGAGCTCACGCTCTGCCGCCTCAGCGCTGGCCGCTTGGTAGATGGGCTTGAGCGCTGCAGCCAGCAGTTTGCGGTCCTTCCAGCCGGCGAAATCCAGACTGTTGCGGATCAAATGCACAATGCAGGTCTGCAGGGTGGTTTCTGGATACACCGCCTCAAGCGCCTCGGGCATGCCTTTGAGGCCATCGGTCACCGCGATCAGGATGTCCTCTACGCCGCGCGTTTTGAGGTCGTTGAAGACCTTCATCCAGAACTTGGCGCCTTCGGTGTTCTCGATCCAGATGCCCAGGATGTCCCGGGTGCCATCAGGCAACACGCCCAGAGCCAAGTAGATCGCCTTGTTGCGGAACAGGCCCTCGTCGCGAATCTTCACCCGCAGCGCATCGAAGAAAACCACTGGATACATCGGCTCCAGTGGGCGCTGCTGCCATTGGTTGACCTCTTCCAGCACCCCGTCGGTCACCGAGCTGATGAAGTCGGCAGAGACCTCGGTACCGTACTGCTCGGCCAGAAATGCCCGGATGTCGCGAACGCTCATGCCCCGGGCGTACATGGCGACGATCTTGTCGTCAAAACCGGTGAAACGCCTCTCATGCTTGGGGATCAGGATGGGCTGGAAGCTGCCGTCCCGGTCGCGCGGGACATCAAGCCGCAGCGGGCCGTCGCCGGTCAGCACGGTCTTGCTGCTCTTGCCGTTGCGCTGGTTTCCAGATTCCGCCGGGCGCTCCGCGCCCGGCGGATAGCCCAAGTGGTGGCCAAGCTCGGCCCCCAGCGCCCGCTCAATCAGTGCCTTCTTCAGGGCCGCGGAAATGTCCTCGATCTCCCCGGCACTCATCATCCCGGTCGCCAGCTGATCGATCAGCTCCTTGGGAAGGGTTGGCAGGTCACGGGCCGCTTGGCGTGGAGTCTTCTTCTTGGTTGGCATACACATTCCTTTTCAACATGTTATGCCCGAACACAAAATTTCTGACACTCCCCTGTCACGCACCGGCAAGGCCAGCACGGCATCGGCAGCCTTGGAGCAGGCCCTGATCACGCGCTACGGGACGCTGGGACGAGTGCAGGAGCCATTCCTGCTTCGCTCGGACAACGGCCTGATGTTCACCAGTCGCGACTACACCCGGCTGGTGCGCAGCTACGGACTGAAGCAGGAGTTCATCACCCCGCACTGCCCGCAGCAGAACGCAATGGTCGAGCGCGTGATCCGGACCCTGAAAGAGCAATGCGTGCACCGGCATCGCTTCGAGAGCCAGACCCACGCCCTGCGGGTGATTGCAGACTGGATCGCCTTCTACAACCAACAGCGCCCTCATCAGGCGCTGAAGATGATGACCCCGGATGCCGCCTACGCAGCTACATTAACCGCATGACCTGAGCAGAAGCCGGTGGGTCATTACACCACGGCGCAATTTCGCAAAGCCGCTCAGCCTAGGGAGCGACAAGAAGCGCAAGGCCAGAAGGTGCTGTCGCCCTGGCCCTTTAGGACGCCCAAAGACGAAAGAGGTGCGTTCAACCTAGCTGACTAGTTAGAGAGTCTCGGACTGCCTGCAACTTCATCACTTCCGCGCTGCGCAGACGGTTGAGCGACGGCTGTAGCAAACCCCGCTTGAGTGGGAGTGGCCACGAAGGCCGTACTCAATGTCCTGCACGGTGTACGGGCTGCACCGATCTAGCCATTAGGGGCGATATCAACGGCAGCCGCCGTGAAGTCTGATCTCCTCTGCCCGTTGGAGGATAGTTTCGGTCTGACCGACAAAAAAAATAAAAGTAAGAAAGTTGTCGTAAGAATGTTGAACTCGGGCGTACGTAACCATTCGTTCAGGGCGGCCAGACAAGACCGGGTGTGCGAAAAATGTCATAAACAAGTGAGGGTGGAAGGATAGCTGAACGACAAGAGCCAAAGACCGTGGTGTTTTTTTATTTCTTATCGTAGACAATGCGCACGCACGGACGGCCGTCGGGGTCCGTCTCCCGCCTACAGCTGATCATTTAGCTAATGCATCGACGTTTTGCTTCTATCATTCGGTTCTTGGCTGCACTGCTTCTTGCGGTGTGCCTTGTGGTGCCGACGGTCGAAGCCATAACATGCAGCAACCAGATGGAAGAGGGCTCCTCGCAGGAAGTGCCGAAGCCGTCTGATCAGAAGAAGGATCAGCTTTCGGCACACGGACACTGTCATCATGGTGGCGCGCTTCAGCCGCCCTTGCTCTTGACGCTAAGAGATGTTGTGGTGGCGGATGAGCCAATGGCGCTTGTGACCACCGGAAACCTTCCGTCGGATAGGCTCGACGGTTTGATCCGTCCCCCCAGGGGCTGACAGCGATTCCTTTGCTCATTTAGTGAGCGAATGAACCGCCGCGTCTCCCCGCATGACTGGCAGCTCGTCTGCTGCTCTTCGAATCGTGCGTTGCGACCATTGGAGTCGCTGGGTGACCAGGCACTCTTGCTCCGGATCCGCCTGCACGCGGTACCCGCTGCTGCACCTTTGATATTCTGGGTATATCCATGTCCACGTTCATGGCTTGTGCGCATAGTGCGCTCGGGGCCGGTCTTCTTGTTCCTCGGGTTCCTCCCGCGCAGCTAACCGGAGGCCTCGAATGAAGAGCGCTTCATGGTGGCGCAATCGCCCAGAAGTCGGTCAGGCATGGCTGATCATCGCCGCTTCTCTCTACTTCACGGTGGTCTTCAACAACGCGTTCGTTCGGTTCATTCTTGGAGCCTCGAACCACGAAGGAGTTGCGCAAGCGCTGGTACTGAGCACCGCGCTGGTGTTCATCACCGGACTCCATGTGTTGCTCTTGTCCTTGCTCGGGTGGCGCTGGACGCTCAAGCCTATCCTGCTGGTGATGATTCCGGCATCCGCCGCCGCCGCCTACTATTCGGACAACTACGGCATCTTCTTTGATGCGAGCATGGTGCGTAACATCTTCAGGACGGACACTGCGGAAGCAGGCGAGCTAATGACTTGGGGGTTTGCAGGCGCGATGCTCTTAAAGAGCGCGCCGCCGTTACTCGTAGTTGTCTGGATTCGAATTCGCAAGGAGAGCAGCGTCCTTCGCTTGCTGGTGAAGAGGGTGCTACTGGTTGTCGCTACCTTGGTCATCACTGGTGGCGCAGTTATGTCGCAGTTCGACGATCTCTCATCGCTGATGCGCAACAATAAGTCCGCGCGGTACTTGATTACGCCTGAGAACTACATCGTATCCAGCATCCGCGTCATACAACAGGATCGGCGCGCACCACGCGGACCGCTGTCCAAAGTGGCCGAGGATGCCCGATTGGACCCTCATCCGATTGGTTCCAAGCCTCATCTGCTTGTGATCGTTGTAGGCGAGACTGTCCGCGCGCAAAACTGGGGCCTGAGTGGGTATGCGCGTCAGACGACGCCGATGTTGGCCAGGCGTGATGTGGTCAATTACGTGGATGTGACCGCCTGCGGGTCTAATACCGAGGTCTCTGTCCCTTGCATGTTTTCCGTGTATGGGCGGCGCAGTTACGACCGCGACAAGATCAAGCGGTCCGAGTCGCTCCTGCATGTGCTGGAGCGGGCGGGCGTTAAGACTCTCTGGCGCGACAATCAGTCCGGCTGCAAAGGCGTCTGTGCGGATCTTGCATTCGAATCGTATAGGGAGCCGCCTGATGATCCGTTGTGCACGAACCAGGCGTGCCGTGACGAAGTGATGTTGAGTGGACTTCATGACGCCATCGACGACAACCCCGGTGATGTCGTGGTAGTCCTGCACCAGCTTGGGAACCATGGCCCGGCCTACTTCAAGCGATACGGCGAAGAGTTCAGGACGTTCACCCCCGACTGCCGCAGTGCTGATCTTGGCAAGTGCACTCGACAGGAGATCGTCAACGCATACGACAACGCAATTGTCGCCACTGATGACTTCCTCGCTAAAGCTATTGACATGCTGGCTGCGGACACTTCACACGACACCGCGATGATCTACGTATCAGACCATGGCGAATCGCTGGGAGAAGGAAATCTATATCTTCACGGACTCCCTTATGCGATCGCCCCGGCAACTCAGGTCAAAGTCCCAATGGTGGTGTGGTTGTCCGAGGGCATTCAGCGCGAACGCGGAATCGACCCGTCCTGTCTACGGGCGCAAGCCGGCAGCTCGATTAGTCACGACAACCTGTTTCATTCGGTGCTTGGCCTGATGGAGGTTCAGACAGAGGTCCGGGACGAAGGTCTAAACCTGTTTGGGAGATGCGAGAAGCCGAGTGCACAGACCGAGACGCCCACATCCGGCCAGTCGAAGACTTCCGGAACGTCAAAGATTGCTGAGGTTATGGGAGATGAACATGGCTGACATTTACGGCCACAAACCTCGCGGCCCTCTGGGCGTTATGAAGGCCCTTCGGTGGTCTCTTCTTGGAATTAGGGCAGCTTGGCTGCATGAGTCCTCATTTCGGCTAGAGGCGGTCATGGCGCTGCTGCTAGCTCCGGCAGCCTTCTGGATTGCCGATTCGCCAGTTGAGCTCGTACTGCTTATTGGCTCGCTGTTGATCGTTCTGGCAGCAGAACTGCTTAACTCAGCCGTTGAGGCGGTCATAGAGCGGTACGGGCCTGAGTACCATGAGCTGGCCGGGCGAGCCAAAGACATGGGTTCGGCTGCCGTATTCATGACGCTCACCAACGCGGGGGTGACCTGGATCGCCATAGCGGCCATGTGATGGGTCTCACGCCACAACCGCTTAACCCGCGGCGCTAGAACACGGAAGCTGTCCCAGAAGTGACTAGCTCCGAGCTTATGGCGTATCGCCGCCGATTGTTATTGTATCCCCTCTCAAGTGGTTGATAGCCTTTGAAGATGCGCCATATCTCCCGGAAAATTGGGTTCGTTCTACTGATGCTGCTGATGGCGGCGTTCGTGGTCGTTCCTATTTCCGACGCGTTGGCGTGCTCGGCTGAGCCGCATTCAGCGGCCAGTGCCCCGCAGGATGATGCTGGGGACTTGGATGGGAAGTCGGACCATGAGGTCCCGGGGGCCGGATGTAGCCACGGCCACTGCCACCATGCCAATGCCAGCCTTCCTTTGGAAGCCGCGACCCCGCCGCAGTTGACGCTGCCGGCGGTTTGGAACGCTCATGCCGGCGCTAATGGCGATGCGGTTGTTCTAGACGGGCTGACGCGCCCACCCCAGGGCTGATCAGAGCTTGACCCGCACATTGCGGGATCTGGTTTCTTTTCATCTCTGGAAAACTCTACATGTCGACCTCCACACGTCGGCCGCTGCGTGCGGCCGGGTTGTTCGTGGCTGTCCTGCTGGCGCTCGCGCCGGCTTGGCCTGCCGCCGCGCAATCTTCTCCCTCCTATGACGACCTGCTGGGTCGTCTTGATCAGTTGTCTGGCACCATTCAAGGCGTCGCATTGTCCGAAGCCGCCGATGCGCGTGTTCAACAGGCCCGTGCGCTTAAGAACCCCACGCTTTCCTACGACCTTGAGAATGCCCAAGGCACTGGCGCGTACCGTGGTACCAGCAACGCTGATTCGATCATCACCCTTTCTCAGCCGCTGGAGTTGTTTGGCCAGCGCGGTGCACGTGTGCGTGCGGCACAAAGCGAAGCACAGGCTGCGGGACTGCGTAGCGAGCTGAGTCGGAGCGAAGTGGCCGCACTGCTCGCAACGACCTACGCACAGGCCGAAAGCGCACTGCGACGCTATGATTTAGCCAACGAGGCACTCCAGCTGATTCAGGAAGATGCCGCCGCCACGAGTGCCATGGTCCAGCAAGGTCGCGAGCCTCAGCTCCGGGCAGTGCAGGCGCAGAGTGAAGTGTCCAACGCCAAAGCGGCTCTGGATGAAGCCTTGGCGTTCCGGGACGCGGCCCTTGCTCGGTTGGCCGGTGCAGCACAGCTGGATGCGTCGGTTGACGCAATAAGTGAAAGCCTCCTGGATCGCGCCCCGCCCATGCCTACCGGCGACGCTCGTGCGGCATTGGCGGTCCGGATCGCAGAGGCAGAAGCGGCGACGGCGGGCAGGCTCGTGGACGTGGAGCGCAAGCGCGCGCTTCCCGACCTGAGCGCAACCGTGGCGCAGACAAACTTCCGCCAGGCAGGCGAGCGTGCGTACAACATCGGCGTGAGTCTCTCAATCCCACTCTTCGACCGGAACAGCGGCGGCATTCGTGCGGCATACGCCGAGCAGCGAGCCGCTGATGCTCGTCTTGAACAGCAGAAGCGCGAGAGTGAAGCAAATCGGCTTTCCGCGATTGCGTCATTGAAGGCATCCAACAGCCGAACGCGTGCCGCTGACGAAAGCGTCACGGCCGGTGAAGAGGCCTACCGCCTTGCTCGCATCGGCTTTGAAGCCGGCCGGATATCCCAATTGGAACTGCGCAGCACGCGTTCGACGTTGATCGCCGCGCGGGCCTCCGCCGTTGACGCAAGGCTCGCGCGCGTGGCCGCCGAAATTGAACTTGCCCGTCTTGAAGGACGCGCCCCCTTTCTGGAGCAGAAATGAACAAGCCTCGTAATCCAATTCTCGTCGGCGCGCTGCTGCTGTCTGCCCTGGTCCTTGCTGGTGGCTTGACCGCCTGCCAAGGTTCTAGTGAATCCCCCACCACAGAGAAGGACGCGTCGGCCAAGGACGACGGCCACGGTCATGCGGAGGGTGAAGGTGAAGGCGAGGACGGTGCCAAGCCCGCCGATGACCATGCCGGGGAAGCCCCTGGCGCGCACGCAGAAGAAGAGGCACCGGAGGGTGTGGTCCAACTGACGGCCGACCAGATCAAGGCATCAGGAGTGGGCGTAATCGCCGTGGGGCGTGGTGGCGGCGCGTCCACACGCATTGCCGGACGCGTAGAGCCCTCGATCGGGGCGCGCGCATCGGTGGCCGCGACGGTGACCGGCCGCGTGGAGCGAGTGCTGGTTGCGCCGGGCTCACAGGTCAAGGCCAACCAGACACTTGCTGTCGTGGTCAGCGGCGACGCCGCCACCTTCCGCGCGGCGGCCGTCTCGGCGGGCGCGGAGGCCGAAGTCGCCCGCCTGGTGTACGGCCGCGACAAGGCACTGGTTGAGCAAGGTGTCGTTGCACGCCAAGAGATGGAGACGTCTCGCGCGCGCTCGATTGCTGCGGAGGCAGCCGCTGCAGCGGCCCGTGCCCAAGCCGCAGCCAACGGCTCGCCCGACAGTTCCGGCCGGGTGAGCATTACCAGCCCGGTTTCGGGGGTGGTCGGCAACGTGCAGGTCACGCCGGGTGGAGTGGTGTCGGCGGGCAGCGTGGTGGCAGACGTCTCGAACCCGGACATGAACGAACTGGTGTTTACCGCACCTCCCGCATTGGCCTCACAGGTCGCCGCCGGCATGAAGCTGGAAGTGACCGCACCGACCGGGGCATTCCAGGCAGAAGTCACTGGCGTGGCCGCTGACATTCGCCAGCAGGGTGGTACCACGGTCATCCGCGCCAAGCCCCTGACGGCGGCGTTGCCGCCTGCCGGATCACCGATTTCGGCGCTCGTGGTGGCTGACGGAGACGCAGATTCGCTGAGCGTCCCGGCCGACGCCGTGCAGACGGTGGACGGCAACAGCGTGGTGTTCGTCGAAACCCCAGAAGGCTTTAAGGCTACCCAGGTCATGGTCGGGCGTCGTGCCGGCGGCAGCGTCGAAATCGTCAACGGCCTCAATGGCACCGAGCGCATCGTCGGTACCAATGCCTTCCTGCTCAAGGCCGAACTGGCCAAGGGTGAAGCCGAGCACGGCCACTAAGGAATCCATATATGTTCACTATCATCATTGAATCAGCGGTCCGTTTCCGCTGGTTGGTGGTGTTCCTCGCCGCGATGGTGGCCAGCTGGGGTTTGTTCCAGCTGAGCAAACTGCCCATTGACGCGGTACCGGACATCACCAACAGACAGGTGCAGATCAACTCGATCGCGCCGGCGCTCACGCCTGAGCAGATCGAGCGGCAGGTGACGTACCCGCTTGAGACCGCGTTGGCCGGCATCCCGGGGCTGAACACCACCCGCTCGCTGTCGCGCAACGGTTTCTCGCAGGTCACGGCGATCTTCACCGACCAGACCGACATCTACTTCGCGCGCCAGCAGGTGGCCGAACGCATGCGCGAAGCGGCGGACAGCCTGCCCGAAGGTGTGTCCCCGGTCCTGTCACCGGTGACCACCGGCTTGGGTGAGGTTCTCATGTGGACGGTGGACTTCACCGACTACGATCCGAAGAACCTGGCACCCAAGGGGCAGGCAGGCTGGCAGGAGGGCGAGGTCTACCTCACGCCGGAGGGTAACAGGCTCACTACCGCCGAAGAGCGTGCCACCTACCTGCGTACCGTGCAGGACTGGATCATCGCCCCGCAGATGCGTTCCAGCCCCGGCCTTGCCGGCGTGGATACCGTGGGCGGCTACGTGAAGGAGTACGGGGTCCATCCGGACAGCGCACGCCTGGCGGCTTACGGATTGGGGTTGAACGACCTCGTCCAGGCACTGGAGCGGTCGAACGTGCAGGCTGGTGCAGGCTTCGTCCAGCGTGCAGGCGAAGGCCTCGTGGTCCGCGCCGATGGCCTGGCGTTGACCACCAGCGACCTGGCGCAGTCACCCGTGGCGACCAAGGACGGCGTGGTGATCCGCGTCGCCGACGTTGCCGACGTCGAACTCAGCCGCGCACCGCGACTGGGTGCCGCAAGCCGCAACGGACATGAGGCAGTGCTGGGCACGGCGCTGATGATCGCCGGCGGCAACAGCCGCACGGTGGCACAGTCCGCAGCGGACCGATTGGTCGAGGTGAACAAGTCGCTTCCGCCCAACATCTTTGCGGTGCCAGTGCTCGACCGTAGCCAGCTCGTCAATTCGACCATCAAGACCGTTGCCAAGAACCTGACCGAAGGTGCGCTGCTGGTCGTGGTGGTGCTGTTCCTGCTGCTGGGCAACCTGCGCGCGGCGACTATTACGGCGCTCGTCATTCCGCTGTCGTTCCTGTTTGCCGTGATCGGCATGAACCGGTTCGGGATCAGCGGCAACCTGATGAGCCTGGGTGCGTTGGACTTCGGTATCCTCGTGGATGGCGCAGTGATTGTCATTGAATCCACGCTTCTGATGCTGGGGCAGCGCCGCGCCGAACTGGGCAGGCCGCTGACGGCCATGGAACGGATGAAGATAGCCACGGAATCGGCCAAGAAGATGGCGCGACCGGCGGCTTTTGGTCAGTTGATCATTCTGTTGGTCTTCCTGCCGATCATGACCCTCGAAGGCGTCGAAGGAAAAACCTTCCAGCCGATGGCGGCCACCTTCATGCTGGCGCTCTTGGGTGCCTTCATCTTCTCCTTTACCCTAGTGCCGGCCTTGACCGCCCTGTGGGTGCGCGAGCCGAAGATGAAGCCCGGCGAAGAGCTCCATCACGGCGAGCACGAGACCAAGCTAATCAAGGTGCTGCGCACCCGAATCGAGCCTGTGATCGAGCGTGCTGTCGGCGTGCCGCGCGTGGTGCTCGGAGGCGCGGTACTGACACTAGCGGTAGGTGTGACCTCGTTCATGATGCTGGGGCGCGAGTTCATGCCCACGCTGGATGAGGGCAACTTGGCCATGCAGGCGCTGCGGGTTCCCTCCACCTCGTTGGAGCAGTCCCTGGCCATGCAGTTGGCACTAGAGAAGGCCATTGCCAAGGAGCCGGAAGTGGAGACGGTGTTCTCCCGGACTGGTACCGCGGAGGCGGCCATCGACCCGATGCCCACCAACATTTCCGACAGCGTGATTGTGCTGAAGCCCAGAAGCGCATGGCCGGATCCGAAGCTTTCCAAGGATGAGCTGGTGGGGCGGTTCGAGTCCGTGGCCTCGAAGCAGCTCGGCAACAGTTTCGAGTTCAGTCAACCCATTGAACTGCGCTTCAATGAGCTCATCTCCGGTGTGCGTACCGATCTTGCCGTAATGATCTACGGTGATGACTTCGGTGAGTTGCAGAAGGTCGCAGACCAGGTGGCGCTCAAGCTGCGTGGCGTCCAAGGCTCGGCGGACGTACGGGTCGAGCAGATCTCCGGCCTGCCAACCCTGAACGTCAAGATCGACCATCTGGCAGCCGCGCAGTACGGGTTGACTGCAGCGGACGTTAGCGATGCTCTGTCGACTGGCATCGGCGGCACTGCTGCGGGAAAGATCTTCGAGGGTGATCGCCGCTTTGACGTGGTGGTACGTCTGGATGACGCGGCACGCAATGATCCGGACCAGCTTAGCTCGTTGCCCATTGCCACACCCTCCGGTGCGGTGATACCGCTTTCGTCCGTCGCCCGGATCACCATAAGCGAAGGACCAAATCAGATCAGTCGAAACAACGGCAGCCGTCGAGTCGTGGTGCAAGCCAACGTCCGTGGGCGTGACCTGGGTGGGTTTGTTGGCGAAGCGCAGACGGCGGTAGCGGACGTGAAGCTTCCTGCAGGTTCATATCTCACCTGGGGCGGGCAGTTCGAGAACCTGCAGCGGGCAGAGAAGCGACTGGCGGCAGTGGTTCCTGTCGTGTTCCTGTTGATTGGTGCTCTGCTGTTCATGGCGCTGCGCAGCGCCAAAGAAGCCATTCTTGTGTTCAGCTGCGTACCGCTGGCGCTGGTGGGTGGCATCCTGGCTTTGCTGCTGAGGGGCATGCCGTTCTCGGTGTCCGCAGCGGTGGGGTTCATTGCGGTGTCCGGCGTCGCCACGCTGAACGGCCTGGTGCTGATGCAAGCCATCCGGGAGCGGCTTGATGCAGGCGATGCGCCGTTGGTGGCGTCCCTCAATGGCGCAGCGAGTCGTATCCGCGCCGTGCTCACCACTGCGCTGGTGGCCATTGTCGGCTTCATCCCCATGGCGATCGCCAGCGGTTCGGGTGCAGAAGTCCAGAAGCCGCTCGCTACCGTCGTTATCGGTGGCTTGCTCACCGCGACCATCCTCACGTTGCTGGTGCTTCCCACCTTTGCTGGCCGCATAGCCAAGCCAAGCACCGCCGCAGTAGGAAAGGACGAAGATCACTGATTAGCTGACACCGCGCTCGGGCGCAGAATTTGTTGCGCCCGAGCCTTGAATGATCAGATCAAAATCGGAGAATAGAGATGAGCCAAGCAACAGAAGCTGGCGCATCCCCGAATCAGGGGGATGCCCATTCCCATGGCGGCCTGTTTGGAGTCAATGCCGAGCTGCTGTTCGCCATAGTCTGCGGGCTGCTCCTCGTGACCGGCTTCATCACTGAGAAGTCGGGTGCGTTCGGTATCGCATGGTTGCCCACGGCGTTCTACATGCTTGCCTACGTATTCGGTGGATGGTTCACCCTGGGCGAAGCAATTGAAAACATTCGAAAGAAGCGCTTCGAGATCGATACGCTCATGCTGGTTGCGGCAGCAGGGGCCGCCACCCTCGGAGCCTGGGCTGAGGGCGCATTGCTGTTGTTCCTCTTCAGCCTGGGTCATTCGTTGGAAAACTACGCTATGGGTCGGGCCAAGCGCGCCATCGAGGCCCTCGCCAAGCTGGCACCCGAGACTGCCCTGGTGGTTAAGCAAGGCGGGCCGGTGGAGGTGCCAGTTTCGGCGCTGGAGCCCGGCGACGTCGTTCTGGTGAGAGCGAATGATCGGTTGCCCGCCGATGGCTTCGTGGTCAAGGGATCCAGCAACGTCAACCAGGCACCGGTGACAGGTGAGAGCATTCCGGTGGACAAACATCCAGTGCCTGACGCCGAAGAAGCGAGGCGTCGTCCCGATGCAGTTGACATGGCGTCTAGAGTGTTTGCAGGCACCATCAACGGCTCCGGAGCGTTGGAGGTGGAGGTTAGCCGGCGCTCTACGGAATCCGCGCTTGCACGCGTGGTCAAGATGGTCAGCGAGGCCGAGACACGAAAATCACCCACTCAACGTCTTACGGACAAGTTTGAGCGCATCTTCGTTCCCTGTGTTCTCACCCTCTCTGGCATTCTGCTGTTCTCCTGGGTGGTGATTGACGAGCCGTTCCGTGACAGCTTTTACCGGTCCATGGCCGTGCTGGTTGCAGCCAGTCCGTGCGCATTGGCCATTGCCACCCCAAGTGCTGTTCTAGCCGGCATTGCCCGCGCCGCGCGTAGTGGAGTCCTGATCAAGGGCGGTGCCCCGCTGGAGGAGCTCGGCATGGTCACGGCAATTGCCTTTGACAAGACCGGGACCCTGACCGAGGGCAAGCCCCGCGTGACCGACATTGTCGTGGCGGAGGGCGTAACCGAGAAGGAGTTGTTAGAGATCAGCGTCGCCGTGGAAGCGCTCAGTGACCACCCATTGGCGGCCGCCATCGTTGCAGACGGTAAGACGCGTCTTTCCGGCCAGGTCGCAGTGGTAGCCAGTGGATTTGAGAATCTCGCCGGACGAGGAGTACGAGCGGAGGTTGATGGCCAGCCTGCCTGGATCGGGAAGGCTGAAATGTTTGGGGCTGACGGGGTTCCGGCTCTAGGCTCGTCCACCAAAGAAGGTATCGAAGCGCTGCGCAGTCGCGGCCGAACGACAATGGCGGTGAGACTGGGCGATAGGGATCTTGGCGTCATCGGCTTGATGGACACACCGCGGTCCGAGGCACGCGATGCGCTGGCCAGTTTGCGTGGACTAGGCGTGACCAGGATGATCATGATCTCTGGTGATCACCAGTTGGTCGCGCAATCTGTAGGCAGCGACGTCGGCGTCGATGAAGCGTGGGGCAACCTCATGCCAGACGACAAGGTTTCCGCGATACGTGAGATCAAGGCTAGCCAAAGGATCGCGATGGTTGGCGATGGTGTCAATGACGCACCCGCCATGGCAAGCGCCAACGTAGGTGTCGCAATGGGCGGGGCGTCCTCGGACGTCGCCTTGGAGACTGCGGACGTTGCACTCATGTCGGAGGATCTGCGGCAGGTGGCCTTCTCGGTAGCCCTCAGCCGGCGCACTAAGAAGGTCATTCGTCAGAATCTGTACGTTAGCCTTGGCGTGGTCGCTTTGCTGGTACCTGCTACGGTTCTGGGCTTAGGTATCGGCCCTGCGGTTGCAGTCCATGAAGGAACTACCCTTCTGGTCGTCATCAATGCGCTGCGGCTGCTCAGATTCCGGGCACCCTGATCGTGGACATCCTGCTAATTGACAGCGATCGATATCTCGTTCGCACGCTTCTTGACGAATTGGAAGCCAAGCATCACACCGTGGACGTTGCCCTGAATGGGATCACAGGCTTACATCTTGCTGTGTCAAACAGCTATGACGCGATAATTGTCGACTGGGACCTTCCGCGGATGAGCGGGTTGGATGTGGTACGCAGACTGCGACGTGAACACAACTCTTCCGTTCCAGTGCTGATGCTTGCGTCCATGGCAGATATCGCCAGCAAAGTGGAGGCCTTTCGGACAGGCACTGACGACTTTGTCACAAAGCCGTTCGATCCACTGGAGCTTGAGGTTCGCCTAGAAGCACTAGTGGCCCGTTCTCTAGGCAGAGTCGGGATGCGCCGCCTTTCCGTTGGCGACTTGACTATGGACTTGGCCACTCTCGAGGCATTCCGCGCGGGAAACCGCCTTCACCTCTATCCTGCGTCTTGGAAGCTTCTAGAAGTCCTGATGCGCGAGAGCCCTGGAGCCGTTCCCAGGGAGCATCTCGAACGCGCGGTGTGGGGTCATCAGACACCTGACCATGACTTATTGCGCTCACAGATGTCTAGCCTTCGCAAGACCGTGGACGGGCCATTCAAGGACAAATTGATCCACACACTTCCGCGGTTTGGATACAGGCTTTCTATTCAGACCTCGATGGAGATGCGCGCAGCAGTGATGGAGGGCTCTGGAGGCTATGACTGAACGAAATGGCTTCTGCGTTGATACCGGCCGTGCCTGGTTGGTGGAAGTTGATCGAGGTCAGTCATGAAAAGTGGTTGGCTTGCCGGCGTGCCGGCTGCAGTGTTCGTTGCAGCCTCGCTTTGGGGAATCTTGGCAATGCAGCCGTATGCGCCCAAACCACACGAGTGGATGATGTGGATCCCGGCCACGGTAACTGCGTCCAGCTTGACCATGGCTTGGGTCAGTGCCGCGATTGTGGATCAGATGCCGGCCATGTCGAACACGCGCGCCCGAAGTCGTGTGGTCTTTTCGCGATGGACTCTCATTGTTGCGCTACTGGTAGCCCTCGCCGTTTTCATTGCGTGCGTGACATCGAGCGGGCTTGATAGAGTGTTGACATTGTTTGTTGGCGCGTCTCTAGTTCTATATGCCTCAGTAGCGTCTCTTGTTGCGGCGGCACGTCGCCGCGCGAAGTTCGCCCCTACAATATTCATCATGCTTCTACAATCGGCGGCCTTGGTGCTCACCGCGTTCTTGGTAGCCCACGATGATCCGTCGCTCGACAGAGTAAGTGAAAGTTGGTTTACGGCGAGCATCTTGGCCTCAGGACTCTCTGCGCTCGCTGTCGCCAGATATTGGCAGGCGCTATTGAACGACCCATTAATCTCCTTTTCGCCAATGATTCGCTCAGTTTCTCGATTCTTTGCCGGCGACATGGCGTTGAGTACTTGGCATAGCAAGAACCTGGTGAATGCTGACACAGAGGAAGTGACTGCCAAGGGACCAGTCCGAAGGCGGCAGAAGCGTGGAAGGGAAAGCCGTCGGAGGCGATAAAGCGAATAGTCGGAAAATGGACTTGGAAAGTGATGAGGTGGGTCGGGGCATGTTGGAGAGAAGAACCCCCGGGAGGGATAAGTGGGTAGCCTATTGGCAAAACGGGGCCATCGTGTCTCACCCTGGGCGACCGGGCCCGGTTATTGCGAGAGGGTCATACGGAGGACACGCCCATGAGACCGACCATTCTTGCCTTGGATCTGGAGGGGACCTTGATCTCCAACGCGGTGAGTCAGATCCCTCGCCCTGGGTTGTATTCGTTCCTCGAGCACGTACAGGGACAGTTTGATCAACTGGTGATGTTCACGACGGTCGAGGAGGGCCTTTTTCGCCGCATAGCGACATTCCTGGTGCTCGAGGGACAGGCACCTGCCTGGTTCAGCGAGTTGGCCTACACACAGTGGGAAGGAACTACGAAGGATCTGACTTATGTGGCTCCAACGCTGGGTCAGGCACTGCTGCTGGACGACTACCGTGCGTATTTCCATCCTGAGCAAGAGCCCTGGTGGATCGAAGTGCCGCTGTTCGGTTCACCTTATGAAGCGACCGATACGGGCCTGCGAGTTGCCCAAGAGTGTAATGACCCACTGAATTCCTGCTCAGGTGTTAATTTTCCCCAAGGAGACGCCGATGAGCGAAATGATGGAGGAAGAGATCAAGCGCTGGACCGCCCGGCGCAAGTCGGCGCTGGTCCTTGAGATCATCCAGGGCAAGACCACCGTGGCTGCCGCCAGCCGGCAGTTCGACCTGACCCCGGCGGAGATCGAAAGCTGGGTTGAGGACGGCAAGCGCGGCATGGAGAACGCCCTGCTGGCTAAGCCAGAGGACGTGCGCGAGCAATACGAGCGCCAGCTCAAGGACCTGCAGGAGGCCTATGGCGAGGCCATGCTGGAGATACGCGCCCGAAAAAAGCTGGCGTCCCTGCTGGGAAAGGACGAGAGCTGATGCTCTCGGTCCAGCAGGGCCTGAAGGACGAAGGTGTGTCAGTTCCGATGGTAATCCCCCCACTTCTAGCTGTCGCCAAAAGTGGAACTAGGCCGCCAATGCC
>NZ_DAMDFR010000014.1:0-88635 GCF_032103445.1 Stenotrophomonas sp.
ACCGCCGCCGGTGCGGCCACGTCAGCGGCTGCCGGCGCGGCGGCCACTGCAGCCTCCGGAGCCGCCGCGATGCTGGCGCTGGACACCGACGCACTGCGGGCGCGTGCATTGCTGCTCGTACCTGCGGTGCGCTGGTCGATCTCGGTGACCTTGGCATCCAGCGCGCCCAGCGCATCACCCACATTGCTGTAGCTGCTGCCCTGGATCACGTAGTTGGGGGCCACGAACACACCCTGCATGCCCACGCTGGCACCGCCACCCAGGAAGCTGGCGGTATCGGTCAACGCCTGGAACAGCTGGCCACCATTGACGGCCTGGCGGCTGCCACTGGCGACCGAGCCGGCCGCGACGTTGTCGAGGGTGGTGCCCTGCAGACCCGACAGCGTGACCGTGTCACGGCTGCTGTCGTCATAGCTCAGTGCGTTGGCGGTGCTGGTTTCCACTGAGCCGATGCGATCGTCGATGTCACCCACGCGGGTTTCCACCGAGGTCACGCGCTGGTTGGTGGTGTTGAGCTGCCCGCCGGTGACGGCATCGGTGCTGCCAGCAGCAATGCGGCCGGCTGCCACGTTGACGATGCGTCGCGTAGTCGGACCGTCGGTGCCGTTGCCGCCACCGACCGAGACCACGTTCGCTTCCACGGCACGGGAGCCCGAGCCGAGCGCCACTGAGTTCGCACCGGAGACACCGGATGCCGAGCCGATCGCCACGCTGTTGGCCCCGTTGCTGACAAAGGCCCCGTTACCCACTGCGACGGCGTTGGTCGCATTCGTGGAGGCCAAGCGGCCGACCACGGTGCTGTTGTCACCGCGCGCGGAGGCATCTGCGCCCACTGCCGTCGCTCCGGTAGCCGAAGCCGTGCTGGTCGTACCCAGCGCGGTGCTCCGATTGCCGCTCGCGGTGGCCGCAGAGCCGGCGGCGAGCGCATCGGTGCCACTGGCGGTGGCGACGCCGCTGCCGCTGGCCTTGAAGTAGCGGGTTGCCGCATCGGCGGTCGCCGCCACACTGTCCAGCTGCGCCTTGTTCACCGCGTCGGTAGCGTTGGTTGCCGCGCCGACGTTGGTGATGCGGCGCGTGGCCGGACCGGTGGTGCCGTTGCCGCCACCGACCGAGACCACGTTGGCTTCGGTGGCACGCGAACCCGCACCCAGAGCAACGCTGCCGGTGCCGTTGGCCCAGGCGCTCTTGCCCAGCGCGGTGGCGTTGATGCCGCTGTAGGCGTAGCTGTCCTGGCCGATGGCGGTGGAGCCGGCCGAGGTCGCCCAGGCCAGCTGGCCGACTGCCGTGGTCTGCGCCGCCGTGGCCCAGGCGCTGGCACCACCGGCGAAGCTGTTGGCTCCGCTGGCCTGTGCACTGTGGCCGACCGCGATACCGTAGGCACCCGACGCGGTGCTGCCCCAACCGAACGCCGAAGCGTAATCGCCACTGGCTTCGGCACCGTAGCCCAGTGCGGTGGTACGTACGCCGGTGGCGGCGCTGAACGCGCCGACCGCGGTGCTGTAGTCGCTGCCGGCTTCGGCGCTGTAACCGACGGCCGAGGACTGCAGACCGGACGACGTGGCGTTGGCACCGCTGGCAGTGCTGAACACGCCCTCGGCCTGTGCGCCTGCACCCAGCGCCGTGGCACCGGTACCGCTGGCGCTGGTGGCGCGATCCAGCAGCACGTTGCCGTTGGCATCTTCGTAGTACAGCGCGCCGCCGATCGCGGTGGCCGAATCAGCGGTCGCCGAAGCGTTGTAGCCCGACGCCGACGCGTTGCGGCCGCTGGCCAGCGAGCCACTACCGTAGGCCGACGCACCGGTGCCGAAGGCATTCGACGCTTCGCCGGCGGCGGTGGCGTAGGCACCGTCGACATAGCTGCCGACGTCATTGCCGTCGCCGCTGCCGCTGGCCTGGAAGTACCGGCTGGTGTTCTCGGCGACGTCCGCGACCTCGTTGAGCTGATCCAGGTTCACCGCATCCGTGCCTTCGGTACCGGCGGCGACGTTGGTGATCTGGCGCTGCGAAGTGACGGTGCCGACCGAAACGCTGTTGTCACGGTCCGCACGCGAACCGGCACCCAGTGCGACGCTGTTGAGGCCGTTGGCGGTGGCGCTTTCGCCGACGGCGGTGGCACCCACGGCATCGGCCCACGAGTTCCAGCCCAATGCCGTGGTGTAGTCATCGGTGGCCCATGCACCGGCACCGAACGCCGACGCACCGGTACCCGAGGCACGCGCCGGGATGAAGCCGAAGAACGTGCTGCCGCCGATGGCGACGCTTTCGTCACCGGTGGCTTCGCTGAACTCACCGACCGCGACCGAGCTTGCACCGGTGGCGGTGGCCGCTGCGCCAACAGCGGTGCTGTAGACGTTGGAGGCGACTGAACCATAGCCGAGTGCGGTGGACAGTTCACCGGTGGCTTCACTGTAGCTGCCGAACGCCGAAGCGCCGGCTTCGGAGGCGGTGCTGCGGAAACCGCTGGCAATCGCCTGCTGGCCCGATGCAACCGACTCACTGCCGTCGGCGGTGCTGTACGCACCGCTGGCGGCGGCACCGGCACCTGTTGCGCTGGCTCCGATTTCCGAAGCAACCGCGCCGCTGCCAACCGCAACGCTGTCTTCGCCGGTGGCCTGTGCGTTGGTGCCCAGCGCGGATGCACCTTCGCCGGAGGCGAGCGCATCGGTGCCGACCGCCGTGGCGTTGCTGGCAAGTGCGTTGGCACCGCTGCCAAGTGCGCTGGTGCCATCGCCGATGGCATTGGCCCCTTCACCGGCCGCCAAGGCGTTATCACCGTCCACGTACGCACCAGCGTCGCTGGCGTCACTGCCGCTGGCCTGGAAGTACTTGCTGGTGTTCTCGGCCACATCCGCAACGGCGTTGAGCTGATCCAGATTCACCGCGTCGGTGCCCTCGGTACCAGCGGCGACGTTGGTGATCTGCCGCTGCGCGGTGGCGGTGCCGACCGAGACACTGTTGTCACGGTCCGCACGCGAACCGGCACCCAGTGCGACGCTGTTGAGGCCGTTGGCGGTAGCGCTTTCGCCGACGGCAGTCGCACCCACGGCATCGGCCCACGAGTTCCAGCCGAGTGCGGTGGTGTAGTCATCCGTGGCCCAGGCACCGGCACCGAACGCCGACGCCCCGGTACCCGAGGCACGCGCTGGGATGAAGCCGAAGAAGGTGCTGCCGCCGATGGCGACGCTTTCATCGCCGGTGGCTTCGCTGAATTCGCCCACTGCGACCGCGCTCGCACCGGTGGCCGTCGCCGCTGCGCCGACAGCAGTGCTGTAGACGTTCGATGCAACCGAACCGTAGCCCAGGGCCGTGGACAGTTCGCCGGTGGCTTCGCTGTAGCTGCCGAAGGCCGACGCGCCGGCTTCGGAGGCCGTGCTGCGGAAGCCGCTGGCAATGGCCTGCTGGCCGGAGGCGACGGATTCACTGCCGTTGGCGGTGCTGTACGCACCACTGGCGGCCGCGCCGGCACCGGTGGCGCTGGCTCCGATCTCCGAAGCGGTCGCACCGCTGCCAACCGCGACGCTGTCTTCGCCGGTCGCCTGTGCATTGGTGCCCAGTGCCGACGCATCTTCGCCTGCGGCGAGTGCATCGGTGCCGACGGCGGTGGCATTGGTCGCCAGCGCATTCGCGCCGCTACCGAGTGCCGTAGTGCCATTGCCGATCGCGCTGGCCGCTTCGCCAGCGGCCAAGGCGTTGTCGCCATCCACATAGGCACCGGCGTCGCTGGCATCGCTGCCGCTGGCCTGGAAGTACTTGCTGGTGGCGGCCGCAGCATCGGCCACTTCATTGAGCTGGTTGAGGTTGACCGCGTCGGTGCCTTCGGTACCGGCGGCGACGTTGGCAATCTGGCGTTCGCCGCCGGCGCTGCCGACCGACACCGTGTCGTCGCGATCCGCAATCGAATCAGCACCCAGCGCCACGCTGTTCACGCCTTCGGACGTAGCGGCATTGCCCAGCGCAGTGCTGTTCAGTCCCGGCGACCACGCACCACCGCCGACGGCGGTGGAGTAGTTGCCCGATGCTTCGGTCGGCAGCAGGCCGAACAGCGCACCACCCACGGCCACGCTGTTGGTGCCGCTGGCCAGCGCGTTCTGGCCGGTGGCCGTGCTGTACGCACCCGAAGCCACGGCGTCACCGCCCAGCGCGACACTGTTGGAACCGCTCGCTTCGGCGAAGTTACCCAGTGCCGTGGCGTTGAACGCGGACGCGACCGCGTAGCCGCCAATGGCAGTGCTGTAGTTGCCGGCGGCCTGTGCGTTGAAGCCGTAGCTGGCCGAAAGCGTACCCGAGGCCACGCTTTCGCTGCCGACCGCGGTCGCACCGCGGCCACTGGCTTCAGTGTAGTAACCGAGCGCGACGGCTTCTTCGCCGGAGGCTTCCGACAGCGTGCCGCCCGCCAGGCTGCCCGCGCCCGATGCGACGCTGGCCGCGCCGACGGCGGTGCTCTGCTCACCCGATGCCAGGCTTTCCGCACCGTTGGCGGTGGCGTACTCGCCGGTGGCCTGTGCGTTGGCACCGACCGCCGACGCATTGGCGGCGCTCGCCAGTGCATTCAGGCCGACCGCGGTGGCACCGGCATCCAGTGCGAACGCACCACTGCCCACCGCTGATGCGCCAGTACCGCTGGCGAAGCTGCTCGAACCCACAGCGGTGGCGTAGTCGCCGTCGGTGGCCGCATTGGAACCGGCCGCCACGCTGTCTTCGCCACCTGCCACGGCCACGCCTCCGCCGGTGGCCTGGAACTTGTCGGTGGCGGCCGTCAGCTGATCCACGTTGACCGCATCGGTGCCTTCGGTACCGGCGGCGACCTGGGTGATCTGGCGCTGCTGGTCATCGTTGCCCACCGAGACCGTGTACGCGCGATCCGCGGTGGAGCCGGCACCCAGTGCGACCGCGTTGGACGCGCTTGCATTGCTGCCGGCACCGATGCCGATGGCACTTTCGCCGCCGGCCACCACATTGGTGCCGATGGCGATGCTGTTGATGTTGTTGCCCAGGGCCTGGAACCCCAGCGCCACACTGTTGTTGGCGTAGGCGAAAGCGCCCCGGCCGACCGCCGTGGAACTGGTGCCGCGTGCCCAGCTGTTGTAGCCAACCGAGGTGGCACCGGCACCGTCCGCCCACGCGGCGTAACCCAGCGCCGTAGCGTTGGCTTCAGTCGCCCACGCACTGGCACCGAACGCCGTGGCGCTTTCAGCAGTCGCCCAGGCATAGGCGCCGGTGGCGGTGCTTTCAACACCGCTGGCCCAGGCATTGTCGCCCTGCGCGATGCTGTAATCGCCAGTAGCGCGTGCCTTGTAACCCTGCGCCAGGCTGTTGTCGCCGGTGGCCTGTGCGCCGCTGCCGAAAGCGTTGCTGAGTGCGCCGGTCGCCTGTGCCCCTGCCCCCACCGCCACCGCATCCTGCGCGGCCGTAGTGCCGATCAGCACGGCGTTGCCGTCGCCGTCAACGATCGGCTGGTTGTACTGGTCATAGGCCTGGCCCTGGCCACCGATGGCCACGCTGGCATTGCCGTTTGCGGTCGCGTTCTGACCCACGGCTACGGTGCTGTCGCCGGCGGCGGTCGCGCCGTTGCCGACCGCCGCAGCCCCTGCGCCGAGCGCATTGCTTGCTTCACCAGCGGCCAGCGCGCCATCACCATCGGCGAACGCACCGACGTCGCTGTCGGTCGATGCATTGGCCTTGAAGCGGAGTGCCGTGGTGTCGGCGGTATCGGCCACCGCATCCAGCTGCGCCTTGTTCACCGCGTCGGTGGCTTCGGTGCCGGCCGCCACGTTCGTGATCTGGCGTTCGCTGCCGACATCGCCCACCGACACGGTGTTGTCGCGCACGGCGGTGGAGTTCGCGCCCAGCGCCACACTGTTGGCCCCACGCGCGGTGCTGTAGAAACCAACCGCCGTGCTGAGGTCGCCACTGGCCCAGCTCTCCGCACCCAGCGCGGACGCGCCGTCACCGGGGGCATAGGCGAAGTAACCCAGCGCGGTGGCTTCAACGCCCGAGGCTTCGCTCAAGGTGCCGTTGGCCACGGCGTAATCGCCGCTGGCAATTGCACCGGCACCCACGGCCGTTGCCGCTTCGCCAGTGGCCTGGGTCTGCACGAAGAAACCCAACCCCGGAATCAGATCCACCGGACCGCCGACTGCAGTGCTGCTGGTGCCGGTGGCGGCGGTCTGTGTGCCCACCGCGGTGGAGTAGTCACCGGTGGCGTTGGCCACGGCACCGAAGGCCGAGGCCTGCGCACCGGCAGCATACGCACCGACGCCATACGACGATGCCGCAAAGCCGGAGGCTTCCGCACTTGCACCGACCGCGGTGCCGCCCACGCCGGCGCTGGTGGCACCGGTATCGACCGGCACGCCGCCGCTGGTGATCAGCGGGTCGCCGTTTTCATCCACCGCAGCACCGCCCACGGCAACGCTGCCCGGGCCTGCAGCCTGCGCGTTGTGGCCGAAGGCCGCACTGTTCTGGCCACTGGCCAACGCGTTGTTGCCGACCGCAGTGGCATTCTGCGCCACCGCAACCGCGCCACTGCCCAGTGCCGTGGTGCCATTGCCGAGTGCGGTGCTGGCTTCACCGATGGCAGTGGCGTTGTCGCCATCCGCCAGCGCACCGGCATCGCTGTCTGCGCTGCCGGTGGCCTGGAAGTATTTCGCGGTGTTGTCGGCTACTGCGCCAACGGCATCCAGCTGCGACTTGTTGACCGCGTCGTTGGCTTCAGTGCCGTCAGCAACGTGGGTGATCTGGCGCTGCAGGCCGTTGTTGTTGCCGACCGATACGGTATCGACGCGATCGGCGAAGGAGCCTGCGCCCAGCGCAACGCTGCCGACCGCAACTGCGGCGGAGTTGGAACCCAGTGCAGCGCTGAAATCGGCCACGGCAGTGCTGAACGCACCGACCGCAATCGACGCTTCGCCGCCGCTGCCGGCGCCGCGACCCAGCGAGGTGCTGCCTGCACCGATGGCGAGTGCGCCGCCGCCGACCGCGGTGGCGCCATCGGCGCTGGCTTCGGCAAGACCGCCAATCGCGGTGGCCGCGCCGTTTTCGCTGGCGGCGAACGAGGATGCACCGAGCGCAACGTCGCCGAGACCGATCGCCACGGCGTGCTGACCGACAGCGGTGCTGGCATCACCCAGCGCGAGGCTGGTGTGGCCGAAGGCGCTACCGCCCAGTCCCGCCGCAATGGCGTCGGTACCGACAGCGGTGGTGGAATTGGACAATGCCTGGCTGCGTGTACCCACTGCGATGGCACCGTTGCCATCGGAGCTGGCGCTTGCACCGGCGGCCAAGGCACCTTCGCCCTCGATGCTGGCTGCATCGCTGTTGTTGTTTTCGCCATCGGCCTTGAAGTAGCGCGTCGCACCTTCGGCCGTCGCGGCCACCTTGTCCAGCTGCGATTTGTTCACCGCATCAGTGGCGGCGGTGCCGGCGGCGACGTTGGTCACCTGCCGCTCCTTGCCTGCATCACCGACCGACACCGAGTTCGCGCGGGTTGCCTTCGATCCTGCGCCGAGTGCCACGCTGTTGGCGGCGGAGGCGGTGCTGTTGCTGCCGATCGATACCGAATTCGTGCCAGAGGCGGTAGCGTTGCCATCAACCAGGCAGCTGTCGATCACCGAGCTGTTGAGGACCACGCAGTTGGCGTTGCCGCCGATCTCCACGGACTGCGCACGCACGTCCTGCGCCGCACCCGCCAACCCGACCCCAAGCGTCAACGCAATGGCAGCGCTGAGCAGCGAGCTGCTGCGCGCGCCGTCGGATCGTCGCTGGTCAATGACCACGCCAGGTGACTGGCTGCTGGCCAACTCAGAGGCAACGACCATCTGCCCCAGTGCTTTGTTCCAGACCTTGCGATAAATCCGATTCATCGATGCGACTCCTGGTTGGCTGGTTTTAGGCAAAGCGACGCCAACGCCAGGCCGCATGGCCCAACGTCCCCTGAGGGCGTTTTTCGCTTGATTTACTGCGTTGTGCCGGATGGCGCGCGCTCGGCGCGATCGACGAACAGAGAACTCGCCATCCTTGCGGTTACTTCCGAACTGAACACTTGCAAAATGAGAACTCAGTGTTAACGCAGGGTTTTGAGAACGTCAAGACTTTGACAGCAGAAATTGTTCTAACGCGAGAAGCGTCACACATTTGACTATTCATGCATCGGATTTGTTAGCTACATGTGAGTGTTTGTCATCACGCGATGGTGGGTGTGAAACGCGATGTAACTCATTGGCGGACATTGAATCGCGTCGTCGCGTCATCTTCTTTTTCACAGAGCCTTCACTGGCATCGGGTGATGACACCGGTAATTCCATACGCCGGCGTCGCGTACGCTGCGCATGAGTTGTGTTGCGCGGTGCGGCATGGCAGATAGACGTAAATGCGCGGATTGGGTCGTGGAGACGCTGGCGATCCGGGTCCATGCGTTAAAGAACGGTGAGCGCTTCACTGCCGTCGTCTATCGACCGACGCTACCCCTCCGACAGTTCACGCAGCAGGACGATGCTCGCGGCCACCGACCGCTCACGCTGGCTGCACACCTTGGGATTCGAATCGGTAGCGTCGGTCGACAGACGACGGCACGTACCGGCGCAACGTCCGGTAACGCAGGGAAATCAGCAACGGAAGCGCACACCGCCAGTCCGCGTATAACGCCTTGACCGTCGCAAGGAAACATTTCTTGAAGCGACTCGTACCGCCCAGCACTAATCTTCGCGCCCCCATCCAACGTCCAAACACGTCATGACCACCTTTGCCGCGGCGGCACCAACGCCCATCACCTCCTCCCTCCACCACTCCACAACGCCGTCGCGCGGCAGCGTCCCGTCCGGCCACATCGGCCCGGTAACGGTGCACAACGAAAGCCGCTCGACGCAGGCCTCACCGACATCCAGCGAGCCCGCACACACCGAGGCCGCCCGGGAACCCAACGCGTTTCTGACCAGAATGGATGAACTGGCGCAGGTGATTCTCGACGGACCGCAGGTTGCCTGGGCCATCGAGCAAGGAATGTCCTCGACGGAAATCGCAAGCTGGTGCGGCATTCGACAAGGTAGTGACGCCTACAGAATGCTGGAATCCAGGGTCGAGGCGCGTTATCGGACGACCTGATTCCTGACTTTGTCGATGGAGGTCCATGCGTTGAAGCGTGCTGGACCTTTCAGTGCCGTCGTCTGTCGACCGACGCTACCAGGTGATCGCAAGCGTCACCGTTTACGGCTCGGCGGCAGACGCCACCCCCGGCGGTTGTCCCTGCGAAGGGATTGAAATCTGGAAGCGCTACGAGGTGCGCTTACGCAACATCGCGCGCCATTCCCTGACGTGATCCCCCATGCCACTCTCCCCTGCACCCTCAGCGGGCGCACTCAACGTCCCCGATGTCATTCCCAGCAACCCAACTGCGGAGGTCGAAACGACGACGCAACCTGCACAACCGCAGACGGTCGAGAATCGATGCAGCACATCCAAGCCGGCCATCGCCGACGAAGTGGCCGCCCAGAAGCACATGTACAACCTCGCCGTTTCGCAGGGCTGCCATCTTGTCGGCGCTGGCGAATCCGTGCCGGCCGTCATGCAGAAGCTGGGCATCGAGCCAGGCACCTCTGCCGAGCGCCTCCTGTACATGCATAGCGGACAGAAGCCGCCACACACCGTCCAAACCCGCGCGACCGCCACCCCGCATCATGTGAAGCCAGCGCTGCCAACCCCTGAGTCGGATCTGCTTCCGTTTCCCGTCCACATCGTACGGCGTGACCCGCATCCTGGTCGGGACCCGGGGGCTGAAGCGTGGTTGACCGCGAAGTGCAAGGAGATTGCAGGCGGTGCCAACTATCAGAGGTTCATCGATGAGATCGGTGACCCGACGCCGGACTCCGACCACGACATCGACGACGGATTCCCCCAGGTCAAGAGCGTCAACCTCGACGCCAAAGCGCTGTATGACCAGGCCATGGGCTCAGCCAGACATGCGATGCTTGGCGGGAAGAGCCTTCCTGCGGCGGCGGCGCGCTTCAGCATCACATCGGAATCAGACCTCGAGAGCCTGGCGATGTTCGCCGCACGGGAAATCGGTGCGCCGCACGTGCGCGATGGCGAGTGCTTCATTGCAGTGAAGAAGGCGCTGGGACTTGGGGCGTACGGCGAGGCAGTGCAGGTGCTGGTGGAGGCGATGCCCTGACGACTGATGGCATGTCGGGCGTTGGGTGGTGGGGCGGCATTGGTGATTGCAATGCCTTACCGGGCGCGGAACGGTTCAGTGCAGTCGGCTGTCGCGCGACTCTACCGATCCCTTTCCAGGATTGGTGGATATGCCAGGTTTTTGGAAGCCTTCGCTCCTGTCTACGCCGAACATTGACAGACTGTCGTTTATAAACTACAGTCAAAGATGAATCAGATCCGCCACTACGTCGACGGCTGCGGTCGCGATCCGTTTGCTGAGTGGCGGCAGAGCCTGCGCGACATCAAGACACGAATCGCAATAGATCGGCGCATCATGCGACTGGAGTTGGGCAATGCAGGGGACCACAAGCACGTGCGTGATGGCGTCTGGGAACTGCGCATTCATACGGGACCTGGCTTCCGCATTTACTACGGTAAATCCGGCAATACCGTAGTGGTCCTTCTTTGCGGTGGCGATAAGGGCTCGCAGGATGCAGACATCGAACGTGCCTGCATGTACTGGCAGGACTGGCAACGAAGAGCGGGAGACGAACGATGAGAGATCGGTCACACGACACAGCAATGGCGGAGATCTTCCGCGACGATCCCGGCTACGCCATCGATCTGCTTAACAGCATTCTGGAGGACGGAGATCAGCCTGAATTGCTGATAGCGCTACGTCAGATGGCAGAAGCATTTGGCGGGGTTCGCCAAGTGGCGCAGCGCGCCGAACTCAACCCGAACCAGCTTTATCGGACTCTTTCAGAGAAGGGCAACCCGGAAGTACGGAGCCTGACCGCGATACTGCGTGCAATGGGTCTGCGACTGGCAATCCAACCTCTGAACTCGGCTCCGCTCGCCCACGGGTGACCAGAGGCGCGGCGTTGTCCGTCCGGTTGCACGACACCAGCAGCAAAAAACCGCCGGACGACCGGCGGTTTTTTGGTTTCAACGACAGACTACTCAGCCCACCCACACCCGCGCGTTGCGGAACATGCGCAGCCAGGGCGAATCGCCCTGCCATTCGGCCGGACGCCAGCTCAGGTTGAGCGCACGCGGAGTGCGTTCCGGGTGCGGCATCATGATGGTGACGCGGCCGTCGGTGCTGGTCAGGCCGGTGATGCCGTCCGGCGAACCGTTCGGATTCAGCGGGTACTGGCTGGCCACGTTGCCGTCACCGTCGATGTAACGCAGCGAGACGCGCGCCGCGGCCTGGTCGACCGGGCTGGCGAACACCGCACGGCCTTCGCCGTGGGCCACTGCCACCGGAATGCGCGAACCGGCCATGCCACGCAGCAGGACCGACGGCGATTCCACCACTTCCAGCAGCGCGGTGCGGGCTTCGAACTGCTCGCTGGCGTTGCGGCGGAACTGCGGCCAGTGCTCGGCACCGGGAATGATGTCCTTGAGCTGGCTCAGCATCTGGCAACCATTGCACACGCCCAGTGCGAAGCTGTCCTTGCGCGCAAAGAACGCGGCAAAGGCATCGCGCAGCGCGCTGCGCTCCAGCACCGAGGTGGCCCAGCCGCGGCCTGCACCCAGCACGTCGCCGTAGCTGAAGCCACCGCAGGCGGCCAGACCGGTGAAGTCGGCCAGGTTCACGCGCCCTTCGATCAGGTCGCTCATGTGCACGTCGTAGGCGGTGAAGCCCGAGCGCTCGAAGATGTTGGCCATTTCGATCTGGCCGTTGACGCCCTGCTCGCGCAGCACCGCCACGCGCGGACGTGCGCCGGTGTTGATGAAGGGAGCGGCCACGTCTTCGTTGATATCGAAGCTCAGCTTCGGCTTCAGCCCCGGCGCGTTGAAGTTTCGCGCCACCGCGCGCTCTTCATCGGCCGCTTCCGGGTTGTCACGCAGCTTCTGCATGGCATGGGTGACCGACCACCAGGCGTCGAACAGCGCTTCCCAGCGCCATTCGGCCAGGTTTTCGCCCTGCAGCGAGACGCGGACCACCGGGGCCGTGGTCGGCTTGGCGATGCGCTGCGCGCATTCGGTGAGCGCATGGCGCTCGACCAGGTCGGCGAACGCGGCGCGGTCTTCGCGGGCGATCTGCACCACTGCACCCAGTTCTTCATTGAACAGGCTGCGGAACGGATCGTCACCCCACGCATCCAGCGCGATATCCAGGCCCTGACGCGAGGCGAAGGCCATTTCGCACAGTGCGGCGAACGCGCCACCGTCGCTGCGGTCGTGATAGGCCAGCAGCAGACCGGCCTGACGCGCGTCGCGGATCAGCTCAAAGAACGCACGCAGGCGCTGCGGGTCGTCGAGGTCCGGCACCGCACCGGCAAATGCCGGCAGCGCGCTGTGGTCGGCATGCACCTGGGCCAGGATCGAACCGCCCAGGCGCTGCTTGCCGGCACCCAGGCCGATCAGCCACAACTCGCTGTCGGTCTCGCGGTCCAGCAGCGGGGTCAGCTGGGTGCGGGCGTCGGCCACCGGGGCAAAGGCCGAGATCACCAGCGACACCGGCGACACCGACTTATGCGCTTCGCCCTGGTCGTGCCACTGCGCCTGCATGGACAAGGAGTCCTTGCCGACCGGAATGCTCAGGTCCAGCTGCGGACACAGTTCCATGCCGACCGCGCGCACCGCGTCATACAGCAGCGCGTCTTCGCCGGCGTGGCCAGCGGCGGCCATCCAGTTGGCCGACAGCTTTACTGTTTCCAGTTCGTCCACCGGGGCGGCGCACAGGTTGGTGATGGCTTCGCCCACCGCCATGCGCGCCGACGCGGCGGCATCCAGCAGGGCCAACGGGGTGCGCTCGCCAATCGCCATGGCTTCGCCGGCGACGGTGTCGTAGCCGGCAAGGGTGATGGCCACGTCGGCCATCGGCAGCTGCCACGGGCCGATCATCTGTTCGCGCGCGGTCAGGCCGCCGACGCTGCGGTCACCGATGGTGACCAGGAAGTTCTTCGAGGCCACCGACGGGTGCGCCAGCACACGCAGGCCGGCTTCGTGCAGGTCCAGGCCGCCGGTTTTCAGCGCCGGCCACTTCGGGGCGGCCGGGTGCGCGGTGTCGCGGTGCATCTTCGGCGGCTTGCCGAACAACACGTCCATCGGCAGGTCAATCGGGGCGTCGGCCGGAATGTTGCCCACGGTCGCACCGTAGGCCACGACCAGACGCTCTTCAGCGGTGGCCACGCCGACCGCCGCGAACGGGCAGCGCTCGCGCGCGCACAGCGCAGCGAACTCGGCCAGGCGGTCCTGCGGCACGCCCAGCACATAGCGTTCCTGCGATTCGTTGCACCACAGCTGCATCGGCGACAGCGACGGATCGTCGGTGGGCACCTTGCCCAGATCGATCACGCCACCCACGCCGGAGTCATGCAGCAATTCCGGAATGGCATTGGACAGACCGCCCGCGCCGACGTCGTGGAACCAGCGGATCGGGTTGTCCAGGCCAAGTGCGACACAGCGGTCGATCACTTCCTGGCAGCGACGCTCCATTTCCGGGTTGTCGCGCTGCACGCTGGCGAAGTCCAGGTCTTCGGCACTTTCGCCGGAGGCGACCGAGCTGGCGGCACCGCCGCCCAGACCGATCAGCATCGCCGGGCCACCCAGCACGATGACGGCGTCGCCGGGCTGCAGGGTCAGCTTTTCAACCTGCACGCGATCAATCGCGCCCAGGCCGCCGGCCAGCATGATCGGCTTGTCATAGGCGCGGGTCAGGCCCTCGCCTTCCGGCAGCTCGAAGCTGCGGAAGTAGCCCAGCAGGTTCGGACGGCCGAACTCGTTGTTGAACGCGGCACCGCCCAGCGGGCCGTCCAGCATGATGTCCAGCGCCGGGGCCATGCGCGGGTTCAGCGCGCGCGGCGCTTCCCACGGCTGCGGCAGGGTCGGAATGCGCAGGTGCGAGACCGAGAAACCGGTCAGGCCGGCCTTGGGCTTGCCGCCACGGCCAGTGGCACCTTCGTCGCGGATTTCGCCACCGGCACCGGTCGACGCGCCCGGGAACGGGGCAATCGCGGTCGGGTGGTTGTGGGTTTCCACCTTGATGCAGAACGCCGAATCCACCACCGCTTCGCTGCGGTACGCACCGGTGGCCGGGTCCGGGCGGTAACGTGCGGCCGGGTGACCGGCGACCACGGCAGCATTGTCGCTGTAGGCGCTGAGCGTGTGCTGCGGGGTCTGCTGGTGGGTGTTCTTGATCATCCGGAACAGCGAATGCGGCTGTTCGGCCCCATCAATGGTCCAGCTGGCGTTGAAGATCTTGTGCCGGCAGTGCTCGGAGTTCGCCTGCGCGAACATCATCAGTTCCACGTCCGACGGCTTGCGGCCGAGTTCGCCGAAACGCTGGCGCAGGTAGTCGATTTCGTCCTGGGCCATGGCCAGGCCGAGGCGGCGGTTCGCGCCTTCCAGGTCGTCCAGCGCCACGCGTTCCAGTTCGCCCCGGGCCGGCGCGATGAACAGCGCCTCGGCCTGGTCGGTGGTGTCCAGCACCGACTGGGTCATCGGGTCGTGCAGCACCCGGATCACCGCCTCGCGCTGGGCGGCGTCGGCCGGCCAGCCGGCCAGGTCGATACGCAGGCCACGTTCCACCCGGCGGATCGGCTGCCCCGCCCCGCGCACCAGTTCGGTGGCCTTGCTCGACCACGGCGACAGCGTGCCCAGGCGCGGTACCACGAAGTGCGAGACCGCCCCCGCTTCCAGCGCGGCCAGGGCCGGCTGCGCTTCCAGGATCCGGCTCAGGATCACCGGGTCCGGGGCCGCATCGCCCTCGGTCTGGATGAAGTAGACATGCCAGGCACCGGTGATGCGCAGATCGGCGACCAGGGACTGCAGGCGGGATTCAAGACGTTCGCGGCGGAACGGCGAAAGGGCGGATGCGCCCTCGAGGACCATCATGTCCGGGGAACCGTGGTTGGGAACGGGGCCCACTATTCTAACCTCACGCGCCTTCGGCTCGTGAGGTCCACGCATTCCACCTTAACCCCGCGCCGTTGGCGCGCCCCCTTCAACAAGAAGGGGGCTCTTCACCAGAGGGGACTCTTCGACCGGACGACGACCGGTCACCTGAACTTTGCGCTGGCTCACGGATTGCCAACGGATTCCATGACAACGTTGCCACGACCCGCCCGGTGTGCATGCCAGGCGGGCCACCGTCCGCCCCCTCAAGCTGTTGCCGGCCCCTCTCACCGGCCCCGGACCTGCTGCAACGCGGGGCGGCAGCCTGCCGCCCCGCGCCCCTGACCTGATCGGAGAATGACCATGACGGACCCGATTCTGCGCAGTACGGTGACATCGATATCCTCACGCCCCGCCGCCCGCCATCGACGCTGGCTGCTGGCCCTCGCCCTGGCTTCGGCCACCCTGACCCCGGCGCTGGCCCAGGCCGCGAACTGTACCGGGGCCCCGGAGTGGAACGCTTCGGTGATCTACCTGGCCGGCACCACCCTGCATAAGGGGGGCGTGCTGTACCGGGCCAATATCGACATCTGGAACGCCCCGCCGGACCACCCGGCCGGCGCGCCCTACTACACCAACCTGGGAGCCTGTGACGGTTCCGGCAGCAACCAGCCGCCCAGCGTCAGCCTGACCTCGCCGTCCAACGGGGCCAGCTTCAGCGCCGGCAGCACCATCACGGTCAGCGCCAATGCCAGCGACAGCGACGGCTCGGTCAGCAAGGTCGAGTTCTTCCGTGGCGGCACTTCGCTCGGCGTGGACACCAGCGCGCCGTACAGCGTGACCTGGACCAATGCCAGCGCCGGCAGCCACACCTTCAAGGCCGTGGCCACCGACAACGCCAATGCGGTGACCTCCTCGGCCACCGTGACGGTAACCGTCAACGCAGCCAGCAACGACACCACCGCACCCAGCGTGCCCGGCGGCCTGAACTCGCCGTCCAAAACCGCCAGCACGGTCAGCCTGGCGTGGAACGCGGCCACCGACAACACAGGCGGCAGCGGCGTGGCCGGCTATGACGTGTACCGCAACGGCAGCCTGGTCGGCTCGCCCAGCGCCACCAGCTACACCGATGGCGGGTTGGCGGCCAGCACGGCGTATACCTACACCGTGCGCGCCCGCGACAATGCCGGCAATGCCTCGGCACAGAGCGCGTCGATCAGCGTCACCACCTCGACCGGTGGCGGCAATGGCGGCAACAAGCGGGTGATCGGCTACTTCACCCAGTGGGGCATCTACGGCCGCAACTACCGGGTCAAGAACATCGACACCAGTGGCTCGGCCGCCAAGATGACCCACATCAACTACGCGTTCGGCAACGTGCGCAACAACCGCTGCGAAGTCGGTGTCACCGTGCCCAGCAATGAAAGCACGGGTGCCGGCGGCGACGCGTTCGCCGACTACACCAAGGCCTTCCAGGCCGGTGAAAGCGTCAGCGGGGCCGCCGATACCTGGGACCAGCCTCTGCGTGGCAACTGGAACCAGCTCAAGCAGCTCAAGGCGAAGAATCCCAACCTGAAGGTGCTGATCTCGCTGGGCGGCTGGACCTGGTCGCGTGGTTTCTCCAGCGCGGCGCAGCCGGCCAATCGCCAGGCCTTCGTCGCCTCGTGCATCGACGCCTACATCAAGGGCAACCTGCCGGTGACCGACGGGGCCGGTGGCGTGGGCGCAGCAGCCGGCGTGTTTGACGGCATCGACATCGACTGGGAATACCCGGTGGCCTGTGGCCTGGCCTGCGGCACCCCGGCCGACAATGCCAACTTCACCGCGCTGCTGGCCGAGTTCCGCCGCCAGCTCGATGCGGTGCGCCCGGGGCTGCTGCTGACCGTGGCGGTGGGTGCGGGGATCGACAAGATCCGCGTCACCGACCCGGCCACGTACCACCAGTACCTCGATTACATCAATGTGATGACGTACGACTTCCACGGGGCCTTCGACCCGATCACCGGCCATCATTCGGCGCTGTTCGATTCGCCGAACGATCCCTCCACCGGTGACGTGAAGCTGTACAACAGCAACGATGCGATGGAAGCCTTCCTGGCCCGCGGCGTGCCGGCCAGCAAGCTCAACCTGGGCATCGGTTTCTACGGGCGCGGCTGGACCAACGTGCCGAACGTCAACAACGGCCTGTACCAGAGCGGCAGCGCCGCGGCGGGCACCTACGAGGCCGGCATTGAAGACTGGAAGGTGCTGAAGAACCTCAACCATCCGATCTACACCGACGCCAACGCACGGGCCACGTGGAGCTACAACGGCACCACGTTCTGGAGCTTCGACACCCCGGCGTTGATCACCGAGAAGATGGGCTACGTGAAGGCGCAGGGCTTCGGCGGTGCGTTCTTCTGGGAATTCAGCGGTGACGATGCACAGGGCACACTGGTCAATACCGTCAGCAACGGCCTGAAGTAAGCACGACGCACCCGGAGTCGGAAACGGCTCCGGGTGTTGCGGTGGTTGGGTTTGCTGGCACGAACCGCGCGCGCCATCTGTGATGGTGTGGGCAGTTGTGAATTTCTGCACAAAGTTGCAGAGCGTGTTTGACGGTCAACGCACACAGTGAACACTCCTTGTCACCACGGAGTGTTTTCGTTGACTACATTCGCCGGTTGGGTGCAGAGCACCTACGCCATGATCAAACACCCGCTGCGCGGTCAGAAGTATGACCTCAAGCGTGCGCAGGAACCTGTTGTCCGCGGCTTCTCCCGGGCTCCCACGGAGCGGGCGAAATGGGTGTCGGACTTCCCTCTGACGACGCTGAACAATCGCACCGTACGCCAGTACAGCGAGGACAAGGCTTCAGGCACAGCGCCCATCGTTGCGACGAGCCCGAAGCGCGCGATGTCACCGCCCAGCGCGGTGTCGAATCCGGTCCGCACCGATGATCACCGCAGCTGGCTGCACGACTCCTGGAAGCCGCGCCAGGTAAAGGCGGGTATCGATTTTTTTGAACGGGTGGCGGCGGCCTCGGTTCAGGGGGCTCCTGCGCAACCGGCCAGCCCCGCGGCATCCATCAAGGTGAAGCGGCCGGCTTCGCCCCCTCCGGCACCGCCAAAGCCAGTAGTGGTCAGCCGCCACGGCAAGACCAAGCGTGCGCCGCAGCCGCCACATCCCATGTCCGCGCAGGCGAAGATGCCGACCGCGCCCCGTGGTCCCGATAGCACCAGGCCATCGCCTCAGCCTCCTGCGCAGAACGCCACACAGCCGACGGTGACAGAGAACGTCACCGCACCCACGAAGACCTTTACTCCGCCACCTGCACCTCCAATGGACGGACTAAAGGCGCTGCAACGTGCCAATTCGGCCCCACCGCTGTCTCCGCCGAACATGGCGGCGGTGTTCGCGGAACTGAAGGGTCACAAACTCGTTCAGCGCAGCGACTCGGCTCCGGAAACGATGGGTACGGCCAGCGAAACGCGTGCCGCCAGTGCCGGGCGGCGGATCTCCGCGAAGTCCTGGCTTCCCCGCACGAACGGTCCAATGGATGCAACCCTGCAGGAATTGAAGTCAAGCAAGCGGATGCCCAAGGAAGCAAAGCCTATTGAAGTCAAGCCGGAGGTCAAGCGGCAGGCGGAGGAACTGCGTGAGCGCCGGGAGGCACTGCAGCGTGACAGTCTGATGCTCAAGCCGTGGCGGGGAGCGCAGCAGGCTGGCCAGGAGTCGAATCTTTCGGCCTCCGAAACCTTCAACGCGCTACGCCCCCTTTCAACCACTCAAGTAAATCTGAGGGATGAGCTGGTGAAAGCACAGGTCGCGCTCGGATTGAGGACACGCACCCAACAAGCCGGCTGAATCTGAACAACTGTCCGCCCCGGCCTGCCCGGCGGGGCGGACGCCCTCCGTGCCGCGACTTGCGGGCACCTGATGTGCTCTCCCAATCAAACAAACGACTTCCACTCGATCATCCATGCCATTCAACATCTTTAGCCGCTCGCCGCATCAGCTGCCTGCCCAGCGTCCTTTCCGGCTCCCCTTCGTGAGGCTGGCGACCCCGCCCGCCCGTCAGAACCGACAGCCCGACGCCGGCCGTATTCCACATTCCCTTGCACCGCCGCTGCCGCTTCGCTCGGTCACCAACACCAGCGCCGAGCCGTCCGGTTCGCCTGTTGTTCCGCCCCCGGTACCCCCTCGGCGTCATCCCCCTGCATTTGTCGCGATCGTGAAGAAATTTCCCAAATATGTGGGCGAGTGGGATTCGGAATCCGAAGATGAACCACTAACCTTGTGGGAAATTGAAGACTGCGATGCGCGGTTTGAAGGGGAAACCAATCAGGTCACAGATCACGAGTCGAGATTCGCGGCGGTTACGCCAGCATTCGGACACAAGGTGCTGCCGCAGCATCAGCAGCTGCTCGACCGGCTGCCCGACGCGCCCGGGATGGTGGTCCCGCCCACACCGCCGGGAACGCAAGCGCACGTCCTGAGCCAGATGAAAGAAATCTGATAGTTCGGGCAATGGCGAGCGACGAGTATGGGCATTCCTCACAGTTGCGCCCACCATGCCGCTTTTTTCGTCTGCCGCTTCAAACGTCGCGTCCCTGATCCGCCTTTTCCCCGGTGCCCTGAAAGGACGCTCACCGGGCAAGGTGCTATCGGGACCAAAGTTCGTGCGCAACGAAACGCGCCTCACCACGCCAGGCGCATCCGGTACGTCGCATGCGCCACTGTTCACCAAGAATGTCATGTGTTCCGGTCGTGGCACTGGCCAGACCCAGGTCGGCGCACAGCTGCAGCGGCTGGGCAATCTCCATCGCCAGAGCGCGCCTGTCCTTCAACGGATGGCTGCGACCACCGCTGCGTCCCTGCAGGAGCGACACGCTCTGTGCTTCCCCGCCCCGCCGGTGGAAGATGCGCCACGCGCGCAGACCTCGGTGCAAAGTGTGGAAGGGCGTGCATTCACGGCGACCGAGCGCATGCCCCTCGATCCGCAACTGAGCATCCACGAAACCGGAACGCCTCTGGAGCGTGAGCAGATCAATGCCCGCACCCCCCCGCGTGCGCGCGAACTTCACCCCAAGGCGCTGGCGCGGCAGGCGCGCCTGCACGTCCTGCAGGTGCCCCGGCGGGCCGACGCGCGAGCAGAAGCGCAGCCCAATGCAGACACGCTGGCCGCGCTGCAGCCCACGACCGGGGTCGATTCGGCGCTGATTGAAACGGTGAATCCGGCCTTCTACACCCCCCTGTTTGCCCGCATTGAAGTCACTGATGCGGGGACCCACGACGGCCTGGGCAGCGGTGGTGGCGATTGGGACCTGATGGCAGCGTTCGAGCCCTTCAAGGAACGTATCGAGCGGCTAGAGGTTGCCATGCATCCGCCCATCGTCGAGATCGATGGGCATGAGCCCGGTGGCATGGATGCACGGCGTGGCGAAAGCGAGGTTGACGTCGGCTCTGTTAAGTCCCTGGAGGAAGGCAATCCCTGGGCGAGCGATTGGGATGATGATTTCGATAGCGACTTCGATAGTGATTTCGAAAGCGACAGCGATTTCGACAGCGGCGATGAATTCACCGAAGAAGCGCCAACCCAGGTAGCGCCGCGCGGAGAGCCCCCGTCACCGAGGCATCTCGAAATCGCAAAGCGGCTCCGAACGGCCTTCGATACCCGAAAAGCAGAGATGCCACAGTCGGAGCAACAGGCGTTGTACGTACCTCAGGCCTCCCTGTCAGTGGCACGAGTCGATGCTACGGAACAGCTCAAGCTTGATGTGCTGCGTTACCAGCCCGAACTTGAGGCATTCGACCAGCTTCCCCTTGCTGTGCAGCGGGAGGGCGCGGAGTCGTCGACGCCGGCTGGTGGGAAGAAAGCTTCTCGGGAAGACCGCCCTGCGTTTCTTGATGTGATCGAATCGTTCAACAAGGACACACTTCGTAAGGTTGGAACGATCGCCAAGGCACCTGCCAGCGACGTTGAACAGAGCTTTGGCGGGGGCTTCGCTGAGATGCTGAAAACACACAAGGAGAGTCTGCTCGAGCAGTCGCACACTGACTCGGGTCTGGAGAATGATGCTGACTCAGACTGGGATTCCTGAGCTTGACGTTTGAGCGTTGGCCGGCTTTTGGCAGGCGCTGGCTTTCGGCCTGGGTCATGCGTTACCGGGCGTTGAGCATTTCAGGGCCGTCGTCTGTCGACCGACGCTACCGTGGTGTCCTGACGAATCGGCGAGGGGCGAGTGCGTCCAGTTGCCGGGGAGTGCGCCAGTAACCGTCGAGGAGGCGCGAGCATCCATCGCGGACGGTGTGCGAGGTTTGTGCGGGTGACGATTGGATGCGCGAAGGCAGGCGTTTTGGGCGATTCGCGCGATCCCGCGGGACGCGCATGGCGCGTCGCTACAGGGGCCGTAGGGACGGGCCATGCCCGTCCGCTGTAAGTGCGCTGCGTTACTGGCCGAGCTTTTCCAGGGCGGCCTTCATCTGCGCCGGGGCGATATAGCCGCCCAGCTGGGTGCCGTCGGCGGCGAAGATGGCGGGGGTGCCGCTGACGCCGATCTGCTGGCCCAGGGTGTACTGCATGGCCACCGGGTTGGTGCAGTTCTTCGGGGTGACCGGCTGACCTTCCTTCGCCGAGGTCAGCGCCTTGCGGCGGTCGGCCGCGCACCAGACCGAGATCATGTCGGTGTAGTCCTGGCTGCCCAGGCCCATGCGCGGGAAGGCCACGTACTCCACGCTGATGCCCATCCGGTTCAGTTCCGGCACGTCCTGGTGCAGCTTGCGGCAGTAGCCGCATTCGATGTCGGTGAACACCGTGATGGTGTGCTTGGGATTGGCGGCGGCGAAGATGATGCGGTCGCCGCGCTGGATGCCGTCCAGCTTTTCCTTGCGGTACTGCAGCAGCGCGGTGCTGCTGGCCGGGCGGCGCGCCTGGATGTCGTAGGGCTGGTCCTGGATCAGGAAGCGGCCGTCATCGGACACGTACAGCACCTGCCCGCCGACCAGCACTTCGCGGAAGCCCGGGAACGGAGCGGCACCCACGAAGTCCGGCTTGAACTTGGGGTTCAGCCCCTGCAGGGCAGTGCGGACGGTCTTTTCAGCCTGCTCGGGGGACACCGGGCCGGCGGCAGCCGCAGCGGGCGCAGCAGCGGTGGAACGGGCGGCCGGGGCCGACGGCTGGGCGCAGGCAGTGAGGCTGAGCGCGCCCAGCAGGGCGACGACGGTAACTCGGAGCATCAGGGGGTCCAGACAACAGAGGTTGGGGCGATTCTCGCACAGGGTTCATGAAGGCGCGGCGGCATCGGGCCCAGAAAGAGATTGAAATCTGAAAGTTGCCGGATCGATTGGCGGAGAGGCTGGGGAACTCCTCTTCATATGCCCGTTGGCCTGTCGTATCCGGCTACGGGCCCCACAGAAGCCACCATGCGCATTCTTCCCCGTACGTTGACGCTGTACCTCAAGGCGGACGTCCTCCGCAGTCTTCCAGCACAGGTGGAGCTTGCACGCAGGACCCGAGGCACACGCGTTTCAGAGGCACTTCAGCGCATAGAGAATCGCAAGGCGTTGCTTTGCGCATCGTATTGCCAAGGTCGGATCGGGCAGGACAGGCTGGTGGCGAAAGTTAATCGACTCATGTCGCTGTACGATGTGCTGCTGAACCGTGTGCCGCACACGGTTACACATCTCAACGAGGAGATGGCGTCTCTGACACGCGCCCACAGCCTGGGCACTCTGATGAACATCTCTTCGCTGCCACGCCCAGGGCAACCGGCGGCGGTGACCTTGGTCCATGCCCGCTTCAACGAATTCGATGCCTGAGTCGGCTAACCGCGCGGATGATGCCGCGCATGCAGCTTCTGCAGGTGTTCGCGGGCCACCAGGGTGTATATCTGGGTGGTGCTGAGCGAGCTGTGGCCGAGCAGCATCTGCAGCGCGCGCAGGTCTGCGCCCCGGTTCAGCAGGTGGGTGGCGAAGCTGTGGCGCAGGCCGTGCGGGCTGATCCGGGCGGGGTCGATTCCAGCCAGTACCGCGTATTTCTTCACCAGTGACCAGAACTGCTGCCGGCTCAGCGGGTGCAGCGAGGGGTCCAGGAACAGCGGTACCGCGCCGTCGCGGCTGGCCGGCACCGCGCGCTTGCCCGCCAGCTGCGGCCGGGCCTCGGCAAGGTAGCGTTCCAGCCAGTGCTGGGATTCCTCGCCCAGCGGCACCAGGCGCTCCTTGCTGCCCTTGCCGGTGACCCGCAGCACGCCCTGGCGCAGGTTCACCGCATTGGCCGGCAGCTCCACCAGCTCGCTCACCCGCAGGCCGGCGGCATACATCAGCTCCAGCATGGCGCGATCGCGCAGGCCCAGCGGCTGGTCGACGTCCGGTGCGGCCAGCAGCGCGTCGATCTGGCTTTCGGCCAGCGCCTTGGGCAGCAGGCGGGGCAGATGCGGCGGGTCGATCAGCGCGCTGGGATCTTCGCTGCGCTGGCCGCGGCGCACCGCATCGGCGAAGAACGCCCGCAGCGCAGACAGCAGGCGCGCATTGCTGCGCGCCGACCAACCGTGGCGGGCGCGCCATTCCAGGTACTCGAACAGGCCCTTGCGGTCGATCCCGGCCAAGCCCTGCGCGGCCCCGTCGCGCCAGCGCGCCAGTCCTTCCAGGTCGCGGCGGTAGCTGTCCAGGCTGGCCCGGGCCAGGCCCTGTTCGGCCCATAGGGTGTCCAGGAAACGCTGGATCAGCGCATTGTCGTCATCGCGCAGATCGGGCAGCTGCTGGACCAGCTGGCGGCGCTGCGCCGGGGTGGAAGTGTCAGGCATGCGCACAGCATACGAGGGCGGGCCCGGGTATGCTCGGCGCATGGTTACCTCGCCCGCTGATGTCACCGCTGCCGACCGCCCCGCTTCGCTGCTGCTGTGGCGGCTGCTGGCCCTGCTGTACGACTTTTTCCCGGCGCTGGCGCTGTGGATGCTGGTCGGGGCGCTGTTTACCGCCGGCTATGCGGTGGGTCATGCCGCGCGCGAGAACATCGCGCCGTTCAGTGCGTTGCAGTGGGTGCTGTGGGTGTGCTGCTGGGCGGTGACCGGGCTGTACGCCACGCTCAGTTGGCGGCGAGGTGGCCAGACCCTGGGCATGCGGCCGTGGCGGCTGCAGGTGGTGAATGCCGAAGGCGGCGCGCCGCGGCTGCGGCAGCTGTGGCTGCGCTATGCGGTGGGCACGCTGTCGGTGCTGCTGGGCGGGCTCGGGTTGTGGTGGGCGCTGGTGGACCGGCAGCGGCTGAGCTGGCATGACCGGGCCAGTGGCACGCGGGTGATCCGATTGCCGAAACGCTGATGGGGCCGTAGAGCCACGCCCTGCGTGGCTGCGACCAACCTGACACCGCGAAGCCACGCAGGGCGTGGCTCTACGGGGTGCCCGCCAACGCGTGTCCCGCGGTTACCCGGATTTGCGCCTGAACAACATCATCGACACGCCCAGCATCACAATCGGCGGCAGCGCGTACGCAATGCGGTAATCGAACTTCAGCGCGCCGGCCATGCGGCCGAAGAACAGCTGCAGCAGCCAGAAGCCCAGCGCGAACAGAATGCCCAGGAACAGGCGCTTGCCCATGCCGCCGCTGCGCAGCGAACCAAAGGCGAATGGCACGGCGGCCAGGCACAGGGCCAGCACGTTCAACGGGTAGAACCAGCGGCTCCAGTAGATGTCTTCGTAATCGCGCGCGTCCAGCCCGTTGCGCTTGCGGTACTCGATGCTGGTGCGCAGATCAGCTGCACTCAGGTTGCGCGGCTTGGACAAGCCACTGGCCAGCGCAGCCGCATCCAGCTGCGAATTCCAGGGCTCGGACGCAATGATCTCGCGCGTGGCCGAGCGCTCGCCAAAGGTGTCGCGACGCACGTCCTTGAGCACCCAGCCGTTGGCATCGTGTTCGGCCGCCCCCGCGCGCGTGAACGAGGCGATCTTGCCGTCCTCGCCAATCTGGTACATGCGCACGTCGCGCAGAATCAGTCGCGTGCCGCCACCGGGCAACAACTGCTCGTCACCACCGCCGGCATTGAGGAAGGTGTCACCCTCCCGCGCCCACACCCCGAAATATCTGGTTTCCGCCAGGCTGGCCCCGTACTTGGCGCTGGCCCGCACGGCGTCGGCGCGATTCTGCCCCCACGGCCCCAGCGTTTCACCACTCAGTACCATCACCGCGGTCAGCAGCGACAGCGCAATCGCCACCGACACACTCAGGCGGCGCCGGGACAGGCCCAATGCACGCAGCGCGGTCAGCTCGGAGGTCGCGGCCAGCTGGCCCAGACCCATCAGTGAACCGATCACGGCCGCAGTCGGGAAGAAGGTATAGGCGCGGCGGGGCACGGTGTACAACACCCAGGCCGCCGCATGGCCGATGGTGTAGCTGCCCTTGCCGACGTCCTTGAACTCGCCGGAGAACGCCATCACCACGTCCAGGCCGACCAGCACGGCCCAGGTCAACAACACCGTGCCGAACACTGCACGGCCCAGGTACAGGTCAAACCGCATCGGGCGGAATTTCATGCGGTCCTCCGCGGACGCGACAGCTTGCCGTCGCGGAAATACATCCAAAGGGCCAGGCCCAGCAGGGGCAGGCTCAACCACCACAGGCCCACGCTGCCCGGCAGCTTGCCATCCGCAATCCAGCCGGTGCCGATGAACATCAGGTTCATGCCCACCAGATAGGCCAGGAAGGCCAGCATCATGCGGCCGTAGCGCTGCTGGCGCGGCGAACTGCGCGCCAACGGCAGGGTCATCAGGGCGAAGGCCAGCGCGATCAGCGGCGGGGTGATGCGCGAATGCAGCTGGGCCTGGGCCTCGGGGCGTTCATCGCCGAACAGCCGGGTGGTCGGCAGCAGCTCGGGATCGTCCTTGTCGCGGGTGATCGCGCCATCCGGCAAGGCCACGTCATTGCGGGCGAAGGTCATCAGCTTGTAGTCCAGGCCAGCCCCGGCCGGGCCTTCAATCTGGTGGCCGGCCTCCAGTTCCAGGTAGCGCTGGCGGTCGCCCTCGAAGAACATCCGACCGCGCTCGGCTGACATCACCTCGATCTGCCCCTCGCGCTCGCGTTGCAGGAACACGCGACCGAGGCGGGTGCCATCCGGGGAGACCGAGCTCAGGTACACCACGCCGCCATTGGGCAGCGGGGTGAACTTGCCCGCCTCCAGCCCGGCCATCACGAGGCTGCGGTTGGCATCCTCGATCATCTGCTCACCGGTGCGGTCGGCCCACGGGCCCAGCCACAGCGAGCACAGGCCGATCAGCCCCACCACCGGCAGCACGATCATCAGCACCGGCCGCAGCAGCCGCTTCGGCCCCACCCCGATGGCGGTCAGCACGGCCATTTCCGAATCGCGGTACAGCCGCGCGGTGGCCAGCAGCAGGCCCAGCATCAGCGCCAGCGGCAGGATCAGCGGCATATAGACGATGAACTGCAGTCCCAGCTGGGAGAACAGCAGCCGGGCCGGCAGGCGGCCATCGGCGATGTTGCCCAGGATGTCCACCAGCACGCCCCCGACGCTGACCACCAGCAGGACGATCAGGGTGGCCAGGAAACTCTGGACGAAATCACGCAACAGGTAGCGATCGAGCTTCGACATGGGGTGGTGGTTTAAACTCTCGGATTCGTTCGCGGTGCTGCCCAGTCTACCGACCCGGCGTAAACAGCTCGCGATTGTACGGATTTGCCAACGGAATCTGATCAATGGCCCTGGAATTCACCCTGAACCACGCTGCCCCGGCTGCCGCCGAGGTCGACTGCGTCATCGTCGGCGTCTACGCCGACAAGACCCTGAGCCCCGCCGCACAGGCCCTGGACGCCGCCAGCGGCGGCCGTCTGACCACCCTGGTCAACCGCGGCGACGTCGCCGGCAAGACCGGCGCCACCACCCTGCTGCATGACGTGGCCGGCGTGAAAGCGCCGCGCGTGCTGGTCATCGGCCTGGGCGAGCCTGCCAAGTTCGGCGTGCCGCAGTACCTGAAGGCGGTCGGCGATGCCAGCCGCGCCCTGAAGAGTGGCGTCAACGGCCACGCGCTGTTCACCCTGTCGGAAATCGCGATCAAGGGTCGCGACGCGGCCTGGAACATCCGCCAGGCGGTGATCACGGCCGACCACGCGGCCTACCGCTATACCGCCACGCTGGGCACCAAGAAGCCCGAGGCACCGGGTCTGGCCACGCTGGCCATCGCCGGTACCGACGCCCAGGCCCTGGCTCAGGGCCAGGCCATTGCCGCCGGCGTCCAGTACGCCCGCGAGCTGGGCAATCTGCCGCCGAACCTGTGCACCCCGGCCTACCTGGCCGAGTCTTCGGTGGCCTTCGCCCAGAAACATGCCGGGGCCGAAGCCGAGATCCTCGACGAAGCCGGCATGGAAGCGCTGGGCATGGGCTCGCTGCTGGCCGTGGCCCGCGGCTCGGCCAACCGCCCGCGCCTGGTGGTGCTGAAGTGGAGCAACGGTGGTGACGCCAAGCCCTACGTGCTGGTCGGCAAGGGCATCACCTTCGATACCGGCGGCGTCAACCTGAAGACCCAGGGTGGCATCGAGGAAATGAAGTACGACATGTGTGGCGCGGCCAACGTGATCGGCACCTTCGTCGCCGCGGTCACCGCCCAGCTGCCGCTGAACCTGGTGGTGGTGGTGCCGGCGGTGGAGAACGCCATCGACGGCAACGCCTACCGCCCGTCGGATGTGATCACCTCGATGTCGGGCAAGACCATCGAAGTCGGCAATACCGACGCCGAAGGCCGCCTGATCCTGTGCGACGCGCTGACCTACGCGCAGCGCTTCGAGCCGCAGGCACTGGTCGACGTGGCCACCCTGACCGGGGCCTGCATGGTCGCGCTGGGCCACCAGACCGCCGGCCTGATGTCCAAGCACGATGACCTGGCCAATGAACTGCTGGCCGCCGGTGAACACGTGTTCGACCGCGCCTGGCGCCTGCCGCTGTGGGACGAGTACCAGCCGATGCTGGATTCCAGCTTCGCCGACGTCTACAACATCGGCGGCCGCTGGGCCGGTGCGATCACCGCCGGCTGCTTCCTGTCGCGCTTCACCGAAGGCCAGCGCTGGGCCCACCTGGACATCGCCGGCGTGGCCAGCGACGAAGGCAAGCGCGGCATGGCGACCGGCCGTCCGGTCGGCCTGCTGAGCCAGTGGCTGCTGGACCAGGCCGCCCGCTGACATGTCGCGGGCTGACTTCTATCTGATCGCCAAGCAGCGGTTCCTCACCGAACCGCTGCGCCTGGTCTGCGAGCTGGCCCGCAAGGCCAATGACGCCCAGCTGCCCACGCTGGTGCTGGCCCGTGACCAGGCCCAGGCCGAGGCGCTGGACGAACTGCTGTGGTCGTTCGACGACGATGCCTACATTCCGCACCAGATCGCCGGTGAGGACATGGATGAGGAAGAAGCCCTGGTGCTGATCGCCGTGCCGGGGGGTGAAGCCCCGGCCCGGCCGCTGGTGATCAACCTGCGCGATGACCCTTATCTGGGGGCCTGCGACCGCGTGCTGGAAGTGGTGCCGGCCGACCCCGAAGCGCGCGAACCGCTGCGCGAGCGCTGGCGCCAGTACAAGGCGCTGGGCTTTGACCTGAACAAGTACGACATGTAACTGACGGCAGCGCCCCTTGATGGGGCGCTTCGCTGCCCTGATTCTTATCTGATTGCCTTTCCCGGTTGCCCCGCATGACCCGACTCGACTCCAGCTACGACCCCACTAAATTCGAAGCAACGCTGTACAAGCAGTGGGAGGACGCCGGCCATTTCAAGCCGTCCGGCCAGGGCGAGCCGTACACCATCCTGCTGCCGCCGCCGAACGTCACCGGCACGCTGCACATGGGCCATGCCTTCCAGCAGACCCTGATGGACGCACTGGTGCGCTACCACCGCATGCGCGGCTACGACACGCTGTGGCAGGTGGGTACCGACCATGCCGGCATCGCCACTGAAATGGTGGTCAGCCGCAACCTGGCGCTGGAAGGCAAGGGCGAAACCCGTGATTCGCTGGGCCGCGACGGCTTCATCAGCAAGGTGTGGGAATGGAAGGCGCAGTCCGGCGACATCATCGAACGCCAGATGCGCCGCCTCGGCACCTCGGCCGACTGGTCGCGCAGCACCTTCACCATGGACCCGCAGCCGTCGGAAGCGGTGGTCGAAGCCTTCGTGCGCTGGCATGAGCAGGGCCTGATCTACCGTGGCCAGCGCCTGGTCAACTGGGACCCGGTGCTGAAGACCGCCATTTCCGACCTGGAAGTGGAAGCGTCCGAGGAGGACGGCTTCCTGTGGTCGATCGCCTACACCCTGGACGAGGGCCTGAGCTACGAGCACGTCGAGCGTGACGCTGACGGCGTGGAAACGCTGCGCGAAACCCGCGACTACCTGGTGGTCGCCACCACCCGTCCGGAAACCCTGCTGGGCGACACCGCGGTGATGGTGCACCCGGAAGACGAGCGCTACCAGCACCTGATCGGCAAGCACGTGGTGTTGCCGCTGACCGGCCGCCGCGTGCCGGTGATCGCCGATGACTACGTCGACCGTGCGTTCGGTACCGGCGTGGTCAAGGTCACCCCCGCGCATGATTTCAACGACTACCAGGTCGGCGTGCGCCACAACCTGCCGATGATCAACCTGTTCACCCCGACCGCGTCGGTGAACGAGAACGCGCCGGAGCGCTTCCAGGGTCTGGACCGCTACGACGCGCGCAAGGCTGTGCTGGCCGAGCTGGAAGACCTGGGCATTCTGGTCGAGACCAAGGCACACAAGCTGCAGGTGCCGCGCGGCGACCGTACCGGCCAGGTGATCGAGCCCTATCTGACCGACCAGTGGTTCGTGAAGATGGACGAGCTGGGCCGTCGTGGTCTGGAGCTGGTGGAGAGCGGTGCGATCGGCTTCGTGCCGCCGAACTGGATCAACACCTACCGCCACTGGATGACCAACATCCAGGATTGGTGCATCAGCCGCCAGCTGTGGTGGGGGCACCGCATTCCCGCATGGTTCGACGCCGCCACCGGCAGCTGCTACGTCGGCCGCAGCGAAGCGGAAGTGCGCGAAAAGAACGGATTGGGCAGCGACGTGGTGCTGACCCAGGAAAGCGACGTGCTGGAAACCTGGTTCTCGTCGCAGCTGTGGCCGTTCTCGACCCTGGGCTGGCCGAACGCGCAGGCGATGGCCGAGCGCGGTTTCGACCGCTACCTGCCGTCGTCGGTGCTGATCACCGGCTTCGACATCATCTTCTTCTGGGTGGCGCGCATGATCATGGCCACCGACAATCTGACCGGGAAAATCCCGTTCAAGGACGTGTACTTCACCGGCCTGATCCGCGACGGCGAAGGCCAGAAGATGTCCAAGTCCAAGGGCAACGTGCTCGATCCGCTGGACATCATCGATGGCATCAGCATCGACGACCTGGTCGCCAAGCGCACCGGCGGGTTGATGCAGCCGAAGACCGCCGAGAAGATCGAGCGCAAAACCCGCAAGGAATTCCCGGACGGCATCGCCGCACACGGCGCGGATGCGCTGCGCTTCACCATTGCCGCGCTGGCCACGCACGGGCGCGACATCAAGTTCGACATGAACCGTGCCGAAGGCTACAAGAACTTCTGCAACAAGCTGTGGAACGCCAGCCGCTTCGCGCTGATGAACACCGAAGGGGCCGCCTTCACCGGTGCACCGACGCCGCGCACCGATGCCGAGCGCTGGATCCTGGCACGCCTGGCCGCCACCACCGCCGAAGCACAGGGGCATTTCGCCGCATACCGCTTCGACCTGCTGGCGCAATGCCTGTACGAGTTCGTGTGGAATGCGTTCTGCGACTGGTTCCTGGAGCTGAGCAAGCCGGCGCTGAACGGCAGCGATGCCGCCGATGCCGAAAGTACCCGCCACACCCTGCTGTATGTGCTGGAAGCGCTGCTGCGGCTGCTGCACCCGCTGACCCCGTTCATCACCGAACAACTGTGGCAGCAGCTGGCCCCGCGCCTGGGCCTGAGCGAGGCCACGCTGTCGCTGCGCCCCTACCCGACCGCGGCTGAATTCGCCGGCGATTTCGCACAGGCGGAGTCCGACGTGGAGTGGTTGAAGGCGGTCATCAGCGCGGTGCGTCGCGTGCGCAGCGAGTTGAACGTGGCCCCGTCCAAGCTGGTGCCGCTGCGCCTGCAGGCCGGCGTCGCGCAGGACCGTGCGCGAATCGAGCGCTTCAGCGCGTCGATGGCGTTCCTGTTGAAGCTGGACAGCATCGAGTGGCTGGGCGACGGTGAAACCACGCCGCCGGCCGCGGCTGCGATTGTCGGCGAACTGAAGCTGCTGGTGCCGCTGGAAGGCCTGGTGGACCTGGATGCCGAACGTGCGCGCCTGGACAAGGAAATCGCGCGCGTGCAGGGCGAGTACGAGAAGAGCGAGACCAAGCTGGCCAAGTTCACCGACAAGGTGCCGGCGGCGGTGGTCGAGCAGGAACGTGTGCGCCTGGCGGACTGGACCACCCAGCTGGCCGGCCTGCGCGAGCAGCGCGCGAAGTTGTAAGCACAGCGGTTACAGCGGCGGCATCTTGTCGATGTCGTCGCTTACCAGTTCCATCGCCATCACCAGCGCGTCCTCGCGCCCGCCATGCGCAGGGTAATACCGCGGCCGGCGACCAATCTCATTGAAGCCTTCGCTTTCATACAGTTTCAACGCCGGCCCATTCGACGGCCGCACTTCCAGAAACACGCGGTGCGCGGCATGGTCGCGCGCCAGCTGCACCAGCGCGCGGAACAGGAACCGCCCCAGCCCGCGTGACTGCAGCTGCGGGTCGACGCACACGTTGAGGATGTGGCCTTCATCGGCGGCCACGCTGAGCACGCCATAGCCGACCAGATCGCCGTCATCTTCCAGCGCCAGCGACGGATACCCCGCGCGCAGGCAATCGACGAAGATGCCGCGCGTCCACGGGAACGGGTAACCCCGTTCCTCGATGTCCATCACCGCATCCAGGTCGTCCTCGCGCAAGGCGCGCAGGGACGGCGGACGCGGTGAACTGACCGCGCTCACGGCCGCGCCCGCTTGCGCAGGGCGCGCAGCTGCGGCCACAGCGCGCGCTTGGCGGCGGCGCTGCGGCGTAGTTCATCCAGGTTCCAGCTGGCCATCAAGGCCTGCGTTTCAGGGTCGTTCGGGTTGCAGCCGGAGGCACGCAGCAATGCGATCTGCAGGCGGTCCGGGAGGCGGACGGCGGGTTGGCGGGTACCGGAGCGCGGCGCGGTCTCGGGCGCGGACGGTGGCGTAGAGCCGGGTCTTGCCCGGCTGGCCGTTCGTTCGGATGGTGTGGCAAGCCGGGCATGGCCCGGCTCTACAGGACGGTCGAGTTGGTCGGACGTTTCGGCAAGCCGGGCAGAGCCCGGCTCTACGGGGTCACGTGGTGCCCGGGCATCCGCCGGTACGGCCGTCAATTCAATCGCCGGCTCCGGCGTCGCCGCTTCCACGCTGCCGTCCACGAACACCGTGTAGCCCATGGCCTGCAGCCAGGACTGCTGGGCCGATGTCCACAGCGGCGGCGTGGCCGGCAGGCTCATGCGCCGGGCTCGGCCGTCTTGCGGGTCCGCTGCCACAGCCACATCACCGGCCCGGACAACGCGTAGACGATGCCCACCGCGAACAGCACGCGCGGCAGGTCGATGACCATGATCGCGATCACGATCGGCAGCAGCGCCAGCGCCATGAACGGCACGCGGTCGGCGCGCGGGCCCTTTTCACCGCTGCCCTTGAAGCTCCAGAAGCGGATCCGGCTGACCATCAGCAGCGCCGCCACCAGGGTGACGCCCAACGCCACATAGCGCAGTTCGTTGCCGTCCCAGCCCAGGTTGCCGTCGGCGAAGGCCCAGACGAAGGACATCATCAGGCCGGCGGCGGCCGGGCTGGCCAGGCCGATGAACCAGCGCTTGTCGACCACCGTCACCTGGGTATTGAAGCGCGCCAGGCGCAGTGCCGCGCAGGCGGCGTACAGGAACGCCACCGCCCAGCCCACCCGGCCGAGTACCGGGTCATCGAACTTCAGCCACGACAGCGACCAGTGGTACATCACCAGTGCCGGGGCCATGCCGAAGCTGACCAGGTCGGCCAGCGAGTCGTACTGCACGCCGAATTCGCTGCTGGTGCCGGTCAGGCGCGCCACGCGGCCATCCAGGCCGTCCATGATCGCGGCCACGAACACCGCGATGGCGGCATTGACGAAATCGCCATTGGCCGCAGCGATGATCGCGTAGAACCCGGCGAACAGACCGGCGGTGGTGAACAGGTTGGGCAGCAGGTAGATACTGCGCGAGCGCGGCGGGGGTTTCATCTGATCCATGCCGGCCAGTTTAGTGGCTGCCGCCGGGTTTGGGGCGGTTGCCGGACGACCGCTGCCTCCCCCGCCCGCCCCGCCTGTCGCCACCGCGCTTGCCAGCACCGGGCGGGGGTGCTGCAATCGCGGCCCTGACCCTGAGTAACCGGAGTTGCCATGCGTGTCCTGCCCCTGCTGTGCTGCCTGCTGCTTGCCAGCGCCTCGGCCAGCGCCCAGAACGTGTACAAGTGGAAGGACGCCAACGGCGTGACCCAGTACTCGGAGAAGCCGCCGGCCAACCAGAAGGCCGAACAGCGCCGGATCACCAATCAGGACCCGGTCAACACCGGCGCGGCCAAGCCCGCCCCGGCCGAATCGGCCGACTGCACCCAGACCCGCAAGAACCTGGCCCTGCTCAATGGCCAGGGGGATGTCATGTACGACACCAATGGGGATGGCACGCCGGACGCGCCACTGAGCGCGGAACAGCGCCAGGCCCAGAAAACCATGGCCGAGGCCGGAATCAAGGCGTATTGCGGGCCGGGGGCATAACCCGGTATCGGGAAATGGATTTCCCGGGTTGCTGTCGGGCTGGCAGAATATCGGTTTCCGCCGTTCAGCGAAGCCGACGATGCGCCTCTCCCAGTTCCACCTGCACACCACCAAGGAAACCCCCAGCGACGCGGAGCTGACCAGCCACCGCCTGATGCTGCGCGCGGGCATGATCCGCAAGCTGGCCTCGGGGCTGTACACCTGGTCGCCGCTGGGCCTGCGCGTGCTGCGCAAGGTCGAGCGCATCGTGCGCGAGGAAATGGAGCGCGCCGGCGCGGTGGAGTTCCAGGTCCCGACCATCCAGCCCAAGGAGCTGTGGGAGGCCACCGGGCGCTGGGAAAAGTTCGGCCCGCAGCTGCTGAAGATCAAGGACCGCAAGGAGCAGGTGTTCTGCTACAGCCCGACCGCTGAAGAGGCCGCCGCCGACTTCGCGCGCCAGGAGCTGTCCAGCTACAAGCAGCTGCCGGTCAACTTCTTCCAGATCCAGACCAAGTTCCGCGACGAAATCCGCCCGCGCTTCGGTGTGATGCGTGCGCGCGAGTTCCTGATGAAGGACGCCTACTCGTTCCACCTGGACGATGAAAGCCTGGTGGCCGAATACGAAAACATGAAGCGCGCCTACGCCCGCGTGTTCACCCGCCTGGGCCTGGACTTCCGCATGGTGCAGGCCGATTCCGGTGCCATCGGCGGCGATGCCTCGCAGGAATTCCACGTGATCGCCGATTCCGGCGAAGACGCGCTGGTGTTCTCCACCGGCTCGGATTACGCCGCCAACATGGAAGCGGCCGTTGCCGCTGAGCCGGCCGCGCGCGCCGCTGCCAGCGAAGCCCTGCGCAAGGTCGAAACCCCCACGCAGAAGACCTGCGAAGCCGTGGCCGAACTGCTGGGCATTGAGCTGGCGCGCACCGTGAAGTCGGTGGCGATCATGAGCGAAGCCGGATTCGTGCTCGCGCTGGTGCGTGGCGACCACGAGGTCAATGAAATCAAGCTGGCCAAAGTGGACGGCCTGCAGGGCTACCGCATGGCCGGCGAAGCCGAAATCCAGGACCACCTGGGCAGCGAACCCGGCTTCCTGGGTCCGCTCAATCCGGCCAAGCCGGTGCGCATCATTGCCGACCGTGAAGTGGCCGCCCTTGCCGACTTCGTGATCGGTGCCAATGAAGCCGGTTTCCACATTGCCGGCGTCAACTGGGGCCGCGACCTGCCGGAACCGGAAGTGGTCGACATCCGCAACGTCAAGGAAGGCGACCGCGCTGCGGATGGCGGCGAACTGAAGATCGCACGCGGCATCGAAGTGGGGCACGTGTTCCAGCTCGGCCGTCAGTACGCGCAGGCGTTGAATGCCACGGTTCTGGACGAAAACGGCAAGGCCGCAGTGATGGCCATGGGCTGCTATGGCATCGGCATTTCCCGCATCGTGGCCGCCGCCATCGAACAGAACCACGACGACGCCGGCATCATCTGGCCCGACGCCATGGCTCCGTGGGAGGTGGTGGTGTGTGTCATCAATCCGAAACAGGACGAAAGCGTCAGCGCCGCCGCGGCTGAACTGCTGGCTGAACTGCAGGCCGCCGGCCTGGATGCCGCACTCGATGACCGTGGCCTGCGCCCGGGCGGCATGTTTGCCGACATGGAGCTGATCGGCATTCCGCATCGGGTGGTGGTGTCCGAACGCGGCCTGGCCGCCGGCACGTTCGAATACCGGGCGCGCTCGGCCAGCGAGGCCGAAAGCCTCGACCGGGGCGCGCTGCTGGCAAAACTGTCGAAGTGATCACAAAGCCGGGGCACCACCCCGGCTTTTTCATTATCCCGCCAGAATGGGTAATGCGCCTTACTGTGCACGATTCAAATGAAAATGTATCCTCAGGACTCGCCACGGACCGGCGGCCCCCGTCCTTCGTTTGAATTCCGGAGTAGTAGTTGATGAGTATTGACCTGAGTGGGTTGTCCGCTAAAGAGCTGGGTGCCCTGATCAAGAATGCAAAGAAACGCCAGACTGTTGTTGCCAAGCGCCCCGCCATCACCAAGGTGCGCGCGCAGTTGAACAAACTGCTCAAGAGCAGCGGCTACACCGTGGAAGAAGTGTTCGGCAGTGAAGCACCGGCCCGTGGCCGCGTCGCCAAGGCCGCCAAAGCCCCCGCAAAAAAGGCCGTTCGCAAGCTCGGCAAGGTGGCCCCGAAGTACCGTAATCCGGCCAATCCGAAGGAAACCTGGACCGGTCGTGGCAAGCAGCCGCGTTGGCTGGCTGCCCACACCACCAAGGGCAAGAAGCTGGAAGATTTCCTGATCAAGAAGTAAGCATGATCAAGGAAGCACCTGTGTAAGAACGCCGGCTGCGAAGCCGGCGTTTTTGGTTGTGTGTAGTGACGCGCCATGCGCGTCTACGTGGCGGCGCCATACGCGTCAAACGCAAAATCACGGAAACTCACAGATTCTTGCGCGCAGGTATCAGCAGATTCCCGAACAACAACCCCGCCACCAGCGCCATCACCACATTCAACACGGTCATCAATACCAGCTGCCCGGCACTGACATCCTGCTGCTGCACCAGGGTGAGAACACCGCGCAAGGTGGTGCTGCCGGGCACCAGCATGATGATGCCGGGCAGGCGGATGATCGCCCCTGGCCGCTGCACCAGCCGGCCAAACAGATTGCCTGCGCCCGTCATCACCATCGCCGAAAGGAAAATACCCGCCGGCAATCCCCACGCCTGGCCGGCGAATTTGGAAATGGCATAGCCGGCAATCGAGGCGGCAATCACCCAGGGATAATCGCGCTTGTTCGCCTTGAACAACATGGCGAACGCAAAGGCCGCCAGCAGCAGCGCACTCCATTCCACCCAGTCCGCCTGCGGCCGTGACGCGCGTACCTGCGGGTCCAGGCCGATGATTCCCGACAGGGTCACTGCGATCACCGCGCCCACCGTCAGTTTCAGAATGGTGGTGACGGCACCGGCAAAACGTGCCGTGCCCGAGACCCAATGTTGACTGGCCAGTTCATTGACCGCGTTGGTCAGTGACATACCCGGCAGCATCACCACCAGCGAGGCGATGATCACCGTATTGAGATTCAACGGTGCCACGAACGAAGCCACCAGCGCCGCCACCGTACCCGCCAGCAGTGCGGCCAGTGCTTCGCTGGCCTCGCGCGTGGCAGGTCGGCGGTCGGTGATCAGCGACATCAGCCCGATCAGCAGACCGATGACACCGGCGGTGGCAATGTCCAGCCACGGCAGTTTCCACAGCCCGGCCACGCCGGCCGCACCCAGGCTGTAGGACAGCATCATGCGGATCTTGCCGGCGCGCCCGGGATCTTTATCCAGCTGCCGCAGCGCGGTGTGGCCCTGGGCAATGCTCATCGTGCCGTTGGCGACCGCATCGGCAATGCGGTCAGCAATGCTCAGCTTGTGCAGATCGTTTTCGCCCGGGGCAAGACGGATCACGCGGGTGATGTCCGACGAACCGATCGCCTTGGTCGGGTCGCTGAAGCTGAGAATCAGCCCGGTCGGGTTCGACCATGGCTCGCAATCCAGGTCCAACTGCTGCGACAGCGCCACCACCGCCGCCTCCAGGCGCTGTGCAGTGGTGCCATAGCTGTGCAGGCGCCCGGCGATCTCGGAAACGAAGGCCACCCGCTGTGCGTAGGTGGCCGGTGGGGTAGCGATGGCGGGTGCGTCGGCAGACATGCGCCGTAGTATTACCCGCATCACGAGAGCCGGCCAGCGGCCGGCACTACAGGGCCTGCACACAGACAGGTTATGCTGGATGCAGGACGCCCCAATGACGCCAAACCAACCTCCCCGACTCGAACAGGATCCACAGGACCCCGGGCTTATCCGGCTGTCCGGCCAGTGGACATTGCGCACCGCGCTGGACGCGGCCGAAGCGCTGCGTGGCGTGCCCGAACAGGTCACCGGCATTGACGCCAACGGCATCACCCAGCTCGACTCGGCCGGTGTGCTGCAGGTGCTGCGCGTGGCCCACCGCGCCAATCTGGGCGAGGAGGCCCTGCAGTTCCGCGCCGAACACCAGGCGCTGGTCTGCACCATCGAGGAGGTGGCCGACGACCGGCCCAAACCGAAACGCGACTTCGGCGTGCTGGCCGCGCTGGAGCGCCTGGGCCGCAGCATGCACGGGGTGGGCCAGAACATCGTGGCGCTGGCCAGCTTCCTCGGCGAAAACCTGGTCAAAGCCGGCCGCCTGCTGCGCCAGCCGCGCCGCCTGCGCCTGACCGCCACCGTGCACCACATGGAGCAGGTCGGGCTGGACGCGGTGCCACTGGTGGCGCTGCTGTCCTACCTGGTGGGCGCGGTGATCGCCTTCCTCGGCTCGACCATCCTGCGCGACTTCGGCGCGGAAATTTACGTGGTGGAACTGGTCAGCATCGCCTTCCTGCGCGAATTCGCGGTGCTGCTGACCGCGATCGTGCTGGCCGGCCGCACCGCCAGTGCGTTCACCGCGCAGATCGGTTCGATGAAGGCACGCGAGGAAATCGACGCGATCAAGACGCTGGGCCTGGACCCGGTCGACCTGCTGGTGCTGCCGCGGCTGATCGCGTTGATGATCACCCTGCCGCTGCTGACCTTCGTGGCGATGGTTGCCGGCCTGGCCGGTGGCGTCACCGTCGGTGCCTTTGACCTGGACATTCCGCCGCAGATGTACCTGGCCCGCCTGCACGACACAATCGAGGTGCGGCACATGCTGGTCGGCCTGGCCAAAGCCCCGGTGTTCGCCGCGGTGATCGGCCTGATCGGCTGCCTGGAAGGCCTGAAGGTGGAGGGCACCGCGCAGTCGGTGGGCGAACGCACCACCTCCAGCGTGGTGCAGACCATCTCGCTGGTGATCATCATCGACGCGTTCGCCGCGTTGTGGTTCATGCACATGGATTGGTGATGAGTACTGAAGACGCCCTGATCGAAACCGACCGCATCGAGCGCCTGGAAGACGGTGACGGGCTGGCCATCCGCGTGCGCGGGCTGACCAACCGTTTCGGCAGCCAGACCGTGCATGACAACCTGGACCTGGACGTGCGTCGCGGAGAAATCCTCGGCGTGGTCGGCGGTTCCGGTACCGGCAAGTCGGTGCTGATGCGCAGCATCCTCGGCCTGCGCCATCCCGACGCCGGGCAGATTGAAGTGCTGGGCGTGGATGCGCGCTCGGAAAAGCCGGCCGATCGCCTGCACATCGAGCGCAATACCGGCGTGCTGTTCCAGGACGGCGCGCTGTTCTCGTCGCTGAGCGTGGGCGAGAACGTGCAGGTGCCGCTGAAGGAACACCACCGCGAGCTGCCCGAGCGCTGGCATTACGAGCTGGCCCTGTTGAAGGTGAAGCTGGCCGGCCTGCCGGCCGACGCGATCAACAAGCTGCCCTCGCAGCTGTCCGGCGGCATGCGCAAGCGCGCCGGCCTGGCGCGTGCCCTCGCGCTTGACCCGCCGCTGCTGTTCCTGGACGAACCCACCGCCGGGCTTGATCCGATCGGTGCAGCCGCGTTCGACCGGCTGATCAAGACCCTGCAGGAAGCGCTGGGGCTGACCGTGATGCTGATCACCCATGACCTGGACACCCTGTACGCGATCTGCGACCGGGTGGCGGTGCTGGCTGACAAGCAGGTGATTGCCAATGCCCCGCTGCATGAAATTGAACAACTGGAGCACCCGTGGATCCAGGAGTATTTCCACGGCCCCCGTGCACGCGCTGCCCGCGCGGCCAAAGAGTGAGTGACCCATGGAAACCAAAGCCAATTACGTATTGATCGGCGCGTTCACCCTGATAGTCGGGCTGGCCCTGCTGGCCTTCGGCTTGTGGGCCGCCAAGTATTCCTCCGACCGCACCTGGACCGAGTACCGCGTGGTGTTCCGCGAGGCCGTCACCGGCCTTTCAGTGGGCAGCCCGGTGCAGTACAACGGCATCGCGGTCGGCTCGATCACCGAACTCAACCTGGTGCCCGATGACCCGCGCCAGGTGGTGGCGCGCATCCGCCTCAATTCCAACACCCCGATCAAGACCGACACCCGCGCCAAGCTGGCCATCACCAGCCTGACCGGCCCGTCGATCATCCAGCTCACCGGCGGCACCCCGCAGGCGCAGGCACTGACCGCGGTGAACAAGGACCCGGCCCCGATCATTCCGACTACGCCATCGGCGCTGCAGAACATCACCGACGTGGCCAACCGGATCGTCGAGCGCATGGACCAGATATTGAGCGACCGCAACGTGGCCGCGATCAATTCCACCCTGGCCAACCTGGAAACCATCAGCGGCGGCCTCGCCGACCGCGACCAGGGCACCCAGGCGCTGCTGCTGAGCGCACGTGATGCCGCGCGCAGTCTGGATCAAACCCTGAAGACCACCAACGGCACCATACAGCGCCTGGACACCAACCTGGTGCAGCAGCTGCCGCCGATTCTCAACAAGCTGGAAACCACGCTGACCAAGCTGGATTCGGCCGCCGGCAACGCCGACTCGATCCTCGGCGAGAACCGCGCCGCCATCAACAGCTTCGCCAACGACGGCCTGGGCCAGCTGGGCCCGACCCTGACCGAACTGCGCGGGCTGATCCGCGACCTGCGCCGGGTCAGCGACCGCCTGGACAACAACCCTGCCCGCTACCTGCTGGGCCGCGACGCGCCGAAGGAGTTTGAACCCAAATGAGCCACCTTCCTCTTCTTCCCGTCCGCCCCCTGCGCCTGCTGGGCCCTGTCGCCCTGATTGTTGCGCTGGGAGCCTGCTCTTTACTGGGCGGCGGCGAGCGCAGCCAGGTCACCATCTATTCCCCGGTGGTGCGGATTGAACCCGATGCCGCGTGGCCGACGGTCGACTGGCAGCTGATTCTGGTCAAGCCGACCGCCGCGCGGGTGGTCGACAGCCCGCGCATCAACGTACGCCCGGAGCCTTCCGAGCTGCAGGTGTACAAAGGCGTGAGCTGGGCACAACCGGCCACCGACATGGTGGACGATGCGCTGATTCGCGGTTTCGAGGATTCCGGCCGCATTTCCGGCGTGGCCCGTGCCACCACCGGCATCCGCGCCGATTACAAGCTGGCGCTGGACGTGCGCCGGTTCGAGGCTGATTACAACGGCCAGGCCACCCCGAATGCGCTGATCGAGCTCAACGCCAAGCTGATCCATGTGGTCGACCAGCGCGTGGTGGCCGATCGTACCTTCCGCCAGCAGCAGCCAGTGGGCAGCACCGACACCGCGCAGGTCGCGCAGGCGATGGAGCAGGCATTGAAGGCGGTGACCCGCGAAGTGGTCGGTTGGACGCTGGTGACCGGTCAGGCCGATTACCAGAAACCCGTACGCTGATCCGCAATCGATCGTAGCGCCACGCCCTGCGTGGCTTCGCGGTGTATCGGTCGGTCGCAGCCACGCAGGGCGTGGCTCTACGGATCCCGCGTCCGGACCCACCGACGGCGCATCATCCGCCGTTCGGCGTGATCCACCGGAACGTCAGATTGATCCGCTCCCCCATCGCCCGCGCACTCTTCGGCAACGCATGCTGATACAACCGCTGGGTCTGCCCCGCCATCACCAGCAGATCCCCATGCCCCAGGGTCACCTCCGCCTTGCGGCTGTGATCCTCGCGCCGGCGCAGCGCAAACCGCCTTGCCTCGCCCAGGCTCAATGACGCAATCACCGGCTCCGGCCCCAGCTCTGGTTCGTTGTCGCTGTGCCAGCCCATGCCGTCATCGCCATCGCGATAACGATTGAGCAGCACGCTGTTGAAGCGCGCACCGCAGAACGTGGCCAACTGCGCGCACAGCGGCAGCAACGCCGGATGCCACGGATGCGGCACGAAGTCCGTTCCCGAATAGCGATAGCGCGCGGCTGGATCGCCCATCCAGCAGCTCAGCCGCGGCGAATCCACCTGCCGGCCGAACATGCGGATCTTGTGCACCTCCCACGGCACCTCCTCGCGCAGCGTGCGTTGCAGCGCATCAGCGGCCGGCGCTGCCAGCCAGTGGCGGTGCCAGTGCACGCGGGCGTCGGGAAGGTGCAGGTCCATGCGGCATTGTATCGCTGGCCCACCTGCCGCAAACCGTTAGAATCGGCCGCACTCTACTGGACCGCGCGCACCATGAACTCTGGCTACACCCTGCCACCCGTCGCCGCGAATGGCAGCCTGCTCGGCGGCCTCCGCCCGGGTCCGGCACGCCTGTGCATCGCCATCGTCATCGCCCTGTGCGCTGTTTACGTCATCCTGGCACTGACGCCGTCCTCCTATTCGCTTGCACCTGGTTATCTGGGCCTGGCCGCCGAGCAGCCGCTGCTGGGCACCGCGCGCTTGATCCGCTCGGACGAATGGCTGGTCTACACCCCTTATGTGCAGATCGCGGTAGCCAATGACTTTGGCCCGGTGAACACGCTGGGGCCATATCACGAGACACTGCGCTCGTTCCAGGCGTTGCCGCTGCTCGACTGGGGGCTGCTGTTCAAGCCTTACCACTGGGCGTTCATGGTGCTGCCGCCGGCCAACGCCTATTCGTTCTTCTTCATGTTCATGGCGATGGCGTTCCTGCTGGGCTGGGCACTGTTCCTGCGTCAGCTGCGCTTCCCGCCATTGGCGGCGCTGCTGGTTTCGGCCACGTTGCTGCTTTCGCCGTTCGTGCAGGTCTGGTGGACCAGCAACGCCGGTGCCTTCGCGCTGGCTCCCTGGGCGGCGGTGGCGTGGCTGCAGATCGACCGGCGCTGGCTGCGCGTGCTGGCCAGTGCGTATGCGCTGGCGGTGTGGCTGCTGGCGGTGGCCTACCCGCCTTTCATCATTTCCACCGTGTTCGCATTGGCGGTGCTGGTGCTGGCCCTGCGTCGCGATGCCCTTTCCCTGTCGCGACTTGTAGATGCCGTCATCGCAGGCGTGATCGCGCTGGCGGTGTTCGTCGGCTACTTTCAGGACATCATCGAAATCGTGCAGAACACGGTGTACCCGGGTAAGCGCGAGAGCGCCGGGGGCGGCGTCAGTGGCATCAGCCTGCTGGCCCATCTGTTCCCGAACCTGATGACCTACCGGTTCGACCCGTTGCCCGCGTTCCAGCCATCCAACGCCTGTGAGATCGCGGTGCTGGGCAGCCTGCTGCCATTGATGACGCTCACCCTGGTCGACCACGCCAAGCTGCGGCAGTGGGCCGCTTCCCACCGTGCCGCCGTGGCGGTGCTGCTGGCCGGCACGGCATTGATCGCCTGCTGGATCTTCCTGCCGGTGCCGTTGGTGATCGGCAAGCTGACGGGCTTCTACATGGTGCCGCCGTCGCGCGCCCTGCTGGGGTTTGGGCTGCTGCTCAACATCGGCTGCGCGGTGGCGCTGGTGTATGCCGGGGTGCGCCTGACCCGTCGCCGGTTGTGGACGCTGGTGGGTCTGCTGATGGCCGGTACGCTGGCCAAGCTGGCGTTCGGCGCAGGCAGCTTCAGTCGCCTGCACAGTGCAGCCGATGCCTGGCCTTACCTGTGCGTGACGCTGCTGGCAATCATCGCCAAGCGGCCGCGCTTTGCGCCGCATGCCGTCACCGTGGTGCTGGCCACTGCCGCCCTTGCCAACCTGCTCGGCAATGGCCTGTTCAATCCGGTGCAGTCGGCGCGCCCGATCTTTGCGATGGATCGTGGTGCTGTTCTGCAGTCGCTGCAGGCGCGTGGCGCGCAAGCTGCTGCAGATGGAACGCTGGTCGCGCCAGGACACTACGGCGCGCTGCTGCAGGGTCTTGGCATTCCTGCGGTGAATCATGTGCTGTACCTGCCGCAGCAGGCCTATTTCCGTCCGTACTTCCCTGACCTGAGCGACGAACAGTTCAATTTCACCTTCAACCGGTATGCGCATATTGCCGTCGGTGAGGGAGACGCGCCGCAGGTTCCCAACGGGGACCTGGTGATTGTTCCAGCGAAGGCGATGTTGGCCGAACCGTAGAGCCACGCCCTGCGTGGCTGCTCTCCGTGCCGACACACGTCTTCATGCGTATCCACGCATTCCATGCCAAACGCGACGAAACCCCATGTTCGCCTTTCGCCCAAAAAATGGTGCACCCGCACATGCATTGCGATGCGCGTCACACACGCTAGATCACTTGGCGCGTCTACCGCTCCGCCATTCCTGAATTCATTCCCGACATCGCGCAATTCGCATTCGGTCCAACTACGTCACGCTCCCGAACAAACCCGATTCCGCTATCGTGCGCGTGTCCTGCATGGTGGACACGAGGAGTCTGAAAACTCCGCGAAAGAAAGAAATTGCACGGCCCGCGTCGGGAGGGTGACGAAATACAACACCCTCGCGGGAATACGTCGCACCGGTTCTTTCGCACGGTTTTCAGCCTCCCGACATCCCTCGCCAGCCCGGCGAGGGAACTACCGGAGAAGGTCACCATGCACCATCGCTTTGACGAACCCTACAACCGCGCACTCGCCACCAGCAGCTTCCACTGGAACATCCCCCGCAGCCTGGTGGTGGGCGGACTCCACTACATGCACCAAGGGGTCACCGGCCTGATGGTCCCCTGGCTGGACCTGCGCGGCATGTGGATGCAGCGGGCCGAGTTCGACGAGGGCCGCCGCATCTACCTGGGTGTGAACCCCGGCAAGATCCTGCTCAGCACCGACAAGGAAGCCGTACACACGATGGCGCGGCTGCGGCGGTGGTGGTAAGGCCGTGCACTTAGTCGGGCAGCCGCCCCCCGGTAACGCTACCCCGCCGGCGTTGCCGGGAGGCCGGTTTGCCGCCAGCGGTCGGCGTACACGACAATGGGGGCAACCCGCCCTGCCCTGTCTTCATGCCACCACGTATTTCCATCGCCGTCTGCACCTACAACGGCGAGCGCTTCCTGCAGCAGCAGCTGGACAGCCTGCTGGCGCAGACCCTGCGCCCGGACGAGATCATCGTGCGTGACGATGTATCAAGCGATGCAACCGCCGCGATTGTGGCTGCGTTTGCCACCCGTGCACAGGCCATGGGCATCCATGTGGACGCACAGGTCAACCCGGAAAACCTGGGCTATCGGCGGAACTTCCAGGAGGCCATCACCGCCTGCAGCGGCGACCTGATCTTCCTGTGCGACCAGGATGACGTATGGGACGCGACCAAGCTGCAGCGCTTTGCCGACGTATTCCAGACGCGCCCTGAGCTGCTTGTACTGCACAGCAACGCGCGCCTGATCGATGGCGAGGGGGCACCGCTGCCGGGTTCGTTGTTCACCTCGTTGAAGATCCGCCGTAGCGAGCTTCGCGGCATGCATGACGGCCGGGCGTTCGAGATGCTGCTACGGCGGAACCTGATGACGGGGGCAGCAATGGCGTTCCGGCGCTCGCTGTTGCCACAGGTGCTGCCGCTGCCGGCGCAGGGCTGGGTGCACGACGCCTGGATTGGCATTCTCGCCGCTGCAATGGGCGAAGTGGACAGCCTGGAGGACTGCACGATTGCCTACCGGCTTCACGAGAACAACCAGCTCGGCGTGGGCAAAGCCCGCCAGGGCGACCGCAGGCAGCACCGGTTGCGCCTGCTGGGCGCGGAACAGGAGAATCTGCTGGCGTTGCAGGATCACCTTGGCCCTGATGCGCCGCCTCGCGTGCTTGCGTTGATGCGATCGCGCCTCACCCACCTGCAGGTCCGTACCCACCTACCCGACTCTTTGCTTCAAAGAATCGGTGTGGTGGGTTCGGAGTGGCTGAGTGGACGTTACGGTCAGTTCAGCCGCGGCACCCTTTCGGCGATGGTGGACGTTCTCGGGCGCTGACCTGCCACGCCGTGTCAGGTCACGCGCTGAAGGCCACGCCGGTCTTTTCCTTCAACTCAGCCGCATCCACGCCGGGTGCCGCTTCGACCAGCGCCAGACCCTTGTCGGTCACGTCGAACACGGCCAGATCGGTGATGATGCGGTCGACCACGCCCACCCCGGTCAGCGGCAGCGTGCACTCGGGCAGGATCTTGTGCTCACCGTTCTTGGCGGTGTGCTCCATCAGCACCACCACGCGCTGCACGCCGGCCACCAGGTCCATCGCGCCGCCCATGCCCTTGACCATCTTGCCGGGCACCATCCAGTTGGCCAGGTCGCCCTTGTCGGTGACCTGCATCGCACCGAGGATCGCCAGATTGACGTGGCCGCCGCGGATCATGGCGAAGCTGTCGTGGCTGCCGAAGTAGCTGGCCCCGGCGCGCGCGGTGACGGTCTGCTTGCCGGCATTGATCAGGTCGGCGTCCACTTCCGCCTCGGTCGGGAACGGGCCGATGCCCAGCAGGCCGTTTTCCGACTGCAGCCACACGTCCACGCCGTCCGGAATGTGGTTGGCCACCAGGGTGGGCAGGCCGATACCGAGGTTCACGTACGCGCCATCGGTGAATTCTCGCGCGGCGCGCTGCGCCATTTCATCGCGGGTCCATGCCATCTCAGTTGCCCTCCGCACGCACGGTGCGCTGTTCGATCCGCTTTTCCGGGGTGGGGTTGTGCACGATACGGTGCACGTAGATGCCGGGCAGGTGTACCTGGTCCGGGTCGATGCTGCCCACCGGCACCACTTCTTCCACTTCCACGATGCACAGCTTGCCGGCCATGGCGCAGGCCGGGTTGAAGTTGCGTGCGGTCTTGCGGAACACCAGGTTGCCGGCCTCGTCGGCCTTCCACGCCTTCACCAGCGCCACGTCGGCGCGCAGCGCGGTTTCCATCACGTAGTGCTTGCCGTCGAACTCGCGGGTTTCCTTGCCCTCGGCAACCACGGTGCCGTAGCCGGTGGCGGTGAAGAACGCGGGGATGCCGGCCCCGCCGGCGCGCAGGCGCTCGGCCAGGGTGCCCTGCGGGTTGAATTCCAGCTCCAGCTCGCCGGCCAGGAACTGGCGTTCAAACTCCTTGTTCTCGCCCACGTAGGACGAAATCATCTTTTTGATCTGGCGGGTTTCCAGCAGCTGGCCGAGACCGAAGCCGTCCACGCCCGCATTGTTGGAAATGACCGTAAGGCCCTTGACCCCGGTGTCGCGCAAGGCCGCAATCAGCGCTTCGGGAATGCCGCACAGGCCGAAACCGCCAACCGCCAGGGTCTGGCCATCGGCCACGGCACCTTGCAGCGCCTGTGCCGCGCTGGCGTAGCGCTTGCTTTTGGACGTAGGTCGTTCCATTCCAGATTACCTTGCTCGGTGATAATGACCCATTCTAGCGATACCGGAAGACGCGGCTGCGTGCGGCGCAACAAAGCAGGAGACCCCTCATGACAGCCACCTATACCCAGGACGACATCCACCGCTGGTTCGACCCACGGACGATGGAGAAGAGCGCCAACTATCTGTTCGCGGTGCGCCAGCTGCGCCATCAGAACGACCAGATCACGGCGCTGGTGCAGGGCAGCGCGCGTCGTCCGTACCACGTATGGGTCGACCTGAAAGCCAGCACCCGCACCGCCCGCAGCCCGCTGGTGGCCGAGTGCAGCTGCCCGGTGGGCCAGGGCTGCAAGCACCTGGCGGCGGTCATGGCACAGGGGCTGGACCTGGTGCAGGTGAGCCCTCCGGTGGAACTGCCGGCCGCGCCGCTGACCCTGCTGCAGCCACCGCGCACGGAACTGCTGCAGGCACTGTCGCGCTGGCATGCGCGCCACAGCGCTGCGGCCGGCACCGCCGCACCTGCCGGGCCGACGCGCGGGATCTGCTACGACCTGTCCGCGTTCCAGCATCGTCTCGCCGTGCATGTGCAGCGGACCAAGCGGGCCGCCGATGGCACCGTCAAACGCGAGAAGCTGCTCAGCCTGGGACCCGACCTGTTCCTGGCTCCGGCCGGCTACCTCACCCAGCACGACATCGCCGTGCTGTCCCAGCTGTGGTTGCTGCAGCACCACCACGACAACCGTGACCGGATCGACATCGTGGCCCTGCTGCAGCAGATCATCGCGACCGGCCGCGCCTTCATTGCCGACGCGATTGCCCCGGTGCCGGCGCGCTGGGCTGAACCGCGTGCGGGCACGCTGCACTGGAAGGCCAGCGAGCACAACGGCCGCCTGCGTGCGATGCCGTCGCTGCAGGTGGAAGGTGGTGGCCACGGCAGCGTGCACGGCCGCTCCGGCTGCTACCTGGACGCCACCACCGGCGAGGTGGGCGCGCTGCATCTGGCGCTGGCGGCGGAAGATGCCGGCGCTTTTCTGGAACTGCCCGGGGTGTTTCCCGAAGAAACCACGCTGGTCAGCCAGACCCTGCAGCAGATCAACCCGGTCCTGCCCCACCCGGCCGCCGGTGATGCGCTGCCCGTGTTGGATGCCGTGCCGGTGGTTCCGGTGCTGCGCCTGTACAGCGTGGAGCATCGTCCCATGTGGCTGCCCCAGCGCGCCCCTCCCGAGTGGCGCGATTTCGCCACCGCCACGTTCGAGTACGGGGCCGTCAGCCGGCATCTGGATGACCCGTCGGTGTTCGTGCAGGACGATCTGGGCCAGCTGAGCCTGCTGGCCCGCGATGCCGCCGAGGAGCACCTGCGCGAACGCGAGCTGCAGGCGGCGGGCCTGTACCGCGACCCGCGACCGGTGGACATCCAGCCCGCCACGGGACCGCAGTTCCTGCCACGCAGTGGCGACTGGGCGCAGTTCCTGCAGAACGAGATGCCACAGCTGGAGGCGCTGGGCTGGCGGGTGGAACCGGACGCCGCATTCCGCCACCGGGTGACCGAGGTCGACGCGATCACCCTGGATGTGCAGGCTGACCGGGACGTTCCCGGCTGGTTCGAGATCGGCCTGGACATCGAGGTGGACGGCCAGACCCTGGCGCTGGCTCCGTTGCTGCAGCAGGTGTTGAACAACGACCCGCGCTGGTCGCGCGGCGCGGCATCGGTCATTGCTGACGACGAGCTGGTGCTGTTGCCCTCTACCGGCCCGCGCCGGCTGGCACTGCGCGCTGGCCGACTCAAGCCGCTGGTGGCGCTGCTGGGCGACCTGTTCGGCCCGCGCCGCTCGCGCCTGCGCATTCCGCTGCATGACCACGCCCGCCTGCGCACGCTGCACGAAACCGCCGGGCTGCGGCTCCAGGACGACGCCACCGCGCGCACCGTGGCCCAGCGGCTGCTGGATGGCCCGGCGATGACGCCCGCACAGCCACCTGCGGGACTGCAGGCCACCTTGCGCCCGTACCAGCTGGATGGCCTGAGCTGGCTGCAGCACCTGCGCCAGCACAATCTGGGCGGCGTGCTGGCCGACGACATGGGCCTGGGCAAAACCCTGCAGACGCTGGCCCACATCCAGCTGGAGAAGGAAGCCGGGCGTCTGCGCCAACCGGTGCTGGTGGTGGTGCCGACCTCGCTGCTGCACAACTGGCAGGCCGAGGCCGAGCGGTTCACCCCGGAGCTGCGCGTGCTGGTGCTGCATGGGCCCTCACGCGCGGAAAACTTCCCGCAGATTGAGCGCCACGACGTAGTGCTGACCACGTACGCACTGCTGTGGCGCGATGAGGAGGTACTGCGCGACCAGGCTTGGCACCTGCTGGTGCTGGACGAGGCGCAACAGGCCAAGAACCCGCGCTCGCGCGCGGCCATGGCGCTGCGTGCGTTGAAGGCCAATCACCGGCTGTGCCTGACCGGCACGCCCATGGAAAACCATCTGGGCGAGCTGTGGACCCAGTTCGATTTCCTGCTGCCAGGCCTGCTTGGCAGTGAAAAGGTGTTCAACCAGCAGTGGCGTCACCCCATCGAGCGCAATGCCGATACTCAGCGCGCGCAGTGGCTGGCCCGGCGGATGCGTCCGTTCCTGCTGCGCCGGCGCAAGGATGAGGTGGCGGCCGAACTGCCGGAAAAAACACTGATTACCCGCAGCGTGGTGCTGGAAGGAGCGCAGCGCGACATGTACGAGACGGTGCGCGCCACCATGGAAGAGAAGGTACGCCACGCGGTTGCGCAGCAGGGTCTGGCCCGAAGCCACATCGTGGTGCTGGACGCCCTGCTGAAGCTGCGCCAGGTGTGCTGCGACCCCCGCCTGTTGCCCGGCACGCGTGCCGGTGCCACGGCATCGGCCAAGCTGGAACTGTTGCGCGAAATGCTGCCGGAAATGGTCGAGGAAGGTCGGCGCATTCTGCTGTTCTCGCAGTTCACCAGCATGCTGGACCTGCTGGGGCAGCTGCTGGACGAGCTGGGGCTGACCTACGTGACACTGACCGGGCAGACCCGCGACCGGCAGACGCCTGTGCAGCGCTTCATGCAGGGCGAGGTGCCGATCTTCCTGATCAGCCTGAAGGCCGGCGGCGTTGGCCTGAACCTGACCCGGGCCGACACCGTGATCCACTTCGACCCGTGGTGGAACCCGGCGGCCGAAAACCAGGCCACCGACCGTGCCCACCGCATCGGCCAGGAGCAGCCGGTGTTCGTTTACAAGCTGATTGCCGCTGGCAGCATCGAAGAACGGATTGCCGAGATGCAGGAGCGCAAGGCGGCGCTGGCCGACACCATCCTGGATGACGGCGGCGGCACCGGACCGCGCTTCAGCGACGAGGACCTGCAGGCGTTGCTGGCTCCGCTGCCGGGGGCGGCGGCCAGGCAGCGGCGGTCGGAACAGGGCTGAAAACGCTTCCCATACATGGCACCGGCTAAACTAGTCCGCTGATCTTCAGAAGGACGGTTATGACGCTTCCCGCATTCAAGGCATACGACATCCGCGGCCGGGTTCCGGACGAACTCAATGAAGACCTGGCCCGCCGCATCGGCGTGGCGCTGGCCGCCCAGCTCAAGCCGGGCACGGTGGTGGTCGGCCACGACGTGCGCCTGACCAGCCCTGCCCTGCAGGATGCGCTGGCGGCCGGCCTGCGCGGTGCCGGCCGTGAGGTGCTGGATATTGGCATGTGCGGCACCGAAGAGGTGTACTTCCAGGTGGATCATCTGCAGGCCGCCGGCGGCGTGATGGTCACCGCCAGCCACAACCCGATGGACTACAACGGCATGAAGCTGGTGCGCGAACAGGCACGGCCGATCAGCTCCGATACCGGGCTGTTCGCGATCTCCGACGCCGTCGAGGCCGACACTGCGCCGCCTGCCACGCCCAGCGCCGGGCTGCAGTCGCATCCGGACAAGAGTGCGTACATCGCGCATCTGCTCAGCTATGTGGACCCGACCCGGCTCAAGCCGCTGAAGCTGGTGGTGAACGCCGGCAATGGCGGGGCCGGTGCCATCGTCGACCTGCTGGCCCCGCACCTGCCGCTGGAGTTCATCCGCATCTGCCATGAGCCGGACGGCAGCTTCCCCAATGGCATTCCCAATCCGCTGCTGGTCGAGAATCGCGAAATGACCGCCCAGGCCGTGCGCGAGCACGGCGCGGACTTCGGCATCGCCTGGGACGGCGACTTCGACCGCTGCTTCTTCTTCGACCACACCGGCCGCTTCATCGAGGGCTACTACCTGGTGGGGCTGCTGGCCAAGGCCATCCTGGCGCGTCAGCCGGGCGGCAAGGTGGTGCATGATCCACGCCTGCTCTGGAACACCATCGAGATGGTGGAAGACGCCGGCGGCCAGGCGGTGCTGTGCAAGAGCGGCCACGCCTTCATCAAGGAAAAGATGCGCGCTGAAGATGCGGTGTATGGCGGCGAAATGAGCGCCCACCATTACTTCCGCGAGTTCGCCTACGCCGACTCCGGCATGATTCCCTGGCTGTTGATTGCCGCACTGGTGTCCGAGTCGGGGCAGTCGCTGGCCGATCTCGTGGAAGAGCGCATGCAAAAGTTCCCGTGCAGCGGCGAGATCAACTTCAAGGTGGCCGATGCCAAGCTGGCCGTGGCGCGGGTGATGGAGCACTTCGCCTCGCACGCCCCCACCCTGGACCATACCGACGGCATTAGTGCGGATTTCGGCGAGTGGCGTTTCAACCTGCGCAGCTCCAACACCGAACCGCTGCTGCGGCTGAACGTGGAAACCCGCGGTGACGCCGCACTGCTGAAGCAGCGCACCGATGAAATCTCCCAGTTGCTGAAAGCCTCCTGAGGCCAAGCCCGATGAACGACCTGCTTCCTGTCATCCTGTCCGGCGGTTCCGGCACGCGCCTGTGGCCGCTTTCGCGTGAGGCCTACCCCAAGCAGTTTCTGGCGCTGGCCGGCGAACTGACCATGCTGCAGGCCACATGGCAGCGGGTCGCGCCGATTGCGGGCCGCGCCCCGCTGGTGGTGGCCAACGAAGAGCACCGCTTCGTTGCCGCCGAACAGCTACAGCAGCTGGGCGTGCAGCCGCAGGCAATCCTGTTGGAGCCGGTGGGGCGCAACACCGCACCGGCGATTGCCGTGGCGGCACTGGAAGCCACCCGCGAAGGCGATGACGCGGTACTGCTGGTACTGCCTTCTGACCACGTGATTGCCGATGAAGCCGCGTTCCGTGCGGCGGTGCTGGCCGCGTTGCCGGCCGCGCAGGCGGGCAAGCTGGTCACCTTCGGCATCGTGCCGACCGGCCCGGAAACCGGCTACGGCTACATCAAGGCGGCCCACGGCGACAACGTCCGCGCAGTGGAGCGCTTCGTGGAAAAGCCCGACCTCGCGACGGCGGAGCAGTATGTCAGCTCGGGCGAGTATTTCTGGAACAGCGGCATGTTCCTGTTCAAGGCCTCGCGCTACCTGGCCGAGCTGGAGCGCTTCCACCCGGACATGCTCACTGCCAGCCGCACGGCGTGGGAGCAGGCGCGCCGCGACAGCGACTTCACCCGACTGGGCAAGGAGGCCTTCGCCGCCGTGCCGTCCGATTCCATCGACTACGCGGTGATGGAAAAGACCGCCGATGCGGTGGTGGTGCCGCTGGACGCGGGCTGGAACGACGTGGGCTCATGGACTGCGCTACGCGATGTGTCAACCCAGGACAGCGACGGCAACGCGCATCACGGTGACGTGATCGCCATCGACTGCCGTAACACCTACGCCTATGGCGAACGGCTGATCGCGATGGTCGGCCTGGACGATGTGATCGTGGTCGAAACCGACGACGCCGTCCTGGTCGGCCGCAGCGATCGCATGCAGGAAGTGAAAACCGTGGTGGCTCGGCTGAAGGCCGAAGGCCGCGGCGAGGCCACCTGGCACCGCAAGGTGTATCGCCCGTGGGGCGCCTACGATTCCATCGACAACGGCGAGCGCTTCCAGGTGAAGCGGATCACGGTCAAACCGGGTGGCACGCTGAGCCTGCAGATGCACCACCACCGGGCCGAACACTGGGTGGTGGTTAGTGGGACCGCTGAAGTTACCCGAGGTGACGAAGTGATTCTGCTCGGCGAGAACCAGAGCACCTATATTCCGCTGGGCGTAACCCACCGGCTGCGCAACCCCGGCAAGCTGCCGCTGGAGCTGATTGAAGTGCAGTCGGGCAGCTATCTGGGCGAAGACGACATCGTGCGATTTGAGGATACGTACGGGCGATCGTGACGTTTGGTGGCATTAAAAAACCCGGCCTTGGCCGGGTTTTTCATGCTTACTCCACCGTAACACTCTTTGCGAGATTACGCGGCTTGTCCACGTCCGTCCCACGCGCCAGCGCGGTGTGGTACGCCAGCAGCTGCACCGGGATGGTGTGCACCACTGCGCTCAGCACGCCCACGTGGCGCGGAGTGCGGATGACGTGCACACCCTCACTTTCTGAGAAGTTGCTGTCCTGGTCGGCGAACACGAACAGTTCGCCACCGCGGGCGCGCACTTCCTGCATGTTGGACTTCACCTTTTCCAGCAGGCTGTCGTTGGGGGCGATCACCACCACCGGCATGTCTTCGTCCACCAGCGCCAGCGGGCCGTGCTTGAGCTCACCGGCCGGGTACGCTTCGGCGTGGATGTAGGTGATTTCCTTCAGCTTGAGCGCGCCTTCCAGCGCGATCGGGTAATGCAGCCCACGGCCGAGGAACAGCGCGCTGTTCTTGCGTGCAAAGCGTTCCGCCCAGGCTGCAATCTGCGGCTCCATGTTCAGCGCGTGCTGCACGCTGCCCGGCAGGAAGCGCAGCTGTTCCAGGTAGTCGGCTTCCTGCGCGGCATCAACGCGGCCGTGCAGCTTGCCCAGCACCACGGTCAACTGGAACAGCGCAGCCAGCTGGGTGGTGAAGGCCTTGGTCGAGGCCACGCCGATTTCGGCACCGGCGCGGGTGTAGCAGACCAGCTCGCTGGCGCGCGGGATCGCGCTTTCCGGCACGTTGCAGATGGAAAGGGTGTGCTTGTGGCCGAGGCTCTTGGCGTACTTCAGCGCTTCCATCGTGTCCAGGGTTTCGCCGGACTGCGAGATGGTGACGATCAGATGCTTGGGGTTGGCATAGGCGGCGCGGTAGCGGTACTCGCTGGCGATTTCCACGCTGCACGGCAGGCCGGCAATCGCTTCGATCCAGTAGCGCGCGGTCAGGCCGGAGTAATAGCTGGTGCCGCAGGCGAGAATCTGCACGCCTTCAATGCCGGCCAGCACGCTTTCGGCATTCTTTCCGAACAGCTCGGCCGGGAAACCACCGGCGTCGATCGCCGCTTCGATGGTGTCGCCCAGCGCGCGCGGCTGCTCGTGGATTTCCTTCTGCATGAAGTGGCGGTACGGACCCAGTTCCAGCGAGGCCAGCGACACATCCGACAGGTGCACGTTGCGGGTGACCGGCTGGTCGTGCTCGTCGTAGACCTGCACGCCGTCACGGCTGACTTCGGCGGTGTCACCCTCTTCCAGGAAGATCACCTTGCGGGTGGCCGACACAATCGCCGACACGTCCGAGGCCACAAAGTTCTCGCCCTCACCCAGGCCGACCAGCAGCGGGCAGCCCATGCGGGCGCACACGAAGTGATTGGGTTCGGCGCGGCTCATCACGGCCAGCGCGTAGGCACCGGTCAGTTCCTTCACGGTGCGCTGCAGGGCGGTGAGCAGGGAATCGCCCCCCTTCAGGTGATAGTGCATCAGGTGGGCGATGACTTCGGTGTCGGTCTGCGACTCGAACACGTAGCCCAGCGCGCGCAGCTTCTCGCGCTGTTCTTCGTGGTTTTCAATGATCCCGTTGTGCACCAGTGCCACCCCGTGGCTGATGTGCGGGTGGGCGTTGGCCTCGGTCACGCCACCATGGGTGGCCCAGCGGGTGTGGCCGATGCCGAGCTGGGCGTCGAAGCCTTCGCTGGCGGCCGCCTTTTCCATTTCGGCCACGCGGCCGGTGCGGCGCACGCGGCGCACCTGGGCCTGGTCAATCACCGCAATGCCGGACGAGTCGTAACCGCGATATTCCAGGCGTTTTAGGCCCTCGATAAGAACTGGCACCACATCACGATCAGCGATCGCGCCCACGATTCCGCACATTTTGGAGCATTCCGTCTGCTGCTGAAAGGCAAATAATAGCAGTTGAGTAATGGATACCCGAAGGAGCATTCGGGCACCCATCCAAGCAGGAGTCTCTACTGCTCAACGCGTGGCGTCACGGCTGAGGGATCTGGTCGATCACGCGGTCCAGCCCCTGCTGCCAACCCGGCAGGCTGATATCGAAGTCCGCCTCCAGCTTGCTGACATCAAGATGCGAATAGGCCGGGCGCTTTGCGGGCGTCGGGTACTCGTCGGTGGTAATCGGTTCGACCTTGGGGGCGCGCTCCAGCACGCCCTTTGCGACAGCTGCCGCGAAGATCGCTTCCGCAAAGCCATACCAGCTGGTTTCCCCAGTGGCGGTCAGATGCCAGGTGCCGCTCAAACCACCCGCGTTCTGCAGCACCTTAGCAGTGACGTCGGCAATCAGCACAGCCGGCGTGGGCGTGCCGACCTGATCAGCGACCACGCGCAGCACATCACGCTCGGCCCCGAGACGCAGCATGGTGCGCAGGAAGTTGGCACTGTGCGCGGCGTACACCCACGCTGTGCGGAAGATCAGATGACGTCCGCCGGCGGCACGGACTGCCTCTTCGCCGGCCAGCTTGCTCGCGCCATAAACACCAAGCGGCGCGGTGGCATCGTCTTCGCGGTAGGGTCGCGTACCCTGGCCATCAAACACGTAGTCAGTCGAGTAGTGCACCATCGGCACGCCGGCCGCTGCGCACCAGCGCGCGATCACGCCCGGGGCCTCGGCATTGGCGCGCCAGGCGGCGTCACGATCATCTTCGGCACGATCCACTGCGGTGTAGGCCGCCGCATTGACCACCCAGGCGGGGCGAATCCGGTCGAGCAGCGGGGGCAGGCTTTCAGGCTCATTGAAGTCAGCCATCTCGCACGGCGTACCGTCCGCCAGTTGCCCGCTGCGGGTGCTCACCACCAAGGTGCCCAGCGGAGCCAGCGCCCGCAGCAGTTCCTGACCGAGCTGACCATTGCCCCCCAGCACCAGCAGCGTCGGGACAGCCGTCACGGTGTGTAAACCGGCAGGCGATCCTCTGGGATGTCCTTGAGGAAGGCAGCGACCTCGTCCTTGGACGAAAGCGTTGGCTGGCTGATCGGCCAGTCCACGCCGATGTCCGCATCATTCCAGCGGATGCCGGCATCGGCCTCCTTCACGTACACATCGGTGCACAGATAACTGAAAAGAGCCCGATCGGACAGCACGGCAAAACCGTGCGCAAAACCCTCCGGAATCCAGAACTGTCTGCGGTTCTCCGCACTGAGAATTACAGCGGCCCATTGCCCGAAAGTGGGCGAGCCGCGGCGAATATCCACCGCGACGTCGTACACCTCGCCTTCAAGCACGCTGACCAGCTTGCCTTGCGGACGCGGCCACTGGTAATGCAGGCCACGTAGAACGCCCTTTACCGAACTGGATACATTGCTCTGGACGAACTGAGAAGGCAGACCCAGCGCCTGGAAGCGTTCTGCGTTCCAGGTTTCGTAGAAGAAACCCCGGGAATCGCCGAATACTGCAGGCTCGATCACCGTGCAACCGGGCAACGCCGTCGGGACGAGCTTCAAGGCACGATCCCACGCTGGGCCAGGGAATGCAGATACTGTCCGTAACCATTCTTGATCAGCGGTGCAGCGAGCGCTTCCAACTGTTCAGCACTGATCCAACCCTTGCCGAAGGCAATTTCTTCCGGACAGCAGACCTGCAGGCCCTGACGGGTCTGGATGGTTTCAATGAAGTTGGAGGCTTCCAGCAGCGACTGGTGCGTGCCCGTATCCAGCCAGGCGTAACCACGACCCAGAGCTTCCAGGTGCAGGTTGCCTTCGCGCAGGTAGCGCTGGTTGAGGTCGGTGATTTCCAGTTCGCCACGCGGTGACGGCTTCAGTTCAGCGGCGTAATCGCTGGCATTGCCGTCGTAGAAGTACAGACCGGTGACCGCGTAGTTGGAGCGCGGCTTGGCCGGCTTCTCAACCAGGTCCACGACCTTGCCTTCCTTGTCGAACTCCGCCACGCCATAGCGCTCAGGATCGTTCACCCAGTAGCCGAACACCGTGGCCCCGACGTCGCGGGCATCGGCCTTGCGCAGCATTTCGCGCAGCCCGTGACCATGGAAGATGTTGTCCCCCAGCACCAGGCAGCTCGGCTTGCCGCCGACGAAGTCACGGCCGATCAGGTAGGCCTGCGCCAGCCCGTCCGGGCTGGGCTGCACGGCGTACTCGATGTTCATGCCCCACTGCGAGCCGTCGCCCAGCAACTGCTGGAACAGCGCCTGCTCGTGCGGGGTATTGATGATCAGCACATCACGGATGCCCGCCAGCATCAGCACGCTGAGCGGGTAGTAGATCATCGGCTTGTCGTACACCGGCAGCAGCTGCTTGCTGACGCCCTTGGTGATGGGGTAAAGCCGGGTGCCGGAGCCGCCGGCCAGGATGATGCCCTTGCGTTGCGTCATAGTGGTTCCTCAGGCGCTGGTGCCGATGCGCTGCAGGCGGTAGCTGCCGTCCAGCACGCCGTTGACCCATTCCTGGTTGTCCAGGTACCAGCCCACGGTGTAGGCGATGCCCTGTTCGAAGGTGTACTTCGGCTCCCAGCCCAGCTGGTCTTTCAGCTTGCTGGCGTCGATCGCATAGCGGCGGTCGTGCCCCGGGCGGTCGGCCACGTAAGTGATCTGGCTGCTGCGCGGCTGGCCGTCCTCGCGCGGGCGGCGCGCATCCAGCAGCGCGCAGATGGCCTGCACCACTTCAATGTTCTGCTTTTCCGAGTTGCCGCCGACGTTGTAGGTTTCGCCGACCTGGCCCTTGGCCAGCACGGTGCGGATGGCCTCGCAGTGGTCGCTGACGAACAGCCAGTCGCGCACCTGCTTGCCGTCGCCGTACACCGGCAGCGGTTCGCCGGCCAGCGCCTTGGCGATCACCAGCGGAATGAGCTTTTCCGGGAAGTGGTACGGACCATAGTTGTTGGAGCAGTTGGTGGTCAGCACCGGCAGCCCGTAGGTGTGGTGGAACGCGCGCACCAGGTGGTCTGAGGCCGCCTTGGAGGCCGAGTACGGCGAATTCGGCGCGTACGGGGTGGTTTCGCTGAACTTGCCGGTCTCGCCGAGAGTGCCGTACACCTCGTCGGTGGACACATGCAGGAAGCGGAATGCCTGGCCCTTGTCGGCCGGGAGGGCCTTCCAGTAATCGCGCACGGCCTCCAGCAAGCCAAGGGTGCCGACCACGTTGGTCTGGATGAAGGCCCCCGGACCGTCGATGGAGCGGTCGACGTGGCTTTCCGCGGCGAAGTTCAGCACCGCGTCGGGCTGATGTTCGGCCAGCAGGCGGGCCACCAGCGACTGGTCGCCAATATCACCCTGTACGAATACGTGATTCGGGTCGCCCTCAATCGGGACGAGGGTCTTCAGGTTGCCGGCATAGGTCAGCGCGTCCAGATTGATGACGCGGACGCCTTTGGCGACGGCCTCCAGAACGAAGTTTCCGCCAATGAATCCGGCACCGCCGGTGACAAGCCATGTGGGCACTACCTGTTCTCCTGTTCGAGTTTCATCCTGGGGCTGCCATATGGCGGCACCGATACAGCGCAACAGCATACATCGGCCACGGCTTCACGACCTTGTTCGGGGCGTGAACGGCGGTTGGTTCCATGTGTTTTAATGCTGCGCCGCAACATAACCATACGCATTCGCATGGTAGCGCGAGGACAGTTAGAATCCAGATCCCACCCCCGCCCCGGCGGCCGATAGCGGCTCCGGACGTTCCCCAGTTAGTGAAGGATCGAGCACCAGATGAAAATCCTCGTCGCGTACAAGCGCGTGGTGGACTACAACGTCCGCATTCAGGTCAAGCCGGACGGCTCCGGCGTGGTCACCGACGGCGTCAAGCTGTCCCCCAACCCGTTTGACGAAATCGCCCTGGAAGAAGCGCTGCGCCTGCGCGACAAGGGCATCGCCACCGAAGTCGTGGTCGCCACCATCGCCCCGGCCGACGCCCAGGCGCACCTGCGCAACGGACTGGCGATGGGCGCGAACCGCGCCATCCACGTGGTCACCGACCAGGCCATCCAGCCGCTGACCGCCGCCCGCACCCTGCTCAAGCTGATCGAGAAGGAACAGCCGGACCTGGTAATCCTGGGCAAGCAGGCCATTGACGACGACGCCAACCAGACCGGCCAGATGCTGGCCACGCTGTGGGGCCGTCCGCAGGCGACGTTCGCCAGCAAGCTGGAAATTGCCGACGGCAAGGCCACGGTGACCCGTGAGGTCGACGCTGGCCTGGAAACCCTGGAAGTAGACCTGCCAGCCGTGGTCACCACCGACCTGCGCCTGAACGAGCCGCGCTTCATCAAGCTGCCCGACATCATGAAGGCCAAGGCCAAGCCCCTGGAAAGCCTGCCACTGGCTGACCTGGGCGTGGACGCCGCCGACACCTTCAACACCACCCACTACGCCGCACCGGGCAAGCGCAGCAAGGGCGTAATGGTCAAGGACGCCGCCGAACTGGTGGCCGCACTCAAGCAGAAGGGGTTGCTGTAATGACCAAGATTCTTGTTGTTGCCGAACACCACGACGGCAAGCTCAACCCGGCCACCGCCAAGACCGTCAGTGCCGCCGCCGCGATCAGCGGTGCCAGCATCGACGTGGTGGTGCTGGCTGCCGACCCGGCCGCGGTGGCCGCCCAGGCCGCACAGCTGGCCGGCGTGGCCAAGGTGCTGACTGTCGCAAACGCCGCCAATGCGCAGGCACTGGCCCAGGTGCTCGCCCCGCAGATCGCCCAGCTGGCCAAGGGCTATACCCATGTGTTTGGCCCGTCGACCACCTTCGGCAAGGACCTGATGCCCTGCGTGGCCGCCCTGCTCGGCGTCAACCAGGTCTCTGACCTGATGACCGTGGAAGGCGCACACAGCTTCAAGCGCCCGATCTACGCGGGCAACGCGATCATCACCGTGGACGTGCCGGCCGACCAGATCGTGGTCGCCACCGTGCGTGCGGCCTCCTGGCCGGAAGCCGCCCAGGGCGGCAGCGCCGCCGTGGAAGCGGCCAGCGTGGATGCGGCCCTGCCGACCCACACCCGCTTCATCGGCCTGGCCGCCGGTGCCAGCGACCGCCCGGACCTGCAGAGCGCCAAGCGCGTGGTCTCCGGTGGCCGTGGCGTCGGCTCGGAAGAGAACTTCAAGATCATCTTCCAGCTGGCCGACAAGCTCGGCGCTGCCGTCGGTGCCTCGCGCGCCGCGGTGGACGCCGGCTACGTGCCCAGTGACCTGCAGGTCGGCCAGACCGGCAAGATCATTGCGCCGGAGCTGTATGTGGCCGTTGGCATCAGCGGTGCCATCCAGCACCTGACCGGGATCAAGGACGCCGGCACGATTGTCGCGATCAACAAGGATCCGGATTCGCCGATCTTCGAGATTGCCGATATCGGCCTGGTGGGAGATTTGTTCACCCTGCTGCCGGAGCTGGAAGCGGCGCTGTAATCGAGACTGCGACTTCTTCAACTGGAAGGGCCAGGTACATTGCCTGGCCCTTTTTTGTTTACCCGATCAGAGGCAGACCACCGCAGTACCATCAGGCGCGAGCGCCGAGAAGCCCTTGCTCGGCCAGAACGGAATCGCGTCGCACACCTTGATGTGATCAGGCGTGGGCTCCACCGTGCTCAGCTCGTGCCCGGTGCTCATCCGCAATACGCCCTGCTGCGCACCGGTCAAAGCGAATGCCGTCATGTTGAGATCCATGTAGGCCGTCGGCAGCGGCGCGGGATGCGCCCAGCGCATGTTCCGGTTGACGATGGCAATCGAAACGCGGTCATTGAACCCCGGAAGCTGATTGAGCGAATGGTAGATCTCTGCCGCCAGCAGCTTGTCGTAGCCATTGACGAGCATCTGGTCACTGTGAATACGGTGGCCCACAGCGGCAGCGCCAAGCAGGGATACACCGATCGGGACGGCGATCATCCACTGCTGCCAGCGTTTCCGACCGAGGAAGAACAGCCAGTAAACACCCATTGCCCAGACAACAACGATGCCGCCGAGCACGCGCGGCACTGGCCACCATGCCTTGCCCGCCGCAATCACGCCGATGCCTGCCAGAGGGACCAGCGCAGCAAGCAGCAGGCAAGGCAATGCCTGCCGGCGCCGTTTGACCATCACCCATATGACGAAACCAAGCCAACCCAATACGGCTCCGGCCCACATCAAGTGCGATGCAACTGGCGCGTCCTCCACGATGTAGGGGCGCTTCCAAAGGAAGCCTGACAGTTGCGCAAGTTCGTGATAGCGCGACGCGGCCATGGACAACGGCAGCAGCTGGCTGCGACTGGTTTCATTGAGCCCGAATCCGGCAATGACCAGTTTGTAAGCCACCATGTAGGCAGCCAATCCCACTACCGTCATCAGTGCAGGAGCCAACAAACCACGGTACCGTTGCCATTCCAGCACGCTCGCACCACGATCCTGAACGAGGATCTGCAATGCGCCGAAGAGCAGCATCAGCGCAATGTAGTTGAGCAGCAACTGATACATCGACAGTGCAGCGAACAACAGGATCGCCCCGATCCACCAGCGCTCCGGGCGGCGTGCCGCCAGGAACGTCGCACCGATACCCAGGGCCGTGGCCAACTGAGCTGTGAACGACGCCTCAGAGAACGACAGAATCTCTGCCGAATAGGGATGCAGCGTGATCATCAGGCTAGCCATGATCAGCCCGGTACGGGACACCTGACCGGTACGATCAAATGCAGCAAACAGCAATGGGACACTGGCGGCGAAGAAGAGGAGCCCGCCCCCCTGCAACAGGGTTCCAAAGGTCCGGGCGTTGAAGCCAATGGATTCGCCCGCCATGAAGACAATGTACTGGCCGAAGCGCCCTTGACCGAACAACTGAGACATCGTGGGGAAGCCACGAACGTAGAAATACGAGTCAATGGAGAGGCCGTGCTGGACCAGGAACGGCAGCCGTGCCAGCAGGGTCATGATAGTGACTGCGATGCAGACCTGCAGCAGCCTGATTTTGGCATCCGTGGTGTGGAGCGTGATCAAAGCACTGAATGTACTCATCAGAATTCCAACGCTAAAGATGCCAGGGCGCAAAGGCAGGAGTTACAGACACACAAGGACGTCACCGGCCGCCCGTATGGTCGCGAAATCACGATCCGGCCATGCCGATTGTGTCCCGCACTGTTCGTAATCGGCAGAAGTCGCGGGAACTACATTCAGAGTTCGACCATTGGACATCTGCAACAGCCCTCCGATCGCCCTTTTATCAGCAAAGGCAGTCAAATTCAGGTCCATCCAGGCAGTTGCAAGTGTCAACGGGTGTGCCCAGCTCAATCGTCGATTGACGACAACGATGGGACTCTGGTCATTGAATCCCTCCAATGTAATCAGCTCCGCGTAAACGCGTTGGGCTAGTAGACGGTCCATCGCGTTCAACTGCAGCTGATCGCTGTGAACGCGGTGCCCGACCGCAATGAAGCCCAACAACAGAGCACACCCTGTCCCGGCGACCAACAATCGTCCCAGCCTGCCATTGAGGAACCAAGCCAGCCAATAGACACCCATGGCCCATGCAACCACCACACCACCGAGCACTCGCGGTGCCGGCCACCAGACTGTCCCTACTGCAACGACGCCAATGCTGGCGAGCGGGATCAGCAACACTGCAATCACAGGGGCTGACATTGCCAGCCCGGGGCGACGCAGAAGCCTCATGACCAGCACAACCCAGCCACCTCCCGCCATTCCCCAAAGCAACAGTTTTGAGGCAGCGCCGTAAGTCACCAGCAGCGGGCGCTCCCATAGGAAGCCGCCCAGAGACCAGAATTCATTGAATCTGGCACCCAGCCTGTTCAATGGAAGGACACTTGCACGACCTACCTCCGTAATCGCCAGGACAGTCACGACGACCTTATGGAGAAGCAGGTAGGCGACGACAGCGCCAGCAGTGACCATCACGACACGAAGCAGGGGTGTGTACTCTTTCCATGCTGGCCTGCCGACTGTCCCGACCCGAAGATAGGTCTGAAGGAAACCGAACAGCACCATCAGACCAATGTAATTGACCAGTAGTTGGTACATGGAAAGTGCGGCCACCAGCAACAGTCCCGCCAACCACCACCAACGCGGATGCCTGGATGTCAAAAATGCTGCAGATATGCCCGTTGCGCTGGCCAGAAGAGCAGTAAATGAGGCTTCGGAGAAAGTGAGTATCTCCGCGGAGTAGGGATGCAACGTGACGAACAGCGCCGCAAGGCAGAGGGGTACCACGCGATTCTGTTCCGCGCTTGCGAATGCGGAGAACAACAGGGGCGAACAGAACGCAAAAGAGGCAATTCCTGCCCCCTGGAGCACGGTGGCAAAGGCGAGCGGATCGACTGCCAGCCCCCCAAGCAGCTGGAACACGAGGTACTGGCCGAAGCGCCCCTGGCTTGCCAACTGTTCCAGGGTGGGCCAGCCCTGCAGATACGCATAGGAGTCAGTAGACATGCCCGGCGAAAGCACAAAAGGCAACCGCGCAAACACCGTAACGACAACCACGATAGTGCAGACGAGGAGCAGGCGCTGGGTGCCATCCTCTTGCAAAAAACGATCCCGCACATTGCGCACGTCCGAAGAAATGCTCATGTCAAACCCCTCCTATCCTGGATATCGGCAGCTTCAGTAAGTGCTGGTGTTCTGCGCCGACAGCACCCACACAAGGTGGCGATCCACAATCAGCCACTGCGGCACCTCGCCACGCTGATCGACATCTGACTGGATCTTTGCACACAGATCCTCATCGCAGGGCATGGTATACAAACCAAAATCCTTGAACAGGTAGTTGCGAAGGGCACGGTTGCTATGAACCCAACCTGTGGTCGGGTTGGCATGGACATCACCGAACAGAATCACATCGTCAAACTTGCCTGCGTTGGCCCCTTGGACCCTGGCGATTTCCAGTCCAATCTGCTCCATCGCCGGGTAGACATGACGAGTCCCCGAATACGCCGAGATCCACCCCGTGGCCCCTGTGTAGGCCAGCGGCAGGCACAGGACCAGACCAAGGATGAACGTTCTTCGCTCGTAAACCAGAAAGATTACGGGAATACATACCAGCAACCATAGCCAGACCGTGGATCGCAACGGCAATGACAATCCAGAAACTATTGAAAGTGAGGCATCGATACCCCAAAGCAGGCCGGCCAACAGCAGCGCAGAAAGACACTGACGCAGGCGAATCCGAAGGAAGAGACATGCAGCGTACCCGACCGACCCGGCCAGCAATGCGGGCCACAGCTCCTTGACCAAGGCATACCAGGTCAGATATCGCTCAACATTCCCAATCAGTGAGCCACCCTGCAGGAGCGGTGTCGCCTGACGCCAGGTAGCCGGCTTGATCGAGAAAGTGCCGTGGAATACATAGTTGAGCGAAAAAACCAGCAGCACCGCCGCGACAAAGCTCATCACGTACACGACAGCGCCGAGGATGACGCTGCGCTTGCTACCTGCCGACTGGACGGCATACACGAGCAGAAACAACGGTCCGAAGGACGGATAGAAGAGAAACCCTGCTACCACGCCAATGGCCATGACCAGCCGTCTGTGTCCGTCTGACTGCACTCGCATCATGGCCAGGATGCCGATCAGCGTCACCGCAACGCCAGTCACCTGGGTCACCGGCCACTGCATCGTTTCCGCGGTCATGGGCGACAGAAAGATCAGCACTGCCCCCAACACGCCAGCAGAGCGATGCAGTGCCCGGGACAGGCCTACACACATCGCGGAAAAGGCCACCAGATACAGACCGAACGCGGCTTTGATACTGAGAAAGTGACTGAACTTGGCCCATATGACATTGCCCCAGCGCCCCTCCGAAAGTGCCTTGCTGAATGGGGTCTCAAACCCCTGGTCGAATCCCGACAGCAGCCAGTCGAAGTCATCGTGCGCAATGAAAGGGGAGGTGAGCTGCCCCAGGCTGAACATCGCCAGCAGAACCACCACGATGTAGAGAACATAGTTCTGATCGAGGCGGTCAAAAAGCCCCCCGAGGGTTCGTGCCAGTCGATTCACTTTCACACCTTATGGGTTCAGAGCCGACCGAGGCTTCGCCCTCGGCATTGCCCGAGCAACGCGCGGCCATTACCCCATGCACGCCCCCGGTATCACACCTATACTACCTGACCGCGTAACCTTTCCACCATAATGGGGCAGCCATGGCGACCAATGAGGCTACAGACGATTCGGCAGGCCAGATCGATCTTTCAATCGTCGTCCCGGCGTACCGCAGTGAGAAGACCCTGGCCGCGCTTGTGGCGGCCATCTACGCCGCTATTGGTGAGCGGTACTCGCTGGAGCTGATCCTGGTCAACGACAGAAGCCCAGACGGCTCCTGGAAGGTGGCCAGCGAGCTGGCGAGCACCCATGGCTGGGTGCGGGCGATAAACCTGCGCAAGAATGTAGGCCAGCACATGGCGATTTTTGCCGGACTGCGTGAATGCCGAGGTCGAGTCATTGTCACCATGGATGATGATCTGCAGCACGCCCCATCTGACATTCCGGTGCTGGTTGAGGCACTGGATGCCGACCACGACGTCTGCTATGGCACCTTCAAGGGTCGCAAGCACGCTGCGTGGAAGATTCTCGGCAGCCGTTTCAACGACCGCGTTGCTACTTGGCTGCTTCAAAAGCCCAAGGGACTTTATCTTTCCCCGTTCAAGGCAATGAAACGTGGGGTCCGTAATGAAGTCATCCAGTTCCGGGGGCCCGCCATCTATCTGGACGGCCTGATTCTGTCGGCAACCTCGCGGATCACCACACGCATGGTCGGCCACCACGCCCGTGAAGACGGCACCTCGGGTTACAGCCTGAAGAAGTCGATTTCCTTGTGGCTGAAGATGGCGACCAGTTTCTCGGTGGCCCCGCTGCGAATGGCATCACTGACCGGCATGGCAATGTCCGGAGCCGGATTTTTGTTCGCGGCCCTCATCGTAGTGCAGAAGTTATTGAATCCCGGCGTTGCCGTTGGCTGGTCATCACTGATCGTTGCCATTCTGATCATGGGCGGGGTGCAGTTACTGGCGTTAGGTGCCATCGGCGAGTACGTTGGCCGCATCCTGCTTAACTTCACCACACCCACTCAGTACTCAATTGCGGACCGGGTCAATCCGGGCACGGATCTGGCCCCATGAACATGCTTCAAGCCAGGGAATTGGCCGGCAAGCTGATCCGATTTGGCGCGGTAGGTGGCACCAGCACCCTGCTTTTTGCCGTCCTCACCTGGCTGCTGGTAGACAAATCCGGCATGCATCCAGTGCTGGCAACGGTGGTCGCCTACCTGCTCCTGCTGGCCCCCAATTTTGCGGCACACAAGTACTTTACCTTTGGCTCCAAAGGCGAGGTCGCCAGTGAATCAGGCAAGTTCCTGGTGGTGCACGGTCTGAACATCGGCTTGTCCGCGGGCGGCATGGCCGTCATTTCGCATGCCCAACTGGATTACCGCTGGGGCATTCTGTTCTCGGCTATCGCGGTCCCGGTCATCGTGTTCATCGTAATGAACTTCTGGGTCTTTCGGGTGTCGCCGAAGCACTAAGTGCTCCAGCGCACCGTCAGTCCACCGCGCCTGGAATGGCCTGCTGCCAGCGCCAGGCATCGGCGCAGATGTCCTGAAGCGACTTCTCCGCCCGCCAACCCAGCACCCGGTTGGCCAGTGCAGGATCGGCCCAGCACTCACCGATGTCCCCCGCACGTCGTCCCTGCCGCTGGTACGGGATCGGATGACCCACCACCGCAGAGAAGGTTTCGATCAGTTCAAGCACCGAATAACCGCGCCCGGTGCCCAGGTTCAGGGTCAGCTCGCGATCGGTTCCAACCGACAACGCGTTCAGCGCCGCAACGTGCGCCTTGGCCAGGTCAACCACGTGAATGTAGTCGCGTACACCCGTGCCATCCGGGGTGGCGTAGTCGTCACCGAACACACGGATGTAGTCGCGCTGGCCCGCCGCAGTCTGCGTGATGTAGGGAGCCAGGTTGTTGGGTACGCCACGAGGCAACTCGCCCATCAGACCACTGGGGTGCGCGCCGACCGGGTTGAAATAGCGCAGGATCGCAGCGCTCAGCGTCGAACCGGGCGCTGCCACACAGTCGCGGATCAGCCACTCACCGATGAGCTTCGTCCGCCCGTAGGGATTGCCTGGCCCCACCGCCGCGGTTTCCGCAACCGGGCAGGATTCCGGCTGGCCATAAACCGTGGCCGACGAGCTGAAGACAATATGCTTGCATCCCACCTGCTGCATCACGTCCAACAACGTGGCGGTGCCGCCCACATTGACATCGTAGTAACTGGCCGGCATTTCCGTGCTTTCAGACACTGACTTCAATGCCGCGAAATGGATCACCGCATCGGGCGCATAATCGCGTGCAACCGCCAACAATGCCGCGCGATCACGGATATCAAGTTCATCCAGCACAAGCGTCTGCCCGGTGATTCGCTCGATCCGCTCCACGATCCAGCGTTCGCTGTTGCAGAAATTTTCCACGACGCGCACGTCATGACCAGCCGCAATCAGCTCCACGACAGTGTGCGAACCCACAAAGCCGGCACCGCCGGTAACCAGAACTTTCATTGAACTTCCTTGACATGCGTCATGCGTTGCTCTCCACGGTCGCACCGCGCACCATGCGTTCGTGGCGCAGATATCCTTCGATCTGCCCCAGTCGCGCGACGAACGCCGGCCACTGGCGCTGACCCTCCAGCGACTCGCGCTGGTCCTCCACGCGCTGCTGTCGAGCTTCCGCCGAGCTACGCAGCACTTCCAGGCGCTGCACGAACCCAGCAACGTCCTCCGGGTCCGGCACCAGATCCCGCTCAGGCAGGAAGTCAACAATGCCACCCACCGCAGGCGCACAGATCGGCAGCCGCGCAGCCGCCACATCGAACAGAATCGTCGGCGTGCCTTCCCACGCGGTGGTATGCAGGTAGGCGAAGTGCGAGCTGCTGGCGACCTCTTCCAGCCGCTTGAACTCGCCGTGCAGGGTAACGTTCTTCAGGGATTTCAGCAGATCCAGATCCTGGGCTGCCGCACCCGCCATTACCGGCGCACCATACACATCAAACTGGACCTTCGGCATCGCAGCGGCGATGGCGGCAAGCAGGTCCGGGCGTTTCTGCCGATCCAGGCGCCCTGCCCACAGCACCCGTCCGGCGTGAGGGTCGGAAAGCGGCGCGACAGGCAGCTCGGGAATGGCGCCGTCATACGGGAACGGGACCACCGTGAAGAGCGACGCAGGTACGCCCAACTCACGCGACCACACTTGCGGGTAGCGGGAGTTGTCGCAGATCACGGTCGTCAGGAAGGAATAGCAGTATCGCAGGTAGTCGCGTGCGTATCCGACCGGATTCATCCGCAGATCATAATCGTCGCAATACAGCGAGGCGACAAGCAGCGAGTGCTGCGTCAGCGCCAGACCGTGCCGCAACACTGCTTCCCAGCCCACCCGCGAGTTTACGAGGTGAATGACCGGCGCGCGCATCTGCACGAGTGCACGCACCATCACGGCGACCTGCTGGCTGAAATCCAGCGACGCAGCGAGCTGGCCAAACTCCACGAGCGTAGCCTGGGACGGAAGCCGGGAGGCCCAGGGTGAAGGCGAATTTTCGGTGGTCAACACCAGAATTCGCGCCGCCGGATCGCTCTCCGCTATCGCACGCGCGTGATAAAGAATGCCTCGATCGGCTCCGCCAGGTTTCAGCCAGGGGACCAGCATCACATGGGTATAGGGCTGTGCGCCGATCTGATCTGACAACCGCGCATACACGTCACCTGGGCGCACATCCATGGGCACCGAATAGTACGCATAGCGCTTCTCATCCGTTCCCGGCGGCAGCAGCTCTGGTTCAAGCGCAGCGAGCTTGAGCATCTCCTCCTGGAGCCACAGCGGCATGGAGGGGACGCCGCTTTGTGCGGGCGATTCAACGTGTGACGTGGTCACGGGTGCTGATGCTGCATCCGGCCCAAACAGCAGCGCATAAGCGCGCCGGGCCCAGTGCGCCAGACGACGGGTGTAGCGGTTACGCACCCAGCGATTATGTGTCCAGCGCTCAAGCACGATCCTGCTCCCTGGCCCAAGGGCGGCCCAACGTGAAAAGGGAGGTGCGCGGAATGACCGTCTTCATCGCGTGGCTGGCTTCGTTGAGCGAGCCATGCCACTTGCGGCGATAGAAGTAAGCCGAGCCCCAAGCCAGCCGGTGGACGACGCCCCGGGCGATGGTCTCGGAGTTCCAGTACCAGTCTTCATAGCCGAATCCGGTCTGCTTCGGATAGCAGGCCACGTAGGGGATGGTCTCGTAGAGTTCACGGGTCGAGAACGAAGCGCTGATCCAGGGGTTCACCGCCAGTAGCGCGCGCTCATCGTAGTAGCTGCCCATCTGGTCAACCTGCCAGTTGAAGGCGCTGTACATGCCGAAGCTCAGCACCATTTCCGGATGCAGGATGAATCGCCCCTCCAGCCATGCCGCTTCCTTGAGATGCGTAAGGAAGTAGGTGGTGGAAATCAGATCATCGCCATCCAGGGTGCAGACGTAGTCCGCCCGGCACGCCGCAACGCCGGCGTTGCGCGCGAGCGCCAGATCGCCAACCTGGGTTTCGACGATCGTTTCCGATCCGTCCAGGTCCGGATGATTCATGACGAACGCGCGGGTCTGCGCATCGGCACGATCCAGGACCAGAACCAGTTGAATTTCTTTGCCCTCCCGCCGCGCGATGTTTCGCGACAGCGCGTAGGAACGCAGGGAGGTGTGCGCCAGGATGCCCTCGCCATGGAAGGTCACGATGGCACTCAGTGCCGGCACGCTCATTCGCCAATCCTGTGGCGCGACAGGTAGCTACCCGGTCGCTCGCTCTTCGCATTCATTTTGCGTCACCAAATCTCATGGGTTGTTGATGGTTCCAAGACCGCCCCAAGCGGTCAATCGAAGATAATACGTCTGTTTGATGTGTCGGACTGAGTGATCCGACGCTGAACAGGCACAAAATTAGCGACTAGACCACGCCAGTCGCAACGTAATAGTGGCCCAGAAGGCGAAGCAGGTAGCCCTCTCCCAACGGCACGCCACAGGCGGCGGCAGCGCGCTCGCAGTCACGCGTATCAATGGGGAATGAAACACCTTGGTCGAGGATGCGATAGTTGCCCTGACGCTGCAGTACGGCTTCCATGGCACGCACGATTTCAAGCATGTTGGTCGAGCGTACGTCCGCCAGCGGCATCATCCGTGGGTAGTCATCCGGATGCCGCAGCACGTACGTGCCCAATGTCGCCACATCGCGGATGTCGATCAGGTTGCGCTCAGCCCTTGCCCATACGTCGAACAACTCGCCCGATTCAATCCTGGCACGCAGGAAGTTGGTGAGCGTGTGAGGATTGCCGCCCTCACCCACCACTTGGGGGAGGCGGAACACACGCCCACGCGGATCGGCAAGAATCCGGCCCTCCATACGGGCTTTGTGGTGAAGGTACGGCGTCTGCCGCTCAGCCGGATTGCCTACGGCGCAGCTTCCAAAGTAGACGATGTGGCGGATGGACGGCATAGCCATCACCTCGTCCAGCAGCGCCTCTTCACGCGCGAATGCGGCAGGATCGGTTTCGCCAGAGTGCGAGACGCCTGCCGCGACAATCGCGGTGAAGGGATCGTACTGCCACTCAGGGGTGAATGCGGTGGCGACCAGCCCCCTTCCGATAATCACGTTGCATTTCCTTGCTGTTGGATGGGATGGCTCCCATCTGGTCCCAAAAGATAGCGCTCAACGGCACTCACCGCATCACTGAATGCGGGCCAGCTCCGGTCCTGGGAGAGCGCTTCATATTGGCGCTGTCTGCGTACTTCCCGCAACGTGCGGTCTGCCAGTAATTGGCGCAGCCGAGTTGTGAAAGCATCAACATCCTCAAGGTCCTGCACAAGCCAGTCTGACTCGATAAGATCGCCTATGCCACCAACAGCCGGTGCCACGATGGGCACACCACACGCGGCTGCATCGAGAAGCAGGGTCGGCAGCCCCTCCCATTCGGTGGTGAACAACAACGCTGCATGCGCGTCTGACACGATGTCTCCAAACTGCGAGAAAGGTCCGCGCAGCGTCACGTTGGGCAGGCCCTTGAGCTGCTCAACCGCCGGGTGCGGGTGACCAACATCCATGACGCCGTGCACGTCGAATTCGACGTCAGGCAGACGCCGGGCAATGGCGAGAAGGAGGTCCGGGCGTTTCTGACGATCGAATCGACCCGCCCAGAGTATCCGCCCCGCTGCTGGCAGCAGAAACGGCCCCGCCTTCCTCGTTATCGGCCGCGAAAGGGGAAACTTTAGAACCCGGAAAAGATCAGCCGGGACACCAAGCTCACGTGCCCAGATCCCAGGGTAGACCGTGTTATCGCAGAACACCCGGGACAGATGCGAGTGACAGCTTCGCAGGTAGCGGCGAGCGTGCCCCACCGGCACGCCGTTGGCATCATGGTCGTCGCAGAAGAGGGACGCGAACAGGCTTGTGTGTTGACGCAGGGCAAGTCCGAACGACTCGATGGCCTGCCACGCGGCTGGGGAGTTGATGTTATGCACGACCGCAGGCTGCATCTGGACCAGAAGGCGGGTCAACAGCCTAACCTGATCTTCGGGCGTGAGCTCGGAGACGATTTCACCAAAGCGGATGATGCGCACACCTTCCGGAACTCTATCCAGCCAGGTGGACGGGGCTGGTTCGGTCAAGAGCAGCACCACGCGTTCAGCTGGCAGGACCTCGACCCACGCTTGCAGATGCAGCAACGCACCTCTGTCCGCCCCACCCCGCACCAGCCAGGGCACGGTCATCACGTGGCTGCACGGGGCCATGCCTACCGCCTGAACCAGACGACGATACACCTCCCCCGGCTTCACCAGATGGGGCACGCGGTAGTAGGCAAAGCGGTCCGGGCTGCCATGCTCGCCGAGCAGATCCGGCTCCAGCATGGCCTGCGCGTGCATTTCATCCCGCAACCATGCAGGCATCACCGGTGCGGGCCCCTGTACGGTATCGTGGGCAACGCGTTGCAGCTTCCGTCCCATCCAGTCCAGCACACGACCCAACTCGCCGCGCGGATTACGCATGAGTTCACGCAGGCTGAGCTTGCGCGCGAGGCGCACGAACCGGCCGATCATGGCGTCCCCCACGTCCCGAACAGACGGGTGGGAGGCACAATGGCGCGCAGCGCCGCTGAATTCTGGTTCATCGAACCGGACGGCTTGACCCTGTAGAAATAAGCCGTTTCAGGAACCACACGATGCTCCATCCCGGCTGCCAGCGTCTGACACGCCCAGTGCCAGTCCTCGAAACCGTAGCCGGTCTGACGGGGGAAGCAGGCCTCATAGGGAATCTGCTCCAGTACCTCACGAGGCGCAAAGATCGCACTTATCCACGGATTGATCACCATCAGCAGGTCATTGGAGAACGGCATGGTGAGTGGGTTGACCTGGTGGCTGTAATGCTCGGTGCCGCCGAAACTGACCACGAGTTCGGCGTGCAGGATGGTGCGCTCCGGCGCTTCCCGGGCATACACCACATGCCGCTGGAAGTAGTCCTGGCTGATCAGGTCGTCGCCATCCAGCGTACACACGTAGGTACTCGTCGCGTGGCTCACACCGATGTTCCGGGCCAGCCCACAGTCACCTGCCGAAGTATCAAGAATGATCTCATCACCGTTCAGATCGGGATGATGACGGACCACTGCTGCGGTCTCAGAGTCTGCATTGTCCAGCAGCAGCAGCATCTGCACATTGATGCCGTGCTCGCGGGCACGATTCCGCGAAAGCAGGTAGCTTCTCAGCGTCGCATGAGCCAACAACCCCTCGCGATGAAAGGTCACAATCGCAGTCAGATCGGTGTTCATATGCGCATCACTTCTTTACCGGGCCCAGCGCAAACATGCGTAGCACGGAGCGGATGGCCGCCTTCCATGGTAGCTGGTTCAATACGTTTGCAAGCCGCGACATTTCCTTCGCGATGGATTCTGCAGGAAGTCGCGGTTGCGGAACGGAACTGAGGATACCGACCGTGGCTGTACTGAGGTCGCGGGCAGCCTCGAGCAACTGGGCATGCTCGTCAGAAAGACGAGCAAAAGCCTCCAGCAGCCGGGCATGCTCGTCAGAAAGAGGAGCAAAAGCCTCCAGCAGCCGGGCATGCTCGTCCGACTGGCGGGCAATAGCCTGCTGGGCCTGCTCCAGGCGATCGCGCAGATCTGATTTTTCTGCCTCAGCGTGTTGATGAGACAATCGGAACGCCGCGACGGCACCCGTGTTGCCCGCCACCAACAACGCATTGTCCGACTCCAGCGTCTGCAAGCGCGCGCCGCGGCGATCCAGTTCGACGTTCAACTGATGGTACTGCCCGTCAAGCCAGTCTTTGGCGTTCTGGAGCCGGTCCAGCCAGGCGTCGCGCCGCAACTGCCCGGCTCGTGCCCGCGAGAGCATTGCATGCAGGGATTGATTACCCCATGCCCACGCCAGCCCTGGCCGAAGTGGCTCCTCGGCCGTTACTCTGAGGGCCGAAGCCAGGCGCCCGGCTTCGTCCATGACCGCGGTAAACTCCGGCATGCCAAACGTTTCTGGACTTTCTGCGGCTCCGACAACTTCCGTCCAGTCCGCCTGCGAAGCAAGCCTTTTCGCTTCCTTCAAGCCATGCAACCACGCTTGGCGTGCGGCAGCGGTGTCGCCCCGAGCGAACTGGATCCAACCCAACCGGACCGCCGCCGCTGTGGTTTTGGTACCCAGCAGCGGGCTGAATGCCATCACGTCAAATGCGAGCACCCTGGCGTACAGCACTTCGGCCTGCGCCAGGTCACCGGCCGCGTGCCACAGTGCCGCAGCGGCATAGGCCACCGACACCTGCCAGCGCAACACGGTTGGATTGGCTGCCGGAAGCTGCAGGAAATGACGGGCGGATTCAAGCAGCGCATTACGGTCTTCGCCTTCCGATGCCACCGGGTCATACAACAGCACGCACAAAGCGGCCCCGTGGTCGGCGGAGTTGGCCGGAGCTGTCGCCAGGAGTTGCTGGGCCAGATGCCGGCGCAGGTAGGTCGACTCCAGCCGCAATCCCATCGCGACAATGAGTCTCACGACACTGGCATCGAGGTAGTCACGCTGGAATGCAATGATATTGGGAAGTTGCAGGTCGGCATTGCGGGGAACACCGTCACCCCCGATGTTCACAGCCATGAGTACCAGCACATCGGCCTGCACGCTGGCGTCAGCGTCGATCAGGATCCGCCCGTCAGTGTCGCGCGCGACTTCTGTGAACTGATCCGCACCCATTGGCCGCGACAGGCTGTGCCACCATGCACGATCTACCACGAAGCCCAATGGCTCTAGTGCCAGCAGCAGTGCGCGCACATTCACGTTGCGGCCGTCCGTCAGCGGGACGGCAACCACCAGTCGACCACTACGCACAAGCGCAGCCCGCGCAGCGATCAGCTCATGATTCCAGTTCGCGTCCTCCTGGCGAATACAGGTCACCAGCACGTCCGCCCTATGTGCGTCCGGCTGCCACGTGGCGCGCGACTGCCAGCTCACACCGGGCGCGTCGACAGAAGGAGCCGGCATGTCGGTCAACACCAACAGCGAGCGACAGCGTGTCTGCTGCTGCAGAATGCGCCACAGACCGTGATCGGCCGCGTCAGCCGCCACCACCGCGTCATCCGGGCGCACCAGCGCCGCAGCCAGCCCGTGGTAACCAGCGCGCAGTTCGCTGTGCCGATCGGAAATGGAAACACCGACGCGCGCAAGCAGCCGAACATGGATATCGTCCGGTGCGTCGGTCAGCGCAAACACAGCCGGGTGCTGCTGCCATTCCATGGCACGCGCCAGCTCACTGAGCGACACCTCGTCCTCGGCCGACGTCGCCGTCGAAAGCAGGATCAGGATCTGTGCGGGCAGGGAGAGCAACTGCCGCTGCGTATCAGGATCCGCCCAACCGATGATCGTGCAGTTGGCGGGCAAATCAGCGGGAACATCCTGAGGCGAAACGATCTCACAGCCTGCCGCCCGCAGCGGTCCCAGCAGACGCGCCACCTTTACCCCGACCAACCAGAACTTGGTTGGACCCACTGCCCGCAGGCAGTAATCAGCCACGTCATCGGCCTGCAACGCTGTCAGCGTTGGGGCTGCTGGGTCGAACGAGGCGGAGGCCGTCATCGCTGCCTCACTCAGTGCCGTCAGTCGCTTGCGAACGCGCCTGGTTCAGCCGTTGAATCTCCGCGCTCAATGCATGGTACTGCCCGTCGAGCCACTGACGGGCGACTTCGAGCTCGGCCGTATAGCTTTCGAGTTCGTTGATGCGCTGCATGTGCTCGTGGTACTTGCCATCAAGCCATGCTTTCGAGTCAATCAGCTGGCGCACATCGCGCGCGCCCATGTTGATCTGCTCGGCTCCTTCGCCGGGCCCGGACACCACGGCACGGTCCTCAGCGTCGCCGGCCATCAGATCCCCCGTGCCGAGTAGCTCGGACACCAAGGCTGCGTGCTGACGCAACGCCTGCCGAACCTGCCCAGGACGATCAATTCGAACAACGTCACACTGCGTGACCGCCAGGTGCAGCAGCCCAGCCGCAGCGCCTTCGGTTTCTGGCCGCGACAGCGCCTGGCGGGCCGCAGACTGGACCTTCTTCCAGCGCTGCTGGGCCAGTTCGTTGCTGCCTTGAAGCGTCAGAATGATGGCCGCCAGTGCCTGTCCCCGCGCATCGTGCAGGGGGTCCTCGTTACTGGCCGCTCCATCCAGCAACGCCAGTGCGGCTTCAGTGCGACCATCGGTCAGCAACGCGCGCACCTGCCCCAGCGGGTCGAAGCGGGTCTGCTCCGTCGCAGTGGCCTTGCGCGCCAGCACCAGCAGCCATTCGCCATCAGCGGCAGGTCCGCCTGCTGGATCAATTTCAAACATCGAGCGAGCTGACAGGTGCCGTTTCTGGCCGCCACCAGCGTCCTGCAGCCAGGCCTTCTCGATCACAAACCCATTGCGCTGGAACTGGGCAGTCAAGCGCGGCCAGTCATAGACATGGAAATGGAAGGGATTGGGATCTTCGCCCGTTTCGTCCGACCAGTCATTCGGCACGCTGGCGTAGACACGCCCCTGCGGCGACAGCACGCGGTGCAGCTCGGCCAGCAGGCGGTCGGGTTCTGGAAGGTGTTCAAGCGTCTCCACGGATACGGCAAAATCAGCAGACCCGTCGTCCATGCCGGACAGATCCTGCGCATCACCCACGACGAAAGTCATCGGAGTTGGCGACACCGGAGCAAAATTGAGGTTGGCGTACTCCACGGCATAGTCGCTGGCGTCGAGCCCAGTGAAGGACGCTGCCTCGCTGTTGTGCGCCAACTGATACGAACCATAACCAAGACCACATGCCACGTCGATGACCCGATCACCCGGACGGATGAACTGCGCGGCCTGCGCGTAACGGGTCATATGCGCATCCGAGCGCCGGCCTGGTTCGCGCGTCATGTCGGTGTGCAGGTCGCGCTCTTCCTCCAGCGCCTTCAACGGATACACCGCCAGCGCCGGCGCGCGAACGCGCTCGAACGACATCATGAGCAGCCCGGTAACCCTATCGAGCTCGCCATACGGCGCAACGCGTTCGTTGAGCGGATGCTTGCGCCACTCCGCCTTGATGACCGCGCCTTCCCAGGCCGCCCGATCAGCCAGCGCGGCAGCCTCACCGACCACCACAAAGCATGCAGGCCCAGCCACATTCGTGAGCAGAGCCTGCACAGCGTCCGCGGGTGCCGTCACTCCCAGATGCTCGACTACGATCACCGCCGCAGCAGCGGTATCACCACCGCCGGCAACAACCGCGACGCCGCACTGCCGCAGCGCGCGAGCGAGACCCGGAGCCTCATCGCCCAACAGAGCGATGGGCCCTGACGGCAGCCACTTGAGCAGGCGCGCAACCGCAACACGCAGCGCCGCGGGCGTCAGCGCGGATTGAAGCTGGAGAGTATTCGTGTCCATCACAGGGCCATCCTCGATCATTGTGCGTCTACCAGCTCGGCATGCATGCGGAGGTCGCAGACACCGCCAAAGGTGTATTCCTTCTGACGCATGCCTACCTGGAAGAAGGCAGCTTCGTCGCGCCAGTGCAACATACGCTGAGCCCCGCCAAAGCGCTCGACTTCCTCGGACACAGAGACCTGCACCTCGTAGAAGTTGACCCCCAATGCGCAGTCAAACGTGAATCGGACGGTGAAAGGCACGTCGGCAGGGAAGGTGGTTCCCCAGACCCCCGGGTCCTGTCTGCCCTGCTCCGTCCACATCTGCACGTCCTGGTTCAGCGTGCCCCATGAATAGAGCTTGACGCCTTCCTTGTTGCGCAGCCTGACATTGATGTTGAGCTTATCCATGTCGCGCACCGGGCGAGCGGTAACCTCGATCACCAGCTTCTCGCGGGGCAGAAAATAGGCACACTCCTCACCCCGATCATCCAGCACTCGAACGTGCTCGACGACGCAGTCGTAGTCGCCGAAGGAAAGCTTGTCACTTCGCACCCCCAGAACCGGCGAGCCCTCATGTTCGCCCCCCTCGACAGGCGCATCCGCCGCGACCTGTGCCTCGACGATCTTCTGGGCGTGCTGCAGGTGCTGGGCGGTGATGGACGCGTAGTAGTCGCGCTCGTCTTCGTGCAACTGCTTGCGATACTCCAGTACGACGTCAGAGGAGGGACCGGCGGCGCGCACGACGCCATCACGCAGCAGGATCGCGTGATCGGTCAAGGTACGAATGGACTCCTGATCATGGGATACCAGCAGCAAGGTGCACCCATTGGCGCGCAGGGCTTCCATCTGCTGGAAGCAGCGCTTCTGGAACAACGCATCACCGACGGCCAGCGCCTCATCAACGATCAGGATGTCCGGCTCAACCTGTGTCTGCACGGCGAACGCCAGGCGCAACATCATGCCGCTCGAGTACGTCCGCACCGGCTGGTCGATGAAATCTCCAATGTCCGCAAATGCGGCAATTGCATCGAAACGCTGCAACACTTCGCGCTCGGTCAAGCCGAGAATCATGCCATTCAGCAGGACGTTCTCGCGCCCGGTGAAATCCGGGTTGAACCCACTCCCCAGTTCGAGCAGGGCGGCGATGCGACCGTTCACCTGCGCCCGTCCCGTGGTCGGGGCCAGGGTCCCGGCAATGATCTGCAGAAGCGTCGACTTACCGGAGCCATTGCGCCCAATGATGCCAACTGCGTCGCCGCGCTTCACCTTCAAGCTGACATCACGCAGCGCCCAGAACTCGCGCCCGCGCTGCCGTGAGGACCATTCGCCAGCCCCTGGCACGATGCGCCCCAGCCTGGGGAGCAGCATCTGCAGCAGACGATCGGACGGCTTTTCGAAAATGTTGAAGACCTTGCTGACATTCTCGATATCGATGACCAGATCTTCAGACGACATCTGCGAAGGCCCTCCGCGTACGCTGGAACCACCAGTAACCAAAGATGAAGATGCCCACCGACCAGCCAACCGCCCAGGCGTACATGCCCCAATCAGGCAACTGACCAGTGACGATCAAGGCCCGAATCTGCTCGACGTAGACAGCCAGCGGACTGAGGCGCATCCAGTAACCGATCTTCTCCGGAAAGATGATGGATGGATAAAGCACCGGCGTCAGGTACTGCAGCACACGCGCCAGCAGACCTGCAATCTGATCGACATCGCGGAAGAACACTCCCAACGATGCAAACAGGTAGGTTACCCCGAGGGTCAGCGCCACCATCGGAAGGATCAGGATCGGCAACAGGACAACCTGCCAATGCAGTCCAAAGCTGCTGAAGATCAGGAATCCAACCAGCGCAATGCTGGCAACGCCGGCGTTGTACAGCGAGGACAGCACCGCGACTGGCGGCAGCACTTCCAGCGGAAACACCACCTTCTTGACCAGATTGGGGTTGCTGAGCACCGCACTGGGTGCGCGCGTCAGCGACTCGGCAAAGAAGTTGTAGACGATCAATCCGATGAACAGCAGTACTGCGTAGTCAACCTTGCTCTGCGTTTCGATTCCCTTCCACTTCGCGTTGAAAATGGTGGCGAAGATGATCGTGTAGATAGCCAACATGATCAGCGGAACAAGCACGCCCCACAGCGCGCCCAGCAACGAATCCTTGTATTTTTTCTTGATGTCTCGGCCGGTCAGGCTGAGCATCAATTCGCCGCGCTGACCGATCATGCGCCGGTATCTCCCAACGCCCGCTCCAGATCCACCTGCAGATCCCCCAGCTCTTCCACGCCCACGCTCAGCCGCACCAGCGCATCGCTGATGCCCAGCTTTTCACGGCGTTCAACCGGAATGGACGCATGGGTCATCACCGCCGGGTGGTTCACCAGGCTTTCCACCCCACCCAGCGACTCGGCCAGGGTGAACAGCTCGGTTTTCTCGCAGAACGACTTGGCCGCTGCGAACCCGCCCTTCAGCACGATCGAGACGATGCCGCCGTAGCCGTTCATCTGGCGCGTGGCCAGCTCGTGCTGCGGGTGCGAGCTGAGGCCGGGGTAGATCACCTTTTCCACCGCCGGGTGCTTTTCCAGCCACTGGGCCAGGGCCAGCGCGTTGGCGCAGTGCGCCTTCATGCGCAGCGGCAGGGTCTTCAGGCCACGCAGGGCCAGGAAGCTGTCGAACGGGCCCTGCACGCCACCGATGGAGTTCTGCAGGAAGGCCATCTGCTCGGCCAGCTCGGCGTTGTCGCCAACCACGACCATGCCGCCGACCATGTCCGAATGGCCGTTGAGGTACTTGGTGGCCGAATGCAGCACCAGGTCTGCACCCAGCTCCAGCGGGCGCTGCAGCATCGGCGAGGCGAAGGTGTTGTCCACCACCACGATCAGGCCATGGCGCTTGGCAATGGCGGTGACCGCGGCAATGTCCACGATCTTCAGCATCGGGTTGGTCGGGGTTTCAATCCAGACCATCTTCGTCTGCGGGGTGATCGCCGCTTCCAGCGCAGCCAGATCGGTCAGGTCGACGAAGCTGAAATGCAGGCCGGCGGTGCGCTTGCGCACGCGCTCGAACAGACGGAAGGTGCCGCCGTAGATGTCGTCCATCGCCACCACGTGGCTGCCGGCGTCCAGCAGTTCCATCACCGTGGAGGTAGCGGCCATGCCCGAGGCGAACGCGTAGCCGCGGCTGCCGCCTTCCAGGCTGGCCACGCAGCGCTCATAGGCGAAGCGGGTCGGATTGTGGGTGCGCGAGTACTCGAAACCCTGGTGCTCGCCCGGGCTGGACTGGGCGTAGGTCGACGTGGCGTAGATCGGCGGCATCACCGCGCCGGTGCTCGGGTCCGGCGACTGGCCGCCGTGAATGGCCAGGGTGGCCAGCGCCAGCGCGCGGTCGGAGTGCCCGGAAGAAGCGGAGTTGGACATGTGGTTTCCCAACGGACGGGAACCTCCTTGCGCAGGTTCCCGCATTTAAATGGAGCGAAAGTCTATCAGCGGGAGCTTAACCAGCCTTTGACGCCGATAAACACGTATTCATGGCCCAAATGTGGCCAACGTGCGCTTATTGCACGCGGCGACGCAGGTAGTTCAGCAGGTCGATCCGGGTGATCAGGCCCAGGAAGGTGCCGCCGTCCATGATGATGGCCACCTGCCCGCGGTCGAACACCGGCAGCAGGGCCTCGATGGGCGACTTCACGTCCAGCCGGTCCAGCTTGCTGACCATCGCGGTCGATACCTTGTCGCGGAAACGGGCTTCGTCGCCGTACACGTGCAGCAGCACGTCGCTTTCGTCAACGATGCCGACCAGCTGGTCGCCGTCCATCACCGGCAGCTGCGACACGTCGTACAGCTTCATGCGCTGGTAGGCGGTGGTCAGCAGGTCGTTCGGGCCGATCACGACAGTGTCGCGCTGGCCGTACGGACGCAGGATCAGGTCGCGCAGGTCGCCGTACTGCGGGCGCTCCAGGAAGCCGTTGTCCAGCATCCAGTAGTCGTTGTACATCTTGGACAGGTACTTGTTGCCGGTGTCGGGCACCAGCACCAGCACCTTCTTCGGGGTGGTCTGCTCGCGGCAGTACTTCAGTGCGGCGGCCAGCAGGGTGCCGGTGGACGAACCGCCCAGCACGCCTTCCTTGCCCAGCAGTTCGCGCGCGGTGTGGAAGCTTTCCGCGTCGGTGATCGGGTAGGCCTTGGTGACCCGGCTGAAGTCGGAAATGGACGGCAGGAAGTCCTCACCGATGCCTTCGACCAGCCAGCTGCCCGACTTGTCGTTCAGGTTGCCGTCGTTGATGTATTCGGCCAGGATCGAGCCGACCGGGTCGGCCAGCACCAGCTCAGTCTTCGGCGACAGCTTGGCGAAGGCGCGCGACAGGCCGGTCATGGTGCCCGAGCTGCCGCAGCCGAACACGATGGCGTCCAGCTCACCGCCCATCTGCTCCAGGATTTCCGGGCCGGTGCCGAATTCGTGCGCAGCCGGGTTGTCCGGGTTGCCGAACTGGTTGATGAAGTACGCGCCCGGGGTTTCCTCGGCCACGCGCTGGGCCATGTCCTGGTAGTACTCGGGGTGGCCCTTGGCCACGTCCGAACGGGTCAGGCGGACCTCGGCCCCCATCGCCTTCAGGTTGAAGATCTTCTCGCGGCTCATTTTGTCCGGCACCACCAGAATGAGCTTGTAGCCCTTCTGCTGGGCAACCAGGGCCAGGCCCAGGCCGGTGTTACCGGCGGTGCCTTCCACCAGGGTCGCGCCCGGCTTGAGGTCGCCGCGCTTTTCCGCCGCCTCGATCATCGACAGCCCGATGCGGTCCTTGATCGACCCCCCGGGATTGGCGCTTTCGAGCTTCAGATACAGCTCGCACACCCCGGTGTCCAGGCGCTGGGCCTTGACGATGGGGGTGTTGCCAATGAGTTCGAGGACGGAGGAATGGATGGTCATCGGGTCAGATCAATTCGCGCCGCAATGCGGCCGGACCCCCGATTATCCGACATTCTGCCCCTGAAAAGACGACGCGGACGGTGCCCGTCGACGAGGTGACGGACACCGCCCGCGGCGGTAGCTGTGGACGTGGGTATCAGTGGAGCGGGGAGGCGTACATGCGTTCGAGCCTCTGCTTGGTCAGCAGTTTCTCGCGTTTCATCTGGCCCAGGGTCTGATCACCTACGGGGAGCACGCCCAGCTCGGCGTCCATGCACTGTTTGTTCAACTTCTTGTGCGTGTCGTAGAGCCTTCTGAATTCCGGGTCACGCTCGCGGCGTGCATCGATCTCGCTCTGGGGCTGACCTTCAAACATGATGAACCTCCTATCGCTTGTATCGCATAAACAAAGACGCCCCGGCCTGGCGGCACGGGGCGTGGCTTTGGGAGGAGCAGCCGGCATCAACCGAAACCGCAGGTGCACCCTGACGCAGCGCCCGGGGGATCCGGACTTCAAACTGCCGTGGTGCATGCGCCTGGTACATCGGCCCGGCCCTCCAGTCGTCCGGGAAGCAGAATCGCTGCCCGGACAACCGACCCTACGCCTGCTGTCGGGCAGGTTCAAGGGTTTCATTTGAAATGGGCCGAACGCGCCAGACGAGGTTCAGCCTGAACGCGCAGTTGAACGAAAAGGTAACGAAAACAGGCGTTTGCGACATAGAGCAGCCGGGCAAGCCCGGCTCTACGTCATGCGTCACGGGGCGACGATGACCTCGGCTGAGCGGGCCTTGGTCGCAGCCGCCTTCTTGCCGCTGACCTGGAACCGGCTGGCACTTACGCCGGCCGCGACCAGGGCATCGCGCAGCGCCTCGGCACGCTTCTGGCCGACGCCGGCGGCGGCGTCATAGGCCTCGATCCGCACCCGGCCCTTCTTGCCGATGTTCAGGTACTCGGCCAGGGCCTTGGTCTGGCTCTTGGCCCCGCCCGACAGCCCGGACTGGCCGCTGGCGAAGGCGTCACCGGCAAAGGTGAAGACCTCGCCGCGGCTGTCGAACTTCGACCCCGGTAACTTCGCCCCGGAGACCAGCTCGGCTTCCTCACGGGCCAGCTTGGCGGCGTTGGCCTGGGCGGCGTTCAGTCGCGCGCTCTGCTTGCCGGCCACGCTGGTCAGCGCGGTTTCGGCGTCCTGGCGGGCCAGGGTCTCGCTTTCCGCGGCCAGGCGCAGGCGCTCGGCCTCCTCGGCCTGGATCTGGGCCTGCACGCGCAGGCGCTCATTTTCCTGGCGGATGCGCTGCGATTCGCGGCGGGTGGCCTCGATCAGCAGGTCGCTGCGGGTTCGCTCCAATTCCCGCGACTGGCGCTGGGCCAGGGCGGTGCGCACGCTGGTTTCGGCGATCTCCACCCGGCGCTCGGCCAGGTAGCGGGCCTGATCGAGGTCGCGGCGCTTGGCCTTGGCCAGCTCGGCCACGGCCTGCTGGGCCTGCAGGCGCTCATACGGAGCCAGTTCGGCGGTAGTGGCATTGGCCTGGATGGCCAGCAGGCGCTGGTTGAGCTGGGCCACGGCCGGGTCTTCAGCAGCGGCGGCCAGCAGCGGCAGGGCCAGGCCGGCGGCCAGCAACAGGGCGGCGGGGGTGCGCAGGGCGGTCTTCATCAACGGCCCTCCGGGGTGGCCAACTGGCGTTCCAGCTGGGTCACTTCATTGCGGTGCAGCTGCAGCTGGGCCATCGCGGTGGCCTCCTCGCTACGGGCGCGGGCCAGGTCGGCATCGACCGTGGCGCGGGCGGCCAGCACCGGGACGTTCTTGCGCTCGCGGCGGTCACCGGCCGCCGCCTGGGCCTGCTCCAGGCCTTGCCGCGCAATGGCGATCAGGTCCGGGGCGTACTGGTCAGCGTCGGCCTGGGTGGCCTTCTCCACCGCCTGGCGGGCCTGGGCCAGTTCCAGCGCGCCGTCCTGGGCCAGGACCGGTCCGGACAGCGCGAATGCGCACGCCATCACGCATCCAGAGATGAAAACTGCCGGGGTACGTCGTATTTGTGCGAAGCTACGATTCATTGGGGGGGCCGTTGCCAGGTTGTCTGTGCACGGCCATTGTCGGAAGCCTGCGCCGTGCTTGCAATGGCACGAAGCCGTTTGTTGGGGAAAGATTTCGCATGGATATCGGCTATTTCCTGAAGCTGATGACCGAAAAGAACGCCTCGGACATGTTCTTGACCACCGGCGCGCCGGTGTACATCAAGATCGAGGGCAAGCTCTACCCGCTCGGCAACACCGGGTTGCCGCCGGGCATGGTCAAGAAGATCGCCTATTCGTTGATGGACGAGGGCCAGGTGCCGCAGTTCGAGCGCGACCTGGAGCTCAACATGGCCATCGCCCTGCCCGACGCCGGGCGCTTCCGCGTCAACGTGTTCAAGCAGCGCGGTGAAGTGGGCATGGTCATCCGCGCCATCCGCAGCAAGATTCCCAGCATTGAAGAGCTGAATCTGCCGCAGGTGCTGAAGGACGTCATCATGACCCCGCGCGGGCTGGTGCTGGTGGTGGGATCGACCGGTTCGGGCAAGTCCACGTCGCTGGCGTCGATGATCGACCACCGCAACAGCACCACCACCGGTCACATCCTCACCATCGAGGACCCGATCGAGTACCTGCACAAGCACAAGATGTCGATCGTCAACCAGCGCGAGGTCGGGCTGGACACCCATGCCTTCCACAACGCGCTGAAGAACGCGATGCGTGAAGCGCCGGACGTGATCCTGATCGGCGAAATCCTGGACGCGGAAACCATGGAGGCGGCCATTGCGTTCGCCGAAACCGGTCACCTGTGCCTGGCCACGCTGCACTCGAACAATGCCGACCAGACCATCGAACGCATCCTGAACTTCTTCCCGGAAAGCGCCCACCGCAACGTGCTGATGAACCTCTCGCTGAACCTGCGTGCGGTCATCTCGCAGCGTCTGGTGAAGGGTCAGGACGGCCGCCGCCTGCCGGCGACCGAAGTGCTGATCAACACCCCGATGATCCGCGACCTGCTGCGTCGCGGCCAGGTGCACGAAATCAAGGCGGCGATGGAAGGGTCGCTGGAAGAAGGCATGGAAAGCTTCGACCAGTGCCTGTTCCGCATGGCCAAGAGCGGCATCATCGAGCAGGAAGAGGCGCTGCGTGCGGCCGATTCGCGCGATGGCCTGGCGCTGAAGTTCCGCCTGTCCGAAGGCGGCAGTGGCGAGCATGATCCGTACGCGGATTATTCGGCCGCCAGCCCGGCAAGCATCACGCACGGGTTTTGATTGACGGGGGTATCGACCGTTGGTCGATACCCTCACACCGCGTCGGGCTGGTTCTCCGGCCGCGCGGCCTCGAATGCCGGTAACGCCAGACACGCCGCTTCAATCCGCACCAGGGTCGGATACGGCCCCAGGTCCACATTGAAGCGCCGCGCGTTGTACAGCTGCGGCACCAGGCAGCAGTCGGCCAACGTGGGCGCGTCACCGTGGCAGAAGCGCCCGGTCTCCACCGATTCCACCAGCATCCGCTCCATCGCCTCGAAGCCCAGCTGGATCCAGTGCCGGGTCCAGTCTTCGCGCTCGACCTGCGGCACATTCCAGGTATCGCTGAAGAACTGCATCACCCGTAGATTGTTGAGCGGGTGGATGTCGCAGGCCACCAGCTGCGCCAGCGCACGCACCCGTGCTCGCCCGGCGGCATCGTCCGGCAGCAGTGACGGCCCACCGAACACCTCATCCAGGTATTCCAGGATCGCCATCGACTGGTGCAGCACCTGCTCGCCATGGCGCAGGGTGGGCACCAGTTCCTGGGGGTTCAACGCGGCATAGCTTTCACTGTGCTGCTGGCCGCCGTCGCGGACCAGATGCACCGGGGTGATCTCGTGCGGCAGGGCCTTCAGGTTCAGGCCGATGCGCACGCGGTAGGCCGCGCTGGAACGCCAGTAGCTGAACAGTTCGATGCGGATGGCGCTCATGCTCAGGGCCGCGCGGCCTGTTCGATGCGCTGCTCGATCGCGCCGAAGATGCTGTCGCCGGCGGCGTCGAACATTTCAATGCGGACCACGTCGCCGAACGACATGAACGGCGTGCTCGGCTTGCCGTCGCGCAGGGTTTCCACGGTGCGCTGTTCGGCAAAGCAGGAGGCACCCTTGCTGGTGTCCTCGTTGGCGATGGTGCCGGAGCCGACGATGGTGGCCGCGCCCAGCGGACGGGTCTTGGCGGCGTGGGCGACCAGCTGGGCGAAGTTGAACTGCATGTCGACGCCGGCTTCCGGCGCGCCGAACCATTCGCCGTTGATGTGGGTGACCAGCGGCAGGTGCACCTTGCTGTCCTGCCAGGCCTCACCCAGCTCGTCGGGGGTGACGAACACCGGCGACAGCGCCGAGCGCGGCTTGGACTGCAGGAAGCCAAAGCCCTTGGCCAGCTCGCCGGGGATCAGGTTGCGCAGCGAGACGTCGTTGACCAGGCCGACCAGCTGGATGTGGCCAGCGGCCTGCTCCGGGGTGACCGCCATCGGCACGTCGTCGGTGATGACCACCAGCTCGGCTTCCAGGTCGATGCCGTATTCCTCGCTGACCACTTTGACCGCGTCGCGCGGGCCGTAGAAGCCGGCGCTGGTGGCCTGGTACATCAGCGGGTCGGTGTAGAAGCTTTCCGGCACCTCGGCCCCGCGGGCGCGGCGCACGCGCTCCACATGCGGCAGGTAGGCGCTGCCGTCGACGAACTCATAGGCGCGCGGCAGCGGCGCCGCCAGCGCCTGCAGGTCGATGTCGAACACACCGTCGGCACTGCCGTCGTTCAGCGACTCGTACAGGGCGTTCAGGCGCGGGGCGAGGTGGGTCCAGTCTTCCAGTGCGGCCTGCAGGGTGGCGGCAATGCCGGTGGCGCGCACGCCCTGGCGCAGGTCGCGCGAGACCACGATCAGGGTGCCGTCGCGACCGCCTTCCTTCAAAGAACCAAGCTTCATGGGTGGGTATCCGTCGAACGCAGAAAAAATAGGTTTCGAGTGTAACCAAATGCGCGCAGGAGCCAAGCTGCGCTGCCGCACATGGCACCTTAAACCACGCATGCCGTAGAGCCACGCCCTGCGTGGCTGAACGATGCGGCACCGCGAAGCCACGCAGGGCGTGGCTCTACGAAGCTGAATGCGGAAAATTGATGTGCCGCACCATTGTCTTCTATACTGTCGTTGTCTGCAGCGGCCGTCCGTTTCCCTTCGGGATCGCCGGCGAACCGGGTTTCGACCCCTCGCCCGCCCCCACTCCGACGCCATTCGTCTTGCAGTCCAGCCTGCGCACCGCGTTGGCTGCACCCTACTCCTCGCAGCGCGGTTCACGGGAACGCTCCGAGTCAGCCGATCACACGATCTGCCGCGCGTCTGGCCAACCGGCCCGGCGTTACTTTGCTTTTGGAGCTTTCCACCGATGTCTTTCGAAGACCTGGGCCTTGCCCCGTTCCTGCTGCGCGCGTTGTCCGAGCAGGGCTATGAAAACCCGACCCCGATCCAGGAACAGGCCATTCCGCTGGCCCTGGCCGGGCGCGACCTGCTGGCCGGCGCACAGACCGGTACCGGCAAGACCGCTGCCTTCGGCTTACCGCTGCTGCAGCACCTGGGCACCCACCCGCAGGCCGTGGACGGTCCGCGCAAGCCGCGTGCGCTGGTGCTGGCCCCGACCCGCGAACTGGCCACCCAGGTGCATGACAGCCTGCGCGGCTACAGCAAGTACCTGCGCATTCCCAGCGCCTGCATCTACGGCGGCGTGGGCATGGGCAACCAGTTCGACGTGCTGCGCCGTGGCGTTGACCTGCTGGTGGCCTGCCCGGGCCGCCTGATCGACCACCTGGAGCGTCGCAGCGTCGACCTGTCCGGCATTGAAGTGCTGGTGCTGGACGAAGCCGACCGCATGCTGGACATGGGCTTCCTGCCGTCGATCAAGCGCATCCTGGCCAAGCTGCCGCGCCAGAACCGCCAGACCCTGCTGTTCTCGGCGACCTTTGAAGACAACATCCGCCAGCTGGCGCTGGAGTTCATGCGCAACCCGGAACAGATCCAGGTGACGCCGAAGAACACCGTGGCCGAGACCATCACCCACAAGGTGCATCCGGTTGACGGTGGCCGCAAGCGCGAACTGCTGCTGCACCTGCTGGCGCAGGACAGCCGCGAGCAGACCCTGGTGTTTGCCCGCACCAAGCACGGCAGCGACAAGCTGGCCACGTTCCTGGAAAAGTCGGGCATCAAGACCGCGGCGATTCACGGCAACAAGAGCCAGGGCCAGCGCCTGCGTGCACTGGGCGACTTCAAGGCCGGCCGGGTGACCGTGCTGGTGGCGACCGATATCGCCGCGCGCGGCATCGACATCAATGAGCTGCCGAAGGTCATCAACTATGACCTGCCGATGGTGGCCGAGGACTACGTGCACCGTATCGGCCGTACCGGCCGCAACGGTTCGACCGGCCAGGCGATCTCGCTGGTGGCGCAGGACGAAGCCAAGCTGCTGCGCCAGATCGTGCGTCTGCTGAACCGCGACATGGACATCCGCGACGTGCCGGGCTTCGAGCCGCAGGTGCCGATCCGCTGGGGCAACAGTGCACCGGGCAAGGCGGAGATTCCGGGTGGCGAGCGCGCACCGCGCAAGAACCACGCCCGCCGTCCGCACAGCGAGGCTCCGCGCCACGCGCATGCGGGCCCGAAGAAGAGCGGCGGCGGTCAGCGTGACGGTGCCGGTCGTGGCGCGCCGCGCGGCGGCCAGCCG
>NZ_DAMDFR010000015.1:0-88342 GCF_032103445.1 Stenotrophomonas sp.
GCATTGGCGGCCTAGTTCCACTTTTGGCGACAGCTAGAAGTGGGGGGATTACCGATGTAGTCCACGTCCGGCACATCCGCTACCGGTGCGTTGATCACCGCCACCCGGTAGTTGTCCAGCCAGATCGCCCACTGTAGAGCCTGCCCGGTGCTGCTGTAGTTTCCCAGCACCGGCCGGCTTCGACTTACACGGTGAGCTGATCGCTTACGCCGTTGTGCTCGCCCTGGACACGCTCGCAGCCGTGGTTGTAGCGCGAAGTTTTCGCGCCCACACGGCCCCGCATGTGAATCAACGCGCCTTCGACCGGAAGACGCGGTAGTACCAATATTTCTCCCGATTGCGAAACCACCCGGAAAATTCCGGACAGTCGAAGACCTTCAGTTGGGGCATTGAGATTCCATATCTGTAGAAGAACCCAATGAGATCCTCCAGATCCCCCTTGGTCATTGAACTCCTATCCACCGAAAGAAGAAGCGTATCTCCCTTGCCGTGAAACTCCTTCACGAAGCGCATCTTATTGAGCCAATCAAAGAAGCAGCTTTCGTCGTGCGGCGAGTAGTAGGTCACACGCGTCACCCGCAACTCAACCATATCCTTGCCGATCATCTTCTGCGTCCCCCTGGATAGACATTGATATAGCCGCCCTTCTTCCTCTGTACATCCCAATGCGGCCCACCATGAGCGCCACCACCCCAGCCGCTAGGAATCCAGACATCTCCGGCCGCGTCTTCCCATCCGTACCCCCGGCCGTTTGGGGACTGAACCCATTTCGGACCATCTTTTCCAGGCACGTAACCATCATCTTCGCATGGCAATCCAGGTGCCTTCGCTCCATTTGGATCGCGAGCATCTTTGGGTTCAGGCAATGCCTTGGCTAGAACAGCCAGGATCTCCCATGATTGCGTATTGGTCACCAAGAGTCCCAGCGCATCCAGCGCGGCTTGACCCGGATATATGACTGGCCCCATCGGCTCGCTACCAAGCCCGGGGTAATCAGGATTTACACCGCCAGATGGCACAGGAAGGTATGGCGAAGGCTTGACCCCCCGAAGTGCGGGATTCAATCCCAAGAAATCGTACTTCAAGAGCGGGCTTGCCTCGGCATACCAGTACGTGCTGATACCACCCGCCAACCCAATCGGATCACTCTGCGAGTACCTACCTACCGCCGGGTCATACTCTCGCTGGTAGTTATAGAACAACCCACTAGCATCCGTCGCCTGCTGCCCCGGGAACCGCAGCGCCAGCTCAAACGCCACACCATCCCCATCCGGATCACCATTCGGAGCCTGGTTCCCAAACACCTCGCTCTTACTGCTCCACTCCCAGATGCTCAGATTGCGCACCGGGTCGATCACCACTCGCGGGGTGCCCAGGTGGTCGGGCTGGATGTAGGCCACCTCCGGCACGCCCACTGCCGGCGCGTTGATCAATGCCACCGGATAGTTGTCCAGCCAGATCGCCTGCTGCAGCGCCTGCCCGGTGCTGCTGTAGTTACCCAGCCACTGACCCGCTTCGTCATACACGGTGAGCTGCGCACTGCCGCCGCTGGGTTCGCGCTGGATGCGCTCGCCACGGTGGTTGTACAGGTAGCTTTCCAGCACCGCCCCATCCTGCTTGGCCTGACGCAGGCGGTTGGCGTCGCTGTACACGTACTCGCGGCTGCCAATGCTGGTGGTGTTACCCGCCGCATCGTGGTCGCGAATTTCGCCATCCACACTGGTCAGGCGGTGGCTACCCGAGGCGTAGGTGTACACCTGGGTGCCGGCGTTGCTGGTCATCCCCATGCGATTACCGGTCGGGTCGTAGTCGTACGCCTCGATCACCGTCCCGCTGGGGCCGTCCTTGGTCTGGGTGAGCCGGCCCATGCCGTCGTAGCCGAACTGCGCCAGCGACTGGCTGCCGTCAGCGGTCTTGAGCTCGGTGATGGCTCCCACCGGGTCATAGGTGAACCCCAACGACAGGCCATCCTGGCCCACGTCCCAGATCCGCTCGGGACGGTAGTTATGGTCCACCGGACGAATCAACTGGCGGCCGTCACCGTAGCTCCAGCCGGTGGCCGGCCCAAACGGGGCATACATCAGGTTGTTCACCACCACCTGCCGGGATTGCCCCGGACGGGTCAGGCCGATCTCGCTGATCCGGCCCAGACTGTCGCGCACGTAGTCGGCCACGCTGCCGTCCGGATAGATCAGCTGCTGCAGGCGGCCGCCGATGGTGTAGGCGTAGCGCACGGCGCTGGCCACGCCGTTGACGGTCTGCACCTTGCGGGTCATCTGGCCGAAGCGGTCGTAACAATAGGTAGTGCTGCCGCCGGCATGCTGCACCTGGGCCACGCGGCCCTTGTGGAAGCGCTCGTTGGTGGTGCACACGGCCGGGGCGGTGTCGTAGGCGTAGCCGACGTTGAGGTTCGGGTCGGGGTAGCTGATGCCGATCAGGCGGTTGAGGGCGTCGTAGTGGTGCAGCACCTGCACGCCGCGCGCATCGGTGCGCACGGTGAGGTTGCCGGCCGCATCGCGGGCCATGGCGGTGTTGCCGCTGTCCGGGCTGTTCTGCGCGATGAGGTCGCCGAAGCCGTTGTAGGTGTAGGTGGTGTTCAGGCCCTTGGGGTCGGTGACCTGGGTGACCTGGTCCAGCGCGTTGTAGGTGTTCTTGATTTCCGCATTGATGCCGGTGGCGTCCTGCAGTGTGCGGGCCAACCGGTTGAGCCGGTCGTACCGGTGGGTGGTACTGCGCTGAAGCGCGTCCACCACGGCTTCCGGGTTGCCTTCGGGGTCGTAGGCAAAGCCGGTATCGTGGTTGTTGGCGTCGCGCAGGACCATCAGTTGGCCCAGCGTGTTGTAGATGCGACTGAGGGTGCGGCGCAGACTGCCGCCAGTGTCGGCGGTGTCCTCGCGCAGCCGGTTGCCGGCGTTGTCCAGGACGTAGTGGATGGAGTTGCCTGCGCTGTCCTCGATGTCGGTCAGGCGCTGCGCGGCATCGTAGATATAGGTGATGCTGCTGCCGTCGGGCTCGCGGATCTTTTGCACCTGGCCGGTGGGCCAGTAGTCGATCAGGGTGGTGCGGCCTTCGCCGGGCACCGCCGGATTGACCCGGATAGCAACAGGCCAGCCGCGCGGGTGGTACTCGTACTCGGTGGTCACCGCGTTGCTGTCGGCCACCTGGAGCGGACGGCCCAACGCGTCGTAGCGCAGCGTGAGGGTGGTGTGGCCCAGGCCGTTGGTGATGCTGTGCAGGTCGCCCTTGCGGAACTCGCAAACGCCGGTACTGGCCGGCCCGCAGTTCGCGCCGTCAACGGGGTAGTACGCGTAGGTCACGATGTCGTTCACATCGTTACGCGGGCCGTCCACCTGCTTGAGCAGGCCCAGCACCGGGCAGCTGCCGCCGGCCGCCACGTCGGCCGCCTCGCAGTAGCTGAAGGTGGTGGTGCGCACTTCATTACTGAGCAGATCGCGCAAGACCACGCTGGTGGGCTGCAGGCGCGCATTACGAACGGTCCGGGTTTCGAGATCGCCAATGCGGCTGTACACCACGCGGTTGCTGCCGGTAAGCGTGTGGATTTCGGTGACGCGCTGTTCCGGCTGGCCGACCGCTTCGGTAATGGTGGTGATCTCCACCGGCTGGCCGCTGTTAGGGTCGGCACCGGTGCTGTAGGCATAGGTGGTCTGGGTGCCACGGCGGTCGGTTTCACTCGCCAGCCGGCGGCGGAAGTCCTGCGCCTTGGGGTAGTAGGTGCGGCTGATCGGTCCCTGCGGGTCCGTCACGCCGGTGACCTTACGCGGGTAGCCTTCACCGGCGGTAGGGCTGAGGCTATGGGTGGCTACCTTGCCCAGCGCATCGGTGACGATGGTCGTGCCAGCGGCGGTGTACTCCAGACGCACACCGTCAACACCGACATCCGCTCCCGTGCAGTCCCCGGAGTGGCGGCTGCAGGTCACGCGGCCCTTGGTGTCGTAGTTGTACCAGCTGTAACGGCGTGCATCCTCGGTGGTGATGCCGGTGAGATAGCGCGGGAAGCTGGCGTTCTCGTAGTGATACACGCGCACCGTGTTGCCTGGGTACTGAACCGTGGCCACCTGGCCGTTAGTGTTGTAGGTGTAACTGGCCACCAGCTGGCCGCTGACGGACAACGCGCTGATCAGATCGTCGCCTGCCAGTGCTTCGTAGTGGAACAACAACGCGCGGCCACTGGAATGGGTGATCGAAAGCAATCGCCCCTGTGCGTCGTGCTGGTAACTGAGGGTGGTGCCGTTCTCGAAGGCGCGCTGCTGTAGTCGACCGTTGCTGCCAAAGGTGAGCACTTCGTCACTGCGGTACAGCAGCCAGTTGCCGCCCTGCTGCTGCAGCCGGTCGCCGCTGCCATTGGCGGCCTCGTAGGCCGCGCCCACCGCCGAGAACGCGACGTGCGTGCCATCGCTTTCAATCAGCCCCACCGTGAACACATTGCTGGGCGGGAAACCGCTGCTGTCCGTGCCCATGGCCAGGAACAGATTGTGCGAATGGGTCCAGTTGGGACCGAAGCCGCCGGCCGGGGCCGAGGTCATCGAATTGAAGTGGCGTACGAACTGGATCCAGCCCAGGTCCAGATCGGATTCGGGTTGGGATTTGTTGCCCGTGGTGGCATCGCAGGGGTTGCCCTTCTGGTGCAGCGGACCACCTTTGCCGTTCTGTGCGGCGCACTGGTTGGCCACCGGCGAGCTGGAGTACTTCATCAGCATGCTGCCGATCTGCTCCTGCGCCGGATGCATGCCGCACATGCCGATCTCCGGCTTCCACGCCATCAGCGCGGTGTTGGGGCACTTCACCGTGCGCGTGCGGCCCACGTTGACGCTGGCCTGCGACAGGATGCAGGTACCGGTGCGCGGGTTGATGACGTAATTCGGGGTGTCATACGTGGCGGACTCGCCGGTGTTGCTGCCATCGGCACCGTCGCCCAGGCCGGCACCGGGCACGCCTGCCCACGTACCGGGAATTACCTGCGTGGCCGGACACCCCGGCGAGGATGCCCGGGTGGTTTTGATGGCATCCACCATCGCCTGCTCGGTGCTGTAGTCCTGGTTGTCGAAGCGGTAGATCCAGTCTGTGACGATCAACTTGGCCGGCTTGATGCGGTAGTCGTAGGTGACCGTTTCGCCGCTGATCCGCATGCCGGTGACCTGCCAGCTGAGCGGGCCGGCGGCGAGGTACGCTGCGAAGTTGTTCTCGACGGCCTTCTGGGCCTGGCCCTCATTGAGGAGCGTTTGGCCTTGGGCAGCTGGGCTCTGCCAGGTTTTCGTCACTTCCTGCGCGTGCGCGATGGGAATTGCGGAGAGTGCGACGAGGAAGAACAGGGCGCTCGGGCGAGTGACAGCGGGGGTGGAACGGGACATTCCGGTACTCCTTCCTGGAGGTGGGACTGCTCGTAGGGCGATGCGGTACTGGGGTGCAGCCACGCAGGGCGTGGCTGTACGGCGGTCGCCCGAGGTTCCTGTGGGCGACTGGATGTGCGGCTGAGTTTCAACGCAGAGTGAACGTCCGGTCAAGACATCAAACTGTGCTGATGCTCACCATTTTTGAAGCACGCCGCGGTTTTTCGGAATGTTCCGAACAATTCTGCGGAGTTTTCCTACGGCGCAATCAGATATTTCCGCGGCCGACATACCCGCTTCGGTAGAGTCGCTCGACAGACGACTGCCGATAACGGTGATCGGCACGGTAGCGCATGACCATCAATCGAAAACGCGCGTCCCCGTTCGATGGTCATGCGTCACCGGGTGATGCGGATTTCACGGCAGTCGTCTATCGACCGACTCTACCGCACCACACAATACAGGCGCATCCGGCAGGTCCATCCCGCCCCACCCCATCACCGCAAATCCCGGAAATACCCCATAAATACCTCATCCCTTAACCACTGGTGCCGCAACCGCAACGTAAACATCACCTGCTCCATCTTCTGTGCCGCCGCAAACCGCTCCGCGTTCCCACTGCACCGCGCGGCATCCAGCTCCCGCCGTGCCTCCGCCAGAAACCGCCCTACCCGGTCTTCCAGCACCCACAGCGCCATCTCTATCCGCGGCAGCCGCGTGCCGCGCGCCATCGCCACGCCCTGCAACGCCAGCTGCAACTGCTCCACATGCAGCGGGTAGTCCTTCAGTTGCTCCGCCAACCGCGCGGGCAGCGGCGGCAGCACCAACCGCGCGCGGGCACCCGGCTGCGGAATCGGCCGCACGCGCCCGGCCATCACGCGTCGAAAGCGCCTGATCACCATCACTGCCCCTCCCCGACATCGTTGCCGGTCCACCACCCTATTTCCGGGTCGCTGGCGGCCGGGCAGATGCCGGCGGTGGGGTGCGGGCGTTCGCGCTCGGCCATTTCCAGATCGAACCGCACCTGCAGGTTCATCCAGAACCACGGCGAGGTGTTGAAGTAGTGCCCCAGGCGCAGCGCGGTATCGGCAGTGATGGCTGCGGTGCCACGCATGATGCTGGCAATGCGGGTGTGGGACACGTTCAGCGCGCACGCCAACGCGCGGCCGGAAAGCCGCATTGGCACCATGAAGTCTTCGGACAGTATGGTGCCGGGGTGCAGCGGCGGCACTTCCTCACTGCGCAGCATGGTGGTGCCTCCTGCGGTTGCCATGGGTGGGGTTGCGCCAGCCGTACTGGCGCTGCACCAGCGCGTCCAGGTCCTCCGGCGTGCGCCGGCGAGGGACCACGGGCTGCGGATGCGGCAGGAGCTTCAGCACGAAGGACGCGGTGATGCGCAGCGCGTCGTTCATCTGCAGATAGATAAGCGGCAGCCGCGGCATCCTGGCGGTCTTGCGCAGATACCAACCCAGCACGCCGCGCACGGCACGCAGGCACCCAGCCCGCGCAGAACGCAGGGGAATAATGATGTTCATGAAATCCTCCACAAGGTTGGTGCCACGCCCGGCGTGGCACGCACGGATCAACCAACCAACCGTTTACTCGCGCCCAAACCGGGAACTGGCCCACCCTTCCCGCCGCGCCCGCTGCACCTCATCTTCCTCGCCGAACTCCGTCTCTCTCGGCTCCACCGGCGGCATCTCCTTGCGCACCTTCAGCGCCGCCCGATCCACCGCATCACTGAAGCAGGTAAGGTCCACCGCATGCGGGTCGTATTCCAGCTCCACGAACCGCTCCATGAACAAGCGAATGGCCTCGGCCGGGTAGTAATGCGCCCGCATGGCCGAGCCCTTGAAGCGGCAGCGCAGGTCGTCTTCCACCTTGAACCGCATGTACGACGGCTTGGTCATGGTCATGGCGTGAACCCCTTCGGCGCGGGGTGGTGGGCGTAGGCCTGCACCTGGCTGTAGTGGACCTCGCGTTCCAGCGTGGTGGGCATGTGCAGGGTGCGGAAGCCCGGCGGGTAGCGCGGGGTGATGATGAGCTGTTCGCCGGTCCACTCGAACCGGAGCGTGGTGCCCTTGCCCAGCCCGATGTGGCGCAGCCAGCGGCCGCGGGTGAGGAAGAACGGGACGTAGTCGTCGTGTTCGTCGTCGTTGGCGGGCGGGGGATTGGGGGGCTCGGAGCCGCCGGCTGAGGCGGCGGCCTGGGGTGGTGGGGTTGGGGTTTCGGATTCCGGTGATATAGCGGCCGGATCGCGTTCGGGGTTGGGTGTTTCGGGCCAGATGTTTTGCATGATGGACAGCCTCATGGTGTAGGCCCCCCTCGCCGGAGGTGGCGAGGGGTGGTCGGGAGGTTGGAACCGTCAAGCGAGACTCGGCGTGGCGTATTTCCCCCGAGGAGAGGGTGTTGTATTAACCACCCTCCCGACCTCGGGCCTACATCCATCATTGTTCTCGCTTGGGAGTTTCCACGCTCCGTCCGACTACCTTGGCCGAATCCGATCTGGAAAAGTACCCCAGCAAAATCATTGACTTAGGGCGATATTTCGGAAACGACAAATGGCTGTCGCGGATGACCCGTTTCAGTCGCAGGATATGGGACGCAGTGCACAGATCATGCCCCTCCCTCGTAGGAGACGGACGAAAAATGCAGATTGACTCGGAGTGGCTGGCCGCTTTCGATGAGGCGCTTTTGGCCTTGTTTGCGATTGACCACGCGGATGCGGGGATGGATCGGGAGGAGTTGGGGTGGTATTGCGAGATGCCGGCTGGGGAGGCGGCGGTGGCGTATGGGGAGGACTTTGATCTTTGTCGGAGGGATCGGGTTTGGCCGGTTCATGGGATCGCATTAAATAGCTAGGGCGTTCCCGTGACGCGATCCTCACTTCTATTGCGGCCGATTGCGACACCGTGGTTAGATGATCGAGGAGACAACGTGGCTGGGGCACATGATGGGAATCAGGGAAGACTTACACGAAGTACTTCAGTTGCAGGAGAGCTATAGTCCCCTCGTCACCGAGCCAATGGCAAAGCGGGGGGCGATCATTCGACATTCCCTCCCCGATCAGATACAGCCACTGACAGAGCTTCTTCGGCTGGAAGCAGGAGTAGATGCCGCCGACTTCCTTATAGAAGGCAGCGATGGCCAGGGTCGTCGCGCTCTTGTCCCATGGGTTCGATTCGGCTCCCGCAGTCGTTCGCCCACTGCGACAAAAGGGTGGTACGTGGTCTTCCTGTTCAGATCAGATGGAACTGGCGCTTACCTCGCCCTTGCCCATGCTTCAAACAACAGCTCGGACGGAGGTTACACTTCACGCTCGACGTCTGAGACAACACGGCTGGTCCGATGGTCACGCGATGTCATTGCAAATGACGTGAGGGACGACACTCGACTCTCAGAGAGTATCCAACTCGGCACAGGAAAATTGGGCAGGTCTTATGAGGCAACGACGGCCATTAGTTACTTCTATCCACGCTCAAGTCTTCCCAACAATGAAACGCTCATAAGTGATTTACGCTTCATGGCTCGATTGCTGGGCTTGATCTATAGCGCTGCTGACGCTCAAGAAAGGACTCAAGAGACTTCTCTCGATGTCATCGACGCAGTCGAAGCAATCGAGGAGTCAACTACCGGAAGAAGACGAAGCGGCCAAGGCTTTGGCCTTACGCCGCAAGAGCGACGTGCGGTGGAGCTGCGAGCAATGGCAGCAACAATCGAATATCTGACCAGCAATGGCTTTTCTGTCGAGGATACAAGCTCTGTAGAGTCCTATGATCTTAAGGCCACGCAAAATTCTGTGTGCCTTCATGTTGAAGTCAAAGGTACTACAGGGACCCTTGGGGACGTCGTACTAACCCGCAATGAGGTCGACCATCACCTCGCTTGCTATCCGAACAATGCGCTTTTTGTACTCTCCGAGGTGAGACTGATCAGATCACCAGTTGGAGTTGTTGCTGAGGGAGGCACCCTCACAGTGAAAGCACCTTGGAACATTGAGAAAGATAGACTGCGCCCAATCGCCTTCCGGTATCGCGTTTCGTAAGCGCGCCAAACGCTCGCACCCGCGACCAGCACGCGCCCGAGCCACGTCAAGGCCATGAGGCTGCCTCCAAGAAGTGCCTCCAATGGCTAGAACGCTAGTGCAGTCGGGATTCACCGCTATCGAAAGTAGAGAACTCCTCGAGAAGTTTGACATTATTCGTGGAAGCCCGACCACGGGCAATGTCTGAAGACGCATCAATTTTGAGCCTTTTCTTAAGCTTAACCCGCTGGAGCAGAAAGCTACTTAGATACTTTTCGTTGACACCCACTGCCCCGTCAACGGACTCATCGACCAACGCTAGCGCTTCCTCCAGCTTTCCGAGCTCCATCTTCACCTGAGAGAGGCTGTGAGCAAGCCAAATGCGGCCTGATGGATCGCCGTCAATCTCTTCAAGAATCTGTTCCGCCTCCAAGTAACGCTTCAACTGATATAGCACCTCTCCCCACTTTCTCCGCTGATATGCGTCCGGATGCTTCAGTGACTCATATGCGTCGAGCGCAAGCCCAAGACAGCCGTCCTTTCCAGCCTTGCCCGCGATTAGCATAATCTCTGCGTAGCTACCTCGACTTTGGTCGTCATCTAACATAAGCGGCGTCGGCTCTGGAAGACGAGCAAGCAAGTCGAATACCCGCTCGGGAGCATGCCAAACTACCGCCCGCGCAAAGTTAGCAAGGGAATGGTAGCCCTGAGGTATACCCATGGCGGCACTGTACAGCGCTTCCGAGAGAAATAGCTCCTCGTGCTCCGCAATCAGCGCCCCGCCCCAGGTTAACCGAGCACCATTGAGACAATCTCCCATAGCCATCAGAAGTGAAGGGGAAACTCCGTGACCTGAGACTTTTTCACTAATTATCTCCGATGCGTAGCGCTTGGCCCGCATATGCTCATTGGGATCCGCGCCAATCAAACGAATCAACTGCAGCTTCGAATCATTGAGTGAGTACTGCGTCACCACCTCTTCAAAAAGCCTCATGGCCGAAGCTCGCCTACCCAGTGCCCGAAGTGTTTTCGCATGATGATGCTTTATCTCCGCAACTTGTCTGTCCGCCAGCCCCAAAGTACCGGCCAGAATTTCATATGCCGGCTCGACCCCTCCTAGCCATGTCCTCGCAGCCTCCGTTCCTGACGTATGACGGAGGTGCCGTTCCTTCGCCTCTATAGATTCGAGCACAACCAAGATTGCCACGTCTTGGCCAATCGCCCCGTGCGATGCGATTCGCCTGGCCTCTTGTAACGGATCCGGGAAGAGGTGCACTGGAACAGAAGCTCCAGACCAGATTGTGGATAGCGCGTACAAGAAGGCGGATCTACGATCTCCCCTCTCGACGTTCAGCGCAATCTTGGATCTGAGCTGCGATGCAATGAGCTGGAGACCATGACCGTCGTTTCGAATCTGTCGGGTTATGAACTCCTCCAGATGACCATCAATCTCATTCGACCTGGCCTCCGTCAGCCAGTTCAGAGATCGAAGAGAAGCAAAGGCGATATCGTGAATTCGAATCGAAGCATCACTCTCAGGCGCAGTAATGCCGTGCCTTTCGAATGCTCTCAATCGCAATGACCCAACAACATGCTTGAAGAACGCTCGATCACAGTGACTCTGGCCTGCCCACTGAAACAGACTTAGTTCATCCTCAAGGACCGGCCTGAGTCTGCCGAGAATTCTGTCCGCGAGCCTCCCGCCGCTCACAGGCAGCTTAGCCACGTTTGAGCAGTCTTCCGCAAGCTCCGACCAAGCAACGCCTTCGCGAGCAGCGGCATTGAGGAGCGCAAGACTCAAGGGATGACCGCCGACAGCCGCCCATATCCTCTCAAACTCGAAATGGGGAACTGAGCAAGAGACGCCTTGATTCAACAAGGACCTAGCCTGCTCCTTATGCATCGGCGGCATAGAATAGGCCTTTCCAGAGGGATTCTGCCTCGTGATGATGATTCGGGAATCTGGCCCGCACAAGTCCGACAAATGGGAAACATCCAAACCCGGAGCCGCATCATCAATAACGAGGAGGGTGCTGTTTCTTCGCAAGAGAGCGCTTATGTTTCGCTCTGCCCCGCCCCTTCTAACAGGGACGGAAGAGAGTCTCTCAATGCTATCAACATCGCGACCGCTCACCCAAAACCTGTAGTCAAACTTGCTTGCACATCTTTCAAGGCAGGCAGCGGCCGCTTGAGACTTGCCTATTCCACCAATTCCACTTATCTCGATGCAAGCCTCATGTCCCATAAGCTTGTCCAGCTCAGCATCTACCAGCTCGTTGCTGATATACGAATGACTCAATGGAGGCGCATTCAGTGATGCCGGATGGTCATCGCGAATCTCCGAAAGGACTGGAAGATACTCGGCAAGCTCGTCGATCGCGTCATCGGACAACATTAGTTGATCGACAAGTGCTTCCGCGATGGAACGACTATCCATCAGGTTTAGCCTCTTCCCCACTAGTCCATTCTGGATAGAAAGCTCACTAACCATTCTCTCGATCACCCCCGTTTCGGCACGCTGGGAGCACAGCAGAAAGATCTCCTCGGCCGCTGGGGCTAGAGTCAGCGAGTGAGCAAGGTCCCTCTTTGGCTTGAGCATGCTCCCGGAGAAGTAGCCCTTCTCGATGGACGCCTCAACGACAATACGACCATCAGAAGAGACTGCGTCGAGCACCCGACCTACAGGGCTTCCATTGATCGTAGAGCCCCGGTGAACGAGCTGCACGCCATGGAGCCGCTGAACTAGCACGACAGAGAACCGCTCAAAGGTCGACCCCGGTGCTAGCACGGCCAGCGAATCAACGATACGATGGATAAGAAGGCTGCGAGTTTGAGGGTTCATCGGCGGTCTATGCTTCGGTTGACTCTTCTGTTTCCTAGTGCATTAAGGGCGAATTACTCCAGTTCGCGCATCGCTTGCACCTCTCTCCAGATCGCCGCTGCGACATTGCATATGGGTTGGTCTGCGTCAATGACCCGACAACGGCGCACCTGCTCTGCCGCAACTGTCCTCAGCGACGTCCGTATGGCCTCGAAGTTTCTTAGCTTCTCCGCGGGGTCAACTGCTCCGTCGACCCTCTGGTCGCGTCGCTGACTTGCGATCTCTGGCGGAAGATCAAGAATGATGGTCAGGTCTGGAATGGTATTGCCCACAACGGCCCTATTAGCGGCAACGAACAGATCATGCAAATCACCGCCCGACGCGCCAACTTGGTATGCGAATGTCGAGTCAATGAAGCGATCTGATACCACCCAGTGGCCCAGCTCCAGCGCGGGACGGATGACACTTCGAACGTGGTCGCATCTTGCGGCGTAAACTAGGAGCATCTGCTCGATCGGCTGGAGCGCACGGTCAGGACGCGTCATCATCTGCCTCACTTCAGCCCCAAGTTGGCCCCCATCCGGCTCCTTGGTTTGTACAACATGAAGCCCAGCGTTTCTGAGGCGAGCCACAAGGTGACCAACCTGCTCTGTCTTTCCGCTACCGTCTATTCCCTCGATGCTGACAAATGGCACGTAAACCTTCCGCTCGAAATCTAAAAATATTGGCCATCTGATGAAGAAATCAGACGTTGTTGTGTTTGTGTCCGCAGGCATGCTATCACCGAAGAAGCGGGACCACGTACTGGCCCGACGTCAGCTTTACCTGAACTACGGCGCATTATCGCTGGCAACCATTCTCGACGCCACGGGGCTGAAGACCTTATTGTTCCATGGCGAGCATGAGCAGCCCTCTGTGGCCTTGAGAATGCTCATAGAGAGCGGAAGTCTGCCATCACGCTTCCCGGTCATGGTGTCGATCCCCAGCTTCTACGCCCTACCGTGGGCGAGCGCCTTTTGCCAGCTACTACGAACAGCATTCCCCTCATCAAAGATCATAGTTGGCGGACGCTGGGTCGTGGGCCCAGACCCAGAATGGCTACAGAAGAAGCTTCCCGCCGCGGATCTGCTAGTCCCCGGTCTAGGCGAGCCTCTGATCCAGCGCCTTGTGAATGGTGTGGACGACGTGCGTCGTCTCTCCGCCCCTACACCAGACCAGGTGCTCAATCATCGCCTCGTGTTTGACCATGAGCGGTACCAGCCAAGCGTTGAGGCATCGCGCGGGTGCGGAATGGGTTGCGCCTTCTGTGAGGAACGTGACATTCGGCTAGAGAAGCTTCGCTCGCCCGATCAGATTGCATGCGCGATCGCCGCCGTATCCTCCCAGTACAATGGCGGGCAGATCAGACCCTATCTTCAGTCTTCGATGTTTCTACCGAGTGAGAGATGGGCGTCGGCATTGGCCAACTCGGTCTCAGAGCTAGGGCTCAACGTACATTGGCGAACGGAGACTCGCGTGGACGCCCTGAGGCCGGAAACGATTCCTTACTTGGCGAAGGCGGGCATGAGGGTTCTTGACCTAGGCCTTGAGACGGCCTCGCCACAGCAGATCGTTAGCATGCACAAGTCCTCCGATCCCGAGCGCTACCTTCGTCGAGCATCACTTCTGTTGAGAGCGTGTCGTGAGAGCGGCGTCGCGACCAAGGTTAATGTTCTCCTTTACGCTGGCGAGACTTCTAAGACCCTGGATGAGACACGAACTTTCCTTGATGAGCATATAGACTCAATCGCCGGCGTTTCCGTTGGTCCCGTGGTTGCGTACGGGCCGCCCAAGATCGCAGATGCGCTGCTCGAAGAGTGGGCAAAGAGCGGCGCTACGCCCGTTGATTCCAACTCTGCAGCGGAGACTGGCATCTCCCAACTTCATCTCAGCCGGGAAATTGACCAAGCAGAAGCAGAGTCTGCAAGCCTTGAGCTGTCCAGGAGATACATGGACGCATCCTCTTACTTCCAACTCAAGAGCTTCTCTTACTACGCTCGAGACTATACTCGGAAAGACTTCGACAATGATGTCCGAGCTAGCCCCTCTAGCCGGCTTCCCTTTCGAACGGACATGGACCTCACTCGGGACTAGCTGCCCGGCTAACGCCAAGCTCATCCAGCTAGATGATCCTGGCTCCAGTTGCGTAATCGAGCAGACGCGCCCGAAAAAACAGAGCGAAGTAGAGCCGAAGGAGACCACAAGACTCTCTGCAGTCCAGCCGAAGTGAGCCTGCCCCGGAGATCCGCACCCAAGAGAGCTGGCATCCCTACTGGGAAGGACGAGAACTGATGACCTCGGTTCAGCGGAGCCCAAAGGAGGATAGCCCATCCAAGGTCAAACCTGAGCTTGCAGAACTAATCAGAGAAATGATTACGGCCCGTAGAGCACTCAAAGGAAGGAGTCCGCAGGGAGACCACCACAGCGACCAACAAAAAGACCGCCAACTGGCGGTCTTTTTGTTTACATTTTTTTCTGCAGCAAGGCAATTAAGCCGTCGCGGGGGTCCGGTGCTGCTCCAGCCTTCCCCGCCATTGGGGTGGATTATACATGGCCCGCGGGAGATGTCAAAACACCCTGAACGGGCGTTCATGTTTGATGTCCTATGCGAACTCCGACACTGACTGAGCTAGATCCAAACCGAGGTCACTAGCCCATTTCGCGGCCAGACGCTTGTATCGCTCGAGATCCATCGTCCGGCTCTCAAGTTCAGCTGCGTAGTGCCGTGTAGCCTCGAGCTCGTTGGGTATGGGGGCCAGGTCTGCGCATCTCCTCCTAAGCCTGGCTACGTCATCCTTAAGCTCCGCATAGTCCGTCACACCGATGGAGTGCAGCAACGCCGCTCTCAAGCGCTGGCTATCAGCAGTGCCCAGCGCCGCGGGATAGGACACGTTTCGCCCTTGCCGGCGGTTGCCCCTGACTGAGTAAAAAGACTCAGGCGGCAAGACGCGCCGGATTGACACCGTCTCAATCATGCTGCAGAGGGCGTAGCTGTCCTTGCCGCTTGTACCGTACCGCGTGAGATCAGACAGCGTAGCCGAGTCAATTTTGAATGAAGTTTTGTCGGTGGAGCTTGAAGGTTCAGAGGTGATGGGAACGACTTGAATTGTAGCCCCCCGCACCTTCACAACGATACAAAGTCGTCGTTTGTGCATCTCCCCCTTCTGAATGGTATCGCTGTATCGCTTGTTGCTCTTAAGCGATCCGTCATCTTTACCCACCGACTGAACGAAGCCGTAATCAACCTCAACCAGGCTACCTTGATGCAGCACTTTCTCCACGCTCGATCCAGACTTGCGGATAGTCTGGTTCAGATACTCCACGGGGCTTGTTACATAGGGCTCCTGCAAAACCACGTCAAAGCTAGTCGGCCCGTCAGCGCATGCGGGCTTGGCGTCTATCCTAGCGACGAACCAGTTGTACGTAGTGCTTCTTGAGAACTTCTTGTTGCAGAACACCATGAAACTTGGAGAAAAGCCCGGCAGGAGCGCTTCGGTCACGCCGTCAAGCGTCTCAGACCCCAGCAAGCTCAGTGTGGTTTGTCCGTTCGGACCAGTCGCTTCCTCGAAGTACCTTACGATCAAATCGGTCATAAAACTGCTCGTTCAGCGGGATAGTAGTAGCGGCTACTCCAAGCCTAATACACAGTGAAGGCTCGGCAGCTCGCAAAAGTTGTTTCACAGTCGTGCTGTGGTGACCCACCGATTCCTGCTCAGGTCATTTGGCTAATGTAGCGGCAAGTACCGCATCCGGGATCATCAACTTGAGTGCGTAACGAGGACTCTGTTGATTGCAGAACGAAATCCAGTCAGCAATCACCCGCGTAGCGTGCATCTAGATGTCAAAGCGATGCCGATGCACACATCGCTCCTCCATTGTTCAAATGACGCATTTCACCACCACGCACGTCCTGATGCGCGGCCCGCAGGGTGCCCTTAATCGCACGCTTCCTGTCATCAATCCGGCTCTCGATCTCAACCGGCGTCAGATCAATCTGCCGACGTGCAGCTGCCACCGTCGTGTTGGCCTTGATGATCTTAAGGAGCAGCGCCGACTTGCACCGGGCGACCCCCTACTTGATCACTCCCGCCCAACTCGCTCATCTGCATTTGCCTTGGAAAGAACCAACACCGGAACAGGAACACAACGGGTCGACACACAAGCATCATTAATGTCGCGATCTCGCGGAGAAGGTGACCTCCATCGTCACAAAGTGGTCCGAAGCCTCGTGATCGTCTGCGGGAAGATCGGTATCTCCCGTTGCGTGCCAGACACCAACACTAGGATTCGCTATAGCAACAAGCATTGCAATAGCCGCAAATATCTTGGGACCGAATGGCAGAATGAGCAGATTTGATCGCTCCGTCAGATCTTGAACTAGAGAGTTCAGATAGAAAAACGACTCCATTGGCTTGTCGACCGGGTAGTAAACCAATTTTGACTCACGGCTCGCACGATCCACCATCTGCTTGTTGTTCTTCAGCACCTCATCATCGAACTCTTTGATCGGCGAGCGAGGGAAGAACACCCATGTTTCCTGAGCGTCAAAATACTCATTTGCACCCTCGGCCTTTGCTGCCTCATAGCCCAACCCCATTACAACCGAAGTTGGGGCATAGGGATCGCTAGGCCAGCCCGCAAATCTCGGAGAGATAGGCCTTATATCTTCGTTATGGCATCCGAGAGACTCCGGGGGAACAAACTTTGATATTACATATCCAAGCGAAACCGTGATGCTCCTAACATCGTCTCTCTCCGTTGAGAAAATTTCATCGAAAGCCAACGCCATGTCCTTTCGAGTCATGCAACTCACGTCAATGAATATTCTTATGCTTTGAGGCGCGTTCGCCATAAACGCCGACAGAGTGCTAGCAAATGACTGCGCCAGAACAATCGCCGCCGATGGAATTCGCCGCTCAATCTCCATTTCCAGATTGATCGAGGTTAGATTTTCATTCCTCCTCGCCAATGCCCACACTTGAGCATTGGTGCCCCGAATCTTGTCGGAGACCAACCACCCTCTACTTTCTCCAGTGATCGATAGGATCACCAAGTCAAACTTTGAGAAGTCCACCTGGCCCTCGTCGTACACCGAATCAACCGAAACTCTCATAGTAGTCTCCCCTGATGAGGTGCGACAGAATCATCAGACTCGCCAGATGAACTTGGCAACTGGGGTCGATCCTTTTGAGCATCAGGCGATGCCTGGTCGAACTGTGCTTGCAGAAGATCCCCACCCTTAAGCACTCCACTCAGTGATCGCTCCTTCGTACTCCGCAGTGGCAACTGGTAGCGAGGAGCGAGTCGATAGCTGATTCTCACTCGCGCATTAACCAGGGAGGGGCTACCACCAGCCTCACCCAATGCTGCCGTTCCACCGCGAACAATTACTAGTGCACCAAGGTCAATGCAGAGTTTTATGTACCCCCCAAACTGAGATAGGGCCTTCTCGTCTAGCTTGAAAGATAGCGCAGGATCAGCCAGAAACTCGCCCTGATACAGGGAACGTCCAAGCTCCTCTCCTAGAACATCAACAAACTTCATTAGCGTCCAAGATCTGTTAGCTGGGGCCGCCCCAGTTGGATAGACAGTGAGCTTTGACACGAATTGCTTGGTATAGTCGCGCAACACAGACGCTTGAACGCCCTGACTCTTTATGCTCGACTCAGATGTAGCGCGATTCGCCTTCAGCAAGTCTGCCAAAGTCAGAATCCAGCGCGGATTCCCCTCGGCGAGATCCAAGAGATTTGGGTAGCCAAAGTACGCCTCTCCGCTTCGCCGGCCGCCACGCCGACTGGCAACCCCAGCCTTGAATTGCATTAATTCTTTATCGCGCAAAAAGACAAGCGGGGTGATTTTACGCACGTATGTCCCAGCCTTAGATGCGTCGGAAAGTGGAGGGTCCGACGGATCAATCTTCTTTCTGTCAAGTTCGCGCTTGAAGGATTCATCTTTTGAATAGAGACTGACGAACGACTCCACACGAGAGCGCTTCGCACTATCGTAGGGTTCGATACAGCCATCGTCGTCCTCTGGTTGGAACCTGCTCGTTCCCAGCACCTTCCCTAGATCGAGATCTGCAATATCCTGTCCAAACAGGGCACGAGAGAAGAGCTTCTCCGCAAAGGCTCGTGCGTCGACTCGCTTTTCGTACCATAGGGGAATTGCCCTATAGTCATTCTCTTGACTAGGAGCCGCACTTCCCCCGCCGAACATTAGATCAGTCCCTGTTGGACTGATAGCAAGCTTGAACTTGATCAACGGATCCGTTGACCGAAGCGCCTGAACAACGCTCTCCAGTATCTCAGGTGGGACAATTTCAAGTTCGTCCAATAGAACTGCCCAGCGCTGCTCACGTCGCTGCAGAATCTCGTTTATTGACTGGAGCCCGCTGACCAGGCTCTCCAACCATGAACTCGCCAGGTATCGGTTGGCCTCGACCACTTCCCCCCATGCCTTGCCGGACTGAATCAGTGCCACCAGAAAACCAATTTCATGCTGCCTCGCCCTGAGGGCGGCTTTGAGGCCTGCGAACGAAGGGACGCCAATGTCTAGCCTCCACAGTCCGGATAGCGCACGAACGATCTCGGCCTCTTGCGTGCGCTCCACGACGAGAAAGACCTTCGGAAGTTGCACACCATACTCAGAAGCTCCGCGAATACAGCTTTCGATCGCCTCAATGATGGCAAGTCCCGTTGCAACAGAGAACGCGGCTTCCATCATGTATCTCTTCACGGACTGATCCAGTCCAACCAGACGCGCTTCCAACTGCTTCGCCCAGCGGACATCTGCAGGCACGAAGACGCCTATGAAACCGATCTCATGCCCCTGCTCTCTCTTCGCCCAAGGAGCGTATGACTCCGGGGTGAGCATCCGCAGCAGCGTCGTCTTGCCACTCCCACGCGGCCCCTCGAGCACACAATGCGAGTCACTAAGCAGCATCTGAAATGCTGCGGGCGCAATGAATCCTCCAGCAATCTCATTGGACTTCAGGTCACGCGCATTGAATACACTCGCACCGCCAAAGTTTTGAACGGAAGTCACTTTCCCCCCTCAAACGAGACGTCATCCGGAAAGAACTGATTATCTGGCCAGGTAAAAGCACCTCCCAACCTGACTACCGCCCTTCGAAACTGATCAACTTGCTTTGGCATTAGGTAGCGAAGTTCAGGTACTACGCCCTGCATCTCACTAAGGGTCAAGAAATCAGCATTCTGTTCCGCCACCTTGTCCCTGAGAGACTCAGCCATTGCATTCACGTTCACCCCAGGGGAAGAGAACCCACAACCAGTCGGAATCCCATGATTGGTTGCAGTTGCGGGGACCCAGCTGTTGTCCACCCATGCGTATGCTGTGACACTGCCTTTCAGTGCAGGCAGCGCTTCATCCGAAACCTGCAAACTCAAGACATATCCTTGCAGTTTTGTATGGAGACCTACCTGATGCCCAACAAGGTCGGCACCGATGCTACCAGCCGCAAAGACGATCGGCTGATTGCCGGCCCCCTGAGCCATGATCAAGCGGCCCGCATGCTTGTGGCCATGCAGGATCAACCATGGGAATCCAGAGTTCTCCAGCACTTCGACGAGACGACTGCCGTTGAACATCTCGATGCGCCCCAGACTGTGTGTTAGAGACTCGTGACTTACCGGAGGATGGTGAAGCAGAGCGATGAAAATCTTGGCACCCGACTCTTCGATCTTCTGATCAATTTCATCTGACAGGAGCTTCAGGGCATAATCGCTAATGCGACCGCGCTCGAACTCGTTCATTCGCATCGTCGGATGAAAGTGGCTTGAATTCACTAACAGAAAAAGGACCGAACCATCACTGATGAACTCGTATCCTTTGCCCCAGTAAATCCACTTCCGCTCAACACCATTCCAGTGGGAGCTTGGATAGTCAGAAAGCGCTTGAAGCATGCCAAGGGGATCGACTGACGCTTCAGCATTGCCGGCAGCATCATGTGACGGGTTGTCATCCCTGGAGCAGACTTCGTGATTTCCGGTTGCAGCGATCAGATGCCTAGCGCCCACAACCTCCTTAATCTCATTCAGCTTTTCCCATCCAAGTTTCAGACCTTCTGGGGACGCTCGATCAGTAATGTCACCCGGGCATATCACGTAGTCCGCCCGGACATCATCCCTCCTCAAGGCGTCGACAAAGGCTGCAACAGGGTCGTAGCCTACCGCGCCTCGCGCGGCGGCAGCGGGCCGCACTTCGTTGTTTGCATGTTTTCGATAGTGTAGATCAGAGATCACCACAATCTTTACATCTGTAGCCATCACCCCCCCCGACAATTGATCCATCAATAGTTGCGTAGGAATACCTCACCAGCCTGGCCTCGTCCGTAAGCGAAGCCGCTCACGTTTCGGGGAACAACGAGTGACGAGACGTTCCAACCGTCGAATGCATCTCTGATAACAGGTACATCTGCGTAAGATATGAGAATTCTTGCGCCTTTTCGAGAAGCGCTACTGACGCACGCATGAAACCGCTGGATATCTTCAACGGAAAATGACCCGGGCCCATACTCACCCCGGTTCCGCACCGCCCTGCCTGCATAGGGGGGGTCTAGGTAGATGAAGTCTCCCTTCTTCGCCATCGATAGAGTTTCGGCAAAATCCGAGACGAGAAGAGTTGCTGGCCGAAGCCTCGCTCCCCATCTTGAAAGCTCAGTCACTTCGGGCATCGGAGGAACTCTTGTTCCGCGGGGAACATTGAACTGCCCACTCGCGTTTGTTCGGTAGACGCCATTGAAGCACAACCTATTCAAATACAGGAATCTAGCTGCCCTAGTTTCCGGCGTAAGCTCATGTGGCGAAAGAGACCTGACACCATAGTAGGTTTCCTCCTGAAGATCCCACTTAGACAAATGCTGCGCGAGGACTTTTGGACGCCAGCGCAGCATCTTATAGAAATGCATCAGCTCTGGATTTATGTCACTGACTACGGCTGGGACGCTCGGCAGTTTGAAATACAAGCAAAGGGAGCCACAGAATGGCTCCATGTATCGCGAATAGCGCTCTGGCATCTGGTTCAAAATTTCAGGCAGAAGCCTTCTTTTGCTGCCAGCCCAGCGAATGGGAGAGTTCATCGATTCATCTCTATTCGACTGTTCAACTCGATATCCCGTGTAGACGCCGTGACCCCAAGATCTCGGAATGAAAAAAGGCCCCCATTCAACCTTGAACGAGGGCCCTTAGTCTATCCAATTATTCCTGCGCTAATTCATTTAAACCCCAACAGGGTTCGACTTCTCCGGATCAATCTTGTACTGCTTGATCGCCCGAGCCACATCCTTCCCGGTCATCTTCCCGTCCTTCGCCAGCGCCGCAATCGCCGCGTGGGCAATGTAGTACCGGTCCACTTCAAAGAAGCGGCGCAGGTTGGCGCGGGTGTCCGAGCGGCCGAAGCCGTCGGTGCCCAGCACGGTGTAGGTGGCCGGCACAAAGGCGCGGATCTGGTCGGCGTAGGCGCGCACGTAGTCGGTGGCGGCAATCACCGGGCCCTGGCGGTCTTCCAGCAGCTCGGTCACGTAGGCCTTGCGCTGGGTGTCTTCCGGGTGCAGGCGGTTCCAACGCTCTGCGTCGAAGCCATCGCGGCGCAGTTCGTTGAAGCTCGGGCAGCTCCAGATGTCGGCGGTCACGCCGAAGTCCTTCTCCAGCAGCGCGGCCGCTTCAATGGCTTCGCGCAGAATGGTGCCCGAACCCAGCAGCTGCACGCGCAGCTCGTTCTTCTTCGGCTTGCCGGCGTCGGTCAGCAGGTACATACCCTTCACGATGCCTTCGGCTGCACCTTCCGGCATTTCCGGGTGGGTGTAGTTTTCGTTCATCAGGGTCAGGTAGTAGTACTCGTCTACCTGGTCTTCCATCATGGCCTTGGTGCCGTGCTGCAGAATCACCGTCACTTCGAAGCCGAAGGTCGGGTCGTAGCTGCGCACGTTCGGGATGCCGCCGGCAGCCAGGTGGCTGTGGCCGTCTTCGTGCTGCAGGCCTTCACCGTTCAGGGTGGTGCGGCCGGCGGTGCCGCCGAGCAGGAAGCCGCGGGTACGCATGTCCGCCGCCTGCCAGGCAATGTCGCCCACGCGCTGGAAGCCGAACATGCTGTAGTAGATGTAGAACGGCAGCATCGGCACGTTGCTGACCGAATAGCTGGTACCGGCGGCCATCCACGAGGCAATGGCACCCGGCTCGCTGATGCCCTGCTGCAGCACCTGCCCGCTCTGGTCTTCGCGGTAGAACATCAGCTGGTCGGCGTCGACCGGCTTGTACTTCTGGCCGAACGGCGCGTAGATGCCGATCTGGCGGAACAGGCCTTCCATACCGAAGGTACGGGCTTCGTCGGCCACGATCGGCACGATGTGCGGGCCCAGTTCCTTGTCGCGCAGGGTGATGTTCAGGCTCTGCACGAAGGCCATGGTGGTGCTGTAGCTGCGCTCGCCGCTGCTCTTCAGCAGGCGCTCGTAGGCTTCCAGCTTCGGTGCGTTGAAGCTCTTGCTGGCCTTGCGGCGGCGCTGCGGCAGGTAACCACCCAGGGCGGCACGGCGTTCCTGCAGGTACTTCACTTCCGGGCTGTCCGGGCCGGGGTGATAGAACGGCACCTGGCCGTCCTTCAGCTGCTCGTCGGTAACCGGAATGTTGAAGCGGTCGCGGAAGTGGCGAACGGCTTCGTCGTCCAGCTTCTTGGTCTGGTGGGTGGGGTTCAGCGCTTCACCGGCGCTGCCCATGCCGTAGCCCTTCACGGTCTTGGCCAGAATCACGGTGGGCATGCCCTTCGTGTTCACGGCTTCGTGGTAGGCGGCATACACCTTGTGCGGGTCGTGGCCGCCGCGGTTCAGGCGCCAGATGTCGTCGTCGGACAGACCGGCCACCATGGCGGCGGTTTCCGGGTACTTGCCGAAGAAATGCTCGCGGGTGTACGCGCCGCCGAAGGCCTTGCAGTTCTGGTATTCGCCGTCGACGGTTTCCATCATCAGCTTCTTCAGAACACCGTTGGTGTCCTTGGCCAGCAGGGCATCCCAGTAACCGCCCCACAGCAGCTTGATGACGTTCCAGCCGCCGCCACGGAACACGCCTTCCAGTTCCTGGATGATCTTGCCGTTGCCGCGCACCGGGCCGTCCAGGCGCTGCAGGTTGCAGTTCACCACGAAGATCAGGTTGTCCAGGCCTTCACGGCCGGCCAGGGCGATGGCACCGAGGGTTTCCGGCTCGTCGCTTTCGCCGTCGCCGATGAAGCACCACACCTTGCGGTCGCTCTTTTCGATCAGGCCACGGTTTTCCAGGTAACGCAGGAACTGCGCCTGGTAGATGGCGGCCAGCGGGCCCAGGCCCATCGACACGGTGGGGGTCTGCCAGTAGTCCGGCATCAGCCACGGGTGCGGGTAGCTGGAGAGACCGCCGCCGTCGACTTCCATGCGGAACTTGTCGAGCTGCTGTTCGTCAATGCGGCCTTCCAGGAAGGAACGCGCATAGATGCCCGGGGCGCTGTGGCCCTGGATGAACAGCAGGTCGCCGGGGTGGTTGTCGCTGGGGGCGCGCCAGAAGTGGTTGAAGCCCACGTCGTACAGGGTGGCACCGGAGGCGAAGCTGGCGATGTGGCCGCCCAGGTCGCCCGGCTTGCGGTTCGCGCGCACGACGGTGGCCATGGCGTTCCAGCGGATGATGGAACGAATGCGCCATTCCAGTTCGGCGTTGCCGGGGCTCTTGGCCTCCAGGTTCGGCGAAATGGTGTTCACGTACTCGGTGGTGGGAGAGAACGGCAGGTAGGCACCCGAGCGACGGGTGAGTTCCACCATGCCTTCCAACAGCTGATGCGCGCGCTCAGGGCCCTCGACATCAATAACGGCCTTCAGCGACTCGATCCACTCCTGGGTTTCCACCGGGTTCGGGTCGTTGCTCAGCACATCGTTCAACCAGTTCATTAGCGCTCCCATGACCGCACGCACGCGCGCGAGGTGTTTATAGATTTCTAGCCGCAAAGTGTAGCGCACCAATGGGTTTGCGATCTTCGCTACGGGGGCGTATGGAGGTGGAGCAGCCGGGCAAGCCCGGCTCTACGGGGGCGTGATGCGCGATTTTGCAGCGATGTCTTGGGACAGCGCGCGACATTGTGACGCAGTGTTCCATGGGGTTTGCCGCGATTGATTGAACCGCGCAGGTTTTCGATATATCGTTATCGCACTCGAATCGATATATCGAAATGACCTGTCCACGCGAACCTGATGCCCCTGCGCGCTCCAGCAGCGCGCGGCCGCTGAGCCGGGGTGACCTGCGCCTGCTGGTGCTGGCGCTGCTAGCCGAGCAGCCGCGGCATGGCTATGAGCTCATCCAATGCATCGCGGAGATGTTCGTGCGGGTGTACACGCCCAGTGCGGGCTCGATCTACCCGGTGCTGGCGCAGTTCGAGGCTTCGGGCTGGGTGGATGTGAGCAATGACGGTGGCCGCCGGCGGTTCCAGCTCAATGCGCTGGGCCAGGCGGAGCTGGAGACGCAGCGCGATGAGGTGAATGCGGCGATGCGCCGCGTTCGCGACAGCGCGCGCACGATTGCCAAGGCGAATCTGCCGATGCCGGTGCGGGAAGCGCTGCGCGAGGTGAAGCAGGCGCTTGGGTTGCATCACGCGCGGTGGTCGGATGAGAACACGGCGGTTGTGGCGCAGGCGTTGCGTGAGGCGGCTTTGAGGATTCGGGCCGGGCGGTGACGTACCGGGCGGCCCAGAACACCCCGGTAGGTCACGACCGTTGGTCGTGACCCGCCCAGGCAACACATTTCACATTTGCCGCGATTGCGGCCTTGATACAGGTATTCCCCCATGGCTTTGCACGAACATCAGTTGTTGCGTCATACCGTGAAGTTCCGCCCGCTGCAGGTACTGCGCACCGAAGAGCTGACCCCCAGCATGCGCCGGGTGGTGGTGGGTGGGCCGGCGTTGGAGGGCTTTGATTCGCCCGCTCCGGACGACCACGTGAAGTTGTTCTTCCCCAATGCAGCGGGGGAATTTGTGGTGCCCACGATGACCGAACACGGCCCGCGCTACCCGGAAGGCCAGGAGCCCTCCCCTGCGCGTGACTACACCCCGCGCTGGTGGGATCTGGAGGCCGGTGAGCTGGCGATCGACTTCGTGCTGCATGGCGATGGCGTGGCGTCACGCTGGGCTGAGAATGCGAAGCCGGGTGATGCGATTGCCGTCGGTGGGCCGCGTGGGTCGCATATCACCGCGGATGACTTTGATACGTATGTGCTGATTGGTGATGAGACCGCGCTGCCGGCGATTGCGCGGTGGTTGGAGCAGCTGCCGGAGGGCGCGCGGGCGCAGGTGTATGTGGAGGTGCCTTCGGCGGAGGACCGGCAGGAACTGCCGGAGGATGAGCGCATTGCGGTTTCGTGGTTGGAGCGGAATTGGTTTGATGCGGCCACCAGTACGTTGCTGGAGGACGTGTTTACTGATTTCGAGGAGCCGGAGGGGGATACGTTCTACTGGATTGCGACCGAGTCACGCCGGGCGCGGATGATGCGGAAGTATCTGGAGGGGCATCTGGGGGTGCCGAAGGAGTGGATCCGGTCGAAGGGGTATTGGAAGGCGCATGGGGATGAGCATGAAGGCGATTGATTGTTTGGGGGCCTGACTTGCCGCGATGACGCGCATGGCGCGTCACTACGCAACGTCGGACGTGGGAATGTAGAGCCGGGCTTGCCCGGCTGAACCACCGCGATGTCGGAAGCAAGCCGGGCAAGCCCGGCTCTACGGGATCGCGGGGTCCCGAACCCATCGCGGGGTCGGGTAGTGACGCGCCATGCGCGTCATGCGTGGTGCCCGAAGATGGACGACGCAGGCCATACAATGCGCCCCTATGCCTGCCCTCACCTCTTCGGCCCTTGCCGACCTCATCGCGCGCCTTCAACAAGGCGACCCTTCCCTTGATGCTGCCCTGGCAGCCGCAGCCCCCAACGCCGCCGTGCCGGTGCGCGAGGCCGCCCTGGCCCTGGCCCTCTCCCAACACGCCCTGCTGAAAGCCCAGGCCGATATGGACCTGGTGGCGGACGAACTGCGGAAGTACCAGAAGTTCGCCGCACCCGGGAAGCCGAACCTGCAGATCGTGCAGCTGCGCAAGCAGCAGGCGGCGGTGAAGCAGACGGCATTGGTGGCGCGTCAGGCGTTTGCGCAGGCCACGCATGTGTTTTTGCGGGGCACCGGGGTGGTGGTGCCGGCACGGCGCACGCCGACGGATTTCAGCGCGTTGTGGTTGGGGAAGTTGGTGGGGTGAGGTTGGTGGGTTGATGTAGGGTGGCACATACGGAATGTGTGAGACCGGTAGGGTCGCACGACAGTCGACCGCCGGTAACGGTGCAACGTTCGGTGGGGCATGACCGGGAAACGGAGGCGTTTGCCGGACGGTGATGCGTTTGCCCGGTGGGGTCCATGCGTTAAAGGGCCGATGGGTGTTATCGGCAGTCGTCTTGCGACCGACTCTACCCCCCAGACATTCCCCCCCCAAAACACCCCGAACACACCCCGAACACACCCCCAAACAAAAACGGCCCGCCAGACATGGCGGGCCGTTTTCATTTCAATCCATCAACCGTTACGCAGCCGGCTTTTCGCCGGTGGCTTCGGTGGTGATGCGGATCTTCACTTCATCGCTGACGTTCGGGGCATACGCACCCACGCCGAAATCGCTGCGCTTGATGGTGGTGGTGGCGTCGAAGCCAGCCGCCGGAACCTTGGCCATCGGGTGTTCGCCGCCGCCGTTGATGGTGACGTCCAGCACGACCGGCTTGGTGATGTCCTTGATGGTCAGGTCACCGGTGACGCTCAGCTTGTTCACGCCAGCGGCTTCCACCTTGGTGCTCTTGAAGGTGGCGGCCGGGAACTTGGCGGCGTCGAAGAAATCGGCGCTCTTCAGGTGTTCGTCGAACTTGGCAGTGAAGCTGTTCAGGCCGCTCAGCGGCAGCTTCACTTCGACGGTGCTCTTGGTCACGTCAGCAGCGTCCCACACCAGGGTGCCTTCGGCGTTGCCGAAGTGGGCGCTGGGGTTGGAGAAGCCGAAGTGGCTCCACTGGGCCAGCACGTCGGTGTGGCTCGGGTCGAGCTTGTAGGTGCCCGAAGCGATCTGGATGGCTTCAGCCGCCGGCGCAGCGGCAGCGGCATCAGCCGCCGGGGTGGTGGTTTCAGCAGCGGCCGGGGTGGCAGCGGCGTCGGCGGCCGGGGCAGCGGCTTCATCGGCCGGCTTCGAGCAGGCGGTGATGGCCAGGGTGAGGGCCAGCGGCAGCAGCAGTTTGCGGGTAACGGTCATGTGAGTCTCTCTCGCTAAGGGAAGGGGAAGAAAGCAACTACATACAGCCCGTCCGCACAGACGGGCCGCGGTCTGGCGGTGACGCTTATTCGATGCGGGCGGCTTCGTCGAACGACAGGCGAGGCAGCCGGGGGAACAGGCCCGAAGGATCACCGTACCCCAAGTTGACCAGGAAATTCGACTTGATGGCGGTGCCCTTGAAGAAGGCCTCGTCCACCTTGGCGTTGTCGAAGCCGCTCATGGGGCCGGCATCCAGGCCCAGCGCGCGGGCGGCGAGGATGAGGTAGCCACCCTGCAGGCTGCCGTTGCGGAACGCGCCTTCGGTGCGGCCTTCACGCGGGCCGTCGAACCACGCCTTGGCGTCGGTGTGCGGGAACAGGAACGGCAGCTTCTCGTGGAAATCTTCGTCAAAGCCGACGATCACGGTGACCGGGGCAGCCAGAGTCTTGTTGAGGTTGCCTTCGGACAGCGCCGGGGCCAGCTTGGCCTTGGCTTCCTTCGACTTCACGAACACGAAACGCGCCGGGCTGCCGTTGGCGGCGGTGGGGGCCCACTTCAGCAGGTCGTACAGGGCGCGCAGCTGGGCGTCTTCGACAGGCTTGTCCTGGAAGGCGTTCTGGGTGCGGGCAGTACGGAACAGCTGGTCTAGCGCGGTGTCGTTAAGCACGTTGGACATGAAGCCTCCGGGATCGGTGAAGGCTCGCAGTGTAGAGTGTCGCAACAGCTGCAACACCCAGCCTGACTGAAACGAATTAATGCCACACGTGAAACGATGGACCGCCCCCTGGACGATCACTGACGGCCGCGCGGGTAATGTGCGCCAGGCAGTGGCGCTGGCCAGCGCGCTGAAGCTGGGGGCCCACCGGCCGCTGGTGCTGCAGCCGCGCGCGCCGTGGAAGTGGGTGGCCCCGCGGTGGTTGCCGGGGATGGCTGACGGTTTTGGACCGGGGTTGTCTGCGTTGGCTGCGAGTCCGCCGGAACTGGTGGTGGGGTGTGGGCGGCAGGCGGCAGGGGCGCTGCGGTTGTTGCGCGAGCGTGGTTCGACCGTGGTGCAGATTCTGGACCCGCGTGTTTCGCCCCGGCATTGGGATCTGGTGGTGGTGCCGGAGCACGACCGCCTGCGTGGCGAGAACGTGCTGACCCTGCTGGGCAGCTTGAATCCGGTGAATGACGATTGGCTGGCGCTGGGGCGTGCGGCGTTTGCAGAGTTCGGTTCGCTGCCGGGGCCGCGGACGGCGCTGCTGGTGGGTGGGCCGACCGGGCATGCGCCTTGGGATGAGGCGGCTATGGCGCGGGTGTTTGAAGAGGTGGCCGCGCAGGTGCGGGCCGAGGGGGGCAGTGTGTTGGCGACGACCTCGCGGCGGACCCCGCCTGCGTTGGTGGGGGCGCTGCGTAGTGCGTTTGCTGGGTTGCCGCAGGTGATCTGGGGGGATGGTGGGGATGGGGTGAATCCGTATGCCGGGCTGTTGGGCTGGGCGCACCGCGTGGTGGTGTCGCCGGATTCGGTGAATCTGCTTTCGGAAGCGTGTGCGACGCGGGTGCCGGTGTGTGTGGCGCTGGGCGAGCAGGCGCAGGGGCGGATGGTGGCGTTCCAGCAGGCGCTGCGGGAACGCGGGCGGCTGCAGGAACGGTGGTTGGAGTGGGGGGGTGAGGGGGATGTGGTGCCGTTGCGGGAGACCGGGCGGGTGGCCGCGCAGGTGTTGGAGCGGTTGGCGGGTTGACCCAACGCGATCCCGGTCACAACCGACACGTAGAGCCGGGCTTGCCCGGCTGAACCACCGCGATGCCTGACACACAACCGCCCCACCCGCTTATAGGTAAGATGCTCAAACGTAAGGGGGTGACATGGAACGTTGGTTGATCTGCTTGCTGCTTTTAATGCCAGGCCCGGCCTTCGCCGCGCGCGAATGTCTGCCCCGCTACCCCACCCCAGCCTCAATGGCGTCGATGTTCGACGTGGCCCAGGCCACCGCCGAAACCCTGGACGCGCTGGACAACGTAGACGTAGCGCTGCTGGCACGCGGCGGTCAGGACCTGAGCAAGTACGGCCTGCGCCACAGCCACCTGGCGCTGGCACTGCGCGAAGACGACGGCCAGTGGCGGGTGGTGCATCTGCTGAACCACTGCAAATCCTCCACCTCGACCCTGTTCCGCGAAGGGTTGAGCAATTTCATCGGCGAAACCGGCACGCATACGAATATCCGCGTGGGCGTGCCCACACCGGAACTGCGCGCGGCGCTGAAGACCTTGCTTGCGGGCGACGGCGCTACCGCCAAGGCGCTGCACGAGCCGCGCTACAGCGTGGTGGCGTTCCCGTCCTCGCTGGAGTACCAGAACTCGAACCAATGGGTGCTGGAAGTGCTGGTGGCGGCGATGCAGGCCGAAGAAGGCAACACGATCAGCACGCGCAGGCAGGCGCAGTCGTACCTGCGTGCGTATCGCTACAAGCCCAGCATTCTGCACATTGGCGTGGGCAAGCGGCTGGGCGCGCGCTTCTTCGCGGCCAATGCAGCCACCACCGACCACCCGGGCAGCGAGCGCATTTCCGGCAACTACTCGGTGGTGACGGTGGAATCTGTTTTCGATTTCCTGCAGCAGCATGACCTGCTGGTGCAGGAGCTGAGCGTGGCGCACGTGCCGGTAGCCGGCATGGCGGCACCGCAACCATGAACCACACGAACAGGGAGACGCACTGATGCGCAGTTCTTTGATTTCCGCCGCACTGGCTACGTTGCTGGTGGCCGCACCGGCTCACGCGGGTGACCCGCCCGAAGGTTTCAGCGACAAGGTGACCAGCTACGGAATGGTGGGCTCGTCGGTCGCTGTGGCGATCGTGACCTCGCCGGTGTGGCTGACGCTGGGCGCTTCGCTCGCAGGGTCGGAAAAACTGAGCGAGTCCGGCAACGGGAAGGGCAAGGGTAAGACCGCGAAGGCGCATCCGCTGCCGCCGTTGACGGTGGAGACGGTGGAGACCAAGGCCGATGGCGCTGTCGAGGTGGCCCTGAGGAACCCGGAATCACCCGATGTGGCGGTGATTCAGTGGCCGGCGCGCGAGAACAACCCGGGCAAGACGTTGGAGGTGGGCGATGTGTTGGACTTGACCCCGACCGAAGCCGGTGCCGGGTGGATGGTCGCCAATGCGCAGGGGGAGACCCTGGCGTTCATGCCGACGGCGGATGCGGCGAAGAATCAGATGAGTGAGGCGTATTGAGGGGAGCCATCTCGGGGATCCCCTGAGGTGACGTAACCGCCGCGTCCCATGGGCCTCGCGAGCGAGGCCCGGTAGGGTCGGACGACAGTCGACCGCCGATAACGGTGCATCGCCCGGGGACGCATGACCGGGGATCGGAGAGGTTTGCCCGGTGGGGTCCATGCGTTAAAGCGCCGATCGGCGTTATCGGCAGGCGTCTGGCGACCGCCTCTACCAATGCCACAGCAGAGCCACAGCCAAAGCCGCATCCAGAGCCACATCCGGCCCCGCCGCGCGGGATGGGGGATAATGCGCACCCTTCCCCTCCCCTGCCCCCTGTTCGCCATGTCCGCGCGCCCCGATGTTGTGTTTGCCCCGTTGACCACCCGCAGCCTGCTGCTGGCGGTGTTGGCGATGGGCGCGGTGGTGTTGCTGTCGAATGTGCTGGTGCAGTTTCCGATCAATGACTGGCTGACCTGGGGGGCGTTCAGCTACCCGGTGGCCTTTCTGGTCAGCAACCTGATCAACCGGCGGTTCGGGCCGGCGGCGGCGCGGCGGGTGGCGTGGGCGGGGTTTGCGCTGGCGGTGGTGCTTTCGATGTGGATCGCCACGCCGCGTATTGCGGTGGCGTCGTGCGTGGCGTTCATTGCGGCGCAATTGTTGGATATCACCGTGTTTGACCGGTTGCGCCGGGGGAACTGGTGGCGCGCGCCGATGGTGGCGACGACGTGCAGTGCGACGTTGGATACGTGCATTTTCTGGAGCATCGCGTTTGCCGGGTCCAGTTTGCCGTGGGTGAGTTGGGCGGCGGGGGATCTGGCGGTGAAGCTGGGGATCGGGGTGTTTTTGTTGGCTCCGTTCCGGGCGTTGTTGTGGAAGATGGCGCCGCGGGTGGGGTGATGTTGGCGGTGAGGCCCGGGCGCGTGGCAACGCGTTCGTCGTAATGGAGATGAGACCTGCCCGGTAGGGTCGGACGACAGTCGACCGCCGATAAAGGTGCATCGCCCGGGGACGCATGACCGGGGAACGGAGGCGTTTGCCCGGTTGGGTCCATGCGTTAATGCACCGATCGGGCGTTATCGGCGGGCGTCTGTCGACCGCCCCCACCAAGGCAGCATTACGCGCGGCCGCCGTGGGAGGCGTTTGCCCGGTGGGGTCCATGCGTTAATGCACCGATTGGGCGTTATCGGCAGGCGTCTGTCGACCGCCCCCACCAGTGCAGCAAGACGCGCGGCCGCCGTTGAAAGCGTTTGCCCGGCGGGGTCCATGCGTTAAAGCGCCGATCGGGCGTTATCGGCGATCATCTGTCGACCGATCCCACCAAAGCAGTCATGCAGTCATGCAGTCATGCGGCCGTGGAGCTGGTGAACGGGAGGTCCGCAGCATCACACGCTGCGGTGATCACCCGCTGCGCTTCTTCCAATGCAGGCGTCGGTATGGCCATGCGGGGCCGGCGGTCCAACGTGCACGCGAGGCCGACATCCAGCAGCGCGGCATGCGCTTCATGCAATCCATCACGCGTGCCACCCGGCAGCCATGCAATCTCCGCCAGCGCATCAATCAGGCTGGGCGTATCGCGAGGCTCCAGCACCTGCGGGTGTTCGGCGGCGCTGTCCAGCACGCCGGTCTGCAGCAGGAACTCGAGGTCCACTACCCCGCCCGGCCCCTGCTTCAGATCCAGCCGTCCGGCATCGCTGCGGTCCAGCTCGGTACGCATGCGGGCGCGCATCTTCAGCACGTCGGCGAACAACACCTCGCGATCGCGCACGCGACCCAGCGTCTGCGCGCGCACGCGCTCGAAATCAGCCAGCAGGCTTTCATCGCCGGCGATGCCGCGCGCGCGCACGAGGGCCTGGTGTTCCCAGGTCCAGGCGCGCTCGCGCTGGTATTCGGTGTAACTGGCCAGCGAGGAGACGAGCGAGCCCTTGCCGCCATCGGGGCGCAGGCGCACGTCGATGTCGTACAGGCGGCCGGCGGCGGTGACGGCACCAAGCAGGGCCATCACCTTCTGGGCAAGGCGTGCGTACCAGCGGCCGGGGTCGAGCGGGCGCTTGCCGTCGCTGCTGTCCTGGTCGCTGGGGTGGTCGTGCAGAAATACGAGGTCGAGGTCGGAACCGAAGCCGAGCTCCAGGCCACCCAGGCTGCCGTAGCCGATGATGGCGAAGCGGCCGCCGGGAATGATGCCGTGGGCCTGCTGCATGTCGGCCTCGGCCATCTGCAGCGCGGTGACGACCACGGCCTGGGCAAGCTGGGCGAGCTGGCGGGTGCTGTCGACGGCGCGCTGGCGGCCGTCGAGGGCGGCCAGGGCCATGCGGAAGCTGAGGGCGAGGCGGATTTCGTTGAGCAGGCGCAGCGCGGCTTCGGGGTCGTCAACGTTGAGCGCGGCGTTGCACTCGGCCTGCATGGCGGCTTCGTCCGGCATCGGGCCGGAGACGCGGATGTCCAGCAGTTCGTCCAGCAGCAGCGGATACGCGGCGAGGCGCTCGGCGAGCAAGGCACTGCGGGCGAGCACGTCCACGAGGCGGGCGAGCGCGCTGGGCTGTTCGTCCAGCAGGGCGAGGTAGCTGGTGCGGCGCAGGATGGCCTGCAGCAGGCCGAGCACACGCTTGAGCGCGGCATCCGGCTGCGGTGAGCGGGTGGCGGCGTGCAGCAGTGCGGGCAGCACGCGGTCCAGGCGCGCACGTGCGGCGTCGGAAAGCGACTTCACGCCGAGCGACTGGGCGAAGTCGCGCAGCGACTGGTCGGCCCCGTGTGCGTCGCTGAAGCTGGCCTCGGCCAGCACCTCGGCACTGCCGCCTTCGGGCAGGCCACGCCAGTAGTTCGAAAGCGCATCGGGTGCGGCCTGACCGGCGCGCGGGGCGAGCAGTGCGGCGAACTCGGTGCTGACGCGGTTGCGCTGCACGTCGAGCGCAGCGACCAGCGCGTCCCAGTCGGCGTAACCGAGCGTGCAGGCCAGGCGCAGGCGGTCGATGGGGTCGCTGGGCAGGGCGTGGGTCTGGGCGTCGCGCAGCATCTGCAGGCGGTTTTCCAGCCGGCGCAGGAAGTCGTAGGCGTGCAGCAGTTCGGCTCCGTCCTGCGGGTCCATCTGCCCGCAGGCGACGAGGGCGGGCAGCGCGTACAGCAGACGGCGCTCGCGCAGGGTGGCCTCGCGGCCGCCGCGGATGAGCTGCAGGGCCTGGGTGAGGAATTCGATTTCGCGGATGCCGCCGGGGCCGCGCTTGATGTCGTCGAACATGTCCTTGCGCGCGACTTCGGCGGTAATGGCGGCCTTCATTTCACGCAGGCCGTCCAGCGCGGTGAAATCGAGATAGCGGCGGTACACGAACGGGCGCAGGGTCTGCAGCCAGGCTTCGCCGGCGGGGATGTCACCGGCCACGGCGCGCGCCTTGAGCCAGGCGTAGCGTTCCCAGTCGCGGCCTTCGCGCTGGAAGTAGTTGTCCATGCCGGCGAACGACAGCGCGACGCGGCCGGCGTTGCCGAAGGGGCGCAGGCGCAGGTCCACGCGGTGGCTGAAGCCGTCCACCGTGGTTTCGTCGAGCAGCTTGGCCAGGCGCTGGCCGAGGCGGGCGAAGTACTCCTCGGCGGCCAGCGGGCGCGGGCCGTCGGATTCGCCGCCCTGCGGGTAGGCGTAGACCAGGTCGACGTCGGAGCTGAAGTTGAGTTCGCCGCCGCCGAGCTTGCCGAGGCCGAACACGACCAGGCGCTGTTCGCTGCCGTCGGTGCTGGCGCGCACGACGCCGTGGCGGGTGGCGAATTCCTTTTCCAGCGCGGCCAGGGCGAGGCCGAGGCAGTCTTCGGCCAGGGCGGTGGCTCCGCGCAGGGTGGCGGGGACGTCGTCCAGCCCATTCAGGTCACGCCAGATGAGACGGGTGGAGGCAGCGGCGCGGTAGCGGCGCAGACGGACCGGCCAGTCGCTGGGGTGCTCGGGATCGAGTTCCGGAAGCGGGATCGGCGGGCAGTCATTTTGGGTCAATTGCGACAGAAGTGCGGGCTGGCGGCACAGGGTGTCGATGGCGAAGTCGCTGGCGAGGGCGAGTTCGCGGAGCTGATCGAGCACCGGTTTGGTGGGGGGCCAGTGGGGCGTGTCGGCCAGGCTGAGGGCCAGGCGCGCCAGGGCGCGGTCTACCAGGGGGACGAGGGCGGCGGGGACGGCGTTGGCGGGGATTGGCATGGGGGGATTATGACCGCGGGCCGCGTGGGCGGGGCGGGGCGGGATGGGGTTTGACGTGCGGGGGCGTTTGCGGGGGATTGCGGTGCGGTGGGTGTGCCGAGCGGTGAGGCGGTGCGTGGGACGCGCATGGCGCGTCGCTACGGGATCCCGGTGTAGGGACACGCCATGCGTGTCCGCGCGATGCCGGCCGACGCCGCCATTCCCGAATTTCAGACATAAAAAAGCCCGCTTGCAGCGAACTGCCAGCGGGCTCTGCTCCCTCCCCCACGTCGGGATGCAGGGCGATCATCTAGGCTCCGGAAACAAGTTGCACGCTGCACTGCAAAACAATACTGGTGGGTACAGAAGCTTTCTGGAAGCTGAATACGGCCGGTTATTTCCTGTATTCGGTCTAGCACCTTGGTCGAACGTCAGGGGGTGTCGGGTATGGCCGATAATGAAGGTCCCCTACACAGCTGCTGTTGCCATGTCTGTTGATCGCATTGCCAACGCGCGTCTGCGCGACCGGGTGGTTTCTGCCGAAGCTGCCGCTGCACTGATTCAGCCAGGTGAAACCGTTGCCATGAGTGGCTTTACCGGTTCGGGTTATCCGAAAGCGGTGCCGGTGGCGCTGGCCGAGCGCATTGAAGCCTTCCACGCGCAGAACCAGCCCTTCCAGATCAGCCTGATGACCGGCGCGTCCACCGCCCCGGAACTGGACGGCGCGCTGGCCAAGGCCGATGGCATCGCGATGCGCATGCCGTTCCAGAGCGACCCGGATGCGCGCAACCGCATCAACGAGGGCAAGCTGGATTACATCGACATCCACCTCAGCCACGTCGCCCAGCATGTGTGGTTCGGCTTCTATGGCGATATCGACACGGCGGTGGTGGAGGTTTCGGCCATTCGCGAAGACGGCTCGCTGGTGCCCTCCACATCGGTGGGCAACAACAAGACCTGGCTGGACCTGGCCAAGAAGGTGATTGTCGAGGTCAACGAGTGGCAGCCGGCCGGTGTGGACGGCATGCACGACATCTACTACGGCACGGCGCTGCCGCCGTACCGCAAGCCGATTCCGCTGGTGCACGCGAACGACCGCATTGGCGACACCGCGCTGCGCTGCGACCCGGACAAGATTGTGGCGGTGGTGCGCACCAACGGCCCGGACCGCAACAGCCCGTTCAGCCCGATTGATGCGACCAGCGAGCTGATTGCCGGGCACCTGATCGAATTCCTGAAGCACGAAGTGGCGCGCGGCCGCCTGCCGGCGAACCTGCTGCCGCTGCAGAGCGGCGTGGGCAATATTCCGAACGCGGTGCTGGCCGGGCTGGGCAAGAGCGGCTTCCGCGACCTGAGCGCCTTCACCGAGGTGATCCAGGACGGCATGCTCGATCTGCTGCGCGATGGCGTGCTGAGCTATGCGTCGTGCACCGGGTTTGCGCTGAGCCCGCAGGCGAATGAGACGTTCAAGGAGAACATCGACTTCTACCGCGAGCGCATCATCATGCGCACGCAGGAGATCTCGAACCATCCGGAACTGGTGCGCCGCCTGGGCTGCATCGGCATGAACGGGATGATCGAGGCGGACATCTACGGCAACGTGAATTCCACCCATGTGATGGGCACGCGGATCATGAACGGCATTGGCGGTTCGGGTGATTTCGCGCGTAACGGGTTCCTGTCGGCGTTCCTGAGCCCGTCTACGGCGAAGAACGGCACCATCTCGGCGATTGTGCCGATGGTGAGCCATGTGGATCACACCGAGCACGATGTGTCAGTGATCGTGACCGAGCAGGGGTTGGCGGACCTGCGTGGGTTGACCCCGCGCAAGCGTGCGCGCGTGGTGATTGATAACTGCGTGCACCCGGAGTTCCGGGATCAGATCAATGATTATTTCGAACGGGCGAGCCGTGAGAGTTATGGCAAGCACACGCCGCATCTGTTGCCGGAGGCGTTGTCGTGGCACCAGCGGTGGTTGGATACCGGGACGATGAAGGCATAAGCCATCGCGGATTGGTGGAAGCTCGGTAGTGCCGGCCGCTGGCCGGCAACCACGCAGGCCCGGACGAAGGTTCATGAGGTCGCCGGCCAGCGGCCGGCACCACCGGGATTCCGCGAACGGATAAATTACGCGCGTAGCGTCGCCAGCGATTCGCTCTGCAGGCGTTCGTAAATCCCGAACTCGTCTTCGACCTTCAACCCCAACGCCTGCTCAAACGCCTCACGGTTGGCATGCGCCGCATACGCGCGCTGCTCTTCCCCGCCGAGATTGGACTGGAAAATCCCCGCCGCACTCACCGGCAGGAAATCCTCATACACAATCGGGTCGGCCGTCGCCAGACCGGCGGCGATCAACGCCTCGGCCGGCAGATCGCCCACAGCGGCCCTGTCCGCACGCCCAGCTTCGGTCAGCGCATACCGGTAATACCCCAGGCCCTCACGGCGCAGGGTGTCGTGATCATCCGGGAACGCCGCAAACGCATCCGCCAACCGCGTGGTGTAGTCACCGCAGGTGCTGCCCGCCCCACCTGCATCACGCGCCTGGTTCAACAGCTGGTCGTACAGCGCGCGCCCCTTGGGGGTGAGCGCCAGACCGCGCTGCTCGATCTCGCCGAAACGCGCGGTGTGGGTACCCACATCGCTGCGGCCGTCTTCCGGGAAGTTCACCTCTTCCTCCAGCGCCTTGAAGCTGGTCTGGCGCAGCAGGATCGGGCAGCGGCGCGGCGGCGGGCCTTCGACCACGGCCTTGGCATCGATGCCGCGCGCGAGCATGCCGGCTTGGGCAGCGTCGATGTCCAGCGTACGCGGGGTGAGGTGGTTGATATGCGGGCCACGGAAGCTGACCACGTCGGCAATCAGCCGGTGCGCCTTGCTCAGGGCGTGGTAGGTGTCCAGCGACACGGTGGCGTCGCTGTGCCAGCGGAAGGTTTCCAGCGCGGCCAGCACGAAACGGCGCGCTTCGGTTTCTTCCAGGCCGCCATCACGCTCGGCCTGGGCGATGAGGTGCAGGCATTCGTCGGTGAAGATGTGGCGGCGCGCGAGGATCTGCGCGGCCTGCTCGCGTAAGGCGGGGTCTTCGATCAGCTCCAGCCGCAGCAGCGAGGTGAACACGCGGAACGGGTTCTGCGCGAGCGCGGCGGCAGTGCGCGGGCGGAACGCGGTGGAGTGCACCGGCACGCCGGCCACGGACAGGTCGTAGTACCCCACCGGGTGCATGCCCATCACCGCGAACAGGCAGCCGAGGGTGGCCAGTTCGGCGGCGGTGCCGACGCGGATCGCGCCGTGGCGTTCCTGGGCGAGGCGGGCACGCTCGTCGTTGCGGTCAAGCTGGTCGGCCAGGGCCGGGTTGTCGGTGAGGACGGCGTCGTTGATTTCAGCGACCAGATCCACCAGCGTGCCGTACAGCGGCACCTCGGTGCGGTACATGCTGGACATGGCCTGCGCGAACAGGGTGCGGATGTCGTCGGGCGAAACGAAGGCAGTGGTGCTCATTGCGTACTCGGAGACAGGGCGCGGGGGGATTTGCGCCATTGTCGCGCACCGCGTAGTGACGCGCCATGCGCGTCATCGGGATGATTGGCGGAGCCATGAATGGGGCGTCGCGCGAGGCCGGCACCGCGATGACACGCATGGCGTGTCACTACAGGGCCAACCATCCGTGTAGTGACGGGCCATGCCCGTCACCGGGGAATCAACGGTCGGCACGCGCCCGCTTATCCCGCTGCGCACGATCCCCCAACTGCCGCTTCAACGTGGCATCCAGCTCCACCGGGCGGTCCCAGTGATCGTGGCTGGCCACGATGGCGTGGCGCAGCGCGCGCCAGTGCAGGTTGGTGGGCTCGGTGCCAAGGTCGTCGTTCACCACATCGGACCACTGCACGAACCCGCCCTCTTCCGGCACATGGCGGCTGAAAGCGCGCACGCTGTCGCGGCAGGAATGCTCGGTGACCTTGCCCCAGAAGCACGCGAAATAGATGTCACCGGCGTGCCAGCCGTGGGTATACATCAGCGCGGCGATGTAACCGCGCGACACACCGGCATAGCGCACCACTTCGTCGAGGAAGCTGTCGGGGAAGCGCTCGGCGTAATGGTTGATGTCCTGCAGCTGCGCGTCAACCCAGGCATCGCCAGTGTGCACCTGGTAGGTGTCGGACTTCTCGGCAGTCTGCTGGGCCAGGGCGGCCAATGGCAGCCCCAGCCACAACACCAGCAGCAGGCACAGGCGCTTCACCGGGTCAGCCCTGTACGGCCTTGGCTTCGATGGCGCGCAATGCCTGCGGCCAATCGAAGGCGGTGGGGGCTTCCACCATGCGCGGTTCGTCCACGGCCACGCCGTGCTGGGTTTCATGCGCCCAGGTGACGGCGTACGGGGTGTGGATGCCCCAGCCGCCGAGGGTGACGACCGGCTCGATGTCCGAGCGCAGCGAATTGCCGACCATGACAAAACGGTCCATCGGCAGGTCGAATTCTTCCAGCACGCGGGCGTAGGTTTCCGGATCCTTCTCGGACACGATTTCGATGCGCGGGAACAGGTCGCGCAGGTTGGCGACCTTGATCTTGGCTTCCTGGTGGAACAGGTCGCCCTTGGTGATCAGCACCACGGGGTAGTCGTTGGCGATGGCGGCGACCGATTCGCGCACGCCGTCGATCAGTTCGACCGGGTGGCGCAGGGTGTCGTGGCCGATGTCGAGGATCTGCTGCAGGTCACGCGCGGTGATCATCTGCTGGCTGATGTCGATGGCGGCTTCGAGCATGGACAGGGTCATGCCCTTTACGCCGTAGCCGAACACGGCGAGGTTGCGCTGCTGCACTTCGAGCAGGTGCCGGGCGGTGGCGGTGTCGTGCACGTCGATGTAGCGCGACAGGATGTCGAGGTAGTCCTGTTCGGCCTTCTGGTAGTAGTCCTCGCTCTTCCAGAGCGTGTCGTCACCGTCGAAGCCGACCAGGCCGATGTGGCCGGTGGGCGTGGGTTGTGAGGTCATCATGGGGGAAGGATACCGCGACCGCGCAAAAGGAAGGGCGGCCGAAGCCGCCCTTCCCCCCTCACTGCCTTTCACCGTTGTCCAGCGGTGTTGGGCCCTTCTGCGCTTGGTGTTGCACGGGTGTTGCGGGTAAAAGCAGCCGGGCAAGCCCGGCTCTACGACCGGCGTGGCCGGTTATTTGCCCGGGGCGTTGCCGCCGTTGGCGGCACCGGTCTGCTGGGCGGCGACGTAGGCCTTGTATTCATCCGGGGTGAGCTCGCCGTCCTTGTTGGTGTCGGCCTGGTCGAAGACCTGGGCGAGGCCGGCGTTGACCTGGGCTTCGGACTTGCTGATGGTGCCGTTGCCGTCGGTGTCGACGCTGGCCCAGGTCTGACCGCCACCACCACCGCCGGCCTGTGCCGAGGCGGCTGCGGCTGCACCGCTGGCATTGTCAGCGGCCTGACCGGCGGCACCGGCGGCCTGCTGCGCCTGGGCGGCCTGCTGCTGGGCCTGCGCGGCGCTCTGCTGCGCGGTCTGTGCCATTGCCGGAATGGCCATCACACTGCCGGCGGCGATCAACAGGGCGATCAGGGGCTTGCGGTTGCGATTCGTCATTGGGGTGGTCTCCGTCAAAGGGGTATTGCACGGGTCGTTGTTTCCGTACGGCCCCTACCCTGCCACCGCGTTTGTGAATCGATCTTGGGCTGCAACCGGCGTGCAGACGCGGTCTTAACCACCTACGCAGATGCGTGCATTACCGGCTCGGTTACGCGCAGGTGACAGGTCGGTAATGTGCGCATTCAGCGCGGCTTCGTTTAACGCGCACCGAACGGAAAATCAGTTCGAGGTCTCAGTTTTTTCGGCTGACCGGGAACTGAATATCACCCAGCCGAGTGCCACACCGGCGAGTGCACCGGCCACTTCAATGACCACGCGCGAGCCCAGTTCGTTGGGATCGTGGATGGTGGCCAGGTACATGCGCGCGTAGAACGGCGACTCCAGCCGCACGATGCCCATGTAGAACAGCTTCCAGGCGTCGATGCCGGCGCTGATGATGACGGCGATGAAGCAGGCCCAGCCGATGGCGTGGCCCATCGACCAGCCGGCCCAGCGGCACAGGCGCTGCCACAGGCTGTAGACCAGCAGACCAACGAGCAAAGCGATAAGGCCGGCTTCCAGGGTTCCCAGCAGTCCAAAGTGCAGCGGCAGATTCATTACGTTCCGGGCGAATGGCGTCCGCCGCCATTGTACGGGGCGGCGATCAGCGCACGGGGACGTCGTAGGCGGTTTTGGGGTCGGGCTCGGGGTCCAGGGTGTAATGCCACCATTCCAGCGGATAGTTCTTGAAGCCCTGCGCCTGCATGGCGCGCACCAGCCGCTGGCGGTTGTTGTACTGGTCGGGGGTGATCTGCGCGGTGTCGGTGTGGGCTTCGGGGCCGAAGTAGTCGAAGTCGGTGCCCATGTCCACATCGGTGCAGGTGCCGCTGCGGCAGTCCACCAGGCCGAGGTCGACCGTGGCCCCGCGGCTGTGGCCGGAGGTTTCGGCGATGTAGCCGCCCAGCAGCTGCGGTTTGTCGATGCCGGGGTACTGGATGGCTTTGCGTGAGAGCTCGGTGGGGTCGTTGGCCCAGTCGACGAAGGCCTGAACGGATTGCGCGGGGCGGTAGCAGTCGAAGAGCTTCAGGCCCAGGCCTTCGCTGCGCAGATCGGCTTCGACCTGGGCCAGTGCGCTGGCGGCGGGGGCCAGCAGCAGGCACTTGGGCGCTTCGTAGCCGGGCACGCTGCGGCCGGTGAAGTTGTTGCTGCCGGCGTAGCGCATGTCGAGCTGGATGTTGGGGGACAGCGTGGTGATGTCGACCAGGCCGGCTTGTTCGGCGGTGCGGACGAGGGCGATCTGAACGGGTTGGGCGTGGGCGGTGGTGGCGATCAGTGCAAGCAGAAGCACAGATGAAATGAAGGCCGCCGTAGGCGCGACCCCTGGTCGCGCATCACGTACACGGGCCGGTGCGGGTGAACTCGAGATCCTGATAGTCATAGCTGAAGTCGATATCCGGGTCGATGGCGCGCAGGCTGAGAGTCTGCGGGGTGGCCCCCAGCCGGGCAAGACCCGGCTCTACATGAGCGGGCGATACCTGCAGCCAGGGCTCGGCGTCCGCTTCGAGGGTATCCCACTGCACCAGCCAACGGGAATCGAGCTGCATCACGGTTCCGTGCAGGCGTGGGGCTTTTTCGACGGTGAAGCGGAGTTTTCCGTTTTCCGGGCAGAGGTGGGCGGTGCCCAGCCAGGGGTCCTGGTAGATGCCCTGCCAGGGGACGGTGGTGGGGGCTGGGGTGCGGGCGGTGGTGTCGGGGCGGGGTTTGCGGGTGGTGTGTTCGGATTCGATTTCGGTGATGTAGGTGGCGATGGTGGGCGCTTGGGAGCAACCGTAGAGCCACGCCCTGCGTGGCTGCGCGGTGTCTGACGCGGCCGATGTTGCCGGCGCAGGCGGTGGGTTGGTCGAAGCCACGCAGGGCGTGGCTCTACGGAGTGTGGCCTGCATCAGGACAGTTCTGGCGTTTTCGCCTTCGCCGTTTATGAGAATGACGACGCCGGTCTTGCTGTCCGGCAGCAACGCCAGCGAGGAATACGCGCCGCTCAACGTACCGGTGTGGGCCACCTTGAACTCACCGTCGAAATCCGACAGCCGCCAGCCATAGCCGTAGGCGGAGAAATGCGCGTTCTCCCAGCGCCGCTGGCGTTCGCCGAGGGGCATGGGCATGTGCGCGGTCCACAGCTGCCGGCGCTGTTCCGCATTGAGCCAGTCGGGCACAAGCGACGGGTCCAGCAGCACATGCATCCAACGGGTCATGTCGCGCAGGCTGCAGCGCACGCCGCCGGCGGCGAGCGAGGTCTGGGTGGGGTCGGTCTGGCAGCCGGTCATGCCGAGGGGTGTGAACAGTTCTTCCTGCAGGAGTACGTCGATGGGCTTGCCGGTTGCGGCGGCGGCGACTTCACCTGCCACCACGTACATCAGGTTGTCGTAGGCGTAGCCGCTGCGGAAGCTGGTGACGGGCTTGAGGTGGGCCAGGCCGGCGATGATGTCGGCGCGGGTGTAGGCGTTGGGCTCGGGCCACAGCATCAGGTCGCCCGCGCCGAGGCCGAGGCCGCTGTTGTGGATGAGCAGGTCGCGTACCTGCATGTGTTCGGTGACCCAGGGGTCGTGCATGCGGAACTGCGGCAGGTGCTTGATGACCGGGTCGTTCCAGTGCAACACGCCGCGCTGGACCAGGCGGGCCAGGACGGCGGCGGTCATGGCTTTGGTGTTGGAGGCGATCTTGAAGCGGGTTTGATCGGTGATGCCTTCACCGCGGGTGGCGGTGAAGGTGGTTTGGCCGTCTTCGATGACGGCCATGGCGATGCCTTCAACCGGGTAGTGCTGGACCGTTTGGTCCAGCAGTGGGGTGAAGGGGGTAGCAGACGCAATGGATGGGGTGAGAAGCAGGGCGTAGAGCCGGGCCATGCCCGGCTTGGTGGGATACCGCGGAAAAGCAGCCGGGCAAGGCCCGGCTCTACGGAAGATCGCCAACATCAATGCGGTCAGCCATTGATGGAAGATCGCCATCAGAAATTCCACGTCGCCTGCAACTGCGTATACCGCGGGGCCTGCCAACGGGTGCCGGTGTTGAACGTGCTCTCGCGGTACTGGCCCGGCTGGGCTTCATAGCGCTGGTGCACGTTGATGACGGTCTGGTTGTTGAACAGGTTGAACACCGACAGCCGCACGCTCAGGTCCACGCCTTCCACCGGCAGACGCCAGGTGACGTTCGCCCCCATGGTCCAGGTCCACGGCAGACGGCCGTACGCGCCGCGCGGGCTGTACTCGAACTGGCGCTGGGCGTAGTTGCCGGTGCAGTTGGCCACGCACAGCCAGCCGGTACCGCCGCCGCTGCTTTCGCTGCTGGTGCTGCCGCCGGCGGTGCTGTCGTTGGGCCACATCACGCCGAACGCGGTGACCGGGCCACCGGACTGCACCTGCAAGGTGGTGCCGAAGCTCCACTGCTCGCTCAGCGCATACGCGGCGCGGAACTTGAACTGATGGCGGAAGTCGTTGAACAGCACGCCATAACGTTCGTTGTTGGCCGGATGATCCCAGTGCTGGACCATGCCGGTGTCGCCGTAGCCGGTGTCCGAATTGACCGGGCCTTCGAAGTTGCCGTCGCTGCGCGACCACAGGTATGAGGCGTTGAACAGCCACTTCTCGTCCCACGCGCGGTCGATCTGGAATTCCAGCGCCTTGTAGGTGCGCTTGGGCTTGGAGTAGCCGACCACTTCGCCACTGCCGCCCTTGCGGTAACCGCTGTTGGCGGTGTCGATGGTGATCCAGCCTTCCTCGGCGCAGCCGATGCTGGAATCGCCCCAGATGGTCAGGCTTTCACCCGGGTTGGCGATCGGCCACAGGGTGGTGCCGGTCGGACCGCACGGGGTGTAGTTGAGACGCATGTCGTCCAGCGCGCGGGTCATGCGCCGATAGGTGGCGTTGACGCCCCACGACCAGGCCTGGTTGAGCATGCTCTGGAAGCCGAGGATGTATTCGTCCTGGTACACGGCCTTGAGGTCACGATCCACGCTCTGGCGCAGGTCGGCGGCACCGGTGTTCATGCGGGTGTCGCCCGGGCCGATCTGCTGGCCGATGATCGGCGCGGCATACGGGGCACCGGTGACCGGGTTGGCCTGGGTTTGCCAGCCATTGAGCACGTAGTAGCTGTACTCGTCGGTGAGGCCGCCGGCGAAGTTGACGTTGATGTTGTTGGTGACCGGCAGGTAATAGCGGCCGGCGTTACCGAACAGCTTGGTGGTGCCATCACCCTTCATGTCCCAGCTGAAGCCGAAGCGCGGGGCGATCAGGTCGTCCATTTTGATGAAGGCGTCGCCATCGGCGGTGCGGTTTTCGAAGCGGTCCCAGCGCACGCCCAGGTTGAGCATCAGGTTGGGGGTGATGTTCCAGATGTCTTCGAGGTAGAAGGCATTGGCTTCGGTTTCAAAGGTGCCACCGGACACGCGGTTGCGCGCGCGCAGCATCTCGGTCACGCCGGGCGGTACAAAGGCGTTGGCACCGTCCCATACCTCATCGCCCGGGCGCGCCACATAAGCGGTGTAGCTGAGCTGGGTGGGACCGGGGTAACGCGTGCTCTGCTCGGTGGTCATCATCTCGCGGTCGACACCGAAGCGCAGCAGGTGCGTGCCAAGCTGCCATTCGAAATCGAGGCGGGCCACATCGCGGGTGTCGTCACGTTCGGCGACGGCGGCACCGGTGGGGTGGCAGCCGGGGCGCAGGCCGTTGAGCTGGCCCAGGCGCGGGGCGTAGCTGGGGTCGGTGAACACCGGGCTGCACAGCTCGTCCAGCGAGGAACGGGTGAACGCACGCTGGTTGTTCTGGCCCACCATGGCGCGGGCGGTGAAGGTTTCACCGAAATGGCCGGTGTAGGTGGCCGACCAGTTCTTGCCGCCGGCTTCGGTGACCGAATCGCCGCCCCAGGCACCGATGACATTGTCGTCCCAGTCGTAGTTGTACGCGCCGGCGGTGGTTTCGGTTTCGTCGCTGAAGGCCAACAGGGCCAGGCTGTGGTTGTCGTTGATGTTCCAGTCGAGCTTGGTGCCCCAGAAGCCGTTGTCGGCTTCGTTCTTGAACCAGGTCAAGGCGTCGTTGGAGGTGTTGTGGCCGTTCTCGTCGCGCTTTTCATACATGGCGAACAGGAACAGCTTGTCCTTCACCACCGGGCCGCTGGCCCACACGTTGGTCTTGAAGAAGCTGCTGTCGTCCCGGCTGGCGTAGGAATGCGCGCTGCCGTCGCGATGGAAGTGGTCGCGGCCACTGGAACGCCACGCGGACGGTTCGGCGGTGACTTCAATACCGCCTTCAAAGTCGTTGCTGCCGGAGCGGGTCACCGCATTGATGACACCACCGGTGGAACGGCCGAATTCGACCGAGTAGCCGCCGGTCTTGACCTGAAACTCGTTGAAGAAGGCGAACGGTGCGCTGGAGAAGCCACGCCGGGTGTACATGTCGGTGACGTTGAGGCCGTTGATGAACACCGCGTTCTCGGCCACCGAGGAACCGGCGAACGACAGCCCGCCGAAGGTGGAGTTGCCGCCGACCACGCCCGGTGCAAGCAGCGCGACGGCGGAAAGATCCTGCGCCACCGGCAGGCGCGAGACTTCCTGGCGGTTGACGTTGAACGAGGTCTCGGTGGAGAACACGTCCACGCGGTTCACCACGCGGGTGCCGACGACCTGCAGCGCATCCAGGTTGACCACGTCGCCGCTGCTGGCCAGGTTGACGTTGGTGGTGCCGCCGACGGCCACGCTGACCGCCACGCTGTCGCCCAGGTTCTCGCCGTTGCGGCTGACCTGCAGGCGGTAATCACCCACCGGCAGCTGGCCCAGGCGGTAGGTGCCGTCGCTGCCGACGGTGACGCTGCGGCTGGCCCCGGTGCTGGTGCTGACCACGGTGACCTGGTCGCCGGCGGTGGCACGGCCGGCAACCGCACCGCTGACCGCCTGGGCCCAGGCGATGCCGGGAGCCACAACGCCAAGACATGCCCCGAGCGCGACGCACAGCGCCGCCCGCTTCAAACTGTTCGCTTTCATCCCCTGCTCTCTCCTGCAGATTGTGAAATGGTGGTGGTGGGTTATTTCATGTGCGACTGGAAGTCGTAGGTCCACTGGTCGTAGTACAGGTTGCCGCCGGACCACTCCACTTCACCGCGCTGGTTGTCGACCGTGTCCGAGCGCGGGTATTGCTTTGCCGGCGTCAACGGCCGGTCGTAATCGTCGTTGAAGGCAATGCGGTAGGCGTCCAGGCCGCCCATGTAGAAGTCGCGCAGCGCGGGCGTGCTGCTGTGCAGGCGGCCGGTGGTGACATCCATCGGCACCCAGCCGTACGGCGCGAGATACACCGCGCCCCAGTCGTGCAGGTTGTTGTAGCCCACCGCGTCGTCGGAATAGACCATGCCGGACTGCCAGCGCGCGGGAATGCCGTTCAGGCGCAGCAGCGTGATCAGCAGCAGGGTCTGCTGCCCGCAGTCGGCGTGGCCGGCATGCAGGGCGTAATCGCTGATGTTGGACAGGGTGGAGTATTCGCGTGCGCCGGCCCAGGGGATGCGGTCGACGGCGTCGAACAGTTTTTCGAAGATGCGGTAGGGGTTGGTTTCGTTGCCGACGACGCGCTGGGAGAACGCGCGCAGGGCCGGAGTGAACACCACGTGCGGGGCGCGTTCGGCGAGGTACGGCTGCAACGCCGGGTCGTTGGGCGTGGGCTGCACCTTGGCCGGGTCGATGTTGGTGTGGCGCGCGTAGACAGTGAGTTCGTAGCGGACTTCGAACTGTGTGGGCTGGCCGGCGACGGCCGGGGCCTGCAGGTAGGCGGTGCGCTGCTGGGTGTCTTCCGGGGCGATCTGCGCCTGCGCGGTGCCGCCGCTGCTGCCGAGGAAGCGGATGTTTTCCTGCTGGCCGGGGATGTGGCGTGGATATGGGATCCAGGCGCGCACGGTTTCGCCGGCGGGAACCGCGTCGGGTTTGACGGTGAGCGATTGGGTGACGGTGACTTTGCGCGGGGTGAGGGATAGCGGGCCCACGACCGTTGGTCGATACGAACGCGCGGCCGCCACGACTTCTTCATGGTGCGGCCCAAGCACTTCATACGGCCCGTCCTTCGGCACCGGCACACCCGGCGCGCGTCGGGCACGGGCTTCGGCACTCACCCGGAACAAATTCGACGGCGCGCGCTTGAACCAGCGGCGCTGGCCGTCGATATCCAGATGTTCCAGATGCCCCTGTGCATCCCAGCGGGCGAACTCGGCGTCGGTGAGATCGGGAATCTGCTTGCGCACCTGGGCCTGCGCGGCGGCAGCATCCAGCGTGAAGTCGAGGCGGATGCGACGCATGCGTTCGCGCTGGAAGCTGTAGGCGTCGCGCTGGTCCTGGCTGAGGTTGGCATCCGCCAGGGCGCGGCTGATTTTGGCTTCGGCCTGGGCGAAGTGGCCGGTGTCGATCTGGGTGATGAGATCCGGCAGCGCAGGCAGCGGCTGCGCGCACAGCGCCGGCGACACCAGCAGCAGGCAGGCTGCGGTGTGCCAGGCGAAGCGACGGAGCGGGTGCGGTTTGCGAACTGCGGATTCCACGGCGACACTTCCACAGGTGCGGGTGGTAATCGCTGTGTAACACGCGGCGGGTAGGTGGTCAATAATTTATTCTTGCTTTCAATCCGGAAAGGAATAAATATTCCATTGAGTTCTCTGGAGGGCGGGCGCTGATGGGTGGTGATGCTGGGTCGATGACACGCATGGCGTGTCACTACGGGGATCAGGCCGGGTCGCGAGTACGCAAGATGACGACGCGCGGGAATCAGGCCGGGTCGCGAGTGCGCGCGATGGCGGCGCGCGGGGGCCAGGCCGGGTTTCGGTTGCGGGCCATGGCGATGGTGCTGTTGCTGGCGGTGGCCGGTGCGGCTGGGGCACAGGACGCGGACCGGCCGCTTTCGGGGTATGGCGATGTCATTGAGCTGACCGACTCGTTCCTGTACCCGCAGTTCTGGTCCGGCCAGCAGGACCAAGGCGCGGGCGAGCCAGCGCTCGACCTTACCGAGGCGGACCGGATCCTGCTGAGCCGGACCGACATCGACGCGCAGAACGCGCGCATGCGGGCTGAAGATCCCTCCATCCACAACCTGGCGGGGCTGCCGGCTTCGCTGACGCGGGCCAAGGTGAAAGCCGACCTTGGGGCGCTTTCGCGCTGGCCGGACAAGCCGCTGTATGGCGAAGACGGTCAGCTCATCAGCGCCGAACAGCGCGCGTCCATCATTGCCAATGCCGGTGGCGACGCCATCGCGGCCACGCGCCCGCTGCAGTACGGGCTGGTAGTGCACCGCGCGGCGCTGCGGACCTTCCCGACCATGCTGCGGGTGTTCAGCCGCCCGGGTGATACCGATATCGATCGTTTCCAGGAATCGGCGCTGTTCCCGGGCGACGCGGTGGCGGTGCTGCATGAAAGCGCGGATGGCCAGTGGCTGTTCGTCACCAGCGAACGCTACACGGCGTGGATCGAAAAGCGCTTCGTCGGCGTGGGCGACAAGGCCACGGTGCTGGGCTACGGCGCAACGGAACACTACCGCGTGGTGACCGGGGCCACCGTATTCACCACGTTTACCCCGGAAGAGCCGCGGGTTTCGCGCCTGCAGCTGGACATGGGCGTTCGCCTGCCTGCGCTGGTCGACTGGCCGCTGCAGCAGCCGGTGAACGGCCAGCAGGCGCATGCCAGCTACGTGGTGCAGCTGCCGGTGCGCAACGACGATGGTTCGCTTGCCTTGGTGCCGGCGCTGATCGCGCGCTCACAGGACACCAGCGAAACCTATCTGGAACTGACCCCGCGCGACCTGTACGCGCAGGCGTTCAAGTTCCTGGGCGAACGCTACGGCTGGGGCCATTCGTATGACACCCGCGACTGCAGCGGCTTCGTCTCGGAGGTGTACCGCAGCTTCGGCATCCTGATGCCGCGCAATACCAGCGCGCAGGCAGTGAGCCCGGCGCTGGACCGCATTGCCTTCACCGCCAAGGACAGCAAAGCCAAGCGCATGGAGGCAGTGAAAAATCTGCAGCCCGGCGACCTGGTCTACATTCCGGGCCACGTGATGCTGACCCTGGGTCACTTCGGCGGCAACACCTGGATGATTCACGACACCGCCGGTGGCAGCTGGTTCGCACCGGACGGCACCCGCGTGCAGGCACACCTCAACGGCGTGTCGGTGACCCCGCTGGAGCCGATGATGGCCAGCGACACCGTGAGCTACATCGACCGCATCACCAACATCCAACGCATGCGCGCCAAGACCCCTTGATGAAAATCACCGATATCGAACTGGGCATGCTGCGCGTGCCGCTGAAAACGCCCTTCAAAACCGCGCTGCGCACGGTGGATACCGTGGAAGACGTGGTGGTGCTGATCCGCACCGACAGCGGCCACACCGGCTATGGCGAAGCGCCGGCGACGGCGGTGATCACCGGCGATACGCACGGGTCGATCATTGAAGCGATTGACCGCTTCATCAAGCCGCGCCTGCTGGGCCAGGACGTGGCCAACCTCAACCGCAACTGCGCGCTGGTGCAGTCGTCCATGGAACGCAACACCAGCGCCAAGGCGGCGGTGGAGATCGCCCTTTACGATTTATGGGCACAGCTGCACAACGCGCCGCTGTACCAGATGCTGGGCGGTGGCGACCCGGTGATCACCACCGACATCACCATCAGCGTGGACTACATCGACAAGATGGTGGCGGACTCGCTGTCCGCGATTGATCGTGGCTTCGAGTCGCTGAAGATCAAGGTGGGCAAGGACATCGGCCTGGACGTGGAGCGGGTGAAGGCGATTCACGCCGCGGTGCAGGGCCGCGCCCTGCTGCGCCTGGACGCCAACCAGGGCTGGACCGCCAAGCAGGCGGTGCAGGCGATGCGCACGCTGGAGGAAGCCGGCGTGGTACTGGAACTGCTGGAGCAGCCGGTGAAGGCGGCCGACATCAGCGGGCTGAAGTACGTCACCGACCGGGTGAACACGCCGGTGATGGCCGACGAGAGCGTGTTCAACCCGGGCCAGGTGTTCGACCTGATCCAGCAGCGCGCGGCGGACATCATCAACATCAAGCTGATGAAGACCGGCGGGCTGTCGAATGCGATCCGGATTGCGGATATTGCCGCCATCTACGGGGTGCCATGCATGATCGGCTGCATGATCGAGTCCAGCATCAGCGTGGCCGCGGCGGTGCACCTGGCGGTGGCCAAGAGCGATGTGATCACCAAGGTGGACCTGGACGGGCCGTCGCTGGGCCGGTTCAATCCGGTCACCGGGGGCGTGCATTTCAACGAATCCGAGATCACCATCAGTGATGCGCCGGGGTTGGGGATTACGGACGTTCAAGGACTGGAGATGATCAACCCGCCCCGCTGGTGACACCGTAGAGCCACGCCCTGCGTGGCTGCTTTCGGGCGATCATTGAACCGAAGCCACGCAGGGCGTGGCTCTACGTCGGATATTGAAATGCCCCCACTCCTCAAAATCCGTTCCGAGCGTGACCAGATGTCGGCGATCGAACGCCGCATTGGGGATTTCATTCTCGACAACGCACATCTGCTGCGCGACTACTCGTCGCAGCAGTTGGCCAGCGCGCTGGGGATCAGCCAGTCCAGCGTGGTCAAGTTCAGCCAGAAGCTGGGCTTCAAGGGCTACCCGGACCTGAAGTACTCGGTGGGCCAGGCGGTGGCGCGCGCGGGCAGCGACCCGCAGGCCGCGCCGCCAACGGGCGAGCCGGGCAATGGCTATGCGCAGCTGGGCGAGCGCCTGCGGCACAGCCGGCAGGCAGCCGATGACGAAACCCGGGTGGCCAATGCACAGGCCGATGTGGAGCGGATTGTGTCGATGCTGGACAGCGCGCCGAAGGTGTTCGTGTACGGGCTGGGCGACGATGGCCTGTATGCGCGCGAGTTCGCGATGCGGCTGTCGCTGCTGGGCATGCTGACGGTGCACCACGCCGACCCGATTCTGATGATGGCCAATCTGTCCGCGGTGCGGCCGGGCGACGTGCTGCTGGTGTTCTCGGAGTTCGGCAAGCTGCCGCAGCTGTACCAGCTGTCGCGCCAGTTCCAGGACATGGGCGGCAAGGTGGTGTCGATCACGCGCCACAGCGCCAACCCGCTGCGCGCGCACGCCGATGCGGCGCTGGTGGTGTGCGCGCACGACCCGGCCCCTTCGATGGCACAACTGTTGTACCGTTCAGCCTTGCAGTCGCTGCTGGACTTTCTGTTTGTTCTGCTCTGCCACGCCAACCCGGACCGGCATCGCCAGCTGGGGGTGAACCTGGAGCGGATTGAACACCTGATCGACACCTGATTTCTGGAGTTGACGATGCTGCCGTACCTGCGAACCGCTGTTGCCACCGTTGTGCTGGCCTGTGCCCTGCCCGCCTGGGCCGCCGATCCTCTGGAAGGCACCACCCAGCTGGTGGTGGTGACCACGGCTGACTGGGATGCCACCTCCGGCACGCTGCAGGCGTATGCGCGCACCGAAACCGGCTGGCGGCCGCAGGGTGACGCCTTCACGGTGGCGGTGGGTCGCAGCGGCAGCGCCTGGGGCACGGGCCTGCACCCGGCGCAGAAGGGCGGGCCGCAGAAGCAGGAAGGCGACGGCCGCAGCCCGGCCGGGATCTTCGCGATTGGCGAGGCGTTCGGCTATGCGGACAAGGTGACCACCTCCCTGCCCTACCAGCCGATGCTGGAAAGCAGCTACTGCATGGATGTGCCGGATTCGAAGTATTACAACCGCATCGTCGATGCGGACGTGGTGGGGGCCGAGGCGGTGGAGGGTTCCACCGAGCCGATGCGGCTGGACCTGCACAACAAGGGCGACGTGCGGTATCGCGAGGGCTTCGTGATCGAGCACAACCCGAAGGCGGTGCCGCGCGGCGGCAGCTGCATCTTTGCCCACCTGTGGCGCACCCCGGGTGAGGCCACCGCTGGCTGCACGGCGATGGAGCCGGCGCACATGACCACCCTGCTGGGCTGGCTGACGCCGGCGGCGCGGCCGCGTTTCGTGCTGCTGCCGAAGGCGCAGTACGCGCAGCTGCAGACGCAGTGGCAGCTGCCGGCATTGGGCGCACCATGAGCACACCTTCCGAACCGCAGCTGGAGCGTGCAGTCAGCCGCTGGCAGATTGTCGGGCTGTCGATCAACGACGTGATTGGCAGCGGGATCTACCTGCTGCCGGCGGCCACCGTGCTGTTGCTGGGGCCGTTCAGCCTGTGGGGCGTGGTGGCGGCGGGCATCGTGGTGGCGCTGCTGGTGCTGTGCTACGCGCAGGCGGCGAGCTACTTCGATGAGCCGGGCGGCAGCTATCTGTATGCGCGCGAGGCGTTCGGGCGCTTTGCCGGGTTCGAGATCGGCTGGATGATCTGGCTGACCCGGATCAGCTCGGCGGCGGCGTTGAGCAATGCGCTGGCCGATGCAGTGGCGCGGTTCTGGCCGTGGGCCGGGCATGACCTGGGCCGGGTGCTGGTGATCGTGGTGTCGCTGGGGTTTTTGACCGCGGTGAACGTGATGGGCGTGCGCTCGGCGGCGCGCACCGGCATCGTGCTGGTGATCGGCAAGCTGCTGCCGCTGCTGCTGTTCGTGCTGATTGGCGCGTTCTACGTGGACATGGACCTGGCGTTCTCGGGCCAGCGCCCCGACCCGCATGACCTGCAGCGCATGGGCGAGGCGGCGCTGTTGCTGCTGTACGCGTATGCGGGCTTCGAGAACATTCCAGCGGCGGCGGGCGAGTACCGCAACCCGAAGCGCGACATTCCGTTCGCGCTGATCACCATGATTGTGACGGTGACGGTGATCTACGGCGCGGTGCAGTTCATTGCGCAGGGCACGCTGCCCGGGCTGGCGGATTCGGCGACGCCGCTGGCGGATGCGGCGGCAGGGTTTGGCGGTGAGGCGCTGGCGCTGATTCTGACCGTGGGTGCGACGATTTCGATTCTGGGCACCAACAGCAACACGATGATGATGGGGCCGCGCTTCCTGTTTGCGCTGGCGCGCGATGGTTATGGGCCGAAGCTGCTGGCGCAGGTGCATCCGCGCTTCCGCACGCCGGCGGCGGCGATTGTGACCCAGGGCTTGATTGCGCTGGTGCTGGCGCTTTCAGGGTCGTTTGTGCAGCTGGCGTTGTTGTCGATGACGACGCGGTTGTTTGCGTATATCGGAACGGCGGCGGCGGTGATCGTGCTGGCGCGGCGTTTCCGAGATCGGCCGGGGGCGTTGAAGCTGCCGGGTGGGCCGTTGATTCCGATCCTGGCGCTGGTGCTGTGTCTGGCGTTGTTTGCCAGTGCGAGCTGGCAGAACATTGCGGCGGCGTTGATTGCGTTTGCGGTGGGCGGGGTGATTTATCTGTTGCCGCGGAAGGGCGAGTGATTTCGGCACCACAGTGGACGCGCATGGCGGGTTCTTGACTTCGTTCGGCATGGCATTGACACGCATGGCGTGTCACTACGCTACGTCGGTCGAATGATGATGGGGTCGAACGTTGACGGGTGTAGGGACGCGCCATGCGCGTCCATGGCGGTGTTGGCGATCGCATGAATGGCGTTTGATCCACCATTCACCCGCTGCGCCCATGGCGTTAACCTGCATACGGCTACGGTGAACCCTTACCCCACCGGAGCCAGACATGAGCCCTGACTATCAGATTCCCGGCCGGGTGCCGGAAGACGGCGTGCCGCGCCAGGCAGTTGCCGATTATTGGCGCGAACGCTTCAGCGCGGAGCCGTATTACGACAGCAACAGCGAGCTGATATTTGATGACTACGAACCTGCGTATTACCTCGGCTACAGCGCGCGTCACCAGCGTACGCGGGCAGATGAGGTGATTGAGGCGTATGAGCAGGTTGAAGCGGAGCTGCAGTCGCGCTGGGCAAGTGAACATGCGAAGAGCAAGTTGACCTGGGAACAGGCGCGGAGCGCGGTGCAGCGTGGGTGGGATGAGTCCACCGCGTTGCGGCAGGCCCATTTGGACAAGGGCGTGCCGCGCGGGACGTGAGCCCTTATTCGCCCGGGAGCGGCGGCAGCTTGGCTGCGCGCTTCGGTTCATCAGCACCTGCGGCCATCAGGTCGCGGGTGTTCTTCTGTACGGCGACTGCGCCGAACAGGCTGAGCGCGAAGGCCATGCCGTAGAAGCCCTTTTCGCTGAGCAGCAGGGTGGCGTTCCACAGGCCGACCAGCAACAGCAGCAGCGAGGCCAGCAGGGCGAACCAGCACAGCGCGTAGTACAGGCCGCTGACCGGAATGCCTTCCACACGGTCGCGTACGCTCTTCTGCAGCGACACGGCGGCGAACAGGCCGAACAGCAGCAGGGTCAGGTAGTAACCCTTCTCGTTGAGGGCCATTTCGGCGTTGAACAGGCCGATCAGGTAGGCCGCCGCGCCCAGCAGCAGGGCGGTCCAGGAGGCCGCGATGAAGGCGGGGGAAGGCTTCTGTACGCTGATGCTCATGCTGCAAACTCCGTTTTGAGGCGTCCGTGTTGCCGCGTACGTTAGCTGAATCCGGCCCGCGCGCCTATCCGGGGTGACCTATGGTCCACGCGGCGTTGATGGCCATGCTGTACAACCATCGCTTCACATTGCACCCCTGACGGAGACACCCTCATGCCCCGCCATCTGCTGCTCACCCTGGCTCTTGCGGCCACCCCTGCCCTGTTCACCACCGCCTGCGTGGCCGCCGGCCCCACCGCCGCTGCCGCGCCGGTGATCCAGAAGGCCGACTGGCCGTTCAACGCCACCGAGGTCGCCAGGTTCGACCAGCCGTGGGCGATGGCCTTCCTGCCCGATGGCAGCCTGCTGGTGACCGAGAAGGAAGGCACGCTGCAGCACTTCAACGTGCAGACCGGCAAGCGCGCCGAGATCACCGGCCTGCCGAAGGTAGCCTACGGCGGCCAGGGCGGCCTGGGCGATGTGCTGCCGCACCCGGACTTCGCAAAGAACGGCTTTGTGTACGTGAGCTACGCCGAAGAGGGTGAAAACGACACCCGCGGCGCGGCGGTGGCGCGCGCCAAGCTGGTGCTGGCTGCGGACGGCAGCGGCGCGCTGCAGGACTTCAAGGTGATCTGGCGGCAGACCCCGAAGGTCAGCGGCAAGGGCCATTACGGCCACCGCCTGGCGTTCGGCCCGGACGGCAAGCTGTGGATCACCTCCAGCGAACGGCAGAAGTTCGACCCGGCGCAGGACATGACCGGCAACCTGGGCAAGATCATCCGTCTGAATGACGACGGCACCGTGCCGGGTGACAACCCGTTCGCCTCGCAGGGCGGCGTGGCGGCCCAGGCGTGGTCGATCGGCCATCGCAATGCGCTGGGTATTGCCTTCGACGCGAAGGGCAAGCTGTGGGTGCACGAGATGGGCCCGGCCGGCGGCGATGAGTTGAATCTGATCGTGCGCGGCAAGAACTATGGCTACCCGATTGTCTCCAACGGCAACCATTACGATGGCCGTGAGATTCCGGACCACAACACGCGTCCTGAGTTTGAAGCGCCGAAGATCACCTGGACGCCGGTGATTTCGCCGGCCGGTTTCATCATCTACAACGGTTCGCAGTTCCCGCAATGGAAGGGCAGCGGTTTCATTGGTGGGTTGTCGTCGACCTCGCTGGTGCGGGTTGCGTTTGATGGTGACAACGCGCGCGAGGCGGAACGGTTTGCGATGGGCGAGCGGATTCGTGAGGTGGAGCAAGGCCCGGATGGGGCGATCTGGGTGTTGGAGGATGGGAGCAACGGGCGGTTGTTGAAGTTGACGCCGAAGAAGTGATGAGGCGGTTCGCTTCGATTGGGGTCATTGCCCTAAAGGGGTGATCACCGTTATCGGCAGTCGACTCACGGTCGACTCTACCGAAGCATGCATCCCGGCGGTTCGTGCGATTCCGCCGGGCACGCATCCCGGCGGTTCGTGTAACGCCGCCGGGCATCCATGTTGGTGGGTTGCACACCGACAATGATGCGAGCAGCGGTAGGGTCGGTCGACAGACGACCGCCGATACGCGACCCGCGTTCTTTAACGCATGAACCCGTATCGACGACGCCGCCGGAACCGCCCGTAATCAACTACCGATGTTGTTGACCTTCACGTCGGACTTCGCACACGCCTTGTCCACGCACGTGCCGGTGATCCACACCTCGCCCTGCCCCAGCATCACGCCCTGCTGGTTGACGAACAGGGTGTCGAAACGCTGTTCTGCGATCAGCGCCTTCAACGCCGGCGTGACGATCTTCGCGTAATCACGCTGGAACGCAGCGGCATCGGCGAGCTTCACGGTCTTGCCGTCCACGCTCACGCGCACCGGGTAACGCAGCAGCCCTGCAACCGCAGCGGCATCATCAGCAGCAACACCACGCTGCAGTTCGGTGAACACCTTTTCGTACTGATCCACGTCGCCGAGCAGGCGTTCGATGCGCTGGCGTGCGTCGCCTTCCGCAGCGGCCGCGTGGTCATCGCCGGAAGCGGCGGCTTCACCGGCGGCTACTTCGGTGGTGGCGGGCGCGGGCGTGGTGGCCGGGGCCGGTTCGCTGGTTGCGGGGACCGCGTCGGGGGAATTGCCGGCGACCGGGGCGTCTTCCGCGGGGGCGGTGGCGGTGGGCGCTTCGGTGGTGCCGGAGGATTCGGGTTTGCTGCAGGCGGCCAGCCACAGGGGGGTGGTGAGGGCGAGCAGGAGGGGGAGGCGGTTCACGGTCATGGGGAGTCCTCGAACGAGACAAGGAGCCACCCTACCCCGTACGACGTCACGGCAAGGTAGTGCCGGCCGCTGGCCGGCAACCGCAGTTGCCCGTCCGAAGATCGCGTGGTTGCCGGCCAGCGGCCGGCGGTGTACGTGGTCTCACGCATTTGCCTGGTTGCCGGCCAGCGGCCGGCACTACCGGGATTCGCCCGGAACCCGACGTTATCGGTTTACGCGAGCAGCTCGAACTGCACGGCATCGCCGCTGATCGAACTCGCGCACACCCACACATCAAACAACCCGGGCTCGGCGCGATACACGCCATCGCGCCCGGTGAAACCCAGCGCATGGCGATCCAGGGTGAACACCACCTCGGCACTTTCGCCCGGCTGCAGCGCGATCTTGCGGAAGTCCTTCAGCTCACGCACCGGCCGCACGCGGCTGGCGACACGGTCGTGGATGTACAGCTGCACCACTTCCTCGCCGGCCACGGCACCGGTGTTGGTGACGGTGGTGGTGAGGGTGAGGGTGTCGTCCCAGCCGAGCTTGGCCTGGCTGAGCTTCGGCACGCCGTAACCGTAGGTGGTGTAGCCCATGCCATGCCCGAACGGATACAGCGGCGCGTTCGGAATCTCACGCCAGCGCGCCTTGAATTCGGACATGGTCGGCAGCTCGGGACGGCCGGTGCGTGGGTGGTTGTAGAAGAACGGCTGCTGCCCGCTGACCTGCGGGAAGCTGACCGGCAGGCGGCCGGACGGGTTGTAGTCGCCGAACAGCACGTCGGCCACGGCCGGGCCGGTCTGGGTGCCGAGGTACCAGGTGACCGCAACGGCAGCGGCATTGCGCACCGCGCCCTGCAGGGCCAGCGCGCGGCCGTTGCGCAGCAGCACCACTATCGGCTTGCCGGTCATGGCCACGGCTTCGGCCAATGCCTGCTGTGCCGGCGGCAGGGTGATTTCCACGCGCGACTGCGCTTCGCCGCTGTAGCGCTGCGGTTCGCCCAGGGCGAGCACCACCACGTCGGCACGCAGCGCGGCGGCCACGGCCTGTTCCACGCCGTCCTGCAGCGCGGCTTCCAGATCGCAGCCCGGCACGATTTCAAGCAGGCTTTCGTCGCTGATCGCGGCGCGCACGCCGGCTTCCAGGGTGACGTAGCGCGACTTGTCGCCGAACAGGGTCCAACAGCCTTCGATGTTCTCGCGGTCCTGCACGAACGGGCCGATCAGGGCGATCTTCTGCCCGGCCTTGCGCAGCGGCAGCACATTGCCTTCGTTCTTCAGCAGCACGATGGAACGGCGCGCGGCGTCACGCGACAGCTCGTCGTGCGCGGCGATGTGCGAGGTGTCGGCTTCGCGGGCGAGGTCGAGCGAACGGTACGGGTCGTCGAACAGGCCGATCGCTTCCTTCAGGTTGAGGATGCGGCGCACCGATTCATCCAGCGTGGCCATCGGCACTTCGCCGCGTTCCACCAGGCCCGGCAGGTGCTCGGCGTAGAAGCCGCTCTGCATGCTCAGGTCGAGGCCGGCGGTGAACGCCTTGGCGGTGGCATCGCGGTCATCGGCGGCGTAGCCGTGGGCCACCAGTTCCATGTCGGCGGTGTAGTCGGAGATGACCACGCCGGGGAAGTTCCACTCACCGCGCAGGATGTCGGTGAGCAGCTCGGCATTGGCGCTGGCGGGCACGCCGTTGATGTCGTTGAACGAGGACATCACGGTGATGGCACCGGCGTCGAAGGCGGCCTTGAACGGCGGCAGGTGCACGTCGCGCAGGGTCTGCGGCGAGATGTCCACCATGTTGTATTCCATGCCGGCCATCACCGCGCCGTAGGCGGCGAAGTGCTTGGGCGTGGACAGCAGCGCGTCGTGCGCGCGCAGGTCGGTGCCCTGGAAGCCACGCACGCGGGCGGCGGCGAACGCGCAGCCCAGCACCACGTCTTCGCCGGCACCTTCGGCACCACGGCCCCAGCGCTGGTCACGGGCGATGTCCACGGCCGGGGCGTAGGTCCAGTGCAGGCCGGCAGCGGTGGCTTCCACGGCGGTGGCGCGGGCGGTGCGCTCGGCCAGGTCGGGCTCGAAGCTGGCCGCTTCACCCAGCGGAATCGGGAACACGGTGCGCATGCCGTGAATGACGTCGGCGGCCAGGATCACCGGGATCTTCAGGCGGCTTTCTTCCAGCGCGACCTGCTGGATGCGGCGGCCGGCTTCCACGCCGACGCCGTTGAACAGCGAGCCGACCTTGCCCTCGCGGATCTGCTGCAGCACCTGGTCGGCATTGCTGACGTTGGCTTCCGGATTCACATCCGGGGCGAACGGCCGAACCATGTCTGCGAACACACCCAGCTGGCCGACTTTTTCTTCGACGGTCATCTGGGCAATGAGGGTTTCGATGCGATCGGAGGCCACCGGCGGTCCTTATGAAAACGTTTACAAGGCCGGGATTCTAGCGTCCCCAGCCCCGTTGTGAGTGATTTCGGCATTCATTTTTTTCCCCGGAAGGGGAAAACCCGACGCAGCGCACGCTGTGCCGGGCGGCACGGAAGCTTACTCCGTCGGGGACCGTACGGTCTGCGCGGTCATCAGCATGGCGTCGCTGGAGGCCTGGAACACGCGCAGCCCGAAGCTGGGCAGGATCGCCAGCAGGTGGTCGAACACGTCCGACTGCACGCCCTCATAGGTGCCCCAGGCGGTGCTGCGGGTGAAGCAGTAGATCTCCAGCGGCAGGCCTTCGGTGGTCGGCTGCAGCTGCCGTACCAGCAGGGTCATGTCCGTATGGATTCCGGGGTGGCTGCGCAGATAGCGCTCCACGTAGGCGCGGAAGGTGCCCAGGTTGGTGACCCGGCGCGCGTTGACCGCGGCCAGGCCCTGGGCCTGCAGCTGGGCATTGTGCTGGTCCAGCTCGTCCTGCTTTTCACGCAGGTAGTCGCCCAGCACGCTGAACTGCTCGAGCTGGTCCACGGCGGCCTCGTCGAGGAAGCCGACGCTGTGCTGATCGAGGTACAGCGCGCGCTTGATCCGGCGGCCGCCGGCTTCCTGCATGCCGCGCCAGTTCTTGAACGACTCGGTGACCAGCTTCTTGGTCGGAATGGTGGTGATGGTCTTGTCGAAGTTCTGCACGGTGATGGTGTGCAGGGCGATGTCGATGACGTCGCCATCGGCGTTCTGGCTGGGCATTTCAATCCAGTCGCCCAGTCGCACGCGGCCGTCGCCGCTGATCTGCACGCTGGCGACCAGGGAGAGGATGGTGTCCTGGAAGATCAGCATCAGCACGGCGGTGGCAGCGCCGAGGCCGGTGATCAGGGGGCCCATCTTCATACCGGTCAAGACGGTGAAAATGGACAGGCCCGCAATGATGAACACCACGATCTTGACCACCTGCAGGTAGCCCTTGATCGGCTTGTTGCGGGCGTCGGGGCGGCGTTCGTAGAGTTCGTTGGCGGCGTCCAGCGCGTGCGAAACGGCCAGCGCCACGGTGAGGATGCCCCAGGCGTGGCAGGCGGCGATGACCATGGTCACCAGCTGCGGCGGCAGGTCGGGCACGATGCGGATGCCGGCGGCCAGCACCATGCTGGGCACCACGTTGGACAGGCGCGAGATGACGCGCAGGTTGCTGCCCTGTTCGCGGCCGGAGGCGGTGCCACCGGGCAGGCGGGCGACCAGTTTGCGCAGGCCGCGCAGCAGGATCTTCTTGGTGACGAAATTGGCCAGCCAGGCGGCGAGGATCAGGGCGGCCAGGACGACTGCGGTGTAGGCCCAGGGCCAGGGTTCGAGGGTTTGTTGCAGGTCTTCGAGGAGCTTTACGGCGATTACGGCGTCTACCATCGTTCTTTGGGTTCCTTGGGGAGAGCAGCCGGGCAAGCCCGGCTCTACGAATGCGTGCCAGGCGGCCCGGCGTTGCGGATTGGCGCCAAGCCGCGTCCGGCGTTGCGGGTGCGCAGGCCGCGTCGGGCGTTACGGGGCCGAGCGTTCGATGATGACGCCGACGGCCTTGGCACCGCGCACGGCACCGGGCTTGCTGAGCTTGAGGCGCAGCCACTGCACATTGAATTCGCGCAGCACGATCTCGGCGATGCGTTCGGCCAGGGTTTCCACCAGGCCGAAGTCGGATTCGCGCACGAACTGTTCGATGCGCTTGCTCACGGCCTTGTAGTTCAGGGTGTCGGCAATGTCGTCGCTGGCGGCGGGCTTGCGGTTGTCGAAGCCCATTTCCAGGTCGAAGCGCAGGGTCTGGCGGATGCGCCGCTCCCAGTCGTAGATGCCGATCAGGGCGTCCACTTCCAGCCCTTCGATGAATACCTTGTCCATAGTCATGCCATATGAAATATGGGGGCCATGGTACCGGGGTGCGGCAGAACGTGCCGGAAACCGGTTGGGATCTAAAAACCCGGGCGCTTACGGCAACATCACGGCGTTATCGCCGCTTGAGCGAACTGAATGCGACTTGCCCTGCTCTTCTGATTTCTTCGGATGTGAGGAGGACCGCTTTCCTGCTGGTTCCGCCTGCGGGATCGCTCAATCGCCCCGAATCCGAGGACCGATCAATGATCCGGGCATTCGCGGCCCGGACCGCACGCAAGGTTATGAACTCTTTCAGATCTCGATTGGACATGGAGGACTCCCTTAGGCAGGTCCACATGCAGGCAAGAAACTGCATGGAAAAGTGAGCAGTCCGATCCATTATCAATTTCATCAATCGAACTGCTACCCCGTAGAGCCGGGCTTGCCCGGCTTTCCGACACCGCGCGATCGGCCGGCCAGCCGGGCAAGCCCGGCTCTACATGGCTTTCCGACATTGTGGTCGGCCGGTCATAAGGCCGGCATGGCAGGCAATCCGGCATGACGTGATAGGCAGAATTGGCGGCCAGAGCCCGGTTTTACACCGCTGGCAACGTAGCCATGTCCCAGCGCGGGGTGACCTGCACCTGCGGGGGGTTGTGCTGGCCGGCTTCCAGGCGCAGCGCGCCGGCGAAGGCGATCATCGCGCCGTTGTCGGTGCACAGCGCGGGGCGCGGGAAGCAGACGCGGCCGCCGCGGCGGCGGGCCATTTCGTCCAGGCGCGCGCGCAGGCGGCGGTTGGCTCCTACGCCACCGGCGACCACCAGCACGTCGCAGCCGGCGGCATCGAGGGCGCGGTCGCATTTGATGGCCAGGGTCTCGACCACGGCGTCTTCAAAGCCTCGGGCGATGTCGGCGCGGGTGGTCTCGCTCTGGTCGCTGTCGCGCCAGGCCATGAGGACCTGGGTCTTCAGGCCGGAGAAGCTGAAATCCAGCCCGGGGCGGTCGGTCATGGGGCGGGTGAACTTGTACACGCCCGGGGTGCCGCGTTCAGCCAGGGCGGCCAGCTGCGGGCCCCCGGGGTACGGCAGGCCCATCAGCTTGGCGGTCTTGTCGAACGCCTCGCCGGCGGCATCGTCCAGGGTCTCGCCGAGCAGGCGGTACTGGCCGATGCGGTCAACCGCGACCAGCTGGGTGTGGCCGCCGGAGACCAGCAGGGCCACGAACGGGGGCTCCGGCGGGTCGTCTTCCATCAGCGGGGCCAGCAGGTGGCCTTCCATGTGGTGCACGCCCACGGCGGGGACCTCCAGCGCCCAGGCCAGCGAACGGGCCACGCCCGCGCCGACCAGCAGCGCGCCGACCAGGCCGGGGCCGGCGGTGTAGGCCACCCCGTCGATGTCGTTCACGCCCAGCCCGGCCTCGGCCAGGGTCTGGCGGATCAGCGGCAGCAGTTTGCGCACGTGGTCGCGGCTGGCCAGTTCAGGCACCACCCCGCCGTATTCGGCGTGCAGGGCGATCTGGCTGTACACCGCATGGGCGCGCAGGGCTTCCGGGCCGGTCAGGGCGGTGTCGTACACCGCTACGCCGGTCTCATCACAGGATGATTCGATACCAAGGACTCGCATGCCTGCTATTATGGACCTCTTGCGGCCCCGGCAGCGTCATTGCCCGGGTGCCCAGTTCCTCCTCGTGGCCGGAAATTCGCCAGGGAGGGTTGCAACTTCCTTGTTCGCCGCTATAATGTGCGGCTCTCACCGGGCGTGACCCGGTTCTACTGTGTCCGGAGATTCCATGCCCAGCGTCAAAGTCCGCGAGAACGAGCCCTTCGAGTTTGCGCTCCGTCGCTTCAAGCGCACCTGCGAAAAGGCCGGCGTTCTGGCCGAAACCCGCAAGCGCGAGTTCTATGAAAAGCCGACCCAGGAGCGCAAGCGTAAGGCTGCTGCTGCTGTGAAGCGTCAGCTGCGCCGCTCGTCGCGCGACGTCACCAAGCGTCAGCGCCTGTACTGATCGGACGCACTTCGATGCGACAGGCTTGACCTGTCGCGACGAAGCCGAAGCCGGAACGCGCGAGCGTTACCGGCTTTTTGCGTTTCTACCCTATTCACCGAACCGAGGTGTTCCATGAGCATGAAGCAGCAGCTCACCGATGACATGAAGGCCGCCATGAAGGCGGGCGAAAAGCACAAGCTGGGCGTGATCCGCCTGATCAATGCCGCCATCAAGCAGAAGGAAGTGGACGAGCGCATCGAGCTGGATGACGCTGCGGTCATTGCCGTGCTGGACAAGATGGTCAAGCAGCGCAAGGACTCGATCACCCAGTACGACGCGGCCAACCGCGACGACCTGGCGCAGATCGAGCGCGACGAGCTGGTGGTGATTGAAGCCTACCTGCCGGCCAAGATGGGCGAAGCCGAGATCGTGGCGGCGATCCAGGCAGCGATCGCGGAAACCGGCGCTGCGGGCCCGACGGATATGGGCAAGCTGATGGGCGCGCTGAAGCCGAAGCTGGCGGGCCAGGCCGATATGGGTCTGGTGTCGAAGCTGGTGAAGCAGCAGTTGGGTTGATGTGAGAGTTGCGTGGGCCGGCCAACGGCCGGCGCTACCGGAAGGGCATCGCTTGATGAGGGCGATGCCCTTTTTGTTTTCACCGGGTCTTCGATGGGCGGCTGATAAAACGGGGTCATGGTTGAAGATTCGCACGATCACGGGGGCGTTCCGTTGCGCCTGCGCAAGTATGTGGACCGGCTGGAGCGCAGCTTTCCGGCCGCGGTCGGCAAGCGCTTCGTGGAGATCGACGTGCTGACCCAGGCGGCGTCGGTGTCGTTCTATGCCCTGCTCTCGATGGCCCCGCTGCTGGTGCTGCTGCTGTGGCTCACCGCTTCGCTGTATCCGCCGGCGCAGCAGGCGCTGGTCGGGCAGATTGCGGATGTGGCCGGGTCGAGCGCGGCCAGCGTGGCCGATACGGTGTTGAAGAACGCGGACAACCAGCCGGATGTGGGCTCGCTGGCGGGGGTGTGGAGCACCCTGCTGCTGTTTATTGGTGCCACGGCCGTGTTCGCGCAGCTGCAGAACGCGCTGAACCTGATCTTCAACACCAGCGGCGAGCGCCTGGAAGGCATCAAGGCCTGGCTGCGCAAGCGCGTGTTCTCGTTCGGCGTGGTGCTGGCGCTGGGCTTCCTGCTGATTCTGTCGATGACCGCCACCACCATTCTGCAGGTGGCGTTCGCCCAACTGCCTTCGGTGCTGCCGGCCATTGGCTATGTGACCACCCTGCTGCTGTATGCGGTGGCGTTCGCCTTCCTGTACCACTACCTGCCCGACCGCCGGGTTCAGTGGCGGCAAGCGTTCATTGGCGGGGTGATCACCTCGGCGCTGTTCGCGCTCGGCCGCTATGCCATTGGCGTGTACATCGCCACGGTGGCCCCAGGCAGCGCCTATGGGTCGATGGGGGCGCTGGTGATCTCGCTGGTGTGGATCTACTACGCCACAGTGGTGTTTTTCGTGGGCGCGCTGATGACCGCGGTAATCGATGAGCGCCTGCGGGCACGGAGTCATCTGGCACAGGCCGGCATTCCCTGCCCGAAGCCGGGCGAGACGGCCGGCAACGGGTAAACTAGACGGGCTCATGGCCCGTATCCCCGACGCTTTCATTGACGACCTGCTGGCCCGCTCCGACATTGTCGAAGTGGTGGGCAGCCGTGTGCCGCTGAAGCGCCAGGGCAAGGAATACGCGGCGCGCTGCCCGTTCCATGACGAGCGCTCGGCATCGTTCACGGTGTCGCCGACCAAGCAGTTCTATCACTGCTTCGGCTGCGGCGCGCATGGCACGGCGATCAGCTTCCTGATGAACTACGACCGCCTCGAGTTCCTTGACGCGGTGGACGAACTGGCCAAGCGCGTGGGCATGGAAGTGCCGCGTGACAGCCAGCCGCGCAGCGCGCAGCAGCAGGACGACAGCCGTGATCTGTACTCGGCGCTGGATGCGGCCTCGCGCTTCTTCCAGAAGCAGATGGAAGGCAGCGACAAGGCACGCAGCTACCTGGACCAGCGCGGCGTGGACGAAGCCACTCGTACCCGGTTCTCGATCGGCTATGCCCCGGACGGCTACAGCGCGCTGAAGGATGCGCTGGGCAAGGACGAGCGGCGGATGAAGCTGCTGGATCGCGCCGGGCTGTTCTCGAAGAACGACCGCGGGCATGTGTACGACAAGTTCCGCGACCGGGTGATGTTCCCGATCTTCGACCGCCGCGGCCGGGTGATCGCCTTCGGCGGCCGCGTGTTCGAGAAGGACGACGGCCCGAAGTACCTCAATTCCCCGGAAACCGCCCTCTTCCACAAGGGCCGCGAACTGTACGGCCTGTGGCAGGTGCGCCAGGCCAACCAGAAGATCGAGCGGCTGATCGTGGTGGAAGGCTACATGGACGTGGTGTCGCTGTTCCAGTTCGGGGTTACCCAGGCGGTGGCCACGCTGGGCACGGCGACCACGCCGGAGCACGCCGAGCTGCTGTTCCGCAATGCGCCGGACGTGTTCTTCTGTTTCGACGGCGACGCTGCCGGCCGCCGCGCCGGCTGGCGCGCGCTGGAATCGGTGCTGCCGCGCATGAAGGACGGCCGCCAGGCGTTCTTCCTGTTCCTGCCCGACGGCGAAGACCCGGACACCATCGTGCGCAAGGAAGGCAGTGAAGCGTTCGATGCGCGCCTGAAGCAGGCCACGCCACTGTCGCAGTTCTTCTTCGACGAGCTCACCCGTGAAATCAACATGGGCACGCTGGACGGCAAGGCCCGCTTGGCCGAGCGCGCGCGGCCGATGCTGGCGCAGATTCCGGATGGTGCGTTCGGCGACCTGATGAAGCAGCAGCTGGCGACGTTGACCGGGCTCGGCGCGAAGCCGGCCGCGGCCACACAGCCGACGCGTGCGCCGATGCGTAACACCGCGCCGGTGCAGAAGCGCAGCCTGGTGCGCGCGGCGATTGCGATCCTGCTGCAGCAGCCTTCGTTGGGGATGACGTTGCAGGGCCACCAGATCAACGGCCTGCGCCAGCCCGGCGTGGAGCTGCTGCTGGAACTGCTGGGGCTGGTGGAACAGCGCCCGGACATCAGCACCGGTGCGCTGCTGGAGCATTTCGAAGGCCGCGAAGAGCAGGCCTCGCTGCACAAGCTGGCCGCGCAGACGCTGCCGGGTGATGAGGCGGTGTGGACCCAGGAGCTGCACGATGCGGTGGCACAGCTGGAAAAGCAGCTGTTGCTGCAACGCCTGGAGGAGCTTCAGGCAAAGCAGCGCCAGCAGGGTCTGGACGATACTGACAAGTACGAGTTGCGCGAGCTGCTGAAGGCGCGCGCGACATTGCGATGACACTGCAAGGGAACCACCGACGATGACGCATTGGTGGTCGCGCGTGCGACCGGACAACTTCACCCTGGCCCTGCTGTGCACGGTATTGCTGGCCTCGTTCCTGCCGATGCGCGGCGCTGCGGCGATGGTGCTGGATGACGTCACCGATGTGGCCATTGCCGCGTTGTTCTTCCTGCATGGCGCGCGCCTGCCGCGCGAATCGATCGTGGCGGGGTTGCTGCACTGGCGGCTGCACCTGACCATTCTGGCCTGCACCTTCTTGCTGTTCCCGCTGCTGGGGCTGGCCTTCAAGCCACTGCAAGGCTGGCTGCTGACCCCGGAGCTGTACATCGGCGTGCTGTTCCTGTGCACGCTGCCTTCGACCGTGCAGTCGTCGATTGCATTCACCTCGATGGCGGGCGGCAACGTGCCGGCGGCGGTGGTGAGTGCGTCACTGTCGAGCATTCTGGGCGTGTTCCTGACCCCGCTGCTGCTGGCCCTGCTGGCCGGTACCTCCGGCGGCATGCACAACCCCGGGCAGGCGATTGTGAGCATCATGCTGCAGCTGCTGGTGCCGTTCGTGGCCGGCCACCTGCTGCGGCCGTGGATTGCTGGCTGGGTGCAACGCCAGCGCGCGCTGCTGCGCTACACCGACCAGGCGACGATTCTGCTGGTGGTGTATTCCGCGTTTGGCGAAGCGGTGAATGAAGGCCTGTGGAGCAAGACGCCGCTGTTGTCGCTGCTGGGCGTGGCGCTGGTGGCCGCCGTGCTGCTGGGCGTGGCGATGCCGTTGATCACGTTGCTGGCGCGACGGATGGGCTTCAACCGCGCCGATGAGATCACCATTGTGTTCTGCGGTTCGAAGAAGAGCCTGGCGACTGGTGTGCCAATTGCCAAGGTGCTGTTCGCCGGCGGCAGCCTGGGTGCGATCGTGCTGCCGGTGATGATCTACCACCAGATCCAGTTGATTGTGTGCGCGGTGATTGCGAAGCGGTATGCGCGGACGGCACCGGCGCAGGACGCGGTACCGCCTGGGCGTTGACCGCTTCGACAACCGCTTTGGGGTGGGCTTTGGTAGAGGCGGTCGATAGGCGCCTGCCGATAACGGTGATCGGCGCTTTAACGCATGGACGCTGCCGGGTGGACGCCTCCGTTCAATGGTCATGCCCTACGGGGCGATGCGCCGTTATCGGCGGTCGACTGTCGTGCGACCCTACCGCGCCCAACCGTTCCAAACCGTCTCAATCCGTCGCCTGATCTATCACATGTTTCCGTCCAACAACCGGGCCACGGTGAAGCGCGGCAGGAATACCCACAGGTCGTAATCACGATCTGGATTGCTGTACGCCCTGGGCGATGCGGCGTCGCGAATGATCAGGTTGCGCGTACCGCACTTCCGGTATCCCATGCATGCCCAGAACTCGCCTCGTTGCGCTTCGATGCGCACGTTGTAGAGCGGCAGGTCGGTCAGAAGCGCGGTGGCCGGCGGGTAGTTGGTCAAGCCATAGCTCTCCCGACTGCCGTGGATGTTGCCCGTCAGCACGATCATTCGGCCGTTCTCCGGCAGCGACCGGAAGCCCGTCCGCAGGGATTTGGCCATGTCAGCATCGCGCGAACCAGGACCTTCCTCCCCTCTCGGATTGGCATCGAAGCCCACCACCGAGACGTCCCTGCCCTGCGCACGCAGCGCGCGTGCCGCCTCGATCAGGTCGAGCATGTCCTGGCTGCGGCGGCCGTCGTGGAGGTGGTCTTTGACGTTCCAGTAGGCCGAGGTGCGCAGGGCCTGCTTGGCCGCGGCGTCGCCGGTTGACGCCATGTAGGTGGCGAGTGCGGTGTTCTCTTGGGTCGGCAGTTCCAGTGCCAGCTGCACGGGGGTGTCATTGCCGGTGTAGTCCGTCAGCAACGCCTGCACCAGCAGTGGGGTTTCGCGGGTGCCGTGCAGTTCGCCGAGCACCAGCAGGCGGTGATCGCCCGCATGGGTACGGATCTGTTCGGCGGTGTCCTGGTACACGTCCGGCAAAGCGGCGTGGGAGAGGGAGGAAGCGAGAGCGAGGAGGAGTGCTGCGATCCAGCGTGTGCGGGTCATGCCGTTCGTTCCTTGGTCGGTCAGAAGAGCAATGGTGGCGAACGGAAGGGATGCAAGGGGTCCGGATGCACGGATGCACGGATGCACGGATGCACGGATGCGCGGGATGCGCGGGATGCGCGGGATGCGCGGGATGCGCGGGATGCGCGGGATGCGCGCGGCGATGATGGCATTGGTAGAGGCGGTCGATAGACGCCTGCCGATGATGGTGATCGGCGCATTGACGCATGGACCCTGCCGGGGGGTGCCTCCGTTCCGAGGTCATGCCCTATCGGGCGGTGCAGCGTTATCGGCGGTCGACTGTCGTGCGACCCTACCAAAGCAGCAAAGCGGACGGTGCAGGCCCCGAAGATCGCGCAGACCGCGCGCGTCCCGTGCATCGTTGCATCGCGCACGGCCTGTACATCGTGCGCACCGGGAGCGGCGCGCGGCATTACAACCAGGGCAGCATCCAGTGGTCGACCATCAGGAAGGCGAACAGCGCCATCAGGTAGACGATGGAATAGCCAAACATCTTCATCGAGAACAACTCATCCGGCGGGTTGAGCATGCGCCAGGCGTACCAGACGAAGACGGCGTTCAGCACCACGGCACCACCGAGGTAGAACAGGCCGCTCATGCCAACGACGACCGGCAGGATGGCGACAATCGCCAGCACGATCGAATACACCAGGATCGACTTGCGGGTGTACGCCACGCCGTGCGTCACCGGCAGCATCGGGATCTTGGCCTTGGCGTAATCCTCGCGGCGGAAGATGGCCAATGCCCAGAAATGCGGCGGGGTCCAGATGAAGATGATCAGCACCAGCAGCGAGGCATACACCCAGTCCATCGGGCCCTGCATGCCAGTGATCGCGGCCCAGCCGAGCATCGGTGGGGTGGCCCCGGCGAGGCCGCCGATGACGATGTTCTGCGAGGTGGCACGCTTGAGGTACACGGTGTAGATCACCGCATAGCCGATCAGCGAGGCGAAGGTCAGCACGGCGGTGATGACGTTCACCCACACCACCAGGATGGTCATCGACAGCACGATCAGCACGCTGGCAAACACCAGCACCTGCCACGGCTTGACCTTGCCCACCACCAGCGGGCGCCACGAGGTGCGCGCCATCTGCGCGTCGATCTGCGCATCCAGCAACTGGTTGATGGCAGCGGCGGCGGAAGCCGCCAGCCAGATGCCCAGGAAGCCGAGTGCGCCGGTCAGCGCCTGCTGCGCGGTCGGCAGGCCGGGAATGGCCAGGAACATGCCCACCAGTGCGGTGAACACGATCAGGGCGACGACCTTCGGTTTGGTCAGATCCCAGTACTGTCTCACGCTCATGGCGAAGTACCCGCCACAGTTTCGGTAGCGCCGACCGTTGGTCGGCCGCCTTCCGCGACGTCGCCCGGCGCACGCATCCGCGCCAGCAACGTCACCAGCACGAACAGCAGCGCCACCGCGCCACCGCTATGCGCCACGGCCACTTCCAGCGGCAGCGCCAGTTTCACGTTCAGGATGCCCAGGGTGATCTGCAGCACCACCAGCACGCCCAGGGCCGTCGCCGAGCCGCGCATGCTGGGCAGGCGGAACAGACGGAACGAGAGCCACAGCAGGTACACGGCGACGATCACCGCGAACATGCGGTGCGCCATCTGGATGGCGATACGCGAGGCTCCGTCGAGGACGCCCCCTTCGTAATCCACACCGATGCCGCGCCACAGGGTGAAGCCTTCCTGGAAGTTGTGCGGCGGCCACCACTGGCTGACGCAGCGCGGGAAGTTGTCCAGCGAGGCGCTGCCACCGCCGCAGGCGAGCGCGGCGTAGTTGGCGCTGACCCAGCCGCCGAGGGCGATCTGCACTACCAGCACGGCCACGCCGACGCGCAGCAGGTTCTTCAGGGTGGGCGCTTCAACCAGGGTGATCGGCATATGCGTGGCACGCCACGCCATCCACACCAGCAGCCCGAACATCAGCATGCCGCCGAGCAGATGGCCCATCACCACGATCGGTTTGAGCAGCAGGGTGACCGTCCACATACCAAGCAGCGCCTGGAAGATCACCACCGCCAGCGTGAGCAGCGCCGCGCGTGAGAGGTCGATGTTGTTCCAGCGCAGCGCGGCGATCAGCAGGATCACCTCGCCGAGCACGGCGATGATGCTGGCGGGTACGTGGTGGCCCATCATGTACAAGGGAATGCCGGCGGCCACCAGCACGCAGGCGGTGACCACGGCGGTGCTGCCCCAGCGGCGGCGGCGGGTGGCCAGCAGGGCCAGGGTGAGGATCTCGATGCCGAGGGCGCCGGCCAGGAAGCGGTGCACCTGCTCGCGCCAGGCCTTGTGGGTTTCCAGCGGGCGGATCTGGGTGGCGACATGGTCGGCCACCTCAGCGGCATGCTGCGGCCACGTAACGCGGCCATAGCAGGTCGGCCAGTCCGGGCAGCTCAGACCCGCATCAGACAGGCGCACGAAGGACCCGAACATGATGGTGCTGGCCGTCATGATCAGGGCGAACCACGCCAGACGGTGGAAATTACGGTGCAGCGCCGGGCGCGCGGTGGGGTTCATCAAACGGAACTCACTTCAGTTTCAACAGCGTGGCCATGTCCTTGCGCAGACCGGCCAGTTCGAATCCCGGCGCATACCGCATGAGCACGAACCCGTTCGGGTCGACCACATACACAGGCGTGCCGGTGGCATCGTCCACACCCGGCAACACGGCGCGCAGCTCCGGCTGGGGCTGCAGCGCGCGCAGGGCGGGCAGGCCCTGGACCTCGGCCGGCGGCGTACCCAGCCACAGGATCTCGACATTATCGGCCCTATGCCCGAACAGCTGCCACACCTTGGCCAAGTCCTGCGACAAAGTGACGCACTCGGCGGCGCAGCCAGGGGCCGGGGCGACGAGGATGCGCCAGACCTGGGAATCGGACTTCCACGGGTAGGGCTGGCCGCTGGCGAGGGTGGGCGGCAGCGCGCGTACATCCAGGTGCGGTTCGATCATCTGCCCGGTGTTGCGGTGGGCAGTGGGTTGCCAGCCGGAGAAGCGCAGCAGCCCGGCCAGCGCCGTGGCCCCGAAGAACAGGCCGAACAGGGCGACCAGGGTCCAGCGGCCGCGGTTGCGGGCTTTGAGCTGTTCCGGGGTGATGGCATTCATGGGCGGGATTTTCGCATGTTGAGGGGGAATGGGAGGGGATGGGTGGGTGGTTCGGGGTGGTCGCGAAGAGCCAGCCGGGCAAGCCCGGCTCTACGGGTCACGGCGTTGGCGACGCCACTCGAGCACAAGCGCCACCACCAATACGGTCAGGGCCAGCCCGAACCACTGCACGGCGTACCCCAGGTGCCGACTCGGCGGCATGGTGTTGGGCAGCAGCTCCAGGTCACGGGCATATCCACCCGGCAAGGCCGGATCCAGTCGCAATACGGAATGAGGCAAGACCTCCAGCTTCAGCGCCGCCGCCACCTCCTGCGGCGGCATCCGGCTGGCCAGCCAGACCCCCGGCTGCTTGGCAGCGGTCATCGCTGGACCCACCGCCAACCCCGGCGCAGGCGGCGGAGCCAGCAGACCGGCCAGCCGGGCCGGCCCCTCGCGCGGCGTAATGACGGGCAGCGTCCGATCCGCCGGCATCGGCAACCAGCCCAGATCCACCAGCACCACCGCGCCGCTGTCGCTGCGGAACGGCTGATACACCTTCAGCCCGGCGCGCCCGTCCCGCATCTGGTTGTCCAGCAGCACGGTGCCGGGCAGGAACTGCCCATGGTCCTCCACCCACCGCAGCTGCGGCGGCGCAGCCAAGGCGGCCCCCAAAGCCAGGGTCTGCGCACGGGCGGGTACGTCCTGATCCAGCAGCGCCTGCTTCTGCTCCATCCGCTGCAGCTGCCAGCGGCCCAGCAGGCAGAACACCCCAATGGTGAGGACGGCGGCCACCCAGCCGATCAGGCGCGTGTGCTGGCGCATCATGACAATCGGCCGCAAACGCGGTGAACTACGTCAACCCGCCCTGCCCTCGAGCCGCGCATGAATGATTCGTTGAAGACCCTGCTGGTAATCGCGTTTCTGATCGTCATCGTCTGGAATCTGGGCGCAGGGCTGTACTACCTGCTGGTGGACCGGGGCCAGACCAAGCGCACCGTCAATGCACTCACCCGCCGCATTGCCCTGTCGGTGGCACTGATCGCGCTGGTGGCGATCGGCATCTACACCGGCTGGATCAAGCCGCACGGGATCGGCGGCTGATCCTTCCGCCCCTGCGCTACAGCACGTAGACGAACAGGAACAGCATCAGCCAGACCACGTCGACGAAGTGCCAGTACCACGCGGCGGCTTCAAAGCCGAAATGGTTGTCGCGGGTGAAGTGCCCCTTGGCCGCGCGCAGCCACATCACTGCCAGCATGATGGTGCCCATCAGCACGTGCGCACCGTGGAAACCGGTGAGCATGAAGAACGTGGAGCCGTAGATGCCCGACCCCAGGGTCAGGTTCAGTTCCTTGTAGGCGTGGATGTATTCCTCGGCCTGCAGGGTAAGGAAGAACGCGCCGAGCGCGATGGTGATGCCCAGCCACACCAGCAGCTGGCGGCGATGGCCGGCCTTGAGCGCGTGGTGGGCGATGGTCAGGGTGACGCCGGAGGTGAGCAGGATAAGCGTGTTGATCAGCGGCAGGCCCCAGGCCGGAATGGTCTGGAAGTGGCCGCCGATGCCGGCCGGGCCGTTGGTCGGCCACGCGGCCGAGTACCCGTCCCAAAGCAGTTCGTTGGTCATCACCCCGTCGCCCTCGCCGCCCAGCCACGCAAGGCCGAGGGTGCGGGTGTAGAACAGCGCGCCGAAGAAGGCCCCGAAGAACATCACTTCGGAGAAGATGAACCACACCATGCCCATGCGGAACGAGCCGTCCACCTGGCGGTTGTAGTGCCCGGCCTGCGATTCGCGCACCACGTCGCTGAACCACCAGAACAGGGTCAGCACCAGCATCGCCAGGCCAACATAGAAGGTCCACTTGCCCCAGCCGGCGTCGTTGAGCCAGCTGGCCACGCCGACCATGGTCACCATCATCGCAATGGAGCCGATGAAGGGCCACTTGCTGTGGGTGGGTACGAAGTACACGTTGGCGTCGGGACTGTGCTGGGCCATGGTCGGTATCCGTAAGACGGTCAGGGCGCGGAACGGGCAGTGGCCGGCGGCGGGGCCGCGACCAGCTGCGCGCTCAGCGCATCGTTCTTGTAGAAGGTGTAGGACAGGGTGATGGTGGTCACGTTGGCCGGAAGATCCGGGTCGACGATGAAACGCACCGGCATGTCGCGCTTTTCACCGGCCTGCAGGGTCTGGGCGGTGAAGCAGAAGCATTCGGTCTTGCTGAAGTAGCCGGAGGCCTTGGCCGGTGCCACGGACGGCACCGCACTGCCCACCAGCGCGTGGTCACTGTCGTTGCGGGCGAAGTACAGCGCTTCGTTGAGCTCGCCCGGCACCACATCCATGCTCAGCTGTTCGGGATGGAACGCCCACGGCAGGTGCGAATTGACGCCGCCGTCGAACTCCACCCGCACGGTGCGCTGCTTGCCGACGGCAGTGCCGGCCAGTTCACTGCCAGGCCCCCGCTCGAGGCGCACACCGAAGATCTTCTCGCAGGCAATGCGGTACAGCGGCACCAGCGAAAACGTCAGCACGAACACCGCCACCACCACCGCGATCAGGCGCGGCAGTCCGGCGGTGGGTGACACCTTGGCGGGCTGCACCTCGCTCACCGCCCGATTACCCCGCTGAGGATGAAGCCGAGGTACACCGCCACGGCCACCGCACCGACCACAAGGGCGGTACGACGGGCGCGGCGGCGGCGCAGGGCCAGGTCATCGAAACTGGAAGGCGTGGTGTTCATCGGCAACCTCAATGCGTCACGTCATCATGGGCCAGATCACCCGGACGGACGACCGGCGGCACGGTGAAGGTATGCGCCGGAGCCGGTGACGGCACCGTCCATTCCAGTCCGCGCGCACCTTCCCAGGAACGGCCCGCCGCCTTTTCGCCATTGCGCAACGAGGCGATCAGAATCGCCGCCATCATGAACGGGGTGACGAACATGCCGAACGCGCCGATCGAGCTGATCAGGTTCCAGTCGGCGAAGGCGACGCTGTAATCGGGAATGCGGCGCGGCATGCCCGCCAAGCCGAGGAAGTGCTGCGGGAAGAACAGCAGGTTGACGAACACAATGGTCCACCAGAAGTGCACCTGGGCCCACTTCTCGCTGTACATCCGCCCGGTCCATTTCGGCCACCAGTAATACACGGCGGCGATCAGCGCGAACACCGCGCCGGTGACCAGCACGTAGTGGAAGTGCGCAACCACGAAGTAGGTGTCGTGGTACTGGAAGTCGGCGACCACGATGGCCAGCATCAGCCCGGAGAAGCCACCGATGGTGAACAGAATGACGAAGGCGACCGACCACAGCATCGGCGCTTCAAAGGTAAGCGACCCGCGCCACATGGTGCTGACCCAGTTGAACACCTTCACCCCGGTGGGAATGGAGATGAGCATGGTGGCGAACATGAAGTAGATTTCACCGCCGCGCGGCATGCCCACGGTGAACATGTGGTGGGCCCAGACGATGAACGAGAGGAAGGCGATGGCGGCAATGGCGTAGACCATGGCCTGGTAGCCGAACAGCGGCTTGCGGCTGAAGGTGGGAATGATCTCGCTGACCACGCCGAAGGCGGGCAGGATCATGATGTACACCTCAGGGTGACCGAAGAACCAGAAGATGTGCTGGAACATCACCGGGTCACCGCCACCGGCGGCATTGAAGAAGCTGGTGCCGAAGAACTTGTCGGTGAGCAGCATGGTCACCGCACCGGCCAGCACCGGCATCACTGCAATCAGCAGGAAGGCGGTGATCAGCCAGGCCCAGCAGAAAATCGGCATCTTCAGCAGGTCGATGCCGGGCGCGCGCATGTTGAGCACGGTGGCGATGATGTTGATCGCGCCCATGATTGAACTGATGCCGGCGACGTGGATGGCGAACACGGTGAAGGCGACGTTGTAGCCGCCCTGCAGCGACAGTGGCGGGTACAACGTCCAACCACCGGCCGGTGCGCCGCCGGGCAGCAGGAAGGTCATCAGCAGCAGGCTGAAGGCCACCGGCAGCAACCAGAACGACCAGTTGTTCATGCGCGGCAGGGCCATGTCGGGCGCGCCGATCTGCAGCGGCACCATCCAGTTGGCAAGGCCGACGAAGGCCGGCATGACGCCGCCGAAGATCATCACCAGCGCATGCACGGTGGTGAGCTGGTTGAAGGTTTCCGGCTTGACGAACTGCAGCCCGGGCTGCATCAGCTCGGCGCGGATGATGACGCTCATCGCCGCGCCGATGATGAACATGATGAAGCTGAAAATCAGATACAGGGTGCCGATGTCCTTGTGGTTGGTCGAGAACAACCAACGCTCGAAGAAGCCCTGTTGATGACCGTGATGCCCGTCGTGATCAACTGCGGTATGCGCCATTGCCACTACACCTCATTGGTTCCGCTGGTAGCGACGCGCGCCGAACGGCGCGCGCGATGGGAAGTCAGACTTTTTCCGGAGCCGGTGCCGGAGCCGGCGCTTCTGCGGGCGCTGGTGCTTCGGCCGGCGCTGCCGGTGCTGCCGCTGGCGCGGGTTCTGCTGCCTTCGGCCGCTTCTCCGCCAACCACTTCTGGAAGTCTTCTTTGGACACCGCTTCCACCACGATCGGCATGAACCCATGGTCCTTGCCGCACAACTCCGCGCACTGCCCGCGATACACGCCGACCTGCTCGATGTTGGTCCAGGCATCGTTGATGAAGCCGGGAATGGCATCCTGCTTCCAGCCCAGCGCGGGCACCCACCAGGAATGGATCACGTCATCGGAGGTGATGACGAAGCGCACCTTGGTGTCGACAGGCAGCACCAGCCGGTTGTCCACGTCGAGCAGGTAATGCGGATGGCTGTTGCGGTCCGGCACCTGCCCGCTCTGGCGAACGCGGTCCGATTCGCGGTCCAGGCGGCTGGTGAAAGCGACGTCCTCGCCCAGGTATTCGTATTTCCACATCCACTGGTAACCGGTGACCTTGACGGTCATTTCCGACCCGCGCATGTCATAGAACTTGAGCAGGTTGGCCGTGGCCGGCCACGCCATCACCACCAGGATCAGCACTGGAATGACGGTCCAGATGATCTCGGCCTTGGTGTTGTGGCTGAAGGTGGCGGCAACCGCCCCCTTGGACTTGCGGAATTTGAAGATGGCGTAGCCCATCGCGCCGAAGACCAGCACGCCGATGATGGTGCATACCCACAGGGAAAACATGTTGGATTCCCAGGCCAGCCGCGAGCTCTGGGTAACCCCCTTGCCCATGTTCAGCTGCCACGGCTTGGGGTCGGCCGACTGGGCCAACGCCAATACCGGAGTGCTCAACGCGCCCCCGAACCCCACTGCCTTTGCAAACGTCGTACCCCACTTTCTGCGTTGCTTCATTGCCTAGACCCTTAGCGTCGTCGGTTGCAGCCATCGCTGGCCGCGAGCAAGCCTTCTGGACGTCGGGTGCAGGCAATGCCTCCACACGCGCCGGTATCGAGCGCCCGTGGGGGACGCGTCTCGATGGTAGCCCTGCTCTCGCGCGAGCCGCAAGGGTCCATTCACATTTTCAGCAATGTTGCAACACAGCATGAGCTCGGCAGCCGTTTTGCCGAATTCAGCACAGTTCTTGACGGACTGTCGGAATCGGCCAAATCCCCCTCTATCAAAGGCTATGCGGCGGATGGGACGGGGCCTGGGGGAGATGTTGAAACGCGCAAAAAACGCATAAAATGGTCAAGTTCTCCACGAGCCTTCCGGCATGACCGCACCTTCCGCCCATCCCCCCGCAGCGGCCGCCGCTGCTGCTTCCCGCCCGGCCCTGCTCAGCCCCGAGCTGCCGCCCGTGCCCAACCCGTTCCGCCAGGCGATCACCGATGCCTGGATGAAGGATGAGGCCAGTCACGTCACCGAGCTGCTCGCCCAGGCGCGTCTGCCGGCCGACGAGCAGGCCCAGGTGCAGGCCACCGCCGCCGACCTGGTGGCACGGGTGCGCGTGCGCGCCAAGGACCAGGGTGCAATTGAAGCCTTCATGCGCCAGTACGACCTGGGCAGCGAGGAAGGCGTGCTGCTGATGTGCGTGGCCGAAGCACTGCTGCGCATTCCGGACCAGGACACCGCCGACAAGCTCATTCGCGACAAGCTGGGCGAGGCCGACTGGAAGAAGCACCTGGGCGGCAGCGATTCGGTGCTGGTCAATGCCTCCACCTGGGGCCTGATGCTCACCGGCCACATCGTCAACATCAATGACGCCACCCGCGCCGACGTGCCGGGCGCGTTCGCGCGCCTGATGGGCCGCGTCGGTGAGCCGGTGGTGCGTCTGGCCGTGCGCCAGGCAATGAAGATCATGGGCCATCAGTTCGTGATGGGCCGCACCATCGACGAAGCGCTGTCGCGCTCGCACAAGGGTGACAACGCCAGCTACCGCTATTCGTTCGACATGCTGGGCGAAGGCGCGCTGACCATGAAGGACGCCAAGCGTTACCTGGAAGACTACCGCCGCGCGATCCACTCCATCGGTGGCGACCACAAGGCCCGTGGCGGCCGTCCGGACGGCGACGTGAACTCGGCCCCGGGCATCTCGATCAAGCTGTCGGCGCTGTACCCGCGCTACGAGCACGCCAAGCGCGCGCGCGTGATGGCCGACCTGGTGCCTGGCGTGCTGGAACTGGCGCAGCTGGCCAAGTCGTACGGCATTGGCTGCACGGTGGACGCCGAGGAAACCGACCGCCTGGAACTGTCGCTGGACATCATTGAAGCGGTGGTCAGCGACGCCTCGCTGGTGGGCTGGGAAGGTTTCGGCGTGGTGGTGCAGGCGTATCAGAAGCGCACCCCGTACACGATCGACTACCTGGCCGACCTGGCTCGCCGCATTGGCCGCCGCCTGCAGGTGCGTCTGGTCAAGGGCGCGTACTGGGACGCGGAGATCAAGCGCGCGCAGATCGACGGTCTGCCGGCCTACCCGGTGTTCACCCGCAAGCAGAACACCGACGTGTCGTACCTGGCGTGCGCGAAGCGGCTGTTCACCCACGCCGATGCGATCTACCCGATGTTCGCCACCCACAACGCGCACACCATCGCGGCGGTGAAGGCGATTGCCAAGGGTGGCCAGTACGAGCACCAGAAGCTGCACGGCATGGGCGACGACCTGTACGCCGAAGTGGTGCCGGCCAACCGCCTGAACGTGCCGTGCCGCGTGTACGCGCCGGTGGGCTCGCATGAGGACCTGCTGCCGTACCTGGTGCGCCGCCTGCTGGAAAACGGCGCAAACTCGAGCTTCGTCAACCGCATCACCGACGAAGACGTGGCCATTGACGACCTGATCCGCGATCCGGTTGAAGCCGTGTCTTCGTTCGATTCCATTCCGCACCCGAAAATCCCGCTGCCGGTTGACCTGCTGCGCAGCCAGAACCACGACAGGAAGAACTCCATGGGCGTCAATCTCGCCAACGACAACGATCTGCGCGCTCTGGCCGAGCAGCTCAACGCGGCGGTGAAGCCGTGGCAGGCAGCGCCGCTGGTGCCGGGCGCACAGCCGACCGGTGCACAGATCAACGTGATCAACCCGGCCGACAACCGCCAGGTGGTGGGCCAGTGGCAGGCCGCCGACAGCGCGACGGTGGAGAAGGCGCTGGTGAACGCGGTGGCGGCACAGCCGCAGTGGAACCGCACGCCGGCCGCAAGCCGCGCGGCGATTCTGGAACACGCGGCCGACCAGCTGGAAGCGCGCCTGCCGGAATTCATGGCGCTGTGCGTGAAGGAAGCGGGCAAGAGCCTGCCGGACAGCATCGCTGAAGTGCGCGAGGCGGTGGACTTCCTGCGTTACTACGCCAAGCAGGCGCGCGAGCAGTTCGGCCATGCCGAGAAGCTGCCGAGCCCGACCGGCGAATCGAACGAGCTGCAGCTGCATGGCCGTGGCGTGTTCGTGTGCATCAGCCCGTGGAACTTCCCGCTGGCGATCTTCCTGGGCCAGGTCGCCGCGGCACTGGCCGCCGGTAACAGCGTGATTGCCAAGCCGGCGGAGCAGACCAACCTGATTGGCTACTACGCGGTGAAGCTGCTGCTGGACGCGGGCGTGCCGGAAGGCGTGGTGCAGTTCCTGCCGGGCGATGGCGCAACGGTGGGTGCGGCGCTGACCGCCGACCCGCGCGTGGCGGGCGTGGCGTTCACCGGTTCGACCGACACGGCGCGTGCGATCAACCGTGCAATGGCGGCGCGTGATGCGGCCATTGGCGTGCTGATTGCGGAAACCGGCGGCCAGAATGCGTTCATTGCGGACTCGTCGGCGCTGCCGGAACAGCTGGTGAAGGATGCGATCGGTTCGGCGTTCACCTCGGCGGGCCAGCGCTGCTCGGCAGCACGCGTGCTGTTCGTGCAGGACGACATTGCCGACAAGGTGATGACGATGCTGGCGGGCGCGATGGCGGAGCTGAAGATTGGCGATCCGGGTCTGCTGTCGACCGACGTGGGTCCGGTGATCGATGCGGACGCGCTGCAGATCCTGCGCGACCACACGGTGCGGATGGAGAAGGAAGCACGCCTGATTGCGGCAGCAGAGCTGAGCGAAGCGGCGGCACACGGCACGTTCTTCGCGCCGCGCGCGTACGAGCTGAAGAGCCTGGACCAGCTGCACAAGGAGATCTTCGGACCGGTGCTGCACGTAATCCGCTGGAAGGGCGATCAGCTGGATGCGGTGATTGACCAGATCAACGCCACGGGTTATGGCCTGACGCTGGGTGTGCATTCGCGCATTGATGAAACGGTTGACCGCATCTCGTCGCGGGTGAACGTGGGCAACGTGTACGTGAACCGCAACCAGATTGGTGCGGTGGTGGGCGTGCAGCCGTTCGGCGGCCAGGGCCTGTCGGGCACGGGCCCGAAGGCCGGCGGCCCGCACTACCTGCTGCGCTTTGCCACCGAAAAGACCGTGACGGTGAACACCACGGCTGCCGGCGGCAACGCATCGCTGCTGACACTGGGCGACTGATCGCACGCACCATTCCCCGATCGACAGCCCTGTTGATCGGGGACACGTAGAGCCGGGCTTGCCCCGCTGCTGTCGGATTCGTGCGAACAGCCTTCGGTTCACGGCCTTCCTGGTTTGGCGGGCCGGGATGGGTTTGCGGGACACGCCGTAAACCCATCCATGGGGGCTCGTAGAAAACATCCATGTTTTCTACGGTCCCGCAAACCCACCCCGCCCCACCTTCGACAGGTGATCGGCGGCCACGGGAAATCAAAATCAAACCCCACGCTTCGGCGTTGGCCGCGATCAACCGCTGCCGCTACAACTTCGCCACGAACGCATCCACATCCCCACCCTCGCACTTCCAATGTGCGAACACTCCCACCAGGTCACACCTGCGGCAGCGGCACCCAATGTACAGCCAGCGCACATCGTTGCTGTCGGCATACAACGCGACACCGGACGTGATGCCGAATCGCTCTTCGTCGCAGACGCAGATGTGGTTGTCGAGTTCGGCACCTTCGATGTAATCGGCGCTGTCACCCATCAGAACTTCGGTTCTGCATTCGGCGCAGATGCGCTTTGCGACACCTTCTACTTCGTCGGTGAGGAGCAGGAAATCCGTGCTCCCGCAGGGGCAGGTGGCGGGTTGGAAGCGGGTGGCTATGTAGGTGTTGAAGGTGCTGTAACTGGCAACTTCGTCGGCGATGTCGGCGTCTTCGGTGCCGTAGTAGTAATCGCCTTTCTTGGTGATGGGCATGGGCTTCCTTTCTTGGCCGGGGTGTTGCTTCGTCTGGTTTCGCTGCGTTACCGGGCGTTGATGGGTTCAGTGCGGTCGTCTTTCGACCGACCCTACCAAAGCACACCACAGCACAACACATCATGCGGCTCCTGCGCGTCGGAGGCATTCCGTGGATGGCGTGGATCGGTGGGCATCCGATTGTCATGGCGCGCCATGAACCGGTAGCGTCGGTCGACAGACGACGACCGTGGAATTGCCCACACCCGGTAGCGCATGACCCCGGATCGAAACCGCGGCCTTTACCGAACGACCATCAACTTGCGCCAATGCCGGTACGCCACCAACGCATTGATCCAGAACCCGACATACAGAATCGACGTCAGATGCAGCCCCCGGCTGTAATACAGCGGCACGGCAATGCTGTTCACCAGCAACCACACCCACCACGATTCCAGCTTGCGCCGCATCATCAGGAACTGGGCGATGACGCTGAGCACCAGCACGGCGGAGTCCACAAACGGGGCATAGGCATCGGTCAGCCGATGCAGCATCCAGCCATACCCGAACGTGCCCAGTACGGCCACGGGCACCAGCCACACCCAGGCGCGCGGACGCACCCGGGTGATGGGCAGCGGCGCACCGTGGTCGCCGCGCAGCCACTGCCACCAGCCGAGCACGCTGATGGCGATGAAGAAGAACTGCAGCACCATGTCGGCGTACAGGTGGTTGTGCTCGAACACCAGGGCGAACAACGCGCAACCGACGATCCCCATCCACCAGGTGTGGACGTTGTTGCGTCCGGCCAGCAGGATCGAGCCTGCGACCATGACGTTGGCCGCGATTTCCAGCTGGAAGTTGGGGTCGGCGAGGTTCATGCGCGCAGAACGGTCCTTACTCGTTGACGATGCTGCTGATCTCGTCGCTCATCAGCAGGCTGTCGCCACTGTAGCGCTTGAACTTGATGCGGCCAAAGCCGGGCGCGTACCAAGCCTCGGCACGGCCGTCTTCAAAGGTCGTGGTGAGGTGGCAGGTGTTGGTGAAGGTGCGCGGCTTGAAGTCGATCTCGACTTCGAGGTCTTCATAGCCCACGAAGGTGTAGTCGGAGAAACCGTCGAACTCGAGATCGGTGACGGTGTCTTCCGCGTGGTTCGTGCGCTCACCCTTGCCGGTCACGGTGAAACGCTCGCCGGGCTTGGCGGTGGCGGGGAAGGTCGGCGCGGGATCAAAGGTGTCGGTCATCACCGGTGCGGCGGCGTCGCCGCCCCAGGCGGCAATGCCGTAGCGGATCTGGGCGAGCAGCTGGCGGCCGCTGCGGTCGTGCACGGTAGCGCTGCTGACGCCACCACCGGAGGTGGTCACGGCCAGTGCGGACTCGCCGGCCACGGTGGCCTCGCTGATGGACAGGGTTTCACTGCCGTTGGACCAGGACACGCCCGGGGTCAGGGTGAAGCAGGCAGCGAAGTCACCGGCGGCGAAGGCCGGGGCAGCGAGCGCGGACAGGCTCAGGGCCAGGGTGGTGCGAAGCAGAACAGACGACATGCGGTTTCCTTGTCATGAAGCATCGAGCGGTCCGTGCGCCGCGCGCGGGTAAGGCCGGGCGCACGGTGAGGGGCGATTGTACGCGGCTGTGGCATGATCGGCCCATGCGCCCGAATGTCCTGCCTCTGCTGCTGGCCATGTGCCTGACCGTCGTGCCTGCGGCCAGCGCCGCGCCGACCGAACGCGTACTGGTGTTCACCCATACGGCGAAGTTCCGCCACGATTCCATCCCCACTGCGGTGAGTACGCTGCGCCTGCTGGCCGGGCGCGAGCGCATGGTGGTGGACCAGAGCGAGAACCCGGCGGACTTCAACGCGGCGAACCTGGCGCGCTACAAGGTGATCGTGTTCGCCAATACCACCGGGGATGTGCTCGATGCGGAGCAACAGGCGGCGATGGAGGGCTTCATCCGCGCCGGCGGCGGCTTTGTCGGTGTGCATTCGGCGGCGGATACCGAGTACGACTGGTCGTGGTACGCACGGCTGGTTGGTGCGTACTTCCGCAATCATCCGGAGGGGCTGCAGTTCAGCCGGGTGCAGCCGGAGCGCGATGGCAAGCCGGTGGGCACGTTCTGGCCGGTGCGCGATGAGCTGTACAACTACCGCAGCAACCCGCGTGGAACGGTGCAGGTGATTGCGACGGTGGATGAGCGCATGTACCAGGGCGGGACGATGGGGGATGACCACCCGATTGCGTGGTGCCATGCGTTTGATGGCGGGCGCAGCTGGTACACCGGGCTGGGGCACGACACGGCGGTTTACCGGAACCGGGATTTCCAGGCGCACCTGCGGCAGGGGTTGTTGTATGCGGCGGGGCGGAGTGGTGAATGTTGAGAGTGGGTCGATGACACGCATGGCGTGTCAGTACGCAACAAAAAAGGCCCCGCGTTAGCGGGGCCTTTTTTCCAGCTCAGTTCAATTAGAACTTGTACTGGAACGAAGCGGCCAGCACGTCGCCACGGACCTTGTACTTGCCCTGCAGCGAGTTGCCCTGGTTGTTGGTGGTGCCGCCGATGTTCACGTTCGGGTCGCTGGTGAACAGGTGGGTGTAACCGAAGTTGTATTCGGTGTTGGCCGACGGGGTCCAGCCCACACCGAACGACAGCCACTTGCGGCTGGTGTCCGGCACGCGCACGTCGCGGTGGGCGTCGGTGGTCGGGGTCTGGTCGTAGGCCACACCGGCGCGCAGGGTGACGGTGTCGTTCAGCTTGTAGTCGCCACCGATCGAAGCGAAAGTGGTGTCACGGTAGCTGAAGTCCAGCACCGAATCCGGCTGGGCCGAACCGTAGTCGATGGTGACGCTGTCAAACGCGGTCGACCACGCGGTGCGGGTGACGTCGGCCATCATGGTGAAGCGGTCGGTGAAGTTGTGGGTGACGCTGATCGTGGCCGAAGCCGGCAGGGTCACGGTGGTCTTGCCCGAGGTGGTCACGAAGCGGCCCGGCTGAGCCACGGCCAGAACCTGTGCAGCCGCCGGCGGCACGTCGAAGGTGGCGTCGCCGCCGGTGATCTTGTGCTCGACCTTGGAACGGTAGCTGATACCAATGTGGGTGTCGTCGTTCGGGCTGAACAGGCCGCCCACGGTCCAACCCACCGCGTTGTTGTCGCCTTCCATGGTCAGCTTGCCGTCGGCGCTGCCCGGGGCGAAGCCCGGAACGCGGGACTGGGCCAGCGCGGTGCCGAAGTCGATGTTGTTGCTCAGTTCGATGGTCAGGTGCTCAACGAACACCGAAGCGCCGAACGACACGTACGGGTTGACGTCATACGACGCAGCAAAGCCCAGGTCGATGGCCTTCAGGTCGGTCTTCAGGCCGCTGTAGCGACCCACCCAACCGTTGTCGTAATCGGTCTTGAAGCCGAACGGTGCGGTCAGCGAGACGCCGAAGTGGGCCTTTTCGCCGATCGGCATGTGGAAGTATGCGGCCGGAACCGGGGCGATCATGCCGGCGTCGCCGCCGTCACCGCCGGTCTGCGGCTGGCCGGTCGGCTTGCGGCCGGTGCCTTCGAATTCGGCCTTGAAGCTGATGGCGCTGAGGTCACCCTGGACCAGGGTGCCGTCCAGCTGGCGCATGCCGGCCGGGTTGACGGCGATGATCGAGGCGTCGCCGGCGGCGCTGCCGGAACCGGCAAAGGCGCGGCCGAGGCCCTTGGCGCTGTTTTCCTTCAGCTGGAAGGCGGCGGCGTGAACGTGGCCAACGGCCAGGGCACCGGCGATGCCGACGGCCAGGGCGGTGACGCGGGCAAGCGTGGAAGCGGTTTGCATCGTTTTTACTCTCCGGATTTGCGGTGATGTTTGGCAACGCGCGCCTGCACGCTTTCCCACCCGCAAAGGCCGGAAAACATGCGCCGGAGTCCCCTCCCGACATACGACGCCGTATGCGAGTATACCCAGACCGGTTAATGAAACAATAACGCGATAGGCGTATTCGGCCATTCAGCCTGAACGCCTCCTTACCCCGCTCAGACCTGCTCCGGGTTAGGCTGCACCACCATGTTCGTCTCCCTGCCCTCCCGCCGAAAAACCGCCCTGCGCTGGGCCACGCCGCTGCTTTTCACGGCGCTGTGGCTGGCGTTCCTGTGGTCGATTTCGCGGCCGGGCGACGCCCGCCGCAGCCTGTGGCTGGACTGGGGTGCCCTGTCCACCGGGCTGACCCATCCACAGGACTGGTGGGCGACGCTGCAGGACGGCAGCGTGCTGCGCTTGTTCACCGCCTTGTTCCTGCACGCGGACTGGTCACACCTGCTGGGCAACCTGGTGTTCCTGTTGATCTTCGGGCTGCCGGCCGAGCGGGTACTGGGGCCGTGGCGGCTGATCCTGTTGTTCCTGGTGGGCGGGGCGATCTCGAACCTGACCGCCATTTACACCATGGGTAATCCGGACCAGATCATCATCGGGGCCAGTGGCGCGGTGTCGGCGCTGATTGGTGCCTACCTGGCGCTGTTCCCGGGGGCGCGCCTGGGCGTGGTGATCCCGCTGGGGCTGTTCCTGGAGTTCGTGCGTGCGCCGGCCTACCTGCTGATCGGGGTGTGGGCGGCGCTGCAGGTGGTGTTCGCCTACATCGGCCCGAGCTTCGGCATGGTGGCCTGGTGGGCGCACATTGCCGGGTTTGCGTTCGGGCTGATGTATGGGGTGTATGTGCGCGCGGCGATTGCGCGGCGATTGCGCAAACGCCACGGGTTTTGAACCGGTAGCGCCGGCCGTTGGCCGGCCCACGGGGTGATTCCGACGTTCACGAGGGCCGGCCAACGATATGCCCGCCGTCCTGGCGGGCACCCTTCGGGCCGTCGCTGCGTGACGTTGAGAACGGCTCCTGCCGTTCTCTTCGGCGCTACCGTCAGGGTTTCGGAGCGGGTTTGGTTTCTGCGGCGGGTTTGGGTTCCGACGCCGGCTTCTTCGCCGCATCCGCCTTCTGCTTCGCCGCCACCGAGCCCGGCTGCTTCAGCTCCGCCAGCGCATCATTGATCGGACCATCGCCCGGCAGCACATCGCCGGCGGTATAGCCTTCCCCGCCCTCATCATCACCGCGCAGGTGACCCGGCAGGGTGGCTTCGCTGTAGTCGGTGAGGCTGGCCGGCAAATCGTCGTCGCCCTCCTGCTTCTCCGGCAGCAGCACCACGTCGGGCACGATGCCGGTGGCCTGGATCGACTTGCCGCTGGGGGTGTAATAGCGCGCGGTGGTGAGCTTGACCGAATCGCCGTTGTCCAGCGGCAGCACGGTCTGCACCGAGCCCTTGCCGAAGGTGCGGCTGCCGATCACGCGCGCACGGCCGTTGTCGCGCAGTGCACCGGCCAGCACTTCCGACGCGCTGGCTGAGCCGGCGTCGGTCAGCACCACCACCGGTGCGCCGTTGAGCAGATCGCCCGGGGTGGCATCGAAACGCGCGTCGCTGATCGAGATGCGGCCGCGGGTACTGACGATGTTGCCCTTCTCCAGCAGGTCATCGGCCACCTGCACGGCGGCGGTAAGCAGGCCACCGGGGTTGCTGCGCAGATCCAGCACCAGGCCCTTGAGCTGGCCGCCGGCCGGTTTCTGCAGCTGCGCCACGTGCTTCTGGAAATCGGCACCGGTATCAGCCTGGAAGGTGCTCAGGCGCACATAGCCATAGCCGGGTTCGAGCATGCGGCTGCGCACGCTGGTCACGCGGATGGTCTGGCGGGTGATCGGCACATCGAACGGCTTGGCCTTGCCTTCGCGGACGATGGTCAGCACGACCTTGGAACCGGCCTTGCCGCGCAGCGGCTCGGTGGCTTCAATGGCGCTGATCGGCTTGCCGTCGATGGCGATGATGAGGTCGCCGGCAAGAATGCCGGCCTTCGATGCCGGGGTGTCATCGATCGGCGCGATCACCTTCAGGCTGCTGTTGTCGGGCTGCTGCTGCAGTTCGACCCCAATGCCTTCGTAGGCACCCTCGGCCTGTTCGTCGAAGGCTTCGGCGTCTTCCTTGTCGAAATAGGTGCTGTGCGGATCCAGGTCCAGCAGCAGGCCGCGGATGGCCGACTGCATCAGCTTCTTGTCATCCACCGGGTCCACGTAGGCGGCCCGCACCGCGTTGTACACGCCGACGTAGCGGCGGATCTCTTCCAGTGGCACGCGCGAGGTCACCGCCTCTTCGCTGTTGGCTGCGTCACTGTCGCTCTGGGCGGCCGGTGCGGTCTGCTGTGCCCAGGACAGCGCCGGCAGCAGGGCCAGCAGCAAGGTGGCGGAACGGGCTACGCGCATGAAGCACTCCAGGGTGTGCGGGGAAACATCGTCCCGATTATGCGCGAAGCAGGGGTAAATTCCCGTTGAACGTCAGCGTCGCTGCAGCCACGAGGTGGGATCGACCGGCTGGCCGTTGCGACGCAGTTCAAAGTACAGCGCAGTGACGCCCTGGCCGCCGGAATTGCCGACCTTGGCCACCGCATCGCCCTTCTTCACCGCAGAACCGGCATCGCGCAGCAGGGTGTCGTTGTGCGCGTACAGGCTCATGTAGCCGTTGCCATGGTCGACGATGAGGATCATGCCGTAGCCGGTCATCCAGTCGGAGAACACCACGGTGCCATCGGCCACGGCGGTGACCGTGCTGCCGGCGTTGGCCCCGATCAGCACGCCACTGCTGGTGCGGCCATCAGGCAGCTTGCCGCCATAACGGGCGAGCAGGTTGCCCGACAACGGCCAGCCCAGCCCGCCGACCTTCGGGGCCGGCGCGGAGGCCACCTGCGGCGGCACCTTGGTGGCACGCGGCGGCGGCTTGGTCCCGCTGGCCGCAGCGGCACGCTCGGCCTT